>LNEJ01000060.1 GCA_001464965.1 Gammaproteobacteria bacterium Ga0074134
CGATAAGTCGTGTCGCCTTGCGCTTTCAGTCATGGTTCCGCCCTAAGATACGATGCAGTGCGCATTTTATCACTAATCTCGTGACGACACTGTCTAACCAGACCGATACAGAATCGAGGTCTGACAGGTGAGTCTACCCGCTCTCCGTTCAGACTCATTTCTGAATTGGAAAATACTGATGCTGAATGCGGAGGCCGCGGCCTCATTGGGCTTACTCACTCGACATGAATATGTTGCCATAATAGGCGGTGGCGCTTTGGCCGGAGTTGTCGGTGTCGGACATCACGGCAATGGCGTCGACATGTGTAACGTCTTTTCCGAGATAGCGCTTCAGGTCTTCGCGCAGGTTGCGCTTATGCGTTACCCAGGTGCCGGCCTTGCTGTTTCCTGAATCAGCGGCAATCATGACAACACTTGATGTGTAGGCATTCGGCCAGGAGGCGTCCGTGGGCCGCTCGGTGCTGGACCAGACGTAATTCAATGCCTGGCTCTTCCAGAAAAGCAGACCGCCGGAGAGGATCACATAAATCCGCGCCGGATAGTCGTCACCTTTTTTGGTGGTTTCGTCGACACCCTTGAGGGTGTTGGCAACCCGCCATGTCCAGTTGATATAGGGCGTTTTCTCCAGGTCCACGTTGATTTTCTTGTGCAGGCCGGAGGCGGCTCCAGTGCTGCGCGCTTCCAGCGCGCGCGCGCCATTGCCTACTTTCACGACCGAATAATTCACCTTTCCCTTGAATTCCTGCTCCTCCCAGCCCGACTTGTCACCCGACGCAAAATTACCCACCGTCACCGTCAGCGGCGCCGCACCTGCCGCAACAGATGTAAACAACGCACCGAGCGCCACCGTGCAACGCAACTTCATCATAAAAAATACCTTCCTATACCTTAATGGGAATTTCCCAGCCACCTTCAAAAAAATGCTGGCCCAGCGGGTCGCGCGCCCGTTCCGCGAACTCGCGCTCTTTAAGATCGCCATCCAATACGTCGGGCGTGGACGGATATCCCACGGCTATCATCGCCATGCATTCATATTGTAACGGAATGCCGAATGTTGAACGCACCTTATCGGCATCAAAGCCGCCCATCTGGTGCGCCATCAGGCCTGACGCTACGGCTTGCAGGCACAGATTTTCACTGGCGGCACCGGTGTCGTACTGACCCCAGCGGTTTGGTTTGCCGTTTTTATGGAAGACGCTGCCTGCGGTAGCCAGCAGCAATACGGGCACATTTTTCACCCACTGCTGGTTGAACTCGCCCAGACAGTCAAAGGCCTTCTGCCATGCGGCGGCGTCGGTGTTTTTATCCCAGACGATAAAGCGCCATGGCTCATCGCCATAGCAGGAAGGCGCCCAGCGCGCGGCTTCAAGCAGGGCGATAATGTCCTTGCGGGCGACGGGCTTGCCGGCGTCAAAGGCGCGCCCGCTCCAGCGCATGGCGATAAGCTCGTGGATGGGTACGTGGGTTTTTGCGATTTTGTTGTGCATGATTACTCTTTCAAAAATGTGTTGCTATTGTCGTGGCCATTTCTTTGGCGATCGTCTTGGCGCTTGCCACCACTTCTGGGGCGTAGAGCATCGGCTCGACGAGTATGGAGCGGATACTAGTGAAACCGATGAACGCCAACCACAGCTCCATATAACGCTTCTGCAGGTCATAGGCGGCCGCACCGGAACCATCATGATATTCGCCGCCGCGCGCATAAATTACGGTTATTGGTTTGCCCGTCACCAGCCCCTTGTAACCTTCCGTTGGTGAAAAACTAAAGGCCAGCCCCGGCTGGCTAATCACATCGATGTAGTGTTTGAGCTTATAGGGAATGCCAAAGTTCCACATCGGCAGGCTGATCAGATATTTGTCGGCAGATCTAAATTGCTCGAACATGTGGACCACGTCGCTCCATGCCCTGGCTTGCTCTGGTGTGTGTGTTTCGCCATGCAGCACAGCGTATTTTGCATCGAGCACCGTGCCATTGAACTCTGGCAATGCCATATTCCATAGATCAAGCTTTTCTATCTGATCGTTGGGGTGCGATTTCGCGTAAGCGTCTAAAAATACCTTACTGACTTCGATGGAGGCGGAACGTTCTTTTCTGGGTGAGGCTTCGATATACAGCAGCTTGGCCATGCTCAATGCTCCTTGTGTGCGGGTTATCAATCAAGATCAAACAGCAAGACCTCGGCCTTGCTGTCAGCGGTCAAAGATATGCCATGCTCATCAATTACACGGGCGCCATCACCTTCGGCCAGCGGCTGGCCGTTGAGCTGCGCCCCGCCACGCGCAATATGCACATACGCCTTTCGGCCTGCCATCAAGACATGGCTGACGGATTCGCCGGCATAAAGTACGGTTGCGTAAACAGAGGCGTCTTGGTATATCTTGACTGAGCCGTCGCGCCCGTCCGGCGATGCAATCAGGCGTAACCGCCCGCGTTTGTCAGCCTCGCTAAAGTGCGTCTGTTCGTAACTGGGTGTAACGCCGGTCTGATTCGGGAGAATCCAGATTTGTAGAAAATGCCCAGGCTCTGTTTTTGATGCATTATATTCGCTGTGGGTGATGCCGGTGCCGGCGCTCATACGCTGCACGTCACCGGGAACGATCACCGAGCCATTGCCCATGCTGTCCTCGTGCTCCAGCGCACCTTCCAGCACATAGGTGATGATTTCCATGTCGTTGTGGCCGTGCGTGCCGAAACCCGCGCCGGGGGTGATGCGGTCGTCGTTGATCACGCGCAGGCTGGAAAATCCCATATGCGCGGGGTCGTAATAACCGGCGAAGGAAAAGGTGTGATAGCTGTCGAGCCAGCCGTGATTGGCGTGGCCGCGCTCCTGGCTTTTACGCAATATAATCATGTGCTGCTTTCTCCAGTTATCCAGGAGGCTATCGTAATCCAGTCTCCTTGCGGTTGATAGCAAATAACTTTGTGCTACTTGTTCAATTTTTATGAATCCACAATCACCCCGTTATCCAGGGTAATCCGTGGATGCCGCCGCTGCATCAGTAGGGAGGGCACGCTTTTTAGCCCAACCTCTTAGCAGCACATAGAACACCGGCGTCAGCAACAGGCCGAAAAAGGTCACGCCCAGCATGCCGGCGAATACCGCAATACCCATCGCCTGGCGGATTTCCGCACCCGCGCCGCTTGAGATCACCAGCGGAAACACGCCCATGATGAAGGCCAGTGAGGTCATCAGTATGGGACGCAGACGCAGGCGGCAGGCTTCACGGGCGGCGGTCATTGCATCTCTGCCCTGGTCTTCGAGCACCTTGGCGAACTCGACAATGAGGATGGCGTTTTTGCACGCCAAACCTACCAGCACCACAAAGCCCATTTGCGTAAAGATGTTGTTGTCCTTACCCATGAGCCAAACCCCCACGATAGCCGACAACAGGCCCATCGGAACAATCAGGATAACCGCCAGAGGCAGCTTCAGGCTTTCATACAGCGCGGAGAGCACCAGAAATACCAGCAGCACGCAGAGCGGAAAGACCAGCATGGTGGTATTGCCGGCCAGAATTTCCTGGTAGGTAAGATCCGTCCATTCAAAACTGATGCCGTTTGGCAGGTTTTCCCTGGCGAGTTTTTCCATCATGGCCTGCGCCTGACCGGAACTGACTCCTGGCGCGGGGCCGCCGTTGATATCCGCCGAGGTATAGCCGTTGTAGCGTGACACCCGGTCCGGCCCATAGCCTTGATTTATCTTCAGTACCGCGCCAAGCGGCACCATCTCGCCCGCCGCATTGCGCGTCTTTAGCTGGGTGATATCTTCGGCGTGCGAGCGGAAGGGGCCATCCGCCTGGGCGATGACCTGATAGGTGCGGCCAAAGCGGTTGAAATCGTTCACATACAACGATCCAAGGTAAATCTGCATGGTGTCAAAAACGTCGGTGACTGCCACGCCCTGGCGCTTGGCTTTGACGCGGTCGATGTCCGCATCGATCTGCGGCACGTTGATCTGGAAGCTTGAAAAAAGACCCGCCAAACTGGGCGTTTGATAGGCTTTCATCAGCAATCCCTGCGTGGCGCCATAAAGCTCCTCATAGCCCAGGTTGGCACGGTCTTCAATTTGCATCTTGAAGCCGCCGATCGAACCCAGGCCCATCACCGGCGGGGGTGGAAACGCTGCGGTGAAGGCACCCTGGATGCTGGAGAGTTTCTGGTTCAAGGCGCCAGCAATGGCGAACCCTGACAGGTCGGGTGTTTGACGCTCGCTAAAATCCTTTAGTCCGAAAAACACCACTCCCGCGCTGGGGCTGTTGGTAAAGCCGATGATCGACAATCCCGGAAAGGCAACAGAGTCCCGTACTCCGGGTTGCGCAAGGCCTATGTCAGACATTTTGCGAATCACTTCCTCGGTACGCTCCAGCGAAGCCCCATCGGGAAGTTGCGCGAATCCCACCAGATATTGTTTGTCCTGGCTGGGCACAAAACCTGCGGGCACCTTGTTAAAGACCACATAGGCTGCACCGATCAGAATCAGGTATACCAGCATGGCGATGGTCTTGTGCTGGAGGACGCCGCCCACGGTGCGCACGTAGCCGTTCGATGCGCTGGAGAAAGTCCGGTTGAACAGCCTGAACAGCCAGCCGAACAAGAAATCAAGCAGCCGCGTCGGACGATCCTTGGGCGCTTTGTGCGATTTCAGCAAGAGCGCGCACAATGCCGGGCTGAGGGTGAGCGAGTTAAAGGCGGAGATAACCGTTGCAATGGCAATGGTCAGGGAAAACTGTTTGTAGAATTGCCCCGTCAACCCGCTGACAAAGGCCAGCGGAACGAACACGGCGCACAAGGTCAGCGAGATGGCGATGATCGGGCCGCTCACCTCCTGCATGGCCTTGTACGTCGCATCACGCGGGTTCAATCCCAACCCAATGTTGCGCTCGACGTTCTCTACCACCACGATGGCATCATCCACCACGATACCGATGGCAAGCACCAGGCCAAACAGGGTCAGGGTGTTGATCGAAAAGCCAAACACCCACAGCAGCGCAAACGTGCCGATAATCGATACCGGCACAGCGATCAGCGGGATCACCGAGGCGCGCCACGTCTGCAAAAACAGGATCACCACCAGCACCACCAGCGCCACGGCTTCCAGCAGTGTTTTCACCACCGCCTTGATCGAGTCGCGCACGAACACGGTGGGGTCGTAAACGATCTTGTAATCGACACCCTGCGGAAATCCGCGCTTTAGCTCTGCCATCGTTTTACGCACATTATCGGACAGCTCCAGCGCATTCGATCCTGGTGCCTGGAAAATGGGGATGGCCACGGCGGATTTATTGTTGAGCAGGCTGCGCAAGGCATAGCCGCTGGCACCCAGCTCGATGCGTGCCACATCACGCAAACGGGTGGTGGCGCCATCAGGCGTTGCCTTGATGATGATGTCGCCAAACTGTTCCTCGGTAACGAGTCTGCCTGCGGCGTTGATGCTTAGCTGAAAATCCACGCCCGGAGGGGTGGGCGGGGCGCCGATCACGCCGGCAGCCACCTGCAGGTTTTGCTCACGAATTGCGGCTACCACATCGCTGGCGGTGAGATTGCGCGCCGCCACTTTTTGTGGGTCGAGCCATACCCGCATCGAATAATCGCCCGCGCCAAATATAAGCACTTGGCCCACACCCGATACCCGCGCCAGTGCATCCTTCACGTTGAGCAGCGCGTAGTTGCGCAGGTAGATGGCATCATAGCGCTCATCCGGCGAGAGCAGATGCACCACCATGGTGAGATCGGGTGAACTCTTGACGGTCGTCACGCCAAACTGTCGCACTTCCGCGGGTAGCCTGGGGAGCGCCTGTGAAACACGGTTTTGCACCTGCACCTGCGCGGTATCGATGTCTGTGCCGAGCTTGAACGTTACCGTCAGCATCATCACGCCATCGGCGTTGGCCTGGGATGACATGTACAGCATATTTTCCACGCCGTTGATCTGCTCCTCCAGCGGCGAAGCGACGGTTTCGGCGATCACCTTGGGATTCGCGCCGGGGTAGGTGGCGCGCACCACCACCGAGGGCGGGACAACCTCGGGATATTCGCTCAATGGCAGCTGCGGAATCGCCAGAGCACCCGCCAAGAAAATCAGGATGGACAGCACCGCCGCAAAGATCGGACGGTCGATAAAGAACCGGGAAAAGTTCATGGACGTGGTCTCGCGCTAGTTATGCTGTGGCTGCGCGGAGTTCGCCTGGCTGTTCCCAGGCGGCTTTTCCATCGGCACCTTCTGTGGCGTGACGACAGCCCCAGGCTGCACCCTCTGCAATCCATCCACGACAATCACTTCGCCCGCCTTGAGTCCCTCTCTGACCACTCTCAGGCCATCGGCCACCGGCCCCAGCGTCACCGGGCGATAGTTCACCTTGTTATCCGGCCCGAGTACCATCACAAACTTTTTGCTTTGATCCGTACCCACCGCGCGGTCATCAATCAATACCGCGTTATAGCGGCCGCCGCCCAGTTTAATGCGGGCAAACAGTCCCGGCGTGAACAGCCCCTGTTTGTTGTCGAAAACCGCTCTGATACGAATCGTGCCTGTTGCAGGATCAAGCCGGTTGTCGATGAAGTCCAGGTACCCTTGGTGCGGGTAGCCTTGCTCGTTGCTCAGCCCCATGGATACCGGGTTGCGGGCTGTCTTTTTCGTTGCTGCGGCGTATTTGAGGTAGGCATGTTCATCGCCTTCAAAGTAGGCGTAAATGGGATCATGCGACACCACCGTGGTCAGCACGGTCGCGCCTGCATCACCACCCGTGACAAGATTGCCGGTGGTCACTTCGGCACGCCCGGCGCGGCCACTGATGGGTGATGTGACACGGGTATAACTAAGGTTTAGGCGTGCCAGATCAACCGCCGCCTTTGCCGCACGCACGCTCGCTTCCGATTGGTGCTGAGCGCTGGCGCGGTCGTCGTACTCCTGTTGCGCTATCATCCGCGCCTGGAGTAATTTTTCCGCGCGTGCAAGCTGGCTTTTATCAAGCTCCGCTTGGGCAAGGGAGCGCGCCAGATCCGCTTCGGCGCGGTTCAAGTCTGCGCGATAGGGGCCGGGGTCGATAACGAACAGCACCTCACCCTTCTTCACATCCTTGCCCTGCTGGAAAGCGATGCTGTCGATATACCCCGTCACCCGTGAACGCACCTGTACGCTTTCCACCGCCTCCAGCCGGCCAGAAAACTCATCCGAGTCGGCCACTTGCCGTTCGATCACGCTGGCAACGCTGACTTGGGGTGGCGGAGGAGGCGGTGGCGCCTGGGTTTCGGGATTACGGCACGCCGAGGTGAACAAGGCCACCGGCAGGAGGAGTAATGCGCTCGCCCATCGCCTGCTGGGCGCGGCCATCAATACCGGAAAAAGTTTAAAGCCGGATTTCCATGGCAGGATCGTCATCCAATAATCCTCAATTGTATTACACTGGCAAGATTGATATTAGATTGATTCTATCACACCATATTTTTGATACACCCCTTTCGTGGACATAGAATATGCGCCTGACACTCGATGCTCTTTATGTGCTGGATGCCATAGCGCGCAAGGGCAGCTTTGCCGCCGCCGCCGAAGAACTGCACCGCGTACCTTCGGCAATCACCTATACCGTGCAGAAGCTGGAGCAGGACCTGGATATTACGCTATTCGACCGTAGCGGCCACCGCGCTAAATTGACCGTGGCGGGGGAAAAGCTGCTGCAGGATGGCCGCCATTTGCTGCGCGCCGCAGCCGAGCTTGAACACAGTGTCAGGCGCATAGCGACGGGCTGGGAAGTCGAGCTGACTATTGCCGTCGACGACCTGATACCGCTCACCAGAATCTACCCCCTGGTTGCCGCATTTTACGCGGAAAACCACGGCACCCGGCTGCGCATTACCACAGAAGTGTTCGGAGGCACCTGGGACGCGCTGGCGGCGGGGCGCGCCAGCCTTGCCATTGGGGTGAGCGGCGAAGGCCCGGCGGGCGGCGGTTATGCCACACGCGCGCTGGGCGAGATGGCGTTCGTGTTTGTCGTCACGCCCGATCATCCACTGGCCGGCACGTCCGCGCCATTGACCAGCGACGATATCCAGCAATATCGCGCCATCGCCGCCGCCGACAGCTCACGCAACATCCCCCCGCGCACCTCATACCTGTTATCCGGCCAGGATGTCCTCACCGTGCCGGATATGCGCGCCAAACTGGAGGCGCACCGCATGGGTTTCGGCGTCGGGTTTGTGCCGCGCACGATGATTAAAGACGATCTTGCGGCCGGGCGCCTGATCATCAAGGAAGTGGCCTGTCCAGTGCCCGAGCCGCGGCTGTTTATCGCCTGGCGCAACACTCTGGGGGGGAATGCACTGGCGTGGTTTTTGGAAAAACTGGAAGATCCCGCGTTGCTGGCCGGGCTCCTCGGCGAGTAACGGCTGCCTGCTGACTTGAGGACGCCCTGAATAATTCGGCGCCTCCTTGATATGGTAATATGCGATCAAGCAAAAATGATTGGCGCCAGACAGATAGCAAAATGCCTAGAAATTCCATCCATGGCCGGTATTGCGCAAGCGTGCTTTTCTGCCTGAATCTACGCGGCATGGCGCTTCTAGCCTCTTTGATTGTTCACCCGGCCGTGGCGTGGACGGCGCAAGACAGCAAGAGCGCGCCGCCGCCCTCCACCCAGGATATGGTGCTCATCCCCGCCGGTGAATTTATCATGGGCAGCAACAAAACCGACACCAGCGGCAAATCCAAGGAGTTTGGCTCCGCAAAACCCTGGTATCTCGACGAGCACCCGCAACGCAAGCTCCGGCTCCCCGCCTTTCTGATCGACAAATACGAAGTCACCAATACTCAATATCGCACGTTTGTCATTCAAAACAACTATTGGCTACCAGCGCATTGGGACAAAAACGGTTATCTGCTGACCCGCGAGATCCTCGACAGTGCAGACGTGAAGAAGCTAAGAAATTTTGTGGCGGAGACGTTGCGGCTGGATATGGATACCCGGACGATGACCAAAGATGCACTGCTGGCGACTATCGAAAAACATCAAAAGACCCTGGATAACCTACCTGTCACCAGCGTAACCTGGCCCAATGCGCGCGACTATTGCAAATGGGCGGGCAAACGGCTGCCCACCGAGGCCGAGTGGGAAAAGGCGGCGCGTGGCGCGGACGGGCGGGAATATCCCTGGGGAAACCAGTGGGATCCCTCTAAACTTAATGCCGGGAGCGCCGATAACTGGGAAACGGGAGTCGCTCCCGTAGGATCATACCCCTCAGGAAAATCGGCCTATGGCGTCCATGATATGGCAGGCAATGTGATGGAATGGGTGGATGACTGGTATCTACCCTATCCTGGCTCACGCCATGAAAGCGCCGGGACTGGCGGAAAGAACAAGGTCGTCAGAGGTGGCGGCTGGGGCGGTGTCGGCCACTACGTCGTCAGCCATTTTTACCGGGGGGCGTACAGATTTTATTTGGCACCGCATTCGGCATTCGCCGATCTTGGTTTCCGCTGCGCCAAGGATAGGCGCTAAATGCAGCAACCAACACCCTTCGCAGGCAAAATCACTGTCAGAGTACGCGCCCTGTGCGTGGGCGAGCGTATCGACCTGCGCGCGCTGGAGGCTGCGCAGCGCCTGGCAGTCGCCCCGCTGGTAGTGATCGCGGGCACACAAGGTTGCGCGGTGCTGTTCCGTTACGGTGTGGTGGTTTTATTCGACCTCGACGCCATGGAGGAAACCTCGTTTTTGTCTCTTTTAAAGCCTCTGATCAACGAGCCCTTTGCCAGGCCAGAGACAGAAGAAGCAGAAATGAGCATCAATCCGCAGCGCGATGAACGCGTGGAAGGCGGCGTGGTTTCACTCCACGCGTTCAGTATCGAGCGCCTGCAAACCGTAGCGGACATCCTCGCCAAAAGCGTGGTGCTTGCCCACTACGAGGCCAGCATCGCCGGTGTTTTCGACCGCATTGAGCCTTTGGCGGCCAGCTTGCAGCGCGATGGCAGCGGCGGACACCAGAGTAAGGAGTTGTTGCGCCACATCGGCGGCACATTGCTGATCCAGCACAAGATGGTGGGCCGTGTCGAAATGGGTGAGAAACCGGAGATACTGTGGGACCGGCCCGATCTAGACCGGTTATATCTGCGGCTGGCGGATGAATACGAGTTGCGCGAACGCCATCTGGCGCTGGAACGCAAACTGGAGCTGATCTCGCGCACAGTGGAAACGCTGCTGGATCTGTTGCAGCACAACCGCAGCCTGCGCGTGGAATGGTACATTGTCATTCTGATCGTAGTGGAAATACTGTTGACGCTGTATACGATGTTTTCAGCCTAAAAACGGCGATTGGAGCCGTTGCGGATATGTGACGGCAGTCGCTCCCGGCTCCTGTCTCTTGCGGCACTAGCACGTCCATGTGCGTCGTAGTTTGGTAGTATGTGGCAATCGTGTTATATATCCGAATATCCGCCCAGTTAGGAGAAGTATGATGAAAGCCAAAGACCGCCGCTTGGCCGAGCTGAAAGCCGCCATTCCCGAGATCACGCCCGAAGAGGCACTGGCCCTGCAAAGCAAGGGGGCCGTCTTGATCGATGTGCGCGAAGCTGACGAAATCGCGCAGGGCAGCCCCAAGGGGGCGTTGCGCCTGGGGCGCGGCTTTCTGGAATTACGTGTGGAAGAGGCCGTGCCCGATGCCGCCCATACCATCTTGACCCTATGCGCCGGCGGTGTGCGCTCATTGTTTGCTGCCGAGACGCTGCAGCGCCTGGGCTATAATGACGTGCGCTCGGTAGCGGGCGGCTTCAACCGCTGGAAAAATAACGGCCTGCCCTTCGAGACCCCCCGTGCGCTGGATGCGGATGCACGTGAACGTTATTCGCGCCACCTGCTGCTCCCCGAAGTGGGCGAGACCGGCCAGCTCAAACTGATGGACAGCAAGGTGCTGCTGATCGGTGCCGGCGGCCTGGGCTCACCCGCCGCGCTGTATCTGGCGGCGGCGGGGGTCGGCACACTGGGTATCGTCGACCATGATGTCGTAGACCGCAGCAATTTGCAGCGGCAGATCCTGCACACCGAAGCCCGCGTCGACGTCCCCAAGGTCGACTCGGCGCGTGAAACGCTCGAAGCGCTCAACCCCAAGATCAAAGTCACGGGTTATCAGACCCACCTGAGCAGCAGCAACGTGGAAGAAATCCTCGCCGGATACGATGTGGTAATGGACGGCACCGACAATTTGCCCACCCGTTACCTGATCAACGATGCCTGCGTCAAACTTGGCATCCCCAATGTACATGGTGCGGTATACCGCTTCGAGGGCCAAGTCACGGTGTTCTGGCCGGGCTATGAAAAACAGCGCGGCGGGTGTTACCGCTGCATGTTCCCCGAACCGCCACCCGCCGAAATGGCGCCGTCCTGTTCCGAGATTGGCGTGCTGGGCGTAATGCCGGGCGTGATCGGTGTGTTGCAGGCGGTCGAAGCTCTCAAGATTCTGCTCAACATCGGCGAGCCGCTGGTGGGCCGGATGCTGTATTACGATGCATTGGGCGCGCGCTTCAACGAATTCAAGGTCAAACGCGACCCTAACTGCCGCCATTGCGGCGATGAGGCAAACGTCACTGGTTACGCCGACTACGCACAGGTCTGCGCCACGGCATCCTGATCCTCCCCGCAAGATAAGGCACTCGCATGGCCATCGCATACACGATAAAGCAATATCTGGACAACAACCGGATTGTATACACCGTGCTGGACCTGCCCGAGATCACTTCTCTTGCGCAGGCCGCCACTGCCGCCGGGATACCTCCGCGCTCCCTGGCGCAAACCGTGCTGCTGAAAGACCAGATCGGACTGGTGATGGCCGTCATGCCGATTACGCATGAACTGGACATCGACGCCCTTTGCAAGATGCTGCACCGCAAACTGGAGCCTGCCCAGGACATGCAAATCACCGCCATTTTCCGGGACTGCAAGCCCGGCTTCATCCCCCCGCTGGGCGAGGCTTACGGTGTACGAGCCATCATTGACGACAGCCTGATTCAGTCAGGAGACATCTGCTTCACCTCGGGCAGCCCCGCGCATCTTGTCAAAGTGACCAGCAAAAGTTTTCATATCATGCAGCGCAATGCCTGGCTGGGCGGTAGCTTCGCACGCCCCGTGGCAGCGCTTGATGACGGCGCAGCGGCGTCCGGCGGCGCTCAAGAGGCCGCACAGAAGGAAAGTGACCGCGCTCTGGACATCAAGCACCGCATCGAGCGCATGGGGGCACTCCCCGCGCTGCCGGAGATGGCGCTGAAAATCATTCAACTGAGCACAAGCCCGAATGCGCGCGCGGATGATCTCGCCAGACTTGTCGAAATGGATCCCGCGCTGGCCGCCCAGGTCATGCGCTACGCCAGCTCGTCATTCTTTGGCTATCAGGGGCGCGTCGATTCGGTGCGCGTCGCTATAGCCCGCGTGCTGGGCTATGAAATGGTCATGAACCTCGCCCTGGGGCTGGCCACGGCAAAACCATTCAAAATTCCCCAACACGGCCCCCTGGGCTTGGGCGCTTTCTGGCGCCACGCCACCTACAGTGCCGCGCTGATGCAGGCCTTGGGCAAGGCCATGCCCGAACCCATCCGCCCGCGCGCCGGGTTAAGCTACCTGGCAGGCTTGCTGCACAATATCGGGCATCTTCTGATGGGGGGGCTGTTCAAGCAGGAGTTTTTACAATTAAACGATCTGGTGGGTAAAAACCCCGAAAAATCCATCCTCGCACTAGAAATCGAAACCTTGGGCGTAAATCACGGACAGATGGGTGCCTGGCTGACTGAGGCGTGGCGCCTGCCCGAAGAAATCATAGTCACGGCACGTGAACACCATAACGAAGCGTATGTCGGCCCGCACGCTACCTATGCCAACCTGGCGCTGATCGCCGACCGCATGCTCAAGACCCACGGCATCGGCGAGGGCGAAGGCCACGACCTGCCCCCCGCCATCTTGCAAGCGCTGCAACTGGATGAGGTGCAGATAATCATGGTAATGAATCGCGTCCTGGAAGGCTGCGAAGGGCTTGATGCAATGGCGCAGCAAATGGCCGTTTGATCTGGAATGCTATAATTCTGAAAACGGCAGATGAGGCGCGGCCATCACGCCACCTTGGCATCCCCGGTTTTAGTGGCGCGAGGCGCAAGCGCTCCTTTGAGCTTATCGCGCAGCTCGTTGAGATGCCCATGAAAAAAATGGTCGACACCCCTCATGCAGATCACCCGCGGTGGACGGGCCAGGCTATCCACCCAATCCAGTACCTCATCACAGGGAACGATCTCATCCTGGTCCCCTTGAATCAACAGCCACGGGCATGACGGCAAAGGCACCGCGTTAAGATCAAAAAGATTCGCTGGCGGTGCCACCGTAATCAGCCGTGCCACTGGCCTCAGGCCAGCACCGCATAGCGCGATGTAGGCCCCGAAAGAAAAGCCCGCCAGCCAGACGGCATACCCTGGATACTGCTCCTCTATCCAATCCAGCACCGCCAGCAGATCTTCTGTTTCGCCGGCGCCGTGCGCGTAACTGCCCGCGCTCGCCCCCACGCCCCGGAAATTAAAGCGCAACGTCCCCACGCCCATCTCATTAAACGTGCGCGACATGTAATGCACCACCTTATTGGCCATGGTGCCGCCATAAAGCGGATGTGGATGGCAGATCACCGCTACGGCACGCATCGCCTCAATCTCCAGCGGCAAAGAGGTAATAGCCTCCAAATCGCCCGCGGGGCCCGCTATACTCAAAGGAGCGCTGACACAAGGGACATCGATTTCCCCATCATAAAGATGGCTATCCAGACTCAACGGCAAGACGACCCCCGAACATTTCTGCATGACACTGAAAGATAAAAGCACATATCAAGCCTTCCGGCTTATAGTTGTATGGACGCTCTGAATAATTCCATCCTGGAATTCTCAGAGATCAGAAAAGAAAAAATGTGATTTTTTCTTTATCTTCATTTTTCAATCACTTGACGTAATCTAACAAATGCCGGCACCTCCATGTGCCTAGGCACCTCTGAATAAATCAGAGGTGCCATATGATTATACCATTGGCGCCCGGATTAGCCGTGCGAACTCGCGCCATGACCTGCAAATCTGGAGACGCTCTAAAAAATATTGCTAAACTATTGGAAATTTTCTCAAATAGCACTAGAATATGGCGCTTGCTCGATACTTACTGTTTTTCAGTATCGGGAAATGGTGAATATTCGCGTTTATTTTTTTATCTAGGATTATAGGAACTGACATGAAACACCCAATTCTCCTTGCTTCTCTATTGGCGTTGTCCCTGGCTGCTTGCGGCAAAAAGGAAGAAACAGCCGAAGCTCCCGCTCCTGCTGCTCCTGAAGCCGCCGCTCCTGCTGCCCCTGAAGCCGCTCCTGCTGCTCCTGCCGAAGCCGCTCCTGCTGCCCCTGCCGAAGCCGCTCCTGCTGCTCCTGCTGAAGGCGGCGCTGCTGCTCCTGCCGCTGGTAAGTAATAAGTTTGTAACTTATAGCATTGCTGTTTTTAAAAGCCGGCCTTGGTGCCGGCTTTTATTTTTTCACGCCCATGGTTTTCTCTGCTGCCTGGATTAAATCCAGAATATGGCGGCTGTTCGCCCCCAAGTCACCCTTTCCGATACGCGATTCCGAGCGCGCATAGACCGCACTTCCTCCCTGCGGCAAGGACCGCAGCCAGATTGTCACATCGTCCTTGAAACGCCATACCGGTGTAGCCACCACGGCGTGCATGACCATGCGCTCAGCGTCAACTCCGGTAATTTCCCACCCCAAACCTTGCGCGGCGCGGTTTACCGCCTCGAACAAGGGCTGTGCCTCTATAGCATAATGGCGCGGACGCAACTCGGGAAAAATCGCGTCATCACGCACTTCCGCCACATGCGTCGTAAGATATGTCTTGAGCCGGAAGGCAAGGCCCGGCGGCTCGCCCAAGGGCGGATGATTCCACGCCAGCCCAAGCGTGACCAATATAACGGGGATGAGCAGCAGGGCCAGCACTACTCGCAAGATGATCGCTGCCGCCGAAACATCCACTCTCCATCCTCCAAAATCTGAAATGTTGACTAAAAAGCGGAGTTTACACGAAACAACAGAGCATTTTTGTGTTATTAAGAGCCTATCCGTTGCGTAGCTTTTGAAAGGAGCCTCTCATGCTTATCGGCCTGCCCAAAGAGATCAAAGACGACGAGAACCGGGTTGGGATGACGCCCGGCGTGGTGCAAGTACTTTCCCGCCGTGGCCACCGTGCTTTAGTGCAAAAGGGGGCGGGTTTGGGGAGTGGCATCACGGATGCCGAGTATCATGCCGCGGGTGGCGAAATCGTGCCCGATGCCGCTGTGGCATGGTCGGCGCAGATGGTGGTGAAGGTGAAGGAACCTATTGCATCCGAATATGCCTTTCTGCGGCCGGATCTCACGCTCTTCACCTACCTGCACCTGGCCGCCAACCGCACGTTGGTGGAGCGTATGCTGGCGTCAGGCGTCACCGGCATTGCCTATGAAACCGTGGTGACCCCCAACGGCTATCTTCCCCTGCTGGCGCCGATGAGTGAAGTAGCCGGGCGCATGGCCGCCCAGGTGGGGGCAGCCTGCCTCGAAAAGCACATGGGTGGACGTGGTGTGCTGCTGGGAGGAGTACCGGGAGTGCCGCCGGGACAGGTGGCAATCCTGGGCGGTGGAGTGGTGGGCATCAATGCAGCCAAGATTGCCGTAGGGATGGGTGCGCAGGTAACCATTCTCGACACGCGCCACGAGCGCCTGCAATATCTGGATGACATTTTCAATGGACGGTTGCAGACCCGCACCAGCAACGAGGCAAATATAGAAGATGCGGTGTTCCATGCTGACCTGGTGATCGGCGCGGTGCTGATCGCCGGCCACCGCGCACCGTGGCTGGTCACACGCGGCATGCTGCAGAGCATGCGTCCCGGCAGTGTGATTGTGGATGTCTCGGTCGACCAGGGCGGCTGCGTGGAATCGACCCATCCCACCACCCACCATGATCCCACTTATACCGTCGATGGCGTGGTGCATTACTGTGTTGCCAATATGCCGGGGGCCGTGCCGCGCACCAGCACATTTGCGCTGGTCAATCAGACTTTACCTTACATCATTGCCCTGGCAGACAACGGCTTGAATGCCCTGCGTGGCGACGTGGCCTTGCGCGCGGGACTCAATACCCATGGCGGCGTGTTGACCTGCCGTGGCGTGGCGGAGAGCCTGGGGATAAGCTATACGGAGGCAGGAGACATATTCAACCCGTAAAAATGCCGCCACGCCTTGTCACAGAGGCAACGGCATCATCCCCTGCGTCGAAATGGCGACCTTGCCTCCTGGGCCAGGGCTGCCGAAAAAACGCAATGCCTGTTCCAGGTCGGGGCGTCCGGGATCGCGCAGGGAAAGGCTGCCGGTGAATTGATAGGCGCCATCGGGCTTGAGGCGCAGCAGGCCCTCGGCGCGCAGCGGGCTGCCGGGGCTGTCCTTGAGCACGCCTTTGATCTCTTGACCGCTGGTCTCCAGCGTCATTACAAAGTTGCCCAGCGCGGTTTTGGGCGAAACCAGGCCAGCGTTGTTCCAGGTGAGTACACCGTTCACTGTGGACAACTTTTTGTCCGCAAATGTGACCTCCGCCAGGGTGATGTTGAGCGTGCCATCCAGCCCGGTGCCGCTGATATTCAGCATATTTTCCAGTGCTGTTGCGGGCAATCGGGTTTCAACGTCGCGCAGGTAGATGCCACCGCCCAGTGTGCGCCCGGCGATGGCCTGGGTGTGGCGGCCCGCCTCGACAAAATCCAGGGCAGCTTCAGTGTGTCCCAGCAGTAGCGCCCACGGGCGAAAATGCCAGGCCACCGCCTGGAATTGCTGCGTACCCGCTACCGCCAGCGCCGCCTTGCCTGACCATGCCGTACCTTCAAGCTCATAAAGCTGGAGCGGGGCAATCCGCTCCTTGAGCAGGGCATAGGCGCGCGCGGCGGGCATGGTGACCAGCAAAAATGCCAGATACATCAGCAGCACGAATGCGGCATAGCGCCAGGCGCGAGCTATGAAAGCAAAAGCGCGCACGACGCCCCGTTGAACCCCGCCAAACTGGAAGAATTTCATTTTATCCGCCACCTTCCAGTTCTACGCGGGCGTTGACGGAGCCGGCACTGCTACCTTGATGATCAATGCTGATGCTGGTAATACGCACACCGTAGGTGTTTTGAAGATCACCCAGCCACAGCAGCACATCATCGAATATCGCCTGTTCAAACCAGACACGCACAATGCTGGTCCCCTCCGGTTCGATGCGTTTGAGCGCCGTGCCCAGCCGGTCTTGCCGGGCGGCCTGATCCACTACCGCGAGCAGGGATTGCCCACTCATGCCTGCCTTCATGCTCCCCGGCACCTGGGCCGCCCGTAACCGTTGCGCCTCCAGGGCCGCGTTTTGCATCCACTGTTTGAGCGCACGCTGTTCCTCGACGGTCTGCTCCAGCCGCGCGGCGCGGGCGCTGAATGGCTGCCACAGCAGGACATAGGCCAGAACCATGGCGAGCAGGGCACCGCCGAAGATCAGGGCGTTGCGTTCACGCGGATCGAGATTTGCAAACCATGCCTTCATGATGTCTTGCCTTTGATTTGAAGCAGCGCCTCAACTCTGCCGTCGCGGCTGGCAGCGGACTGGATGTCGACACTGACCCCGCTTTGTGCCACCAGCCGCTGCTTGAGCTTATCCAGGCCTTGCAGATCGGCGATGAGCAGGGCGAGGTCGATCTTTTCTTCGTTATAACTGATGCGCTGCACTTCAACGCTGGGGGTTTCCTTGAGGCTAGGGCCGATATTGGCGAGCAGCCCCATGAAACCCGCCTCGTCCGTCCCGCCGCCGCGCAGTTCCTTCAGGCGCTCCTCCATCTGCGCGCGCGCATTGACCACTTTGCGCGCATCAGGGAAGGTTTTCAGGTAGACCTGCTCGATCTGTTGCGCCAGGGCTTGCCGCTCGCTGTTGAGGCGCGCATATTCAGCCACCGTCATACCGCCCTGAATAAGCAGCAACACCGCCGCCAGGGCCGCCACAGGCCGCCAGGGCCGCCACAGCCTGCCCAGCTGCTCGCGGCGGCTGTACGCGCCTTGCAGTAGGTTAATGGCGCTGGGTTCTTCATAACCACGGCCCAGTATCGCCAAGACGGGTTCGTCAACCGTTTCCGTATCGGTGGTCACGTCCAGATTGTATGAAGGCGCGGCGACCATGGAGTGCATGATGCGGATCCGTTCAGGCCGTGCCTCACCCGCCTCATTCAACGCCAGGCGCAGCAGGGTATCGAGGTTATCGCCGTCAGCTACGAAGCCGGCCTGACGCGCGGTGCGCACCAGTGCCCTGTCCCCGTCCATGAGTATCGTCCACGTCCCGCTGGTCCAAGGCAACGCCAGGATATCCGGCGCGACGGCATCCGGTTCGATACCGGCCTGCCGCAAGCGTTCCAACCACGCGTTGAGCTGCGTCTTGACCACCACGGCGGCGCTGATGCGACCGTCGTCGCGGCGCTCGCCCAGCGCGAAGTGCAGGTTATCAACATCGCTGGCCAGTTGTTCTTCCAGCGCATAAGGCACGGCGCCGGCGATTTTCTGGCGGTTACCGCCCGGCACGGCAGCGGTAGTCAGCAATACCTCCGCGCCCGGCACCAGCAGGATGACGCGGCAGCCTGCCGCAGCGGCGGCGATGTCCGGCAGGGGGTCATGATGCACCGTGAGGCCGTGCCTGGCTGGTTCGTCCATGCGTAGCCAGTCTGCCTCGTCCAGGCTGGATGGATTAAAGCGTATAAATAATTTCATGCGCATTAATACGCCCCTTGTCCGCGCATGACCACTTGCGTCTTGCCGTCTGGCGCGCGTGAGACCAGGCTGAACAGCCGTGCCTGGCCACGCCCGTATTGAGCGGCGGCGTCTATCAGAAAATAACTGCTTTCCACCTTCAAACCTTCCTGCGGGATGTTGCGGTTTTTCACCATCGGGCTGTCCAGAAATTTTTGTATGTCAGGATAACCCTTGAGGCCACGATCCTGCACCATGCCATCGGCATCGGCCTTGGACAGGTTGTCTGCCAGCGTCATCAATACCTCGGCCTTTGCGGTGTTAATGTTGACATCGGTGCGCACCGGCAAGGCACAGACAAACGGCACCAGGCGCGTCACGGCCTCGGCGGTAAATCCCTTGATCAGCCGTAGCTCGCTGACGCTGGACAGCGGCGCATTGGCCGCCCGGTAAGGCGGGGTGCGCAGCAGGTAATCGTTGTCCTCCGCGCCGTCCAGCGACACCTTCTCGATATCGGGATCAATCCAGTCCACGAGTGGCTGTGCCAGCGTGGGATCGAGTTGCAATGCCCGCAACAGGCGCTGGAAACGCGCTATGTCCGGCGCGCTTGGCTTGCCGTCGGTACTCACCAGATTGTTGAGATTGAAGCGCCCCTGCATATCCTCGATCCGTCCCGCGACCTTGCCGCCCTCCACATCCAGCGGTGGCAGCACCGTCGCCCAGGCTTCGCCCAGATTGTCCGATGTGTTGTCACGCCGGTCTTGCGCCAGTATGCCCCGCGCCCAGCTTTCCACCCCCAGCGCGAACAGGTAAGCCTGATCGCCCTCCAGCACATTGGCGCTGCGGCGGATATCGAGCTGCTGGCGCGTCGCCATGCTCACCGCTATCACTACTACGATGGCCGTCACCAGCATCGCCGTGATCAGGGCAACGCCCGACTGGGATTGTCTTGTGCACCCGCCAGGCCTGTTCCTCGAGTACATCACCGCGCTGCCCCTGCTTGTGCGGCTGGAGCCGGGACCGGTGGTGGCACTGCGGCTGGGGCCGCCGCCGGAGCCGCTGCAATAGCCCCCGGCACGCGGAACAGGCGTGGAATGCGTCCCCAGCCCTCGACATCGACGCTGACCTCAATGGCACGCGGCAGCATTACTTGCGAGCTGTTGTCCGTGGTGGCGGGCGGCCATTGCAGTTGCCATTGCATTTGCGGGTCGAGAAAGCGCATCTCGAAACCCTTTACCTTGTCGAGCAGCACCGTCTCCTGCGGACGATCTCCCGGCCCGCGGTCGAGCATCGTCCATGTCAGGCGCAGCAGCTTTCTATCTCGCACCGAATAGGCGACGCGCTGCAAGGTGCTGCGTGCCCGCCCCGCTGGATTATTCCAGCCTGCGCGGGTAAATTCCAGCGCACTGTTGCCAGTGCTTGTGGCGCCCCTCATGGCCGGCAGGGGACCGCCCGCGTCGTCACGGATGCGCCGCGCGGCGGCCTGCTCGATGTCTCTTGCCATCAGCACAAAGGCGGTTTGCAGCCCAGTCAGGCGCGTCGCCTGTTCTTCAGCGCGGTTGCGCGTATCGAGCACACTGCGCAGGCCGCCGTAGACCAGCGCCGACACCACCGCAAAGATCGCCAGCGCCACTACCAGCTCGATCAACGTAAATCCTTGCTGTGAGCTTCTCACGGCTGTGGACGCCCGGCATAGGCCACCAGACGAGCCAGGGATTGGCCGCCATCCTGGCGGGTACGCACCTCCACATCGAGGCGGCGCATATTGGCATCGGCCGTGCCCGCCACCGTCATGTTCCAATACCAGGCACGCTCGGCCAGTAGCGCCTCACCCTTGGTAACGCCAGTGTCGGGGAATGTCGCGCTCGCCTGCACTTCCGCCACCTTGTTCATTGCTACCCAATGCGCCAAAGTGCGGTCACGCAGATGGGCGGCATTGCTGACATTGGCGCTGATGCCGTTAATCACTGCCGCCAGGCTGATCGCCAGCACCGCAAGGGCCACCAGCACTTCGATCAGGGTGAAGCCGCGCTGGATGCGGTTACTTTGCAGCAGCATTTCCCGTTCCGCTCATTTCAATCTTACCGCCAACGTCGCCTTTAAGCTGATAGCTGCTGCCGTTGGCCCTGCTCTGCAAGGTGATCTGAAAAGGCGTTGCCTCACCGCTCGACAGGAGATAGATACGGGGCTGGGATGCGGGTTTTTCCGCATCGGTTTTGCCTAGCGCCACTGCTTCGCCTTCGACGTTTATATCGAGACGCAGCCCTTCCGGCAGGCGTCGTGCACGCAAGGTGTCGTCATCGGTAATGCGACGCCATTGATCCTTGTCGAAAACCACAAACTCATAACCACCCGGCGTAAATTGCAGGGCCAGCTCCCGCGACTGTAGCACCGCCTCCTGTGCCGCCAGGTTAATCAGCCCCGCCAGCCGCTCGCTCTCTTCCTGAACGACACGATCTGTGCTGCGCCCAATGGACAGGCTGGCGAAACTCAGGATGATGCCGATGATCACGATCACCACCAGGATTTCCAGGAGGGTGAAACCGTTACCGCGTGGCCCCTGGATACTCCAGCCCCGATGACTACCGGTTTTATTCAAGATTCCAGTTGCCGATATCCGCATCTGCGCCTTCACCGCCCGGCTGGCCATCGGCGCCGAGGGTGAAAACGTCGATCTCGCCACGGGTGCCGGGGCGCAGGTATTGATACGGCTTGCCCCATGGATCGTTCGGCAGACGGTCGATGTAACCCCCTGCTTTCCAGTTTTTTGCGTCGGCGGGCTTCTTCACCAGCGCCTCCAGGCCCTGGTCGGTGGTGGGGTAGTTGAAGTTGTCCAGCTTGTAGAGATTCAATGAGCTTACCAGGGTGCGTATGTCCTGCTTGGCCTTGATGACGCGCGCCTCGTCAGGACGGCCCATCAGCCGCGGCACTACCAGCGCCGCAAGAATGCCTAGAATCACCACCACGATCATCACTTCGATGAGGGTAAAGCCGCGTTGGGTGTGTTTAGGGTTTCGAATTGCAAAGTTCATAAATGTTCCCGTGTTATTTCACTAATTGGTTCAAATCAAAAATGGGCAGCAGGATGGCGAGCACGATCACCAGCACCACGCCACCCATCCCCAGAATCAGCATCGGCTCGAACAGCCCAAGAATGGCGGCCAGCAGTGTTTCTATTTCCCGCTCCTGGCTTACCGCGGCACGCTCCAGCATCTGCTCCAGCTTGCCGCTGGTCTCGCCACTGGCGACGAGGTGGATGGCAATGGGCGGAAAATAGCCGCTGCGCTCCAGCGATTTGTGCAGATTCGCGCCCTCGCGCACACGCCTTGACGCCTCTTCGACCGCCGCGCGCATCACCAGGTTTGACATCACCTGCGCCGAAATGCGCATCGCCTCGATCACCGGCACGCCGCTGGCGGTAAGGATGCTGAAAGTTCGCATGAAACGCGCGGTGTTCATGCTGCGCACCAGACGCCCAACCAGCGGCAACAACAACAGTAATTGATGAAAGCGCCGCTTGGGACCAGGGCGGCGCAACAGGCTGCCGGCCATCACACCCAGCGCCGCCAATATTATCAGCAGCAGCACACCATAATCGCGTATAAAACCGCTCACCGCAATCAGCATCCGCGTCAATATGGGCAATTGCTGGCCGGTATTTTCGAACACCTGCACCACCTGCGGCACAACAAAGGCGAGCAGCGCCGTCACCACCAGAATCGCCACGCACGTCACTACCACCGGGTAGATCAGCGCCAGCATGATCTTTTGCCGCAACGCCTGGCGCGTCTCGGTGTAGTCGGCGAGCCGTTCCAGCACTACTTCAAGGTGGCCGGACTGCTCACCCGCCGATACTGTAGCGCAGTAAAGATCGGAGAAGATATGCGGAAAATCGCGCAACGCGGTAGCCAGTGTATGGCCTTCCATCACCCGCGCGCGTACCCCCATCAGCATGTTGCGCAGACGCGGTTTCTCGGTCTGCCGCGATACCACCTGCAATGCCTCTTCGATGGGCAGGCCGGAGCGCACCAGCGTGGCAAACTGGCGCGTGATCAGCGCCAGATCGGTGGTCGAAATGCCGCGCTGGAATGACAGGCGCGAGGCGGCGCGGTGCTTCTCACTGCTGCGCACCTCGGCCACCGCAAGCGGCGCCATGCCCTGATCGCGCAACTGCTGGCGCACCTGGCGCGGCGTATCACCCTCCAGCACACCCTTGCGTTCGCGGCCCGAGGCATCCAGCGCTGTAAATTCAAATGCGGCCATTAATAAAAGCCTTTTGCCACAGAGGCACAGAAGACGCAGAGAATTTTGTGCTTATATTAACGCCGCCCTTAAATTTCACCGCCCCCATGCGACTGCCCAGGAGGGTGGAAGCACCAGCGCCATGACTCGGCAGCCCAGATCCCAGGCCTGCAATAATATTTCTCCGTGCCCTCTGTGCCTCTGTGGCCAAAATCATCATCACTCCGCGCGCGTCACGCGCAGCACTTCTTCCAGCGTGGTTGCGCCGGCCAGCACGCGGCGCAGGCCGTCCTGGCGGATGCCGGGTGTCAGGGTGCGCGCATGGGTTTCCATCTCCTGCTCGCTCGCGCCTTGGTGAATCATACCGCGCAAAGCGCTATCCACTTCGATGACCTCGTAGATGCCGGTGCGCCCCCGGTAACCGAGAGAGTTGCATTGCTCGCAACCCACGGCGCTATAGATGATAGGCGGATTTTCATGAGGCAGGCCAAGGGTGTCGCACTCCGCCGCGCTGGCGGTGACCGGCTGCTTGCAGCCCGGGCACAACAGCCGCACCAGGCGCTGCGCCAACACGCCGATAAGACTGGAAGAGAGCAGAAAAGGCTCCACGCCCATGTCACGCAAACGGGTGACCGCGCCCACGGCGGTGTTGGTGTGCAGGGTGGACAGCACCAGGTGGCCGGTGAGGCTCGACTGCACGGCGATTTCCGCCGTCTCCAGGTCGCGGATTTCACCCACCATCACAATGTCAGGATCCTGGCGCAGGATGGCGCGCAGGCCGCGCGCGAAGGTCATGTCCACCTTGGTGTTGACCTGTGTCTGGCCGATGCCATCCAGATAGTATTCGATGGGGTCTTCCACCGTCATGATGTTGCGTGTTTTGTCGTTGAGGCGGGTGAGCGCGGCGTAAAGCGTGGTGGTCTTGCCGGAGCCGGTGGGGCCGGTAACAAGGATGATACCGTGCGGCCTTTCGATGATGCGGTGCATCACGGTGAGCGTGTGCGGTGCCATGCCGAGCTGTTCCAGGTTGAGGCGGCCCGCCTGCTTGTCGAGCAGGCGCAGCACCACGCGCTCGCCGTGGCCGGAAGGCAGCGTGGAGACGCGCACATCCACCGGACGGCCCGCGACGCGCAGCGAGATGCGCCCGTCCTGCGGCAAGCGTTTTTCCGCGATGTCGAGCTTGGCCATCACCTTGATGCGCGCCGCAATCAGCGGCGCCAGCACGCGTTTGGGTTCCAGTACCTCGCGCAGCACGCCATCGACGCGGAAGCGCACCACCAGGCGGTTTTCGAAGGGTTCGATGTGGATATCGGAGGCGTTTTCCTTGACCGCCTCGGTGAGCAGGGCGTTGATCAAGCGGATGATCGGCGCGTCGTCCTCGGTTTCCAGCAGATCTTCCGGTTCCGCCAGTTGCTGGGCGACGCTGAACAGGTCGATCTCTTCGCCCAGATCGCCCATCATTTGCATGGCCTGCGCCGAGTCATGCTCGTAGCTCTGCGCGAGCTCCGCCTCAAAGTCCTCAGGTGTGACCTGTTGCAATTTCAGCGGCGCGCCAAGGAAGCGGCGCAATTCGGCGAGTCCCGTGCTGGTTGCGTCGGGCCGGCACAGGACTATCGCCCGGCCGTCTTCCCAGCCCGTAACCATCACGCCATGACGTTTGGCGAAAGGAAACGGCGGACGTTTTTCAGTCACCTCCAGCGGGGTAGCCACCGCACCGTCCGCTAGCACAGCGGTATTAATTTGCGCGTCCATCGCTCGGGCTGGCATTGGCAGGGGGCTTGTCCCCAGGCGGATTGTTGGTGCCCGGTTCAAACGGCGGCGGCAGCTTCATCATATCTTGCATGGGCGGCATCAACGGCAGCTCTTCGTTGCGCAACAACCCGCGGTCTTTCAACCGCGCTTCGAGTTGACGCGCGCGTATGAAGTCATACTTGCCGCTCGTCATGCGCTCCGCAAGCACGCCATCGCGCATGATCACCGGGTGCAGGAATACCATCAGGTTGGTTTTATCCTTGGTGTTTCTCTTGTAGCGGAACAGGCTGCCGATCAGCGGGAGATCGCCGAGAAAGGGAACCCTCTGCACGTTCTCCTTGAGATCGTCGGTGATCAGCCCGCCCAGCACCACCACCTTGCCGTCATCCACCATCACGCTGGTCTTGATGGAACGGGTGTTGGTGATCAGATCCGACGCGCCGCGCACCGCACTGGTGCTGAGGCTGTCGACCTTCTGCTCGATAGTGAGCTGGATGGCGTTGCCCTCGTTGATCTGCGGCTTGACCTTCAATGTAATGCCCACATTCTGGCGCTGGATGGTCTGGAAAGGATTGACGGTAGCGCCTGCCGTGCCGGTAGGAGCAGTAAAGGAGCCGGTAATAAACGGCACGTTCTGCCCCACGGTGATTTCGGCGTCGGTGTTATCCATCATCACCAGAGTCGGGGTAGACAGCACATTGGACGAGCCGTCCGATTCCAGCGCGCGGATCAATGCCGCGAAACTGAATCCGTCGCTGATGAAGCGGCCCAGTCCGAATGTCATGCCCGGCCCGAGACTTGGGGGACGGTTGGTGGCAATCGCCCCGCCGATTTCCGCGATGCTGGATCCGGCAGTACCGTTGGTAAAGTTGGTCAGCCCCACCGGAGCGTTGCTTCCTTGTGTACGATCGAACGTCGCCCACTGCACGCCCAACTCCGCCGCGCGGCTCGAATTGACTTCGGCAATCACCGCCTCCACCAATACCTGCGCGCGCCGCACGTCGAGCTGGCTGATCACCATCTGCAAGGAGCGGAACACATCGGGCGGTGCCGTCACCACCAGGGCATTGAGGCTTTCATCCGCCTGAATATTGATGCCGCTGCCGGGCGGCCCGCCACCTATAGTGCCAGTGGCGGGTGCCGCGCCACCCGCCCACCGGCACCAGATCCTTGGCCTTGGCGTAGCGCAAATAAACAACACGGATATTGCCGCTGTTCTCCAGCGGCGTATCCAGGTGCGATACCAGCGCGCGCGCGCGCAACCGCCCGGATTTTCCGCCACCCATCAGGATGCTGTTGGTGCGCTCGTCAGGGATTAGCACCGGCCGGTCGGTGATCCCGGCGGCGGCGTTGGGATCGTTTTTGCGAGCCTCCTGGTCCAGGGACATCAGGACGCGCGCCACCTCGGTGGCGGCGGCGTGCTTGAGCGGCATGACCTCCACCTCTGCCTCATTGCCAGGCTGATCGATGTCCTGGATGATCTTGGCCAGCCGTTCCACATTAGCGGCCCGGTCGGAGATGATCAGCGCGTTGGTACCCGGATACGCCACCATGTGCGCCTGCTGCGGCGAGAGGGGACGCAACACCGGCACCAGCTGCGCGGCGGAGACATTATTGACGTGGATCACGCGCGTGATGTATTCATCACCCCTGCCGGGCTGGTCATTATTGGCCAGCGGCGTGCTGACCTGCTTGGCGTTCACGTCGGGAATGATCTTGACGACCTTGCCCATCGGCACCGCGGCAAAGCCGTTCACCTCAAGCAGCGACAGAAAGACCTGATAAACCTCATCCTTGTTCATGGGCTTGGCCGAGATCACCGTGACCTTGGCCTTGACGCGCGGATCCACAATAAAATTCTTGCCGGTCATGTCGGAGACCGTGGCGATCACCGCGCCGATATCGGCGTCTTTCAGGTTAAGCGTCACCTCCTGGGCATACGCCTGGAAAGGCAGCAGCAGCGCCGTCATCAATATCGGCGCCACACAAAAATTTCTGGTTATGACTCGCAGCCTCCTCACACCCTTCCCCTTAAATATGGTCATCGTTGCCTGAATCCTGGCGTGCCTGCTTAGTTCATCCGTAACACGAAAGAACGTGGAGCCCCGTTACGCACCGTGTCAACCCGCACTTCCCCGTCGGTTTTCAGGCTGTTCAACACCTGCATCCCCTTGGCGGGATTGTCGAGGCTCATGCCATTGACAGCCGTTACAATATCATTGGGTTCCATGCCAAAACGCGCGAGGAAGCCCGGATCTTCATTTGGCAGAAAACGATAGCCTATAAATTTGCCGCCTTCACTGACCGGCATCGGACGGACGCGCTCCATCAGACTTTGCGGATTATTCATCGCGGCGTCGCGAAATTCCTGCATCGCGGCGTCGGAATTTGGCATGGACATCGCGGCACCTGGCGCGCCTTCACCGATCGTTTCATCCTTGGGCAGCAGCAGGGTTTCATATCGGCCGTCGCGCAACAGTATAACCTTGCCGGCATGAATCTCCTTCAATACCGCCCCGCCCGGCAGAGGCGCATCGATCGCATAGAACTGCTCATTACCGCTGGAATCGGCGATAATCGCCCGCGCGCTTTTTTTGTCACGCGAGGCAATCACCCCGCGCAGATTCAAGGCAAGGCTGGTCTGCGGCGCCGTCTCCGCAGCTGCACCTGCACCTACATTAATCACCTGCATCTCGCCAAACAAATGCCACTGCGCCATTTCCTGGGGCGAGGGTTTGCGTGCCACCAGTGGCGCAGCCGCCGCGCCGCGCTGACCAACCGGTTGAATAAGCGGGGGCGGCGCGGCGTTCTCGTGCGGCGCGGGCAACACCATCCACGTCAACTTGGCCAGACTATACGCAATCAAGCACAACAGCATGACCGTGAACAGAAAAATCGCGCGCCTGGTCACGGATGGCTGCAATAGCCGTAGTGCAAAATTGCGCCAAGCCACGGACGACATGAGGCCTGCGCCGCTTGCCGGCCCGTTACCCAATGCCATAGCCTCGATCATCAGGAGATATTACCCGCGATTCATCACGATTTAGTAACAGCGCCATTACTTTCCAAAGAACAAATACAGTACGCCCAAAAACACCGGCTGGTGCATCATGTATATTGGCAGGCTATGCCGCCCGCCAAAAGCTAACAGGCGCGCTACTGGATGCCTGCCTGCCCAGCGCGCAAAGGCGGGCACATTTTCCCTTTGGTAAATCAGCTTGCCGAGAAACATCCCGATCAACACCACGCCAAACCACGGCAGCAATGGCACATAATCTTCTGTTACCGGCTTGTGCGTCATCAGTCCCAGCCATTGCCAGGCCGGCAGATCAAACCAAGGATGCTGAAACTGCAACCCCGCGGCGATCAATCCCCCGCCCGCTACCAAGTTAAGCCAGAACAATCGCCTGAACAACAGCCCAAGCACGCTGGCAACCGCAATAAAGTGCAGGATACCAAAGAAAATCATGCTATTGGGGAACATTGCATAACTCCCCGCACTCACCAGGCCGGCACAACCCGCCACCTGCAACAGGCGCCGCCCAAAGGCACGCGGATTCACGCCGCGCGCCGTAGCCAAGAGCAGGCTCACACCTACCAGACCAAGAAACAAACTCACAATAATAGCGCGAAATCCCAGCCAAAAGGGATCATTATTGAAATCAGCGCTGATTACGCCGTAATAGCGCAAGTCAAATGTAAAATGATACGCAAACATCATCATGATAGCCGTGCCGCGCAACACATCGACAAATAAATAGCGTGTTGACGGAGAGGGTGGAGCACCCTGCCCGCACATATTATCAGCGATTTTGACAGACTTACATTGGTATACCACTTGACACCTTATGCACAATGCCGTTATGGGGCGCCATCACGCCCCTGTTTACGCGCGCCTTAAAACCGCCACAGCCTAACAATACCACATAACATATTGTTTTTTATTGTTTTGTCTGGCGCGGCGCATTTTCCGTGCAAATCAAGAACAACCCCGCTGCGATGCGGCCTGGCGATGCTTTACCCCACGTCATCCACAAAGTTATCCACAGACTTTGTGGATAATGACAAATTTGTTACGGCAGCAACAAGTTAACGTTTCTTTGTTAGATCGGCTATCAATTTCAGCACCCATACTGCCGATGTGCCAAATTAAAATGCGTTTGGACAACCCAGACTCTTTAAGTGTGGATCATTTCATCGGAACAAGGAAAGTGCGAATCATGACTGGAAATGCTTCCAGGAAACTGGCGGAATGAAGGGGCAGCAGTGAAAGAGCGGGAGGATGCGCGTTTCTTGCGTAACCCGCCATGAGTTGTATAGCGGCGTAACACACTTTTTAATGGGCGCGCCAAGGAGATTAAGCAGGCGCCATCCATGCTTGCTCCTACTTCCAGCGCAATATAACCCAGCCAGGAATCGCCATATTGGGATTCAGATCGTTGCGCCGCGTTTCCAGGTTGCCGTCGCCGTCGGTATCGACCAGATAGTAAGGCGCACCGACTTTTGGGGTAATCTTGACCGTATAAAGCACACCGCCAATCCGGTATTCTTCCACCTTCTCATTGGGGCGCTGGATGATTTTGACATCAGGCTCAGGGACCTCCCCGCTGTTCAACCCGTCTGTCGGCGGTGGCGGGAGTTCGGGCTTTGCCGTTTTGTCCGCCGCCCATGACGGAGCCGTAAGCAGTACAGTAATCAATATTGCAAGGAATGTCCGCATCACGTGCTTTTCCTTAATGTTTTCAGAGATCCAGCAATGTCGCCTGCTCATCTGCAGAAGGCTCGAAGCCGCGATGCTCGTAGTGGTTGAAAATCGCGTCCACCACCTCTTGCGGGGTGTCGACGAGTTGCATCAAATCCAGATCCTCGGGACTAATGACGCCTTCGGGCACCAGCGTTGCCCTGAACCAGGCGAGCAGTCCTTCCCAGAACGGCTTGTGTACCAGAATCACGGGGATCTGACGGGTTTTGTGTGTCTGTACCAGCGTCAGAATCTCCATCATCTCATCCAGAGTACCAAAACCGCCCGGCAATACCACGTAGGCCGAGGCGTATTTCACGAACATTACCTTGCGCGAAAAAAAGTGCCTGAAGTTAAGAGAGATGTTCTGATAAGGATTGGTTGTCTGTTCGTGGGGCAGTACAATATTGAGGCCAATGCTGGGCGATTTCCCGGCGAAAGCACCTTTGTTGGCCGCCTCCATGATGCCCGGGCCGCCTCCGCTCACCACACTGAAACCGGCGTCAGACAACATGAGCGCAATATCTTCGGTGAGCTTATAATAAGGGTGGTCCACCGGTGTGCGCGCCGAACCGAAGATGCTGACCGAAGGCTTGATCTGCGACAGGCGTTCGAAGCCTTCGACAAATTCCGCCATGATCTGGAAAATCTTCCACGACTCGCGTGTCAGTGAAGTGTCGTTGACAGGCTTGAGGCTGGGGTGGGAGTGTCTTTCTTGTGCATTCATAGTAGTAGTCACCGAAAATTAAGTTGCCGCCTTAGAACCCGTTCAATATCTCGCTGAAGGGTGCATCGCGGTGCTGCATCCCTTGATCGAGATATTGAACAGGTTCCAAGGGCGTGCCGGGAAAAGCTTATATTGAATATATCGGGCTGTTGGCGACATACTTAATTTGAATAGATCTAATCATAAACGAAAAAGCCCTTTGAGGCATAGCCATTAGGCCCCAAATCCACACACCACCTGCCAAGACACCAGACACTATGATTGAAACCGCACCCAAACCACTGATCCTGGTGGATGGCTCCTCTTACCTCTATCGCGCCTTCCACGCCCTGCCGCCACTGACCAATTCGCGCGGCGAACCCACCGGGGCGGTGTATGGCGTGGTCAACATGTTGCGCAAGCTGATCGCGGACTATCAGTCCGAGCATGTCACGGTGGTGTTCGACGCCAAGGGCAAAACCTTCCGCGATGAGATCTTTGAACACTACAAGGCACACCGCCCGCCAATGCCGGATGAGCTGCGCTCACAGATCGAGCCGCTGCACGCCATCGTGCGCGCCATGGGGTTGCCGGTGCTGGTGATAGATGGCGTTGAGGCCGACGATGTGATCGGCACCCTGGCGGTGCAGGCCGCCGCACTCGGCTTGCCGGTGGTGATCTCCACCGGCGACAAGGACATGGCGCAACTGGTCGATGGGCATGTCACCCTCATCAACACCATGAGCAATACGACGCTCAATGCGCAGGGTGTTATAGACAAATTTGGGGTTGCCCCCGGTCAGATCATCGACTACCTGGCACTGGTGGGCGACACCTCGGATAACATCCCCGGCATCCCCAAGGTCGGACCCAAGACCGCCGCCAAGTGGCTGCAGGAGCATGGCTCGCTGGATAACATCATCGCCAAAGCCGATCAAATCAGCGGCAAGGTCGGCGAGAGCCTGCGCGAGCATCTGCACCTGCTGCCGCTATCGCGGCAACTGGCAACGATCCGCTGCGACGTGCCGCTGCCGGTGGGGCCACTCGACCTGCACCTTCAGCCCGCCGATACCGCCGCGCTGCGCGAGCTGTTTCAGCGCATGGAGTTCAAAACCTGGCTGGGACAACTGGATCAGTCAACGCCCGTAAACGATCCGCCTCCTGCTCCCCCCTCCCTGGCCTCTGACTATCAAACCGTGCTCACCGAAGCAGACCTGGAACGCTGGCTTGCACGCCTGGAGCAGGCCGATCTGTTTGCCTTCGACACAGAAACCACGAGCCTGGACTACATGCAGGCCGAAATCGTAGGCGTGTCGTTTTGCATTCGGCCGGGTGAAGCCGCCTATGTGCCACTGGCGCATGACTATCCCGGCGCGCCCGCCCAGTTATCGCGTGAATCGGTTTTAGAGCGGCTGCGCCCGCTGCTGGAAGACGCCAGCCGCCCCAAGCTGGGTCAGAATCTCAAATATGACATGAGCGTGCTGGCTAACCACGGCATCGCATTGGCGGGCATTCGCTATGACACCATGCTGGAATCCTATGTGCTCAACAGCACCGCCTCGCGCCACGACATGGATACGCTGGCGCTGACCCATCTGGGCCACAAGACTATCCGCTTCGAGGATATCGCGGGTAAGGGCGCACGCCAGCTCACTTTTAATCAGATCGGCATCGAGCAGGCCGCACCGTATGCCGCCGAAGATGCCGACATCACCCTGCGCCTGCATCACGCCTTGTGGCCGCGCCTGGCCGCAGAGCCGGGCCTGCAAAGACTATTTAATGAAATCGAAGTGCCTCTGGTGCCGGTGCTGTCGCGCATCGAGCGCAACGGCGTGCTGGTGGACGCCGGAATGCTTTACCGGCAGAGCGAGGAGCTGGCGCGGCAGATGCTGGAGATCCAGCAACAGGCACATAGCGCCGCCGGGCAACCCTTCAATCTCGATTCACCCAAGCAGATCCAGGCCATCCTATTCGACAAGCTGCAGCTGCCGGTGCTGGAGAAGACCCCCACGGGCCAGCCTTCCACCGCCGAATCGACGCTCGCCGAACTGGCGCTGGACTATCCGCTGCCGAAACTGATCCTCGAACACCGCACCCTGGCCAAGCTGAAATCGACCTACACCGACAAACTGCCGGGGCAGATCAATCCACGTACCGGGCGCGTCCACACCTCGTATCATCAGGCGGTGGCGGCTACGGGCCGATTGTCATCTTCAGACCCGAATTTGCAGAATATCCCGATCCGCAGCGCCGAAGGGCGCCGCATCCGCCAGGCCTTTATCGCCCCGCCGGGACACAAGATCGTCGCCGCCGACTATTCGCAAATCGAACTGCGCATCATGGCCCACCTGTCGCAAGACGACGGCCTGCTGCGCGCCTTCAGCCATGGCGAAGACATCCACCGCGCCACTGCCGCCGAGATCTTCGGCGCCGCTCCCGATCAAGTCACCTCTGAGCAACGCCGCAACGCCAAGGCCATCAACTTCGGGCTGATCTACGGCATGTCCGCCTTCGGCCTGGCGCGGCAACTGGGCGTCGAGCGCGGCGCGGCACAACAGTATATGGATCTCTATTTCGCCCGTTATCCCGGCGTAAAGGCATTCATGGATCGCACGCGCACCCAAACCCGCGCCGACGGCTATGTGGAAACCCTGTTTGGCCGCCGCTTGTATCTGGCCGACATCAAATCCAGCAACCAGCAACGCCGCCAATACGCCGAACGCGCCGCCATCAACGCCCCCATGCAAGGCACCGCCGCAGACATCATCAAACTCGCCATGCTCAAAACCGACACCATGATCCTCGCCGGAAATCTGACCGCAAAAATGGTGATGCAAGTGCACGATGAGCTGGTCTTCGAAGTGCCCGAAAACGCGCTTCACCAAACTATCGAAGACATCCGCCACTGCATGTCCAGCGCGGCCAGTTTATCCGTGCCGCTGGTGGTAGACATCGGCGTTGGCAATAATTGGGATGAGGCGCATTAGAACCCGTTCACGATCTCGCTGAAGGGCGCATCGCGGCGTTATTGTGGCCTCAAAATGCTCACATACTACTTGTATGCTGCGCTTTTTCGGCCATTTTTGCCTTGCGCTGGGAACCCTTCGCTGCGCTCTTCCCTTGATCGAAATCGTGAACAGGTTCTTAGGGGAGTCGATAGGTTCAACTATCATACGCCAGCACCGGCGCCAGCCAGCGCTCTGCCTCTTCGACTGTCATGCCCTTACGCCGCGCGTAGTCCTCGACCTGGTCTTTTTCGATCTTGCCGACCGAAAAATAGCTCGATTCGGGGTGCGCGAAATAAAATCCGCTTACCGCTGCGGTGGGCAGCATGGCATAGCTTTCGGTGAGGACGATCCCTGCATTTTCCGGCGCATGGAGCAACTCGAACAGCGGGCCTTTTTCGGTGTGGTCGGGGCAGGCGGCATAGCCGGGGGCGGGGCGGATGCCGCGGTATTTTTCGTCGATCAACTCTTCGTTGCTCAGGTTTTCATCTTTTGCGTAGCCCCAGAATTCCTTGCGCACGCGCTCGTGCATAAGTTCGGCAAAGGCTTCGGCGAGTCGGTCGGCGAGGGCTTTTAGCATGATGCTGTTGTAGTCGTCGTGATTCTTTTCGTACTCGGCGACGCGCGCGTCGATGCCGATGCCGGTGGTGACAGCGAAGGCGCCGATGTAGTCTTTCACGCCGCTGTCCTTGGGCGCGACCAAATCAGCCAGGCACAGGTTGGGGCGGCCCGGCGGTTTGACCATCTGCTGACGCAGGGTATGGAAGGTCATCGCCACCTTGGTGCGCGATTCATCGGTATAGATTTCGATGTCTTCGTTCAGGCTGTTGGCGGGGAACAGGCCAATCACCGCATTGGCTTGCAGCCAACGTTCCTCGATGATGCGCTTGAGCATCGCCTGGGCATCGCTGAACAAATTCGTGGCGGCCTCGCCCACCGTCGCGTCGCTGAGAATTTTGGGATAACGCCCGGAGAGTTCCCAGGTCTGGAAGAACGGCGTCCAGTCGATGCGTGCGCTGATGTCCTGCAATGGGTAATCGGTCAGCGCCTTCAGGCCAAGAAAGGCAGGGAGCGGCGGGGCATATCTGGCCCAATCGGTCTTCAGGCCGTGCTCGCGCGCCTCAATCAGCGTATAGCGCTTGCTTGATGCCTTTTTGCCCTTATGCTCGATGCGGATCTTTTCGTATTCAGTCTTGATTTCCTTTACATAGGGATCTTTAAGGTCGTCGCTCACCAGTGAGGTACACACACCAACGCTACGCGAGGCGTCCGTTACATAAACGGTGGGGCCGCTATAGCCTGGCTCGATCTTCACGGCGGTATGAACCCGCGAGGTGGTGGCGCCGCCGATCAGCAGCGGGAGGGTGAAGCCTTCGCGCTCCATTTCTTTAGCGACATAGGCCATCTCTTCCAGCGACGGCGTGATCAGGCCCGACAGGCCGATGATGTCGACCTTTTCGTCTCGCGCGGTTTGCAGAATTTTGGCGCACGGTACCATCACGCCCAGATCGACCACATCGAAATTGTTGCATTGCAGCACCACGCCGACGATATTCTTGCCGATGTCATGCACATCGCCCTTCACCGTCGCCATGAGGATCTTGCCCTTGGCCTTTTGTTCGCCGCCACCGGCCTCCTTTTCCGCTTCAATATACGGGATGAGATGCGCCACCGCCTGTTTCATGACACGTGCACTTTTCACCACCTGTGGCAGGAACATTTTGCCTGAGCCGAACAGATCGCCGACCACGTTCATGCCGTCCATCAGCGGCCCTTCGATCACATGGATGGGGCGCACCGCCTGCTGCCGCGCCTCTTCGGTATCCTCGATGACATAGGTGGTGATGCCCTTCACCAGGGCATGGGTAAGGCGCTCCGTCACCGTGCCATTGCGCCAGGCGAGGTCTTCGACCTTGGCCTTGTCGCTGCCCTTGACCGACTCGGCGAATTCCACCAGTCGCTCGGTGGCGTCAGGGCGGCGATTGAGAATCACGTCCTCCACGCGCTCCAGAACATCCTTGGGGATCTCTGCGTATACGCCCAATTGCCCGGCGTTGACGATGCCCATCGTCAGCCCCGCCTTGATCGCGTGATAGAGAAATACCGTGTGGATGGCCTCGCGCACCGGCTCGTTGCCTCGGAAGGAAAACGACACGTTGCTCACCCCGCCGCTGATCTTGGCGTAGGGCAGGGTTTGCTTGATGATGCGCGTGGCTTCAATGAAATCCACGCCGTAGTTATTGTGTTCCTCGATGCCGGTGGCGACGGCGAAGATGTTGGGATCGAAGATGATGTCCTCGGGCGGGAAGCCGACTTCATTCACCAAAATATTGTAGGACTCGGTGCAGATCTCCACCTTGCGTGCCTGGGTGTCGGCCTGGCCTTGTTCATCGAACGCCATTACGATCACCGCCGCGCCATAACGCCGCACCAGCTTGGCCTTTTCGATGAACTCCGCCTTGCCTTCCTTCATGCTGATGGAGTTGACGATAGGCTTGCCCTGCACGCACTTTAATCCCGCCTCAATCACCTGCCACTTGGAGGAGTCGATCATGATCGGCACGCGGCTGATGTCGGGTTCGGAGGCGATCAGTTTCAGAAAGGTCACCATCGCCTTTTCCGAATCCAGCATGCCTTCGTCCATGTTGATGTCGATGATCTGCGCGCCGTTTTCCACTTGGTTGCGCGCCACGTCGAGCGCCTTGTCGAACTCGCCGCCGATGATGAGGCGCGCGAAGGCCTTCGAGCCGGTCACATTGGTGCGCTCGCCGACGTTGACGAACAATGTGTCGTCGCCAATATTAAAGGGTTCAAGTCCGGAAAGGCGGCACTTCTTTTCAATCACCGGCACGGTGCGCGGCGGAACTTGGCTTACCGCATCGGCAATCGCCTTGATGTGCGCGGGGCTGGTGCCGCAACAGCCGCCGACGATATTGAGAAAGCCGCTTTCCGCGAATTCGCGGATGATGCCCGCCATCGTCTCCGGCGTCTCATCATACTCGCCAAAGGCGTTGGGCAGGCCTGCGTTGGGATGCGCACTCACATGGGTGTCGGCAATTCTGGCTAATTCCTCCACATAGGGGCGCAGCTCTTTGGCGCCGAGCGCGCAGTTAAGGCCTATGGACAGCGGCCGCACGTGCGACACGGAATTCCAGAACGCCTCCGTGGTCTGGCCGGACAGGGTGCGTCCGCTGGCATCGGTAATCGTGCCGGATATCATGATCGGCACGCGCACATGGTGATCTTCAAAATACTGATCAATGGCGAACAGCGCCGCCTTGGCGTTGAGCGTGTCGAAAATCGTTTCGACCATGAGGATGTCCGCCCCACCATCGAGCAACCCGCGCAGCGCCTCGGTATAGGCCTCCACCAGTTGATCGAAGGTGACGTTGCGAAAGCCGGGGTCGTTGACATCGGGCGAGATCGAAGCGGTGCGGCTGGTGGGTCCCAGCACACCCGCCACGAAGCGCGGCTTGCCGGGGGTTTTGGCCTGCACCTCATCCGCCGCCGCGCGCGCGAGCTTCGCCGCTTCCAGATTCAGCTCATACACCAAATCTTCCATGTGGTAGTCGGCCATGGAGATCGAGGTGGAGTTGAAGGTGTTGGTTTCAAGAATATCCGCGCCGGCCTCAAGATAGGCGGTATGAATGGCGCGGATTATCTGCGGCTGGGTGAGCGTCAGCAGATCATTGTTGCCCTTCAGGTCATGCGCAAAATCGGCAAAGCGGGTGCCGCGATAATCTTTTTCATCCAGCTTGTAGGTCTGGATCATCGTCCCCATCGCACCGTCAAGGATGAGGATGCGTTCTTTCAGGAGTTGTTCGAGGGTGGCACTGCGGTTATTGTTCATATACTCGGGTAATCAACTGTAGGGGGCGTATCACGCACCGTGAATAATCGGCATCACCAGCGGAGGGTGACTGGCACCTTCCCTGCCGCCAGCCCTTCAGGCATGGTACGCATGGCGTACTCTGCCCCTGGATTGATTATTATCGCTTATCTGCGCCGCAATATCGCTATCCAGCGCCACAGATTGAACAGACTGGCCAACGAACCCGCCACATAGGTGAGGGCGCACGCCCGCAGGATGCGTCGCGCGGCACGTTCCTCCTGCTCCGAGATATAGCCCCCGTTGCGCAACACCGGCAACGCCCGGCCAAAACTGGCGTCCCATTCCACGGGCAGGGTCACGAGATGAACGAGGGTGGACATGGCAAAACCGGCAAGCCCCACGAGGAATAGCGCAAACCCCGCCGATGGGGAGCGCGCCAGCGCTACCACCACGGGCATCACCAGCATCGCCAGGGACGCCAGCTTTTCAATGCGCTGGGCGATTTGCACCAGGTTGCTGCGCATCTTCAGGGGACCGTATCCGGCTTGATCCTGCAATGCATGCCCCACCTCATGCGCCGCCACCGCCACGGCCGTAAGTGATTTGCCATTAAGGTAAGCGGGGCTCAGCCGCACGCGCTTGGCGAGGGGATCGTAATGATCGCCGCTCTCGGTCTGCTCCACACCCACGTCAAACAGACCGTGTTTGTCCAGCAGGTGCCGCGCCAACTCGCCGCCCGTACCGGGCAATTCATCCTGGGTTTTACTGTAACGCTTGAGCACATGCCGCGCCCAGAACTGCGGCCCGAACACCAGCAGAATGCCGAACAGCGCGAGGAGAATGATATACATTTCAGCTAATCAAAAAGGAAAATAGGGGACAGACCATGATTAATTTTCACGCTGGGCGACGTGCCAGGGTATGCCGGGAACCGAAAGACGAGCACGACGCGGCATGCGGATAATCCCTAGTTTGCAAAATTAGCGGGAGAGTAGCATGATTAATCGTGGTCTGTCCCCTATTTACTCCCTATTTATGCTATTTATGCCCTATTTATTTGGTCGTCGGGCTAACGCAATGCCGTGCAGGCTATTTTTGCCGCGCCGCCCATCCAGGTCAGCTCCATCGACATCCAGTCTTTGCAGCGTTCGGCGAACGCAGTGCTGAGATCCACCTGATGCGAGCCGCGTGAAATCGAAGTGATCCAGCCGTGCTGACAGGCTTGATTCAGCATGTTGCGCACCGTGCCTCGTGATAACGATAGCCGCCGTGCCAGATCCGCAGAGGGTACCGAGGCGATGACGCGGCCGTCAGCCCGCCGCTCTGTGCTGGCGATCAGCGCCATCAATATCAAATAGCCGTGGTTGCGCGCCATGAAGGCCCTGACCGGCGGAAAATCCTCGGACAAGAAGAATTGATTGTGAATGTAGGCATCCACAGCGTAGCTGAAGGTTTGATACAGCATTTCTGGCCTGGCAGCCAGTTCGGTTGCTGGCCCTGGTAGTGGTTCGATCAATTCCACCGCACTGAGATTGGCATGAAACCAGATTTGTAACGTGTTAAGCAATTTCTCTGTGGGCACCAGCAGTTTAACCCGGCGCCCAATCACCGGTTCGACCTGTAAATGGCCGCGCAATCTGGCCAAGGACAGCAAGGTTTTGACCAAGGTAGGACTGCCGAGCTTGAGTAAGCCGAACAACTTGGCGACCCGCGAATAGGTCGCTCCGGACTCCGGATCGTTGGGGTCGCGTCTATAGTGCAACGACAGCACGAATGCGAGAAATGCCAGTTCGCCCTCGCCACGCAGCAAGCGATTCAGTGGCGGGGAATTCTCGAAGGCTTCGAGCATGTTCAGGGCAAAGCGGCGTTGCGCCTGATCGAAGCGGGGATGTTGCCGCATTGCACGCGCGCAACTTCGCAAGGCGTCACGATCCAGAGTTTCGGCGTTCCACGCGGAGGGGCAATTCCTCAGCCAGGGCGGGAGTGCCGGGGCGGTGTCCGGTTCATGGATGGATGTTGAGATATGGCGCATGGGTAGACGTTGCTGAAAGGTTACAGGCTGGTGACGAAGCGGCCGGTTTTTTGGGTAACGTAAAAGCGCGGATCTTAATATGCCATGCATTTTCATTCTGGCATAGGGCTATTGGTTTAACTTTGCCAAATCGGCAAGCAATCGTATTGTTAGAATACAGTCCACTGAAATTTGAGATAGCACCGGACGTGCTGCGTGAAGGCCATCGAGCAGATGGCTTGATTTGAATTTATTCTCACACCAGAAATTAATAAGAAGGCGCACCACTATGATGTCTCTCCCCCGCCTCTTCAGGCAATTTCAATGGATCTTTGTCGCGCTGCTCGCTGCCTGCGGGGGGGGTGGAGGGGGTGGTGACGGAACAACGCCCGATACCACCGTGCCCACCGCCTCAGCCACCAGCCCGGCGAGCAACGCGACCGGCTTTGCCGTGAACAGCGCAATCAGCGTCACTTTCAGCGAGGCCATGGCCGCAGCTAGCATCAACGCATCGACCTTTACCCTCACCAGCGGTGCGGGCAGTGTCGTGGGCACGGTCAGCTACAACGGCCTCACCGCCACCTTCACGCCAGCGAGCAATCTCGCTTTTTCAACCGTCTATACCGCCACGCTCACCACTGGCGCAACCGACGCGGCGGGCAATGCGCTGGCGGCGAACCATACCTGGACGTTCACCACTGGTACGGCACCCGACACCACGCCGGCCACGGTGTCCTCCACCAGCCCCGCCAACAACGCCACCAATGTCGCGTTGAACGCCAACATCACCGCCACCTTCAGCGAGGCCATGGCGGCAGGCAGTTTGAATCCGAACACCTTCGTGGTGAGCAACGGTGTGACCGGCTCGGTGAGCTATAACGGTCTCACCGCCACCTTCAAGCCGCACTTTCCGCTGGATTTCCTGACGACGTACTCCGTGAACATCACCTCCGGGGTCACGGACGCCGCCGGCAATGCGCTGGCGGCGGATCACGTCTTTACCTTCCGCACCCGGGCCGGATTCAACGACACCGGTATCCGGGCCGACCAATGCCTGCAAGCGGGCAGCGGCACCCAGGTCGCCTGCGACAGCGCCGCAGCGCTCGCCCTCAGCCCCGCCCAGGACGGCATGCTCGGGCGCGATGCCAGCGTCGCCACCAATGACAACGCCGATGGCCGCTTGGGCATGCGCTACAGCGCGGTGGTGGGGCAGAGTCTCGCCGACTGCGTGCAGGACCGGGTCACTGGCCTCATCTGGGAGGTCAAAGCCAGCGCCGGCTTGCGTCATTACAGCAACCAGTACACGAATCTTGGCGGCGGCGCCACCGACGCCAGCGGCTTCATCAACGCCGTCAATGCGCTCAATGGCATGGGCCTGTGCGGCTATACCGACTGGCGGCTGCCCAGCGTTGAGGAACTGCACAGCATCCGGGACTACAGTCCCGCTAACCCGTTGCCCGCCGTCGACAGCGTTTGGTTTCCCGGTACCGGTGTGAATACCATACCAAACTGGTCGTCTTCACCCTACGCGGCTGATGCCAGCCAAGCCTGGAACGTGTTCTTGACAGCGAGTTCGGGCGTGGGCGTCGTTAATGCTACCGCTACGATCGGGTTCTATTCCCGTAGTGTTGCGTCGCTTGTGCAGTTAGTGCGTGGTGACCCCTTGCCCGCCAAGGCCTATGAGATTTCCGCCGGTGGGCAGGAAGTGACGGATCCCGCCACCGGACTCATCTGGCGGCGCTGCGCTGAGGGCATGAGCTGGGATGCCGGCCCCGCAAGCTGCACCGGCACTGCCGCCACCTATAACCACGAAGCCGCGCTGCTGCACGCGGCCAGCCAGGCCACGGCCACCGGCCTGGGCTGGCGCTTGCCCAATGTCAAGGAGCTGTCGAGCATCGTCGATCGCAGCGTCAGCAACCCAGCAATCGCCAGCGCGGCATTCCCGGCAACCCCAAACACTGTTTTCTGGTCATCCACGCCCATGCCGATGGGAGGTGCCTCTGCCGTTGCCGTGGATTTCAACGACGGCCTCGTTATACGTCCGCCACGTGTTAGTACTGTCCCTGTGGTACGCTTGGTGCGTGACGCGCAGTGACTGGGGTTGGGGGCGGTATACTGGCGAATCAATCTGGATCATCAGGGCACGCTGTTCGTGCAATGAGACGCCAGCGCGCCGCTATGGCCGGGTTGCCTTTATGTGCGATCGCAACCCGGCGCTTTTCAGGTTCATATGCACACTTTGGTAAAGACCACATAACACGAAGGAACACTAAAATGAAAATGAGATCTGCTTTCGGGGGCCTGGTTCTCGCCACGGCCATTCTGTTATCGGCACCCGCACTCGCCGTGCCGATTGCTGCCGTTGATGTTGCGAATGCCGCAAACAGTGACAATGGTCAAACTCAAACTCAGGGCTGGGAATTCAAGGCGAACGCCCCGATTTACGTTACCGCATTAGGAATTTTTGATGGCGGCGCCGATGGTCTGGTGGATCCTCACACGGTCGGTTTATGGACCGATTCCGCAGTCCTGTTGGCCTCCCTGACGGTTCCCGAAGGGACGGGCACCACCAAAGTCGGGAACTTCCGTTATGTCGATCTGGCCGCGCCCGTCCTGTTGGCAGCGGGGCAGAACTACGTCATAGGCGCGTTGTATCTGGGCACGCGAGATGGCGGCACGCTGGATCCCGACCCGGCGGACCGAGATATGTTTATCAGCATTGGTAACAGCCCCGCTCGTACGTTCGCTCCCGAAATCGAGTTCATCGATCCCCGGATCAGCAGCCAGCAAACCAGCGGCCTGCTATTTCCCACGGTGCAGTCCTTGCACGGCTTTGACGCGATTCTGGGGCCGAATTTCTTATTCACGGCGGCGCAGCAGGTTCCCGAGCCTCCGACTTTTGCACTGTTCGGCGCGGCTCTGCTGGGATTGGCGCTGTCATACCGCGCGCGAACACGATGCTGATTCCGAAGCGAAACGAAATAGGAAATAGGGGACGGAAATACGGAAATACGCGGGAAATAGGGGACACGCGGGAAATACGCGGGAAATAGGGGACAGACCACGATTAATTTTCACGGATTTTCACGGATCGCCCCCTTGGCAGGCCGCCCTGCCTCCCCTTTTATCACCCTTCGACCCAGCTTATGCCCAATCTCCTCCTGGAATCGTGTTGTGCCGAGCACGTAGTTGCCGTTGGTCGCTGCACGAATTTTATCCAGCACTTCATCCTCCAGGCGCGCCTCGACCAGCATGCGATACGCTTCACGCCTGCTGGCGGCGCTTCGTCCCAGCCGTTTGTATATGTCATGCGGTTGAATCAAAGCATTGCTGTGTCCTTCCGCATTGGCACGGTAGCTCGACCAGGGGTACTCCCTGGGGTGTCGCACCATGCCTGCACGCACAGGATTGAGTTCAATATACCGGTAGCATGCCAGCACATAGTCTTCGGCCTGAGTCAGGCAAGAGCGGAAGCGGCCTTCCCACAGGGTGCCGCTGCGCCGGTACGTGCGGTTGACGTATTGCACATACCGCTGACCAAGATGTTTCATCAGCAAGGCGACGCTGTCTTCTTTCTCCGGGGTCAGCAACAGGTGAACATGGTTGGTCATCAACGCATACGCATGGATGGCGCAGCCAAATTTGGCGGAAAGCTCTTTCAGGTGATGCAGATAAAGGCTGTAATCTCCGTCCGTATAAAAGCAGGCTGAGCGGTTATTCCCCCGCTGGATGATGTGCCAGGGTATGCCTGGAACCGAAAGACGAGCACGACGCGGCATGCGGATAATCCCTAGTTTGCAAAATTAGCGGGAGAGTAGCATGATTAATCGTGGTCTGTCCCCTATTTATTTATTTGTCCCCTATTTATTTACCCCCTATTTACCCTTCTATTTATCTTCAGTACCCAAATGCTGTTCAATGTCCATGCTCTGATACGGGATACCGATAATCTCAATCGTGCTGTTGTCAGCGATGCGATAGAAAATCAAGTGTTCGCCTTCTTTCCAACTTCTGTATCCCGCTTTGATATTGTCTCTTGCCACGCCTATTTGCGGTTTGTCAGCGAGCCATTGCATCCGTTCACGAAGCTGTAAAGTATATTTCTGCGTCTGTTCTTTGCCCCATTTTTGGGTTGTATATTTACGGATGTTGAGAATATCCGTTTTTGCTTCTGGTGAGAGGATGTAACGCTTCATTGTTGGTTTAACAATTCAGCAAAAAACGTTTCACCATCTATCCCTTCCCCCCTGTCTAATTGTGTTTCACCGACAGCCAGCCTTGCCCGTAATCTTTCGAGTTTCATTTGCTGGTAATGTTGAGTGGACATGACAACGGCAACCGCCCGTCCGTGCTTTTCAATGGTGAGAGGTTCTCGCTGCACCGTATCCAACATTTCCCCGAAGTGGTCTTTTGCTTCTTTCGCTGCAATTGCTTTCATAGGTCGTTCTCCTAAGTAAGGTCATCCCGTTTTAATAAGATACATAATAGACATAATAGACATAATGTGCAAGCTCATAAACTCACTGTTTCACAAAGGGTAAGACTTGAGATACCACGGGAGGCGTGGTTTATCAAGCAGGGAATAGTAGGGAAATAGGGGGGCAGACCCTGAGGTTTCCCCGCAAATTCCCCTAAAGCGATGAAATCGGCTTTGCAACGCCGACGGCATGGAGTTTTGGGGCGGTCTCCTTGGCGCTGAACAAATCAACGCTTTCCGCGACAAAATACACGCCGCGAAACTCGCCATCCACTGGCTTGAGAACCAGGAAATAGGTCTGGCCAGCCGCGAAAGACCAGGTCTTGTCTTTCGATATTTCCTTGATGGTCCAGTTCGGGCCGACTGCGGTCTTTGATTTCAGTGTCATGGTGGTGGTGACGCGGGGTTTCAGGCGCAGCATGGTGTACTCGCCCTTGCCCAGCGTCAGCAGCCTTTCCTGATCCATCTCGATGGTCAGTGGATTATCGGGAAAACCCATGGCGCGCTCGGTGTTTGGGCGCAAAAAATAAACCGTGGCATATTGCCCGCTCGCGCTTGGCTCCAGCAAGGGATGGCGCGATGCGATCTTGGTTGACACGCAACCAGAAACAACTAGCACGGCCAGCACCAGAAGAATCCCTGGAAAAACCAGTTTTTTCATTACATTCTCCCCACCAGCTCAAGTAAAATAGGCGTTTTGATGATAATCTCACTCTTTTGGCCGCAATTCAATGCGGCAAACCTAAGCACGGCCGCAGCAGGCTTCAGCGGCCGTGTTTAGGCTAAAATATCCCCTCTGAACCAAGGAACGCAATAACACCATGTCCAAACTCGTTAAACCCCATGGCGGCGGGGAGCTCAAGCCGCTGCTGCTGCAAGGCGCGGAACGCGCCACCGAACTTGCTCGCGCACAGGGCCTGCCCAAGGTGCGTATCAGCTCGCGCGAGGCGGGCGACCTGATTATGATGGGTATCGGCGGCTTCACCCCGCTGGAAGGCTTCATGACCCGCGCCGATTGGGAAGGCGTGTGCGATGGTTACCGCATGGCCAACGGGCTGTTCTGGCCGATCCCCATCACACTTTCCACGGACACAACCACCGCCGATAGCATCAAAACCGGTACCGAAATTGCCCTGATCAGCGATGAAAACGACGAGATCATGGCGACCATGCGTGTCACCGAGAAATACACCATCGACAAGGAGCATGAGTGCGTCATGGTGTTCAAGACCACCGACGCCGAGCACCCTGGCGTGCAGATGGTCATGGCACAGGGCGAGATCAATCTCGCCGGGCCGGTGAAGGTTTTATCCGAGGGCGATTTCCCGATCCGCTTTGCCGATACTTATCTGACCCCGGCCCAGACCCGCGCCCTGTTCGAGGCCAAGGGCTGGTCAACGGTCGCCGCCTTCCAGACACGCAACCCGATGCACCGCTCGCATGAGTATCTGGTGAAAATCGCGGTGGAGATCTGTGATGGCGTATTGGTCCACTCGTTACTGGGCAAACTCAAGCCTGGTGACATCCCCGCCGAGGTGCGCAGCAACGCGATCAGCACGCTGATCGACAAGTATTTCGTGAAGGACACCGTGATCCAGGCCGGTTATCCGCTCGACATGCGCTACGCCGGGCCACGCGAGGCGCTGCTGCACGCGCTGTTTCGCCAGAACTACGGCTGCTCGCACCTGATCGTGGGCCGCGACCACGCCGGCGTCGGCGATTACTATGGCCCCTTCGATGCCCAGCACATCTTCGATGAAATCCCCGCCGGGGCGCTGGAAACCAAGCCACTGAAGATCGACTGGACCTTCTGGTGCTACAAGTGCGGCGGCATGGCCTCGATGAAGACCTGTCCGCACGAGGCGCAAGACCGTTTGCTGCTGTCCGGCAGCAAGCTGCGCAAGGCGCTGTCCGAAGGCGGCGAAGTCCCTGCCGAGTTCAGCCGCTCTGAAGTGCTGGCGATCCTGCGCGACTACTACGCCACCATCAAGGATGAAGACAAGGTGGAAGTGAAGTTAAGCGGGCATTCGGCAAAATAACCCTAATGAAAAGTGGTTAGCCACAGAGAACGCAGCGTTCACAGAGAAAAACCGTTTCCCCGTGAAGGGTGCAATGAGGTGTGCGCTCGCATCCGGGGGCTCGTGAAGAATACATCACCTCTGTGAGCTCTGCGGCTTTCAGGGGCGGGGCTTGAGGTCCCGCCCCTGCATTTTATTTCATTTTGCCTTCCAGCGCCCGCACATCCCGCAGCTCATCGGCGGAGTAGATTTCCTCCAGCGCCACGCTCGTACCGCGGTGCGGCATCAGCAGCAGTTCGGCCAAATCCTTGGTATTTTGATCCGATGCGTTCAGCGTGTTTTGCGCCATTTTGTGAAGGGTGGCGGAATAGTCATAACCGCCTTCTGCAAACACCATCTCAACAAACTTTTTGCGCGCCTCTGGGGGCAGGCTCAAGGGGGACATGGAGACTTGCTGTTTCTCTTGTACGCTCTGATAGGACTTGGCAAGCGTTTCCAGTGCCGCTTTATCACCGATGGGAGCGGCTGTTTTCGGGAGTCCCACCATGTCGCAGGCGGCGACGCCCACCACAAGCGCTGCCGCGCACGCCCATCTGTAGAGCTTGCTAAGTGTAATCATAACGAACGGGTCCGGGCCTGTGGCCAAAAATAAAGATCATAAGGAAACACTCTTTCGCTAACGGTTTTGATTCGTGGTTTAGCGGCCTATTCCTTCTTCTGCGCCTTGTTGAGCAGGTTCGCAATATCGGCATGATCCTCCTTGACCGCCATCATCATTGCTGTCCAACCTTCCTTATTTTTGATGTTCGGATCGGCGCCCTTGGCCAGCAGTAGCTTCACGATTTCGATGTACCCCTCGAACGCCGCCCAGTGCAACGCTGTCCCGCCGCTGTCTTCTTGCGCGTTGATGTCGGCGCCACGCGCCAGCAGTGCTTCCACGATGGCGATATGCCCTTTCTGGGCAGCCCGCGCCAAGGGGGTCCAGCCCATGTGATCCTTGACGTTAACCTGCGCGCCACCGGCGAGCAGCAGTTTGACCATCTCCAGATTCCCCGATCTCGCCGCGTGCGTTAACGCCGTCCAATCGTATTTATTTTTTGCGTTGACATCAACCCCTTGCGCCAGCATCTGCTTGACCGCCGCCGTGTCGCCATCCATCACCTTTTCCATCAAGGGGGTATTTTTGTCACCGCCCGCCACCAGCAAAATAATCAGCCCGGCAACCATAAAGGCAATGATGATGAAAATTCTTCGGCGAACCATATTTTTGGTGTCTTTAGTGAAGCGGCCATGAGTAGCCGCTTATGTTAGCAAGCGCGCCGGCAACCCTGCCATGTTGCCGGCGCCTGGCAAGATTAAACAGGTTACAGGTGATAGCCAAAGCTATCCTTGAAGCGGGCGTAAAATTCCTCGCGCTCGAAGCGGTGGTTCTGGGTGCCGTGATGCTCGATCTTGATCGCCCCCATGAGAGAAGCGACGCGGCCGGTGGTTTCCCAATCCATGCCGTTCATCAAGCCGTATAGCAGGCCGGCGCGGTAGGCATCGCCACAGCCGGTGGGGTCCGCCACCGCCTTGGGTGCGGCGCAGGGAATGTCGATGCGCTTGCTTGCGGTATAGATGTGCGAACCCTCGCCGCCAAGCGTGATGATCAGTGCATCGACATGCTCGGCCAGTTCGTGCGGCGACTTGCCGGTACGCTCCTGCATGAGCTGTGCTTCATAGTCATTGAGCGTCACCCAGGTGGCCTGCTCGACGAACTTCATCAGGTCATCGCCGTCAAACATGGGCATGCCCTGGCCGGGATCAAATATGAAGGGGATGCCCGCTTCGGCAAACTGGGTGGCGTGTTGCAGCATGCCTTCGCGGCCGTCGGGCGAAACTATGCCAAGAGTAACGCCTGCGGCGTTTTCAACCTGATTTTCATGGGAAAAATTCATTGCGCCGGGATGAAAGGCGGTAATCTGGTTGTCGTCCATGTCGGTGGTGATGAAGGCCTGCGCAGTGTAGGTGTTGTCGATCACCCTGACGTGCTCAAGGCCGACGCCGCAACGCCCCAGCCATTCGGCATAGGGACCGAAGTCCGCCCCCACCGTCCCCATCAGCGCAGGCTCGCCGCCCAGCAGCTTGAGATTATAGGCGATATTTCCCGCGCAGCCGCCAAACTCGCGGCGCATGTTTGCCACCAGAAAGGACACATTCAGGATATGCACCTTGTCAGGCAGGATGTGATTCTTGAATTTGTCATGAAACAGCATGATGGTATCATAGGCAATGGATCCACAGATCAGGGCTGACATAGGGTATTTTCCGGTTTGGGTTATTTAAGGATACGAAAAGGGATTATACGGGGTTCCCGCACCGCTTATCGAGTGCGGATGGATTGGTGAAAGCCCCGGGCAGGTTTCCGCTTGACTGATAACTCCGCGGATTTTGGCGGCTGCGCCGCCGTCAAGAAAGTCCTCGATTTAGCCGATAAACACAATGCCACTGAATTACAGACGCGCGTATCACGCGCTGACCAGCGACCTGCCGCATAGGTGTTAAGGATGCGCCATAAATGACACGTATTACCAGGATAATCCCGCTCTTGCTTTTATGTCCACTCATGGTGGCAGGGGTCGGCTATGCCCAGGAAATCCCCGCTGGTACTACAGCGCAAACGTTGCGGGGCGAGCTTCTTTCTCTGAACGACAAGGTGCAGTCTCTCCAAAAAACGGCGGTGGACATAAACCGCGACCTCACCCTCCTTGAGGAAGAGGCACAGTTCCCCGAAAGGTCTCGGATAGCCGTCTTTCTGGGTATGGACCGCTTGCCGCGCTTCGATCTGGACGCCGTTGAATTAAGTGTGAATGGCAAAATTGTGGCCACTCATACGTATACACCTGAAGAGACGGCAGCGCTGCAACTTGGCGGCATACATCGGCTCTATATCGGCAACCTGAATGATGGCGAGCAGCTATTATCCGCCATTTTCAAGGGAAAAACGCCGGCTAATCCGCGCTACCGCAGCAACGCCTTTCTTAATTTCAAAAAAGGGCAAAAACCAAAGTTTATTGTGCTGGGCATTAGCGATCTTCTCCAGGACAACACGCCAGCAATGACAGTGAGAGAGGCGCAGTAGGCGTAAATTCCATGGGGTACTCAGCCATAAGGTATTCTCTAGCGCGCGGGATCACATTCCTTATCGCAAGCCTGTTGCTAACGGCAGCTAATGCAGCGGATGATCTTCGAGGCGATCTCTCCTGGAAGGTAAAAGACCCCCATTTCGGCGCAGCATTATTCGATTTCTACCGGGGCGATAACTTCTCTGCCATAACACGGCTAACAGTCGCACAAGAAACCCACGCCCTGGTTAGCCAGGAACAAGAGGGTAACCTTCTGCTGGGCATGCTTTACCTTGCCAGTGACATGCCCAACGAGGCGCAGAAGGTTTTTTCACGTCTTATAAGCGACGGCTCCTCCTCGTCTATTGGCGACATTGCCAGCCTTTATTCCGCACAAATACTTTACGGCCAAGGCGCCTACCCGGCGGCAGAGCAACTTCTCTCAACGATTGAAGATTTGCCAGGAAAGCTGCGCATAAAGCAGGACTTGCTCCTGGCAAATCTCTTGATAGCAAAAAAACAATTTCAGAAAGCAGAACCACTCTTGCTGCGCCTGAACAGCGATACCAGGCAAGGCTATTACAGCCGCCATAATCTCGCGGTGAGCATGCTCAAGGACGGCGTATCATCGCAAGGTGCGGGATTGCTTGATGGCATCAGCAAAGAAATTTTTTCTGATTCTGAACTAAAGGCATTACAGGACAAGGCCAATCTTGCCCTCGGATACCATTATCTTCAAAAAAAAGAGCCTGCTTTAGCCAAGGTGTACTTCCAGAAAGTCAGGCTGGACAGCTATTTTTCCCCGAAAGCCTTGCTAGGCTCAGGATTTGCGGAGGCGGCGCAAAATCAGCATCAACGCGCACTCATCCCGTGGATGGAGTTGGCGCAGCGGGAGATAAGGGATGTAGAAACGCAAGAGGCTTTGCTGGCCGTACCTGCCACCTTATTCAAACTCGAATCTTATAAAGAGGCGCAGAAACACTATCAGAACGCTATTTCCCACTATGACGCGGAAGCATTGCGTGTCAAACAGTCGATAGACGCGATTCGCGCAGGAAAACTGGAAAATAATATTCTGCGTCTTGATGCGGGTGATGATGCGCAATGGCAAAACACGCTAAAAAAGCTGCCGGATGCGCCGGAGAGTCACTATTTCCCGTGGCTAATGGAAAATCCGCAGATACAGGAAGCCGTTTTGCTTTATCGAAAATCTCTCGCCCTGCAGAATATTCTGGAACAGCAGCGGTCACGCCGCATATCCACGGTAAACGCGCGCATTGATCAGGCCTTGGCGGAAGCACATGGCCTGATGCAAAAGCTGGAGGCCTATATACAGAAAACCACCCTTTCCGAGCTATCGCTGCGCGAACAACGTTTGGACAAGTATCTTACGCAAGCGAAACTTGGCGTAGCGGATCTTTATAATCATGCTGCGGCACGGGGAGACGAGTAAGTTGAAACGCTACTGTCGCCTGATCTCATTACCCTTGCTTATTCTTACTGGCTGCGCGCAGGTAAAAGACGATAGCCCAACGCTCAAAAGCCTGGAGCACCGCAGTATTTCCGTCGAAAAGGATACCACCATCCCGGACAGCCGCAGCAAGGCCATCGAACAGTATCAATCCATCGCGGGCGCGACGAATGATAAATCCGTCCAGCGCGAGGCAAAACGCAAGATTGCCGATCTGGAGGTGGATAATGCAGAGGCCATTTTCCTGGAAAAGATCAAAAAATCGGGTCAGGATGCCCAAACCAGCGCGCCGCCGCCCCCCGTTGACAATCGCAATGCGATTAATCTGTACCAGGAGCTGTTGCAGGAACAGACCCCCAAATCCGACGCTGAAGACACGTTGTATCAATTGGCTAAAGCGTATGAGCAAAGCGGTGATTATCAAAACACCCTCCAAACACTGACCCGCCTGGCCAATTCCTATCCCAAGATAGGCTACATGGATGAGGTCCAGTTCCGGCGCGGGGAAATTCTGTTTACATTAAAGGACTACGCCCAGGCCGAGAAAGCCTATGTCTCCCTCTTGCCCCTGAAAAAATCCCAGTTTTACGAGATGGGGCTGTATAAACATGGCTGGAGCCTGTACAAGCAGGAACAGTATTTGCCGGCCCTCGATTCTTTTTTTGCGATTCTGGACAAAAAATTTCCCGTGAACAAAGTCGTAGCCGATGACTTTGTCTTGCCGCGCGGAGAACAAGAGTTTGTAAAGGACACGCTGCGCGTTATCAGCCTCAGTTTTTATCACCTCAATGGCGCGGAATCGATCACCTCGTATCTTTCCGCCAAAGGCTATCGCCCGTATGAGCACCTTCTGTATAAGTCCCTCGGTGACCTTGCCCTTGAGAAAGACCGCGTCAGCGACGCTGTAAACAGCTACAGGGCCTACATCAAGGTGCATCCGGGCCATCCCTACAGTGTGCTCATGCAGCAGAGAATCATCGATGCCTACAATAGGCCTGAGTTCGCCTCCTTGCTACTGCCTGAAAAACGGGAATTTGTCCGCCTCTATGATGACTACAATCAACACCGCATCAGCAATTCCACAAAAACATATGCCGAACACCTGATTTACGGCGACAAAATCGCCCAAGACAAGATTATTCCCTATTTAAGGGGCATCCTTGAGGATTTGGCCCGCCATTATCATGCTGAAGCGCAAAAGAGCAAGACACGCACGGCATACAAGGAGGCCATGGATTGGTATACGAAATTCCTGAAAAATTTCCCCGCGGACAAGGACGCCCCAGGCATCACTTTCCTGCTCGCTGAAAGCCTGTATGAAAATGGACGCTATGCCGATGCGGTCACACGTTACGAAAATGTCGCCTATGATTTTCCCGCCAATAAAAACAGCGCGGAGGCGGGCTACGCGGCCCTGCTCGCTTATCAGAAACAGGGGGAAAAACTCTCGGGTTATGAAAAAAATCTGTGGCGGCGCAATGCCGTGGTGAGCGCGATGCGGTTCTCCGAAAAGTATCCCAAGGACAAACGAGTACCCGCCGTTCTGGTCTCCGCGATGGAGGAGCTGTTCTCCCTGAAGCAGTATGACAAGGCGAAGTCCGCCGCGCGGCTCATTCTGAAAATGGAGCCGCCCGCTGATATCAAGCAACGCGGTCTGGCGACAACCATCATTGCGCACGCAGAGTTCGAGCAGGATAATTTTGAAGGCGCGGAGGCGAGCTACCGCGAGGCATTGAATCTACTCCCTGCGAATGACCCAGGCAGGGTGGATATCATGGAGAATCTGGCATCGGCGATATACCGGCAAGGTGAAAAATCCCGTACTGCAGGTGACATGCCAGCGGCGATCCTGCACTTCCTGCGGGTCGGCGCGGCGGCGCCTGCGTCACCCATCCGCCTCTCGGCGGAATATGACGCCGCTGTCGGCTATATGTCGCTAAACGACTGGAATACCGCGCTGCGCATCTTCAGCCAGTTCCAGAAAACCTACCCTGACAACGCCTTCCAGGCCGACGTGTCGCGGCAAATGGTAACGGCCTACCTTCAGTTGGACCAGCCTGCAAAGGCCGCCGCCGAACTTGAAAAGACCATTGCCAGCACCCAGGATGCCACGGTTCGCCAGGGCGCCGCATGGCAAGCCGCAGAGCTTTATGAGAAAGCCAAGGACACCAAGAACGCCGCCAGAATTTATGGCCTATATGTTGAACGGTTCCCCAGCCCGCTGGAACAGGCCATCGAGGCGCGCCGCCGCCTCGCAGAAGCCTATAAACAGGCTAATGACACGAACATGCAAAATCATTGGCTGAAGGACATCATCAAGGCGGAACGGGAAGGTGGCACGGAGCGCACGCCGCGCACCCGCCAAGCCGCGGCCCATGCCTCAATCACATTGGCAGATCTCGCCTATCAGGCATTTGCCCAGGTACGGCTGGTTGAACCATTGCAACAGAATTTGAAAATCAAAAAGGAGAAAATGGAGCTCGCCTTGCAGGCCTATGGTATTGCCGCTGAATTTGGCGTGGCGGATGTAACAACCGCCGCGACGTATCAGATGGCAAAGATATACAGCGACCTTAGCCATGACCTGCTTGAATCCCAGCGCCCCGAAGGGCTCACCCCCGAGGAGCGGGAGCAATATGATGTGCTCCTGGAAGAGCAGGCCTTTCCGTTTGAAGAGAAGGCCATCCAGATATATGAGTCGAATATCCGGCGCGTATCCTCCGGCATCTATGACGAATCGGTCAGGAAAAGCTTTTCCGAGCTGGCTAAACTATTGCCGGTCAAATACGCAAAGCACGAGAAAAGCGAACCTTTGAGCGGCGTTACGTTGAACAATGACGGCAAGGATGAAGACGAAAAGGCATTGATTAAAGCAACAGAGCAAGTTCCGCTGAACATCGAGACCTATAACCATCTTGGCATTCATTATCGCAACAGGGGGCGCTTCGGTGATGCACGCACTGCCTACGAAAAAGCCTTGGCCATCGACCAGAATCATGCATCGATCCACCTGAATCTTGGCATACTTTACGATCTTTATCTGCGTGACGCCGGCAAGGCGCTGGAACAGTATCGGCTCTATCAAAGCCTGCTGCCGGCCGCAGACAAGCAGGTGGGGCTGTGGATCGCGGAGCTGGAAAAACGCAAAAATGGTGCGGAGGTAAAGGACAAATGAAGCCATCAGTGCTTTTTATCATGGGAATTTTATATTTGTCTGCCGGTGTTTCGGCGGCGGCGGAGTCCATCGATGCTTCGGGCACGAAAATCATCGGTGATTCGGACATGCCAAAAACACTCTACATCGTCCCGTGGAAGAAACCGGAAACGGCCCCGCCCCCGTCACCAAGCCGCTCAATGAACGAGTTCGCCAGCGCAGCCTTTGCAACACTGGAGCGGGATACCCTGTTACGCCAGATGCAATACCACGCGATTTTCAGTACCCGGTAAAGCAGAATTTCTTCTCATCAACCATCAAGATTATTGCCTGAAATGCCGAATACAAGGCAGGCATGACGCAGCATTAGGAGATCAGCATGGATTTTTTCAGTTCCTCAATCCGTTTTTTTCAAGACGGCGGTTTTATCATGTACTTCATCCTCGGGATATTCGCCCTGGGAATTGCTATCGCCATCGAGCGCTACCTTTTCCTGACTTCCGCCCGGAGCAGAAACCGGGAAATGTGGGACAAGCTGCTGCCGGTGCTAAAGCGTGGCGAATACAAAGCCGCGCAAGACATGATGTCGCAGTCCAGCGCCACCATCAGCAACATTTTGTCCTACGGCCTATCCCGGCTTGCTACCAGCCGGCGCCATGACGATGTTGAAACCGCCATGGAAGAAGGGCTCCTGGAAACCGTTCCGCGCCTGGAAAAACGCACGCACTACCTCACCACTTTCGCCAATGTTGCCACCCTGCTGGGGTTGCTCGGCACGGTCATCGGCCTGATTGATGCGTTTACCGCCGTCTCCAGCGCCAACCCCTCCGAAAAGGCCGCGCTGCTTTCCGCCAGTATTTCCGTGGGCATGAACTCGACGGCATTCGGATTGATGGTGGCGATCCCGCTGCTGCTGATTTATAGCGTGCTCCAATCCAAAACCGTTGAGCTGGTAGACAGCCTGGAGATGGCGTCAGTGAAAGTATTGAACATCATCAAGGAGCACACCGACAAGCAAGGCTCAACGCAATGAAGCGCCGTAACCTTCTCGCACGCAACGAGGGTGACGAGCTGGATCTTACCGCCATGATCAACATGATGGTGATTCTGGTATGCTTTCTGTTGACCTCGGCGGTATTTTCACGCATCACGGTGATGGAGCTGAATATGCCTCCCGCCGCCCAGGCATCATCCAGTAGCGCGCCCCAGCCGAAGAAAGAGCTTCTTCTGGAGGTTATCCTCCGTAAAAATGCCATTGAAATAAATGACCGGAACGGCAGCTTTTTTGAACGGATCAACAATTTATCCGGCAGCTACGACATCAAATCCCTGGCGCAGAATCTTCATCAGTTAAAGGCGCGCTTTCCGGAAAAACGGGACGCCTCCATCCTGCTGGAAGATGACATTCCCTATGATCTTCTGGTGCAGGTGATGGATGCGTTACGCGAGGAAAGAAGCGGGGCAACGGGATCCGCCGAGCTTTTCCCTGATATATCCATTGGTGACGCCCCTGCGGCGCGAAAATAATAACAAGGGATACGGATAGCCGATATGAAAATGTCACGGCGCGCCAGACGCATGGAGCGGCACCACGCTCGAACAAAACGAGGCAGCAAACTCAACCTGATTGCCCTGGTTGATATTTTCACCATCCTGGTGTTTTTTCTTGTGGTTGGCGCCTCCGATGTGGAAATTCTGCCCAACACCAAGGTGGTGAAACTTCCCGAATCCATCGTTGAAAAACAGCCCAAGCAAACCATCCTGATCATGGTGAGCGGAACCGACATTATCATGCAGGGCCGCAAGGTGGCCTCCGTGAAAGACGTGCTGAGCGCCCCCGAAGATGTCATCGCGCCACTGAAAAACGAGCTGGATCATCAAGCCGGGCGGCAGGGTGGCAAAACCAGCAGCGACATCACCATCATGGGGGACCGTCAAATTCCCTACAAGCTCTTGAAGAAAATCATGGTTACATGCACACAAGCCAATTACAGCAATATTTTTCTCGCTGTGATGCAAAAACCAAGAACGGCGGGGTAGCAGGCTGTGGCTGTTCAATACCATTCCCCCGGTCTACCCCTCTCGGTGAGCGCGATAAGCGACCAGGACGAACGCCGTTTTCGGGTGATCCTGACATCGGTGCTGGCAGGCTTTCTGGTGATTTCGAGCGTCATCACTTTTATCCAGGTTCCAAAAATCACCCGGGAGCAAGCCGAGGAGGTGCCGCCACGGCTGGCCAAGCTGGTGCTTGAACGCAAGCAGCTCCCCCCTCCGGTTGCGAAGCCCTCGCCCGTAAAGCCACTAGCCGCAAAGCCGGAACAAGCGCCCAAGCCGAAAGCGGAGCTAAAAATCAAGCCCCAGCCCGAGAAGAAAATCGAGCCTGTGCAAGTGGTCAAACAAGAGCCCGCGCCAATACCGGCACCGCTGCCCGCAGAGCCACCCAAGGTCAACATCGAAGCCGCGCGCAAGAAGGCGGCCAGCTCGGGCCTGCTGGCGTTGAGCAACGAGCTGGCGACATTGCGCGACAAGCCCGTCGTACCCAGCACTCAAGCGGACGAGAAACTTGTCCAGTCCACCAAGACCGAACCCTTTGTGCAGCGCTCAATGATCACTTCTGGCACGGCTCGCGGGAGCGAGGGGATAAATACCGCCAGCGCCAGCCGCAACATCAGTGGTACGCAACTGGCGGAACGGACAACGACACGCGTCAACAACCCGCAACCCACGGCGCGCCCTGGCGAGACTGCGGCACCTAAAGCCGCCACGCAAAAAAGCGGCAGCTCGCGCACCGACGATGAAATTCAACTGGTTTTCGATAAGAACAAAGGGGCGCTGTATTCGCTGTATAACCGCGCGCTCCGGCAGGATCCATCGCTGCAAGGTAAGGTAGTGCTCAAGCTGACCATCGAACCCTCCGGAAAGGTCAGCGCTTGCGAGATAGTGTCCAGTGCGATGGACGCGCCCGAACTGATACAAAAGATCGTGGCGCGGGTATTGCTTTTCGACTTCGGAGCCAAGGAAGCCGCCACCACCGTGACCAAACTTCCCATCGATTTTTTGCCATCGTCGTGAAAACGGCGGTTGGGCTGGCGGTACCGATTCTGGCGTCGTAAGTGCAGCGCCCGCCATGCCGCCCTGTCCTCATCCCGGAGCGGCGCAGCCCGAAGGGACGGGGCCGCCCTTTTATAAGCAAGCCCGGAACCACACTACCCGCGATCACCAAGCATCACATAATCCCGAACCCCCTCGCCGGTATACACCTGCGTAGGCCGGAAGATGCGGTTGTCGGCGAGTTGTTCGCGCCAGTGAGCGAGCCAGCCGGCGCAGCGCGAGATGGCGAAGATGGAGGTAAATTGATCGGCGGGGATACCCATTTCCGCATACAGAACCCCTGAGTAGAAGTCCACATTGGGATACACGCCCTTGTGCGCCAACCGCTCGCGGCAGATCTCTTCCACCGCCAGGGCGGTTTCGAAGAGCGGGCTGACCTGGCCGCCTTTGTAGGCCGCCAGCTTTTCCACCAATTTTTCCAGGATGACGGCACGCGGGTCTTTGACCTTGTATTCACGATGACCCATGCCCCAGATCTTGGCCTTGGCAGCGAGCTGTTTCTCCACCCACGGCCGGGCGTTGTCCGGACTGCCGATATCCTCAAGCATTTCCACCACGCGCTGATTCGCGCCGCCATGCAAAGGGCCGGAGAGAGTGCCGATGGCGGCGGCGATGACACCATTGGGGGCGGCCAGCGTGGAGCCGGCCACCAGCGCGGCGAAGGTGGAGGCGTTGATGGTGTGCTCGGCATGCAGCACCAGGCAGGTATCCATGATATCGGCATAGAATGGCTCGGGTTCTTTGCCGCTCAGCATATAAAGGAAATTTTCAGCATAAGTGAGATCCGTGCGTGGCGGCACCGGGTCGTAGCCATTGCGGATGTGCTCCCACATTGCCACCAGCGTCGCCATGCGCGCCAGGATCTTGACCGTCATGCTGTGCACGTAATCCAGGTCTTCGCGGATGTCGCGGCCCGTAAGGCCTTCGGGGCCTGGATAAAACATTCCCAGGCTGGCCACCGCCGTCTGGAGCATTTCCATCGGATGCCCGCTGGGCGGCAGGCTTTTCATCATTTCGCGGATGTTGTATTTGACGCGCCGGTTGCCGCGCAATTGTTCGTCGAACTCGGCCAGCTCCCGGGCGGTGGGGAGGCGTCCGTCGAGCAGCAGTAATGAGGTTTCCTCGAAGGTGCTGTGTTCGGCAAGCGATTCGATAGGGTAACCGCGATACGCGAGCACGCCGCGCTCACCATCAATATAAGATATGTTTGATTTGGTGGCGGGGACGCCCTCCAAGCCAGGCAGATACTCGCTCATCACGCACCTTTTGCAGAAAAAATGACTAGAAAATCAAGAATAACAGAAAATAGGGAGGGGTAAACCCCTCCTCTTTTGGCAGGACGTGAGAAAAAAGCGGGTTAGTTCAGGAAATTATACAGAGAACGACGATCCGCAACCGCATGTGGTGGTGGCGTTGGGATTGCGGATGACAAAATGCGCGCCTTCCAGTCCTTCGGTGTAGTCGATCTCGGCGCCCACGAGGTATTGATAGCTCATGGGATCTACCAGCAAGGTGACGCCGCCTTTCTCGACAAGGGTATCGCTCTCATCGACGCTTTCTTCAAATGTAAAACCATACTGGAAGCCGGAGCAGCCGCCGCCTGAGACAAAGACACGGAGCTTCAGGCTATCGTTTCCTTCCTCGATGATCAATTCTCTAACCTTGTTTACCGCGTTATCCGTGAAATTCAACAGGGCGGGGGTTTCAATGGCAACTGCGTTCATGATGATCTCCAGTAAAACATAGGATTACTTGCGGTTTTTGACACTTAAACGGCAGGAATGGTTCGATTTTCCTGTTTGGCTTGCTGCATGTCAATAATCCGTCTAAGAGAGCGGATTCACCCCCGCCGTTTCGCCGGTGCCGCCGCCGGCCTTACCGGCCCACCGCGTTTGGCGGCGCGATCCGTGCGCAAGGGGTGTTTGACCATGGGGTTGTCCGTTTTGATTTTCCCCGTGCGCCGCACTCCTTCCGGCGCCGCACCTGTCCCTGCGGGTTGCCAGGCGGGGATGAGGTGGTGTTTGCCGTTGCCGATCAGGTCGGCGCGCCCCATGTTTTTTAACGCCTCGCGCAACAACGGCCAGTTTTCGGCATCGTGGTAGCGCAGAAAGGCCTTGTGTACGCGGCGCTGGCGGCCGCCACGCGGTATGACCACATCCTCACTGGAATGCGTTACTTTTTTCAGTGGGTTTTTGCCGGAGTGATACATGGCGGTGGCGGTGGCCATGGGCGAGGGCAGGAAGTTTTGCACCTGGTCGAGGCGGAAGTTGTTCTGTTTGAGCCACAGCGCCAGTTGCAGCATATCCTCGTCCGTCGCGCCGGGATGGGCGGCGATGAAGTAGGGGATGAGGTACTGCTCCTTACCGGCCTCTTTGGAGTACTTGTCGAACAGCTCCTTGAAGCGGTGATACGAGGCCATGCCCGGCTTCATCATCTTGCTCAGCGGGCCTTCCTCGCTGTGCTCGGGGGCGATCTTGAGATAGCCGCCCACATGGTGGGTCACCAGCTCCTTGACGTATTCCGGCGATTCTACCGCCAGGTCGTAGCGCAGCCCCGACGCCACCAGCACCTTCTTGATTCCAGGCAGGGCGCGCGCCTTGCGGTAGAGCTGGATCAAGGAGCTATGGTCGGTGTTGAGGTTGGAGCAAATGTCGGGGTAGACGCACGAGGGTTTGCGGCAGGCGGACTCGATTTCGGGGCTTTTGCAGCCGATGCGGTACATGTTGGCGGTGGGGCCGCCGACATCGGAGATCACGCCGGTAAAGCCCGGCGTGTTGTCGCGGATGCTCTCGATCTCGCGCAATACGGAGCCTTCGGAACGGCTCTGGATGATGCGCCCCTCGTGCTCGGTGATCGAGCAGAAGGTGCAGCCGCCGAAGCAGCCGCGCATGATGTTCACCGAGAAGCGGATCATTTCGTAAGCTGGGATGCGTGCGCCGCCATAGGCGGGATGCGGCAGGCGGCTGTAGTTCAGGTCGAACACGCCGTCGAGCTCTGGCGTGGTGAGCGGGATCGGCGGCGGGTTCAGCCACACGTCGCGGTCACCGTGGCGCTGCACCAGGGCGCGGGCGTTGCCAGGGTTGGATTCGATGTGCAGGATACGCGAGGCATGGGCATAGAACACCGGATCACGGCTAACCTTTTCATAAGAAGGCAGGCGGATCACGCTGCGGTTGGGGTCGGTTTTGACCACACGGCGCTGGAAACGCACCACGTGCGTCCCTTCCGGTGGCGCGTTGCTCTGCGCGGCTTGGGCAGGCTCCATCTCGTAAGGGTCGCGGTGCGGATCGACACGCCCTGGGGTATCCACCTCAGTCGAGTCTATTTCCGTCCAGCCTTCAGGCAGATGCTTGCGCATGAAGGCCGTGCCGCGCACGTCGGTAATGTCGGCGATGGACTCACCCGCCGCCAAGCGGTGGGCAATCTCGGCGATCTGGCGCTCGCCGTTGCCGAACACCAGCAGGTCGGCGCGCGAGTCGGGCAAAATAGAGCGGCGCACCTTGTCGGACCAATAATCATAATGCGCTATGCGCCGCAGACTGGCCTCGATGCCACCGATGACGATAGGCGCGCCCTCAAATGCCTCGCGCAGGCGCTGGCAATAGACGACCACGGAGCGGTCCGGACGCTTGCCTGCCACGCCGTGCGGGGTATAGGCGTCGTCGGAACGGATGCGCTTTTCCGAGGTGTAGCGATTGATCATCGAGTCCATGTTGCCGCCGGTCACGCCAAAGAACAGGTTCGGCTTACCCAGGGCAGTGAACGCCTCGGTGGAGGTCCAGTCCGGCTGCGCGATGATACCGACGCGGAAGCCCTGCGCCTCCAGCAGCCGCCCGACCACCGCCATGCCGAAGCTGGGATGGTCTACATAAGCGTCGCCAGTGACGATGATGATGTCGCACGAATCCCAGCCCAGCTCATCCATCTCGGCGCGTGACATCGGCAACACGGGCGCCACGCCAAAGCGTTTGGCCCAGTATTTACGGTAAGAAAAAATGTTGGGAGCCGCGTGCATAATTGTTGACATTATAACTCAGAAATTATTCACGGTCTCGCTGAAGTGCGCATCGCGGCGTTAAAAATGGCCGAAAAATGCTCACATACCCCCTGTATGCTGCGCTTTTTCGGGCATTTTTGCCTAGCGCTGGGAACCCTTCGCTGCGCTCTTCCCTTGATCGAGACCGTGAACAGCTTCTCCGTCTTTATTCGCTTGCGCTGAAATCCTCCAGCATCACCATCTCCGCCTCACTGAACCCAGCCGCCAGCCGGGCGTTGCGATGGAATGGCGGGCGGAACTGGGGAGCGCTGTATTCGCGCAATAATTGACGGAACGTGGCGATGGGCTCGACCCCGCGCCGGGCGCAGAACCAGGCGTACCAGCGATTGCCGATGCGAACATGGCCGATCTCGTCGCGCAGGATGATTTCGAGAATCTCCACCGCCCTTTTGTCGCCGCACGAGGCCAGCTTGTGCATAATGGCGGGGGTGACATCCAGGCCACGCGCCTCCAGTACGCGCGGCACCAATGCCATGCGTACCAACGGGTCATGGGCGGTCTTCATGGCCATGTCCCACAAGCCATTGTGCGCAGTGAAATCCCCATAATCGAACCCGAGTGCGTGCAAATGATTGCGCAGCAGGGCGAAGTGGCAGGCCTCTTCCGCGGCGACCTGTAACCAGCCGTCATAAAATTCTTTCGGCAGACCCCGGAAGCGGTATGCCGCATCCAGCGCCAGATTGATAGCATTGAACTCGATGTGAGCAAGGGAGTGGATCAATGCCGCCCGACCTTCCAGCGTGGAGACCTTGCGCTGCTCTACTTCGCGCGCGGACACCAGCATGGGCCTATCCGGGCGGCCGGGCTCGTTAATGGGTTCGGGCGGCGCGTGGCCGTCCTCAAACACCAGGCGGCCTTGCCGCCAATCCGCCTCCAGCGCGGCAACCAGTGCGAGTTTGGCGTCAACATCGCGGGTGAGGAGGCAAGTTAATGCGCGGCGGAATAGATCTTCTGGCATAACGTGCTCAACATTCGGCAAGCTTCTTTGATTTTACCTCCAAAAGCAAGGATAATAGGAAAAAATTCCCCCCACTTTTCAGACTAAGATTTAAGGAAACCACCATGCAAAACGGCACTACCCTTAACCAGTTCCTTATCGAAGAGCAACGCCGCCTGGGTGGCACGGACAGCGATCTCCCAGCGCTGATCAACGATATCGCTGTTGCGTGCAAGCGCTTGTCCTATGTAATCAGCCAGGGCGCATTGGTTGGCGTGCTGGGCAGCGCGGGCAGCGAGAACGTGCAGGGCGAAACGCAGAAGAAACTGGATGTGCTCTCCAACGATATCGTGATTGAGGCCGCTCAGCGTGGCGGCTATCTTGCAGGCATGGCCTCGGAAGAAATGGACGACCTTTACCCCATCCCCGCTGAGTATCCGAAAGGCAAGTACCTGCTGATGTTCGATCCGTTGGATGGCTCCTCCAATATCGACGTCAATATCTCCGTCGGCACCATCTTCTCCGTCCTGCGTTGCCCGGAAGGCGTCACCAATCCCGCCGTCGCTGATTTCATGCAGCCCGGTACCCAGCAGGTATGCGCCGGCTATGCGCTCTATGGCCCCTCCACCCTGCTGGTGCTGACCACCGGCCAGGGCGTCAACTGCTTCACATTGGATCACAACGTCGGCGAGTTCGTATTGACCCAGCCGAACATGCGCATTCCCGAGGACACCCGTGAATTCGCTATCAACGCCTCGAATGCACGCTTCTGGGAAAAGCCCGTAAAGCGTTATGTCGACGAATGCCTGGCAGGCAAAGAAGGGCCGCGCAAAGAGAATTTCAACATGCGCTGGGTTGCCTCCATGGTTGCCGAAGTTCACCGCATCCTCACCCGCGGCGGCATCTTCATGTACCCGCGCGACACGAAGGACCCTACCAAGGCCGGCAAGCTGCGCCTGATGTACGAGGCCAACCCCATGTCCTTCATCGTCGAGCAGGCAGGCGGAGCGAGCTCCACAGGCCGCGAACGTATCCAGGAAGTGCAACCCACCGGACTGCACCAGCGCGTCGCCGTGATTCTTGGTTCCAGGAACGAAGTCGAGCGCGTTGTGGCGTATCACAAAGAAGGTTGATGTAATTTCACCGGAGGGGGCAGGGTGCGTCGCCCCCTTCTGTTTTTTCTCTGTTTTTTATAGCCTTAACCCGAATGTTTCATAAATTTGCGCGCTCTCGCTGGTCTTTTGGCAGCCATGTGAATTTTGTTTAGTCGACTGTATGAATCATACGGCGCTCTTTCACAAAATTCCCCTATCAATCAAAATCCTGCGCAATCATCGCGCGAATTTATGAAACATTCAGGTTAAATTCATCCAGTTTGGGAATTTAAGAGGAAATCGCCTTGACAGGCACCTTCCATAGACGGTAAAGTGCGCGTCTAATTTTTGAGGGGCCATAGCTCAGCTGGGAGAGCGCTTGCATGGCATGCAAGAGGTCGGCGGTTCGATCCCGCCTGGCTCCACCAAACTTCAAAGATTAGTCTCACTGCCTTTTTGTTGAAGCCGTATACGTCCCCATCGTCTAGCCGGCCTAGGACATCGCCCTTTCACGGCGGTAACAGGGGTTCGAATCCCCTTGGGGACGCCATTTATATCAAAGGGTTAGAGAAATCTAGCCCTTTTTCTTTTGCCCGTGCCAAACTGGTGCCAAACTAGCGTTGTTGGCAAGGTGGGTGTGACAGCCAGCATCCGCTTTCATGCCGCCGGGTGTCATGAATCGTCCCCTTCCGGATCACGTCCCTGGAAATCTCCACCGCTGGCGGCAAGCTATGGCGCTTTAAATACCGCTTTAACTCGAAAGAGAAACTTCTGGCCTTAGGCACATGCCCAGACGTGTCGCTTGCTACCGCTGGAGAGAAGCATGTTGCCTCATGCCGTGATCGAGCGACAGTTGGCCCACGGCGAGCGCAACAAGGTATCGGCGGCATACAACTATGCGGAATATCTGCCAGAACGGCGCAAGATGATGCAGCAATGGGCGGACTACCTGGACAAGTTGAAAGCGGGTGCGGACGTTATACCGCTGCACAGTCAGACCGCGTAATGTAAGCGCACCCCCGTCGGCACCAGCCTACCCCCATCCCCCACGATAGTTACAGCGTTACAAAACCGCCGTGGGCATACGTTTGGATCAACTGAAAGTTGAGACCTCCACACAGAATATGCTTCTTCAAAAACATGTTTTAAAAATATAATATTCAACAATATCTAATTGTTGTGTTATTTTTTGGATGATCTTGGACTTTTTATCCAAAACTGGACTCTCGTCTTTGATAAATAGCGTTGAAGCGTTATTTTCGGCCACCCTGTAGAGAGCTTTGCATAACATTATTAAGACGATAGGCGTATTAAGATGAGTTTAGATGTTACTGACACCTGTAGCCTACTAAACAATGCAATCCATGCCGTGGCTGAACTTAACCTTAACCGGAGAGTTCAGCACAATGAAAAATATAACAAAAAATATACCAGAAGTTGGCTTTTTACGTTTAAACCAAGTACTTGCAATATTTCCCGTTGGAAAATCGACGTGGTGGGCTGGGGTCGCGTCCGGCAAATACCCCAAACCCGTGAAACTATCACCCAGATGCACAGCTTGGCGAATGGAAGATATTTCAGCATTGATAGCGAGTATCTGAGGAGACTTTCGCGTTGACGCTGACGTTCACAGCAACTGATCTTGCAACCTTTTAACCCAAATAATCCATTAGCCGAATTGGGTCATTCTGTGTAGGATGGTCAACCGCGATTCCTAAATAGTTTCTACGCCACGGAAGCGGCGCTGGACTTTGCCATGCTGGCCCACAACCTGATGAGCGTATTTCGACAGGCCGTGATGCGCGCCAAGATTCAACCGGCGCTGGAAACATTACACCAACAGGTGTTGGCGGCCGGTGCATTCTGGCATCGTAACCCGAAACAGAGCCAATTGTTGCTCGCCGTCTCGCGACGACGAAGGGCGTGGTTCGAGGGGTTATGGGCAAACGCCGGTCATCCCCATTTAGACGAAAATCGGCTAATGGATTATTTGGGTTTAATGGACAGTTAAGAGGAAAAGCCTCCTACTAATCGCACGCCCATGCTTGACGTTTCGACCTATGCTACTGTTATTTATTGGTTTATAACCCATTATCAAGTATGACATGTATAACATGTGCCTAGCTTTGGACAGGGGTAACTCTTATCTGGGTTACCCCCCCATTCAAAATGAAAAGGGAAATTCAGTATGTATTTCCGCTAACCTGCCGAACTCAGGGAGTCCGCTAAATGAAAAAAGAATTTACGTTTTACGAATCACATGACTGCGACGAGATGAGTCGGCTAGTCGCAGAGATGAAAGAAGTGCTGGTGGCCTTGGACACGAGAGAAATTCCGAACCAGACTAATTACACTGCACAAGACCTAACCGACTACTGCACGTCCCTGATCCAAGGACAACTCAACAGTCTGAGCAACCGAGTGGGAACAGCTCGTGGTTCGTGGCGCGTTGCACCCGATAATAAAATGCCAGGGGATGCGCAAGTGGATTTTATCCACATTCCCACTTACATCGCGGTGGCTACGCTATCCCGCGTCTTGCTGGACTTCCCATGGATAGCCATTCAGATCCCCGCTTTTGACCGCTCGCTTAAGCGTGGACTGCAAGCTTGTACCTTTCGTAAGTTGGCGGGAAGCGGCTACGAAAGTATCCGTGGCACTTTCGATGCAATTGAGATTCTGGCCATGGGCAAAGTGCCATTTCTTCTTGATGTAGCGCCGCAATTTTCACCCCAGTTGCGCGAGATTTTTGTTGAAGTGAAACGCCTCATTTTGGAAGATATATCATCCGAGAATACACCGGAAAGGCAAGAGAAACGGAAAAGCTGGATGGGGGATTATTCTCAAGGGTACCCCGCCGCGTTAGACGCCCTCTCGGGAGTGTCCGGCAATGTGGCTTAAACCGTTGTATAACATTGGGGCTCTATTAATTCCAATTCCACCGTCCCCTTAGGAATTCCAAGACGTTTAGCGGCCTCCTCCTGGGATATGCCGCCACCTTTCCCTCCACCGCAAGAGGGCTAAGAAACCGCTCCACATCCTGTGCCGCCAGATTCAGAGGAGCCGCTTCCCATGGAACAATATAAAACGCTTGATCCACCCCAGATAAGCCTCCTCGGTATGCATACTGTAGTGCTTTACCCGGAGCCGTGCCTGGACTTGCTCTAATAATTTGAGTGGATTTTGAGTGTGTAGCATGGATAAAGTCGAATGGTGTGCTAAAAATGGAAATTATCGCCAATAAAACGAGGTTAACATTGATTTTAAATGAAAAATATAGTTAAATCCAGATTTTGATACCTGCCTGATAAAATTTTAGGTATTTTATTGAGGTCTACTTTTAGTTAGGAGCTATTGAAGGAGCGGTTACATTTCAGCGCAGGGGTGTCGTTGCTGCGCGCGCTCGGTCCACTATCAGCCAAGGAGTGCGGCCAGCGGGCA
>LNEJ01000061.1 GCA_001464965.1 Gammaproteobacteria bacterium Ga0074134
GACACGCCTTGGCGAGGCATTTTTCGGTTTACGGGTGTCATCAGCGTTGGGGCGTTGCTCTGGCCTCATGGTTGGCGTGCCCCTTAATTTTGCGTTAGGTCACTCATCAAGTTTTTCTTCTGTTGGGCGTATTGGAAAAGTTTTGGCGCAGGGTTCTTGCCAGCAGTGTTATTTCTTACCAATGTGGGTGAGCTTTGCAGTCAAAAGGTTCTCTCCAGCAGCGTCAGTTCTTTTCGGGTGGTGCCGCCTGTAGCAGCGGTCTTTTCAGCCACATCAGGCGTAGCCCGTTCACGGGTGCTGTTCAACGGTAAACGGTTCGAGTACAGTAATCCTTTCTGGGGTTTGAAAAACAGTGGTGGTGCCAGGTGCAGCGTTCTTTTCATGTCCATCGTTCACCGCACCGCCGCACCCTAACATTGCATTCAAGGGGACACGCCTTGGCGAGGCATTTTTATGTCACAGGTTTCATCAGCATTGGGGCGTTGTTCCGGCCTCATCGTTGGCGTGCCCCTTAATTTAACGTTAGCCTTTATGCATTTACGAACAGCCAATCAGTCTGATATCCAAGCCATAGCCAGCTTGCATGCTGCGAGCTGGCGCCATGCCTACCGTGGCGCA
>LNEJ01000062.1 GCA_001464965.1 Gammaproteobacteria bacterium Ga0074134
GCCACACACGCATAACGGTGGGCTGGCACCGAATGCGGCAGAGAAGCAGTATTGGATGGACTATAAAACCGTGGCCAAAAAGACTTGACCACTACAGTTCATTTGTCCGGGTGGGCAAACAAAAAACCGTTTGCCCACCCGGTTACTTTTTATAAGCTCAATGAGTCACAGCCGCAGTAGTCAGGGAATAAGGCCCCTTCCCTGACACGAACGGCGATCCCGCTACCAAGGTCAGCGCGCCAGTTTTGGGATTGATGGCATAGGCAGACACATCATTGTCGCCGTTATTGGCTACATAGGCGAAACGCCCTGACGGGGCAACGGAAACGGCGTAGGGATACCATTCCGTAGCAACAGAGGGAGAACTGGCGCCAGGGGATAGTGCGCCCGTCCTGGGATCGATAGCGTGGGTCGTCACCGTATTGCCGCTCCAGCTCACCACGTAGGCGAAATGATCCGCCGGGTCGATGCTCACCGAGTAGGGGCGCGGCCCTGTCTTGAAGGGTGAACCCGCCACCGGCGTCAACCCCCCGCTCTCCGCATCGATCATGTACGCCGAGATCGTCGTGGAGCCATAGTTTGTGACATAAACAAACTTGCCGGCGGGATCGACCGTGGCGAAAATGGGATGAATATCCGATGGCACAGGCGGCCCGGCAACGCTCAGATCTCCGGTTTTGGGGTCAGCTTTGTAAGCGGACACCGTATTCGAATCGTAATTTACCACATAGACAAACCGCCCCTTGGGATCGACAGTTACCGACAGGGGATTCCCCTGCGTCGCGGCAGCATGCCCTGCGGGTGTCAACGCCCCGGTGGCGGCATTGACCTTGAAAGCCGAAACACTGCTGGAATCACGCGCGGTGACATAGGCGAATTTTCCGGCGGGATCCAAGATGATCGCGAGCGGATGCGTAGCCACCTTGAATGGCGAACCGGCAATCTCTTTCAGTGCCCCTGTGGCCGGGTCGATCCTGTACGTCGAAATGCTGTTGGAACCCTGGTTCGCCACATAGGCAAAATGACCTACGTGGTCAACGGTAACTGAGATGGGGAACTTGCCCGATGTAAACGGCGAACCTGCAACCTCTTTCAGCGCGCCGGTGGCAGGATCTATTTTGTAGGCCGAAACATTATGAGAAATCTGATTTGCCGTATAAACGAACTCAGCCTTGCTTTGACTCGCCGCGCGCTCACCGGAAAAAGCGGGCGCAATGCCCAACACCGATGCGCATATAAACATCGCGGCAATTTTTACATGGAATTCCATCATCAACGCCCTCCTAGAGGAAAATGTGACTTCACCAAGCAACGAAAACTACCGATAATAGCCCATGATAGGAATTCCCGACTTATTTCGTTGGTCTTTTATTACCATAAGCTGAGGCTGCATTGCAAGCCCGTCGCAAAAACTGCTCGTGATAAAGCAGTGTTAGTCTGTCAACATATGATTAAATCTGCATCCGTACGCGAGGCATAGCCATGCTGATAAAAAAGCCCGATGATATTCGCCCCTCTGAAATCCTGGACCAAAAGATTTATCTGACGCGGCGGGAATTTATACTCAACGCGGCTGGCGCAACAGCGGCGGCGGCATTGATACCTGCTTTACTGGCATCCCACGGCGCGTACGCAGGGGCAAAACTGGCGGGATTACGCAAAGGCCCCTTTGGCACCAGCGAAGAGCTGACGCCTTATGAAGATGTCACGCACTACAACAACTTTTATGAATTCGGCACGGAAAAAGAACAACCTGCCATCATGGCGAAGAATTTCCGCACCAAGCCATGGACGGTCACAGTGGAGGGAGAAATCAACAAACCCGCTGTTTATCAGCTTGAGGATTTCATCAAGCCGCACACCCTTGAAGAACGCATCTATCGGCTGCGCTGCGTCGAGGCATGGTCGATGGTGATCCCTTGGGTGGGCATCCCGCTGGCGGATATCATTAAGCGTTTTGAACCTACCTCGAAGGCAAAATACGTGGAATTCACCACCCTGCACGACCCGGTACAGATGCCCGGCCAGCGCCGTGCCATCCTAAAGTGGCCGTATGTCGAGGGCTTGCGCATCGACGAGGCTATGCACCCCCTGACGATACTGGCGGTGGGACTCTATGGGGAAACGCTCCCCAACCAGAACGGCGCGCCGCTACGCCTGGTAGTGCCGTGGAAATACGGTTTCAAGAACATCAAGTCCATCGTCAAAATCCGTTTCCTGGAAAAGCCGCCGGTTACCGCCTGGATGACGGCAGGCCCTGCCGAATATGGCTTTTATGCCAATGTTAACCCCGATGTCGATCATCCGCGTTGGAGCCAGTCACGCGAACGCCGCATCGGCGAATTCTTCAAACGCAAGACGCTGATGTTCAACGGCTATGCCGAACAAGTAGCACACCTGTATGCGCACATGGATCTGAATAAATATTTTTAGCGCTGAGCCATGACATGACGCAAACCGAATGGGTCCAGCGGGTTATCAAGCCCGTCATCTTTCTGATGTGCCTGATACCGCTGGCACTATTGGTGTGGGATGCCCTGAACAACCATTTGGGCGCCAATCCCATCGAGAAGGTCACCCGCCGCACCGGCGACTGGACGCTGCGTTTTCTGCTGATCACGCTCGCCATCACTCCTGCCCGGCGGCTGTCCGGCTGGAACGGGCTGATGCGTCTGCGCCGCATGCTTGGTCTGTTCGCTTTTTTCTATGCCTGCCTGCACTTCATCATCTATATCGGAATTGACCAATCCCTCGACATGACCGAGATCATCAAGGACGTGATCAAGCACAAATATGTCACTGTTGGCTTTGCCAGCTTTCTTCTGCTCATTCCGCTGGCGGCCACCTCCACCAATGCGATGATGAAACGGCTGGGCGGCAGGCGCTGGCAGCAACTGCACAAATCAGTGTATGCCATCGCCATTGGCGGGGTTATTCATTATCTGTGGCTGGTCAAGGCCGATCTGCGGGAACCGCTGATCTATGCCGCAATCCTGGCCGTGTTGCTAGGCTATAGGCTCTGGGTCAAACAGCGCCAGGCATTACCCCCGAACGCCGTCCGTTCGTCTATTCATCCCTCCGCGATCAGACCCACCAAATAAAAAGGCGGGCCTAGGCCCGCCTTTTTACACTATCACGCAATTGATTTTATCAAGGCAACTGCTGGGACAGGTATTCCGCCACCGCTTCAACTTCGTCCGCGCTGAGCTTCTTGGCAATCTCGGCCATCATTGAGCCGGGGTCATTGGCGCGGGCGCCAGATTGGAAATCCTTCAATTCCTTGATTATATAGTCACGATGCTGGCCGCCGATCACCGGAAAAACGGAAACCGTAGGTGCCTTGCCCTTGCCGCGCTCGCCGTGGCAGTTGATGCAGGCATAGAGGTCTTTTTCAGGCCTGCCGTTCTTGAAGATATCCTCGCCCTTGTCGGCCAGTTTCTTGTTCACCTTGGTAAGCGGCTCTTTCACCATCGCCTGTTGCGAGAAATAACTGGCGATGTCCTTCATATCCTGGACAGTTTCAACGGTGGCCGCCATCCCTGCCATGGTCTCGTTATTGGCTCGCACACCAGATTTGAACTCTTTGATTTGCTTTACAATATAACCGGCATACTGGCCAGCAAGCCGAGGGAATTCGGCGCTCTCGCTGTTCCCCGTGCCGCCGTGACAGCCCTGGCATACCGCCGATTTTTCCTGTCCGGCAACAGGATCGCCGATAGGCGCACCTGCAGCCAATGCGCCCTGCGCAAAAAACGCCAGAGAAAACAGCGCAATTAACCCACCCACTTTATTCATTATCGCCATACAGTTAACCCTTAGTATTTTAGAATTATGACGCCCTCGCCCCGCAAACAACCCATGCCCTGACCACTACTAAGACAGATGGATTGATTACCTCTTATAGCAAGCCCTATTTCTGCCGTCAATCCGCATAGCGAATCTTACCTGCCCGGAGCGCCTTTGGGCAGACATAATCGCCAAAAAACAGCGTATCTACGGATCGCGATTGAAACCTACTGCGGCCACTCCAGACGATAAGGGAATTTGACCGTCTGAGATTTCCCGCCACAGTCGAGCGCAATCTCGACGATCCACTCCCCGCCCATTGAAAACTCACCGCCGCGCGCCCGATAAACCCCCGTGGAGCCGTCTTGCACCATGTCGAAATAGGTCTTGTCGCCACTCATCTCCATGCCAGGCATATACTGCCGGAAACGTACCCGGCAATCTTTCGCGGGTTGGCCATCCTGCTTCACGGTAGCGATCACTTCCGCACTGCTGCCCACTTCCGGGGGCATGGGATTGGTATTCACCGACAGAAAAAAACTGCCCGCTTGTTGCGCCTTGGCTTGCGAGCCGGACTGCTCTCCGCCGGTGCATCCCGCCTGAATCCAGGCACTAAAAATGAGCAGTAAAGAGAGTACGCGTTTTGAGTTCAACATGGTATCCCCTTGGCAGCCAATCGCAATATTTTCAAAATACCATCAATAACAAGAATTGTGAATCATCATTGCAAACCTGCGTCTCGCCGCTACAATACTGCAAAGTCAACGCAGGAAATCGCAACAATGAAAGCCGGTGTCATCGGGCTCGGTGCGATGGGTATGCCCATCGCCATCAACCTGTACAAGTCAGGGCACCTTACCACAGCGTGGAACCGCTCTCGGGCCAAGGCGCTAGAACTGGCCGCCCAGACCGGCGTAACGGTCGCGGATAGCCCGTCCGATCTCGCCTCGCGCTGCGGCCTGATAGTCACCAGCGTCTCTGCAGACGTGGATCTACTGGAGGTAATCACCGCCCTGATGCCAGGACTTTCGCCCGGCACTATCGTGGTGGACACCTCCACCGTCAGCGCCGATACCGCGCGCCGTGCAGCGCAACAGCTTGCTCAGGTCGGTGCTCACTTTCTTGACGCGCCAGTGACGGGCGGCGTGGAAGGCGCCAGGAACGGCACTTTGTCGATGATGGTAGGCGGCGACGCCGCGCTATTGGAACTGGCACGCCCCACGCTCGAAACCATCGCGCAACGCATCGTACATATCGGCCCCACCGGCAGCGGGCAGTCCGCCAAAGCGGTTAATCAGATCATGGCGGCGGGCATCAATCAGGCGGTGACGGAAGCGATCGCCTTTGCCCAGGCCTTGGAACTCCCCCTGGAGAAGGTCATCGAAGCGGTGGGCGGCGGCGCGGCGGCCAGTTGGTTTCTCTCCCGGCGCGGGCCAAGCATGACACAGGGGAACTTCGCACCAGGCTTTAGGGTGGCCTTGCACGCCAAGGATTTGAAGATCTGCAAACAAATGGCCGCGGATTTGCGCGCCCAATTGCCCGTGGTAGAGATGACGCTCATCCATTATCAACGGCTTATGGAGGCGGGCTATGGCGACGAGGATATCTCCGCCCTGTTCCGCCTCAAGCAGCGCCTATTCGAGGAAGGAAAATGACCCCTATCGACGTGATACATGATCCCTCGCAAGAATATCTGCGTGAAATGGAAGTGTTTTTCTGGCCGATCTGGACCAAAGAAATTTCCACCTTTCCCTGGACTTACGACTGCAATGAAACCTGCTATTTCCTTGAAGGCGAGGTGGTCGTCACCCCTGACGGTGGCGCACCGGTCACGATGGGCAAGTGTGATCTGGTGACCTTCTACGCCGGTATGTCATGCACCTGGGAGATCCGTAGCGCGGTGAAAAAGCATTATTCGTTTGATTGAAAGGGGTTGAACCGCTCATTCTATTTCAAAACATCAAGAATCATGTAGGGTGCGTCCCACGCACCAATACTTGTGGTGCGTGGGGCGCACCCTACGATGCTAAAAACCGCTCAAACCCCGCGTTGCAGCAACTTCTTCTCCCATTCCAGCGATGTCTTGACGATGACATCCAAATCATCATATTGAGGCTGCCAGCCCAGCACGTCGCGGACGCGTTCCGCCTTGGCCACGAGCATCGGCGGGTCACCGGCACGGCGAGGCATCTCGTGGATAGTCAACGGCTGGCCGTGGATGCGCTGCACAGTGTCGAGCACTTCGCGCACGCTGTAACCGTGGCCGTAGCCGCAGTTAAGGGTAGTGGATGCACCGCTGTTACGCAGGTAGTCGAGCGCCTTGAGGTGGGCGCTCGCAAGGTCTTCGACATGGATATAGTCGCGCACGCCGGTGCCATCCGGGGTGGGGTAATCGGTGCCAAAGATCGAGACTGAGGAACGCTTACCCACAGCGGCTTCGCAGGCGACCTTGACCAGCAGTGTGGCGTCGCGGGTGGATTGGCCGATGCGGCCTTGCGGATCTGAACCGGCGACGTTGAAGTAACGCAGCACTACATGGCGCAGATCGCTTGCGGCGCTGAGGTCGCGGAGCATCCATTCGCTCATCAGCTTGGAAGTGCCATAGGCGTTGATGGGGGCATTGGGGCTGTCTTCGCTGGCCAGGGGGCCATCCGGGATGCCGTAAACGGCGGCGGTAGAAGAAAAGATAAAGTGTTTGACGCCCGCCTCGGCGCAGCATTGCAGCAGATTGCGCGTGCTACAAGTGTTGTTGCCATAGTACTTGAGGGGATTGCTGACCGATTCGGGCACGACGGTGTGCGCCGCGAAGTGGAGCACGGAGTCGATGTCATGTTCATGCAACAGGCGTGCAACCAGCGCGTGATCGCCAGTATCGCCGACCACGAGTTCACCGTACAGTACGGAATCGGCAAAGCCACTGTAAAGATTGTCCAGCACGATGACGCGCTCACCGGCCTCGCCCAGTTGACGCACCACGTGGCTGCCTATATAACCCGCGCCGCCGGTGACCAATATGCCTTTTTGCGCCATAAAAATAATCCTTTGCTGTTTTGTGTTTGATTGACAGGCTGCCAGTGCTTGAATGCCCAAGCCCATGCTATATGAAAATTGTTACAAACCAACCGCATGACCTATCGGCCTGCCGGACTCAGAACCTGTTCACGATTTCGATCAAGGGAAGAGCGCAGCGAAGGGTTCCCAGCGCAAGGCAAAAATAGCCGAAAAAGCGCAGCATACACGTAGTATGTGAGCACAAGAGGCTATTTTTAACGCCGCGATGCACCCTTCAGCGAGATCGTGAGGAGACGCTCACCCATCTTTTGAAGCCGCGTCAACACTGCCGCGTTGACAGTGCCTTCGGGATAACTGCCATCGGCCTGCGGCTCTCCTGCAGGGAGCCCGGTAAGGATCTGCAATGCCTCGTCCACGGTGGAAACGGCGTAGATATAAAATCGGCCATCGGCCACGGCCTTGGCCACCTCCTCCTTGAGCATAAGGTGCTGAACATTGCACCGGGGGATGATGACTCCTTGCTTCCCGGTCATACCCAAAGCCTTGCATACAGCGTAAAAACCTTCGATTTTTTCATTGGCGCCGCCAATGGCCTGAATCTCGCCGCGCTGGTTAATGGAGCCGGTGATGGCGATATCCTGGCGAACCGGAATATCGGCGAGGGCGGACAGCAGGACAATCAGTTCCGCCGCGGAAGCGCTATCGCCTTCGACTTCGCCATAACTCTGTTCGAAGCCGAGGCTGGCGGAGAGCGAGAGAGGGATGTCGCGGGCGTAACGTCCACCCAGAAAGCCAGACAGGATAAGCACGCCCTTGCTGTGGGTTTTACCGCTCAGCTTGGCCTCGCGCTCGATATTGACGACCCCCTCCTCACCCAGAAAAACACGCGCGGTGATGCGCGCGGGCCGGCCAAACGCGAAGCCGCCCAAATCGTACACCGACAAGCCGTTGATTTGCCCCGCCACGGCCCCGGTGACATCCACCATCAGCGTCCCTTCGGTGATGAGTTCGTGGATGTGTTCCTCAAGGAGATTGGAACGGTAGATCCACTCCTCCGTGGCTTTTTGCACATGCGCTCTTGAGACCAACGCCTTGCCATCCCGTTGCGCCCAGTAGCTGGATTCGCGGATGAGATCGGAGATGTCGCTGAAACGCAGTGAGAGTTTCTTCTGGTGATCCACCCAGCGCGATGCCTGCTCCAGCACGGCGGCGCAGGCATCGCGTTCAAAGTGGGGCAGCCCTTCATCCTTGCACAGCCGTGCGATGAAACGGCTGTACTGAAGAGGCGTATCGTCCTTGCGATTTTGCTGAACGTCAAAGTCCGCCTTTACCTTGAAGATGCCGGGGAACTCCTCGTCATAGGCCTGGAGCAGGTAATAAAGGTACGGGCTGCCCATCAGTATCACCCGCAGACTGATGGGAATAACCTCGGGCTTGATGCCGGCGGAGGCGATGAAGCCATAGGTTTCAGCGATGTCCTCGATTTTCACCTCACGCTTTTTGATGATGCGCTTGAGGGCGTCCCAGGCGAAAGGGCTTTGCAGGACATCCAGCACGTTAATCAGGAGGTAGCCGCCATTGGCTTGCAGGATAGAACCGGCCTTGATCAGCGTAAAATCCGTGTACAGAAACCCCAGATGGGCCTTTTTCTCGATGCGGCCCACCAGATTGTTATAGGTCGGATTGCTTTCCTCGATGAGGGGGGCGCCTTCCCTCCCGCTATTATCCACCACCACATTCACCGCATAGCGGACCATGGGCCGGCGGACGGGTTCCTCGGCCATGCCTGGCAGTTGGAGAGGAGCTTCCGGTTCCGACAGAAAGTCATGGAAATTTGCCAGCACGTCTTGCTGCACGGCCTCGATATATTCCATGACCTTGGCAAATAGCCGGTATTTTTCCTTCAAATTTTCGAAGAGGTGTTGTGACGTATAGAGTGCCACACGGATGTTGAGCTCATCGACCTTTTGGTCCACCTCCTCCCGTAAGGCGCGTACCCGCTCCAGAAAGGTGGCGATATCCTCGCGCAACGCCTTTTCCTTGCGCTGGATCTCCGCCTGGGCCTCGGGCGGGAGGGCCGCGAACTGTTCTGTTTTCATGGGCTCACCCTTATCAAGAGGGACAAGGATGATGCCCGCACGGGTGCTCTTGATCAGGAAATTACGCTCAGCAGCCTTTTGATCGAGATCGCTGCTGAGGTCTTCGCGGGCATTGGAAAAACCTTCTTCCAGCTCGCGGCGCTGCTCCTCATAGTCTTTGCTCTGGAACACCCTGGGGAACTCTTCTTTCAGGGAGGCGATGAGGTGCGCCATGTCCCGCTGAAACTCACGCCCCTTCCCGGCGGCAAGGCTCAAGGCGCGCGGGCGGTCGGCGTCCTGGAAGTTGTGCACGTAACACCAGTCGTCCGGGGTGGGCTGGGTTTCGGCCACCTGCTTGATCATGGACTTGAGGATGGTGTTCTTGCCTGTGCCGGGAATGCCGGAGGCATAGATGTTATAGCCATGGTTCTTGATCTGCAGGCCAAAGTCCACGGCCCGTACCGCACGCTCCTGGCCAATGATGAACTCGTCGGCAGAAAGCTCGGCTGTGGTTTCGAAAGGAAGCTGCGCGGCATCGAAACGGGCACGAAGCTCGGCAGAGGAAAGTGCCCAGCGGCTCAGGTTGGTGAATTCGGATTCAAGTTGCATAATGTTCTCAGCGGCTAGTTCTTATGGTTTGATTATATCCGCTTTTTTGCCCTGCACCCATCCGTTGCCAATGAGCTATCTGGCGCGGCCTTCAGGATAAGATTGGGGCGCAGATATTTGGCTGCCGCATGGCAAATTTCGGGTATAATTTTAGGTTTACAGTTATTTGCCGTGATGCGCTGAACAAAGCCGGGGATCGTTACATGTCTGATGTCAAAAAGGTTGTGCTCGCCTATTCCGGAGGACTCGATACCTCCGTCATTCTCAAATGGTTGCAGGATACCTATGGTTGCGAGGTGGTGACATTCACCGCCGATATCGGCCAGGGCGAGGAACTGGAACCGGCGCGCGCCAAGGCGCAGCAGATGGGCGTCAAAGAGATTTATATTGATGACCTGCGCGAAGAGTTCGCGCGCGATTTCGTGTTCCCCATGTTCCGCGCCAATGCCATCTACGAAGGTGAATATCTGCTCGGCACCTCCATCGCCCGGCCTCTGATCGCCAAGCGCCAGATTGAAATCGCCAGGCAGACCGGCGCCGATGCCGTGTCCCACGGCGCAACCGGCAAGGGCAACGATCAGGTGCGTTTCGAGCTCGGTTATTACGCGCTCAAACCCGACGTGCGTGTTATCGCACCGTGGCGCGAATGGGATCTCACCTCGCGCGAAAAACTGCTCGCCTATGCAGAAAAGCATGGTATTCCGGTTGAAATGAAACGCGGCAAGAAATCGCCGTATTCCATGGACGCCAACCTGCTGCACATATCCTATGAGGGCGGTGTTCTGGAGGATCCGTGGGCGGAGGCCGAAGAGGATATGTGGCGCTGGTCAGTGGCCCCCGAAAAGGCGCCGGACAAACCTGCCTATGTTGAATTAACCTATGCGTGCGGCGACATCGTCGCCATCAATGGCGAGAACATGAGTCCGGCCACCGTGCTGGCCACACTGAATCGCATGGGTAATGAAAATGGTATTGGCCGCCTCGATATCGTCGAGAACCGCTATGTCGGCATGAAGTCGCGCGGCTGCTACGAGACGCCCGGCGGCACCATCATGCTCAAGGCGCATCGCGCCATCGAATCCATCACGCTGGACCGCGAAGTCGCCCATCTCAAGGATGAGCTGATGCCGCGCTACGCCAGCCTGATCTACACCGGCTACTGGTGGAGTCCAGAGCGCAAGATGCTGCAACAGATGATCGACGCCTCGCAGGCCGGCGTCAACGGCGTGGTGCGGGTCAAACTTTACAAGGGCAATGTCAGCGTGGTGGGCCGCAAGTCAGATAGCGACTCACTGTTCGACCCCACCATCGCCACATTCGAGGACGACGCGGGGGCCTACAATCAGGCCGATGCGGCCGGGTTTATCAAGCTGAATGCTCTGCGCATGCGTATTGCTGCGCGGCTGCGAAAGGGTTAAAAAGGATAGAATATGACCAGTTTCAAAAACGTCGAAGTTACCAAGAAGGCCAACGTCTACCACGGCGGCAAGGTCACCAGCCGCTCGATCATCACGCCTGAAGGCGAGATGAAAACGTTGGGCGTCATGCTGCCCGGCACCTACCGCTTCAGCACCCAGGCGCCGGAGGTGATGGAAGTCACCCAGGGCCGCTGCCGCGTCAAGCTCGCCGGTGATCAGGCGTGGACCGATTACGAAGCCGGCCAGAGCTTCAATGTTCCGGCCAATTCGCATTTCGAAATCGAAGTGGATGACCTGCTGGATTATGTCTGTCATTTCGAGGCGTAATAGGGCCACACGAAAATGACGGGGGGATAAACAACGCCGAAGGGTTACGCGGCCCGGCCCCCGCGCGCGCCTTCGGCAGCCCCTACTCCGCCGCCTTGCGATACCAGCTCAATGCCTGCACCTCATCCTTGGGAACGCCCCGGCCATCGGCATACATGTTGCCAAGATTGATTTGCGCTGCGGCGATGCCCTGCTCGGCCGCCTTGCGGTACCACTGAACAGCCTGCACGTCATCCTTGGGAACGCCCCGGCCGCTTGCATACATGCTACCCAGATTATTTTGGGCAGCCGCCAACCCTTGCTCGGCAGCGTTTTGGTACCAATATACGGCCTCCGCATCATCCCTGGGCACGCCGCGGCCTTCCGCGTATCGGCTGCCAAGATTGTATTGCGCCTCGGCAATCCCCTGCTCGGCAGCTTTGAGATACCATTTTACGGCCTCGGCATCATCCTGCGGTACAGCCCGCCCCCTGGCATAAATAACGCCAAGATTGTACTGCGCGTCGGCATACCCTTGCCCGGCGGACATTTGATACCATTTCAAAGCCTGGAGATCATCCTTGGGGACGCCATGGCCATTTGCGTACATCACCCCCAGCACAAACTGGGATTGGGCGTCACCTCCCTCGGCAGCCTTGTGATACCAACGTACAGCCTGTCCTACGTCTTTGGTAACTCCCAAACCACTGGCATACATACCGGCAATCAACCCTTGCGCCCTGGCATCCTCCTGTAACGCAACATCGGAAAACTCCTTGAACGCCTGTTTATAGTCTTCTGCCTCATAAGCTGCGACACCGGCATTAAAATCCGCCGTGGCGTTTAGTGAAAAAGCCAGCAACAGTGTCATTGCCAAAGTGGGTTTGATCATTGCCATTCCCCGTACCTGATGGATAACCGCCATGTTTTTTATGATCCCAAAAACTCCAAGACCTCTCAATAGAACGAAGGTTTCGGCCAGATAATCGGGCGATAGCCACTGCATGCACTGGTGTAAAATGTGCGCAGCACCCGCCCACTCTCCATACGCGCCTCGATGGGAGGAAGAGAAGAACAACGCTCAAACGCCTGCGCAAGCTCGGCGGGAAGTGATGGGTCAGTGTTGATGTAGACGCCGTTGCGCCCCGCCTCGCGGTCGATGCTGGGCCACAGGTCATGCTGATTGAAACGCCGCCCAGCGTTCCCGGCGACATACACCGGAATACGGCGCGGCCAGTAATAAGCCAGTTCAGCGGCCAGCTCGTAAGAGCTTGTCAGAATAAAATCAGCTTCTCCAGCCTGCATACCAACTTTTTCAATAGGCTGCCGCCATGTCTTCGCACTTTTAAACGGTTCCGGCAAACCGAACGTGGAGGGAAAGTAGGCGGCAACTGTGAGCGCGGCGCCTAGCCCCATGCCGAAATACAGCACGCGGCGCTTGATCCTTGAAAATGCGGGAATATGCCCTGCGAACAGTATCAACAGGCCGATATAGCTGGGAGCAGACCAGTTCAATTGCACCTTCGCGCTGAGCGCCTTGACGACAAAAAAACCAATCCAGCACAGCGACAGCCACCAGAGAAAGCGCTGATCTTCAGCCACCGGCGGACGCCATAACACGCCAAGCGCAAGCAGCACGACAATGGGCGACAGCGCCAGCACCTGCCCGCCGATGAAATCGGCAATGTATTTCGCCGACCATCCCTCGTTTTTCACATGCCCCATTTCATGGCGGAACATGACCCAATCATGGCTGGCATTCCATAGCAGCACAGGACTCATCAACACCAGCATTATCAATAATGCTCCCCATAGGTGCGGGCTTTTTAAATGCCGCCAGAGCCGCGGCCTGAGCAACACCATCAGGCCGATGAAAAACGGCAGCAGGCCGATGCTGAGTTTAGTCAGCGCGCCTATGCCCACCGCCGCCCCCAATCCGTACCAGGCACGTGGCCGATCCTTGAACAAGGCACGGTAGGCGGCCCACAACCCCCACGTCCAGCATACGAACAGGAAAACGTCAGTGGTCATCACCAGGCCAAGGGTGAAATACAGCGGCGTGAACAGCGTGAGCAGCACCGCCCACCATGCCGCGGCACGGCTCCCCCAGACATCGCGGGCAAAGGCAAAAACCAGTGCCAGCAACACGCCATGGGCCAGCCAGCCGAACAGGCGCGTTTGCCATTCACCATGACCAAACAGGGCCTCGGACAAGGCGATCAGCCATGCGACCAGCGGCCCCTTGGAGTAGTAACTCCAGTCGAGCTGCTGCGACCACTCCCAATACTGGGCCTCATCGTAGTGGAGGTCGAAACCCGCCGCCCGTACCAGCCAAGCCTTGAGGCCAATCAGCGCGACGGCCAGCGCGGCAAGCAGCCACGCATCTGTGCCGTCGCGTCGCTTATCAGGCAGCATAATCAGGCGGGGCGTTTCCAGTCCACATCGGAGGCACTGGCTACGGCCTGTGCATTGCGCACAACATAGGAACGCGTGTTGCTGGATTCAAAATAAGTGCGCGCAATCAGCTCGCTCAACACGCCGGTGGTGAAGAACTGCACCGCCACGACGACAAACAACACACCGGCCATGAGCAAGGGCCGCGCGCCGATGTCCTCCCCCAGGAAAACTTTGACAATAAACAGATAGCCCAGAATCAGCGCACCCAGCGCGCCGAAGATGAAGCCAAACTGGCCGAAGAAGTGGCCGGGGCGGCTTTTGTAGCGCATGAAGAAATACACCGACAGCAGATCGAGGATGACGCGGAAGGTGCGGGAAATACCGTATTTCGACTCACCGAACTGCCGCGCATGGTGATGCACCACCTCCTCCTTGATGCGTGATGGCGCGGTGCTCGCCGCAAGCCAGGCCGGGATGAAGCGGTGCATCTCACCGTACAGACGTACCGTTTTGAGGAGATCGGCACGGAACACCTTCAAACTGCAGCCGTAATCGTGCAAGTGGACTTGCGTGATACGCCGGATCAGGCGATTGGCGATGCGGGAAGGAATCTTGCGCAGCCACAAACCGTCCTTGCGATTCTTGCGCCATCCCGCAACCAGGTCCAGATCCTCGTTCAGCAGGCGATCCACCATACGCGGGATGTCGATGGGATCGTTTTGCAGGTCACCGTCCATCATGGCGATCACATCACCGCGCGCCGCGTCGATACCCGCCTGCATGGCGGCGGTCTGGCCAAAATTGCGCTGCAAATTCACCACTCGCACATGCGTGCCATAGTGCTCTTGGGCCTTGCGCATCTGCTGTTCCGTGCTGTCGGCGCTGCCGTCATTCACCAGGATCAGCTCCCAGGGGTGTGAATAACCCCGCAGCGCCTCATGCACGCGCGCCGCCATAGGTGCGACGTTGAGCTCCTCGTTGTACATGGGGATCACCAGCGAGAGGCGATGCGGCTGGCTGAGTGGTAGTGTAACTTGTTCAGTGGATGTCATTGAGAGCGCTTGCCATTGTACCCGTGAAGGGCATCACGAGGATTTCCGCCTCGCGGATCGAATACGTTGCATGAAAGCGCAATAGTTTAACCCAATCCACGCGCCGAGGCAGCCTATTGTAGTGCCGATGGCAGCCCCGGCGAGCACCTGACCGGGATAATGCACCCCTAGATAGATGCGGGAAAGCCCCACCAGCAAGGCGACCGTGAACACTCCAGCCACCCACGCCCGGGAGCGCATCATGAAACTCAAGAAGGCCGCCGCCGCGAAAAAATTCAGTGAATGATTGGAGGGCATCCCGCTCAAATTATCGCCGCAGGCAACGCCAGGCGCGTGGCCCGGCTGGCGCACCAGTTCATGGATCGAGAAACACGGGCGCGGCTGTTCAGCCAGATGTTTGATGAGGTTGCCCAAAACATCGCCCACACCCACCACCAGCACCAGCACCAGCCAGAGCTTGACGCCATCCTTGCCAAAACGCCACGCGAAAAACAGCAGCAGCAGCCCGGCCAGCGGAAAGGCAAAGCCCGCACGCTCGGATACCCAGCCGAAAAAGACATCCAGCCAGGGATGCGCCCAGCCCTGATTGACACCCAGCAACAGTGTCTCATCCATGGGCCTTCTTGCCCCCCATCAATAGACTGAACGCGCCGCCAATTAGCGTAGACCCCAGCAAAAACAGGTGCAGATTGACCGCCGCCGGCAGCGCATTTTGCGCCGTGACGCCATACGGCAACAACCCGGCGACCACTCCCGCCTCATAGGTGCCCATGCCCGCCACGCCATGGATGGGCAGCACGCTGGTGAGGTCTCCCGCAATCGCCCCCATCAGCGCCCCGGCACCTGATACGTCCATAAACAGCGACAACACCCAGGCAAACACGCCCAGCTTGACCACCCAGGTGATCACCGTCCACGCCCAGGCGCGCCAGAAGGCACGAGGGGTCTGAGGCAAACTCGTCAACGCCTTTTTCAAAAGTTCCTTGATACGGCCCGGCCGATCATGCAAGAGGCGCTGCCAGCGGCCGCTCCCCCAGAACAGCAGGATGGGCAATACCATCCACGCCAATAGCAGGGCCATCATCAGCGGAATATTCCACGCAAATGCCGCCACCAGGGCGCACGCCCCCAAGGTGTGTAAATCCAGCAGACGAAACCAAAACAAAGCGGGTATCGAACGCACCACAGGCACATCAAAATGGCGTGCCATCAACACCGGGAAGCTGATCTCACCGGTGCGCATCGGCAGCAGATTGTTGAGCAGATTGTGCTGCAGCATCACCTTGAAACACAGCACGAATGCACCCTGCATCTCGCTGTGGAAATAGTCATAAAGTCGCACCGCCCGCGTCCAATAGCTGACGAATGCCAAAATCACGGCGACAAGTATTTGGCTGAGCGGCAACGTCCCCCACGGTGCGAGCAGGCGCCCCCAGCCGAAATAGGCCTCCACAAATACCAGAAAGGCGCCAAAGACAACGATCCCCACCAAACGTTGAACGCGAGGTTGAGACCATAATGTGCGAATTGACAAGGAATTTGCTTTCACGGACGCCAGTATACCGGAATGCAGGAGGCGTAGCTCCCCAAGCATTGGCATAGTCTCTGCATCAACTATGATGAAGTCGTTTGGAACAGCCAGCACACCCTGATTGCCGCCTTGCTTTGCCCCTTCAGGAGCACCGGACAACCGCTTGCCGGTATATCGCTAGGCCGTAGACACCAGAAGCGGGGTCTCTTAGAAGGATGGAACGTATCATGTTTGAATTACTGGCTGAAACCGTAGTGATATCATTCGCTTTTGGCGGCGTTGTAGGGGCTTTGGTCGCTATTGGCCTGCGCGACAAAAAGAAAGCGGCGGCAAGTTCAAGCTCGCAGCAAGAAGACACTCAGGAAACATTCTGAGGCCTGAACGCTAACCCTGCTGGTGCCGGTTTTTGAGCGCCACATAATGCGCTGCCGAGTATTCGAAATAGGCCAGTTCGTCCTCCGTGAGCGGACGCACCTTTTTCACCGGGCTGCCCAGCCACAGATAGCCGCTCTCCAGTTCTTTGCCGGGTGGCACCAGGCTGCCTGCGCCCAGCAGCACCCGAGAACGGATGATGGCGCCGTCCAGCACCGTGGAGCCCATGCCGATCAGCGCGAAATCCTCGACTGTGCAGCCGTGCAGGATAACGCGGTGGCCAACGGTGACATCACTGCCGATGATGGCCGGATGTCCGCCCGGCGTAAAGCGGTTGGGCTGGGTGACATGCAGCACCGAGCCGTCCTGGATATTGCTGCGCGCACCGATCACGATGCGGTGCACATCGCCGCGCGCCACCACCATTGGCCACAGTGACGCATCTTCACCGATGGTTACATCGCCGATGACCAGCGCGGCATCATCGACAAACGCACCCGCCGCGATGGCTGGATTAACATTCTGGTAGGAACGTATCGCCATTGAGCGCTTACGCCTCCGTTTTCCACTTGATCGAACACCCCATGCTGGGAATCTGCTCGCGCGGGCCTTGGCCGGTGAGCGCCACTTGTTTCATCCCCTCAAACAGGTCACGCCGGGCTTCTGGCGCGGCCTCCTTGCGGCTGGCGTCGAGACGGCCGCGATACTGGAGCTTGAGACCGGCGTTATAGCCAAAAAAATCCGGCGTGCAGACCGCGCCATAGGCCTTGGCGATTTCCTGGGTTTCATCCACCAGATAGGGAAACGAAAAACCGTATTCGCCCGCGACCTTTTGCATATTCTCGAACGAATCCTCGGGGTATTCCGTGGCGTCGTTGGACATGATGGCGACGCTCTTGGCCCCGTAATCCAGCAACTCCCGCGTATCGCGCACAATCCGCTCCATCACGGCCTTGACGTAAGGGCAGTGGTTACAGATGAACATCACCAGCAGCCCCTTCTCGCCAGCACACTCTGCAAGCGTCCAAATCTTGCCATCAATGCCCGGCAGCGCAAAATCAATCGCAGGCTGATCAAAATCACACACTGGGGTTTCGAGACGTACCATTTGAAGAAATTCCTCCACGTTTACAGGGATAATCTGCCGCTTTGCGCATACAAGCACATTGTTAGACGGCCAAGCTCAAGTTACACTATACCGGATATTCTAGCGCTACTTGAGAGGAACGGCCACGCATGTCAAGCAATAACTATTTGTTCACGTCTGAATCAGTCTCCGAAGGCCATCCCGACAAAGTCGCGGATCAGGTTTCGGACGCCATTCTGGACGCCATTCTCACCCAGGATCGCACCGCGCGCGTGGCCTGTGAAACGCTGGTGAAAACCGGCATGGTGATGATCGCCGGGGAAATCACTACGTCCGCCTGGGTAGACATGGAAAATGTGGTGCGCCAGACCGTCAAGAATATAGGGTACGACAACCCCGCAATGGGCTTCGACTGGGAATCGTGCGCAGTGCTCACCGCCATTGGTAAACAGTCGGTGGACATCGCCCAAGGCGTGGATGAAACAGAAGGTCACGAACAGGGCGCAGGCGACCAAGGCCTGATGTTTGGCTACGCCAGCAATGAAACAGACGTTTTGATGCCCGCCCCCATCACCTACGCGCACCGTCTCGTGCATCGCCAGGCGCATATGCGCAAGAATGGCGTGCTGCACTGGCTGCGCCCCGATGCCAAGAGTCAGGTGACGTTCCGTTATGAAAACCACAAGCCGGTCGGCATCGACGCCGTGGTGCTGTCCACCCAGCACTCGCCGGACATCAAACACAGCGACCTCATAGAAGCTGTGATGGAAGAGATTATCAAGCCGGTACTACCCGCCGAATGGCTGGACAAGAACACCCGCTACTTCATCAATCCCACGGGACGCTTCGTGATCGGCGGGCCGGTCGGCGATTGCGGCCTGACCGGGCGCAAGATCATCGTGGACAGCTACGGCGGCATGGGCCGTCACGGCGGTGGCTGCTTCTCGGGCAAGGATCCCACCAAGGTAGATCGTTCCGGCGCCTATGCGGGCCGCTATGTCGCCAAGAACATCGTCGCCGCCGGCTTGGCCGAGCGTTGCGAGATCCAGATCTCCTATGCCATCGGTGTCGCCGAGCCGACCTCCATCACGGTGGATACCTTCGGCACCGGCAAGATTTCCGATGAGAAAATCACCAAACTGGTACGCGAGCATTTCGACCTGCGCCCCAAGGGCATCATCAAGATGCTCGATCTGCTGCGCCCGATCTATACCCAGACCGCCGCCTATGGTCACTTCGGACGCACCGAAGCCGCACTGACCTGGGAACGCACCGACAAGGCCGCGGCCTTGCAGGCCGCCGCGGGGGTTTGATTGCGATTGGGGGTTTAGGGGAACTTAGCACGTAGGGTGCGCCATGCGCACCATTCATTTTTGCGTGGTGCGCACGGCGCACCCTACATATGCCCTTTAAAAAGGCATAAACAATAGTTTTTCAGGTGCCGCCGCACACACGGCGGCTTATAGCTTTCTTCGAGGAGCGTTGCGACAGGATAATCCTGCCAGGCTCGGAGCAAAGTCATCATGTTACAAACGGCGCTCGTTCATAGTATGGAGCAATGACAATGAACGCAGCAGCAAAACCCAGCTTCACCGATTATAAAGTCGCAGATCTCTCGCTTGCCGGCTGGGGCCGTAAGGAAATCGCCATCGCCGAGACCGAAATGCCCGGCCTGATGGCTACCCGCGAGGAATACGCCGCACAGCAGCCCCTCAAGGGCGCACGTATCACCGGCTCGCTGCACATGACTATCCAGACCGCCGTGCTGATTGAAACACTGACGGCGCTGGGTGCGGAAGTGCGCTGGGCATCCTGCAACATCTTCTCAACACAAGACCACGCCGCTGCCGCCATCGCGGCGGACGGCATCCCGGTCTTCGCCTATAAGGGTGAAACGCTGGACGAATATTGGGAATATACCCACCGTATTTTCGAATGGGAGGGCAACACCGGGCCTAACATGATCCTGGATGACGGGGGTGATGCCACCCTGCTGATGATCCTCGGCGCAAAAGCCGAAAAAGACGCCTCGGTCATCGCCAATCCAACGAATGAGGAAGAGCACTCATTGTTCGCCGCCATCAAGCAGCGCCTCGAAACCAAGCCAGGCTGGTATTCCAAACGGCTGGCCGGCATCATGGGCGTCACTGAGGAAACCACCACTGGCGTGCATCGCCTTTATCAGATGCAGAAAGAAGGACGCCTGCCTTTCCCCGCCATCAACGTAAACGATTCCGTCACCAAGTCCAAGTTCGACAACCTGTACGGCTGCCGCGAATCATTGGTGGACGGCATCAAGCGCGCCACCGATGTAATGATCGCGGGCAAGATCGCCCTGGTGTGCGGCTACGGCGATGTAGGCAAGGGCTGTGCGCAGTCATTGCGCGGCTTGGGCGCCACGGTATGGGTTACCGAGATTGATCCGATCTGCGCCCTGCAGGCGGCGATGGAAGGCTACCGCGTAGTCACCACCGACTATGCCTGCGACAAAGTGGACATCGTCGTGACCGCCACCGGCAACGTCAACGTCATCAGCCACGACCACATGGTGCGCATGAAGAACAACACCATCGTGTGCAACATCGGCCACTTTGATTCCGAGATCGACGTCGCCGCCATGCGCCGTTATGAGTGGGACAACATCAAGCCCCAGGTGGATCACATCATCCTCCCCAACGGCAACCGCATCATCCTGCTTGCCGAAGGCCGCCTGGTAAACCTGGGTTGCGGCACGGGCCACCCGAGCTTCGTAATGTCCAACTCGTTCACCAACCAGGTGCTGGCCCAGATCGAACTGTTCGTGCATGGGCAAAAATACGAGAACAAGGTGTATGTACTGCCCAAGCACCTGGATGAACGCGTCGCACGGCTGCACCTCAAGAAGATCGGTGCGGAACTGACCCAGCTCACGCCCGAGCAGGCCGCCTACATCAGCGTGCCGTCCGAGGGGCCTTACAAGCCTGAGCATTACCGGTATTGATATGTGTAAGGGTGGGTTAGCGAAGCGTAATCCACTGATCAACTTTATATGATTCGAGGAGTCGCTACGCGACGGCTGGCGGGTTACGGCGCGAAAAGCGCCTAACCCGCCCTACATTTGATTTCTTGATCGGCTATCATGGATTCCCAAAAAAAATACCCACAGACTTTCAGCTTTGAGTTTTTTCCACCCAAAACCCCCGAGGGCGCGATAAAGCTGCGTGCCGTCCGGGACACGCTGGCGCAATTAAAGCCGCTCTATTTTTCCGTCACCTTCGGCGCAGGCGGCAGCACACGTGACCACACCTTTGACACCGTAACAGAGATCCAGCGCGACACGGGCATCGACGCCGCACCGCATCTGTCCTGCGTCGCCTCCAGCCGCGACAGCATCCGCACATTGCTTAATGCCTACATCGCCCAAGGCATCCATCGCATCGTTGCGCTACGTGGCGACATGCCCTCCGGGATGCGCGACATCGGCGAATTCCGTTACGCCAACGAACTGGTGGCCTTCATCCGCGCCGAGACCGGCGATCACTTCCACATCGAAGTCGCGGCCTACCCCGAGTTCCACCCCCAGGCACCCTCTGCCCACGCCGACCTTCTCAACTTTAAACGCAAGGTAGACGCCGGGGCGAACAGCGCCCTCACCCAGTATTTCTACAACACCGACGCCTACTTCCGCTTCGTCGACGCCTGCGAACAACTGGGACTCACTCTGCCCATCGTCCCCGGCATCATGCCCATCACCAACTACACCCAACTCGCCCGTTTCTCCGACATGTGCGGCGCCGAAATCCCACGCTGGCTGCGCAAACGCCTGGAAGACTTCGGAGATGACATGGAATCACTACGCGCCTTCGGCCTCGATGTCACCACCGAACTGTGCCGCAAACTCCTCGACGGCGGCGCGCCGGGACTGCACTTCTACACCATGAACCAGACGGGGCCGACACTAGTGATATGGGAGAATTTGGGGCTGGGGGATATTCAAAAATAGTCGTCAGGCTATTTCCAATGGTGCGCTCAGTAGAACGGCCAGTGTTTTTGAGTATGTGATATACAGCGATTGGCGGGCAAGTTTACAAATTGTCGAAAAACCTTACACTTTAAATTTGCAAGGCATTCAAAAACTTCTCAAAGATCAAAAAATATAATTTATATTTTCACTTCAGTAGGTTGCGCCATACCATGGACGTCCCCTATCATCATCAACGAACCCTGAAACTCTCTATCGCAGACTCAAAAAGCTTATTAACCTGGCAAAAAGCGTCGGAAATTTTTACACCCGGCTCTACATTTTTTAGGACAAAACGCTTTCAATACGTGTAACACATTGACAATAATGATTTTTTTAAAATTGGTACATTTATTGCATATCGATAACCGTGATTGGATGATCTGTCTTTGGAAAAGACCACGGGGCTTTAAACCAGATCAAAAAAGGCTGTGCTTGTTGCAGAAATACAAGTTGCTTATACTTTAAATAACTCATCAGCTTCATACTATCGGTCGGTGCCATGAAAAAAGACCAGCAAAATCCAGACTCAGCCACCCCTCATAAACCCGAGGCCGACGAAAATATCGATATTAGCCGTCGGCGCTTAGCCAAGGCCGGTGTGGCGGTGGCGGTGCTTATGACAGTAGCCAACCGTCCTGTCATGGGAGGGCAGGGGCAAGGTTGCACCCTGTCGGCATGGATGTCCGCCGGCTCCGGCCCCTCCAAACCGACATGTGGCGGTTTTTCCACCAGTTATTGGACAGCTAAATACGATAAAAAAAGTACCAGTAGTTGGCCATCGCCTTGTTATCAGGGTGGTTATGCTGGTACTGGTTGGGGCACTACTGGTTTCGGTGGTTCAAATTATTATAGTTCCGACAATACCCTAATCTTCAAAAAATGTTTCGGAAGTAATCCTCAAGGATATGGTAGCAGGGAATCGCCGTCGCTGTTGGACGTGCTGAACAAAGATCCGACTGGGAAAACCCTCGCCGCTCAGGCTTGCGCTGCATTGCTGAATGCCGCCGACGACAAAGTTCCATACGGCTATACGGTGGATGATGTCATCAAGCTTTATCAAGCTAATCCTCCGGGCCTGTACGAGATGTTCAGCCAGCTCAATAGCCGTTCATAATGGTGTGTTGGCGGCGGCTGCCTGTCCGCGATTTGTCCCTGCGCCGCTGGGATAATGAGTGGGTCGCCAGTGACACAATCTCGGGTGACACGCATCTTTTAAGTCTCGCAGCTGGAATCATCTTGGCCCGACTTCAGGCCGGGCCAGCCACGACGGCGGAACTGACTGTGGCGCTGCTGGACACTGGCCAGGTTGAGGGCGATGCCGTGCAAGAGTGTCTCGATGCACTCGCAGCCTTGGATTTCATCGAGCCTTGTCCCGCTTGACCCTGGCTGATCTTAGTCTTGCGCAACTCCGGCAGCGTCTGAGGAGTCGCGGCGTGTGGTTGCGCACAGGTCCTTTTACGACGCGCATACAAAGCCCGGTGCATTTGATTGCCGAAGGCTTGCACACCATGTACGCCGACTTTAGCCTCGGGGACGAAGAATACGCCGATTTTCATATCCGTCTGCGCAGCCCGCGAGGCTTGCGGAGCTGGTTACGCCCGCAAGTGAATTTTAGCCTGGATGGCGGGGAGCCGTTCAACCCGCTGCCGCTGAACCAGGCCTACGCGATGCTGGAGTGGTGCCTCAACTGGTGCGTGACGAGCAACGTCAACACCTTTCTTATACTCCATGCCGCCGTCCTGGAGCGCGATGGGAGGGCACTGATATTGCCCGCCCCACCAGGCTCTGGCAAAAGCACCTTGTGTGCGGGATTGATGCTCAGCGGCTGGCGCCTGCTCTCCGACGAACTGACCTTGATCGATCTTGCCATGGGCACCATTGCGCCCTTGCCGCGACCCGTCAGCCTCAAGAATGCGTCTATTGATGTGATCGCGGCCTTCGCTCCCGGCGCCAGTTTTACGCGCCGCACGCACGACACTGTCAAGGGTACGATTTGCCATTTGCGGCCGACGGCTTCGAGCGTCGCGCGGTCGTATGATCCTGCCTACCCGGCATGGCTTGTTTTTCCGCATTGGGAGGCGGATGCCCCTGCGACTCTCACCACGCGCCCCAAGGCGCGCGCATTTATGGAAGCGGCCAGCAATGCCTTTAATTACAGCTTGCTGGGAGCGCAGGGCTTTGCTGCGCTGGCAGCCCTCATCGAGCGCTGTGACTGTTATGACTTCCGCTATGGGCGCCTCGAAGAGGCGGTTGCGCTGTTCAATGGCTTGAAGCCGCCCAGCTCATGACAGACCAGGATTGGGTGACGGCCGTGCTGAGACGGCCGGACATGCTCGCCGGCCTCAAGTTGCGTGAGTGGGATATCCTGCTGCGCCAAGCACAGCGTGCCGGCTTGTTAGGCAGGCTGGCTTGCTTGGCCGAAGATTACGGACTGTGGACGGCGATACCTGACAGCCCGCGGCAGCACCTGCGTTCGGCCGCGGCGATGGCGGATAAAGTGGGCTGCGAAGTGCGCTGGGAGGTGGATCGCATCCAGCGTGCGCTGGCGGGTGTGGTCGACGAGGTCATTTTGCTCAAAGGTGCAGCGTATGTGATCGCAGGCTTGGCACCTGCGCGCGGACGTATCTTTCAAGATGTGGACATTCTCGTCCCGCCAGCGAAGTTGAACGAGGTCGAGTCGGAATTACTTTTGCACGGCTGGGCGGGGGTGTATTCCGACCATTATGACCAGCGTTATTACCGTGAATGGATGCACGAGCTGCCACCCGTGCGGCATATCGAGCGTCAGGCTGTCCTTGATGTTCACCACACCATCCTGCCTCTAACAGCGCGCTTGCGGCCTGATGCGGATCGCCTGCGTGCAGAGGCAATAAACATCCCCGATCACCCGGGACTCAAGGTGCTGGCTCCGGCTGATATGGTGCTGCACAGTGCCGTGCATCTTTTTTACGACGGTGATTTCGCTCGCGGACTACGGGACTTGGCGGATATGGATGCTTTGCTGCGTCACTTTGGAGCAGATGACGCATTCTGGCCCGCCTTACTGGCCCATTCCCACACCCACGATTTGGTGCGGCCGCTATTTTATGCCCTGCACTACTGCGCCAAAGTTATGGGCACTCCATTGCCGCCGGAGTTCCTTGGGGAGGTCCGGGCGGTGGCAAACCCAGGTGCAACCGCCTTGCGCGCCATGGACTGGCTGCTGGCGAGAGGCTTGCGTCCTGACCATCCGACGTGCGCCCTGCCCGGCTCGCGCCTTGCGCGCCAAGTGCTTTATGTGCGGTCACACTGGTTGCGTATGCCACCGCTACCTTTGGCGCGCCATCTCTTTCACAAGACCTTTATCTCGAAGCGGCAGGATTGACCGATCCCTGCGCCTTAACCAAAGAAAAGTGCAGTCCTTTCCCGCTGCGAGGCCACCCCCCTCACTTACGCCGCAGCCTTTGCCACCCCTTTCCCAAACACCAGCTGCCCCTCCTCCAGATCCACCTTGATCACATCCCCCGGCCCGAAGTGGCCGGTGAGAATTTGCTGGGCCAGCGGATTTTCCAGGAGGTGCTGGATGGAGCGTTTGAGCGGGCGGGCACCATAGACCGGATCGAAACCCGCCTCGCCGAGCTTGTCGAGTGCGGCATCGGTGAAGGTGATGTCCATGTCGCGATCCTGCAAACGCGTGCGCAGATAGGCGACCTGGATCGTGGCGATGGAACGGATCTGCTCGCGCCCCAGCGGGTGGAACACGACGACTTCATCGACGCGATTGATGAATTCGGGGCGGAAATGCTGCCCGACGATATCCATCACCGCATTCTTCATCGCCGCATAGTTCTCCTCGCCCGCCATCTCCTGGATCAGCTGCGACCCCAGATTGGAGGTCATCACAATCACGGTATTGCGGAAGTCCACGGTACGCCCCTGCCCGTCCGTAAGGCGCCCGTCATCGAGCACCTGCAACAGCACATTGAACACATCGGGGTGGGCCTTTTCCACCTCATCGAGCAGGATCACCGAATAAGGCTTGCGGCGCACCGCCTCGGTGAGATAGCCGCCCTCTTCGTAACCCACGTAACCGGGCGGCGCGCCGATCAGCCGCGCCACGGAATGCTTTTCCATGAACTCGGACATGTCGATGCGCACCATGGCATCATCGGTGTCGAACAGGAATGCCGCCAAGGCCTTGGTCAACTCGGTCTTGCCCACGCCGGTGGGACCGAGAAACAGGAACGAACCATTGGGGCGATTGGGATCAGAGAGTCCCGCACGGGAGCGGCGGATTGCATCGGATACCGCCTTCACCGCCTCCGTTTGCCCTACGACACGCTTGCCCAGCTCCTCCTCCATACGCAGCAATTTGTCGCGCTCGCCCTCCAGCATCTTCGATACCGGGATGCCGGTCCACTTGGAGACCACCTCGGCGATTTCCTCATCGCTTACCCTGTTGCGCAGCAATTTCATCTCGTGCATCTCGGCCTGCGCGGCCATGTCGAGCTGCTTCTGCAATTCGGGAATGCGGCCATATTGCAGCTCGGACATGCGCGCGAGGTTACTCGCGCGGCGCGCCGTCTCCAGCTCGATACGTGCCTGGTCGAGCGCCTCCTTGATATGCTGGGTACCGTGTATTGCGGCCTTTTCCGCCTTCCAGATCTCTTCCAGGTCGGCGTATTCCCGCTCCAGCTTACCGATTTCACCCTGGAGAATATCCAGCCGCTTCCTGGATGCCTCGTCGGCCTCTTTTTTCAACGCCTCGCGTTCGATCTTGAGCTGAATCAGACGGCGTTCCAGGCGATCCATCTCTTCCGGCTTAGAGTCGATTTCCATGCGGATACGGCTGGCTGCTTCGTCGATCAGATCAATGGCCTTGTCCGGCAGGTTACGGTCGGTAATGTAGCGGTGTGACAGAGTGGCCGCCGCGACAATCGCCGGATCAGTGATATCGACGCCGTGATGCGCCTCATATTTTTCCTTCAGGCCGCGCAGGATGGCGATGGTATCCTCGACTGACGGCTCATCCACCAGCACCTTCTGGAAACGGCGTTCCAGCGCAGCGTCTTTCTCAACATATTGACGATATTCATTCAGGGTCGTGGCACCCACGCAGTGCAGCTCGCCGCGCGCCAGGGCGGGTTTGAGCATGTTGCCCGCATCCATCGCGCCTTCCGCCTTGCCCGCGCCGACCATGGTGTGCAGCTCGTCGATAAACAGTATGACATTTCCTTCCTGCTTGGCGAGATCGTTCAATACCGCCTTGAGGCGCTCCTCGAACTCGCCACGGAACTTGGCACCGGCAATCAATGCACCCATATCCAGCGACAGCACGCGCCTGCCCTTGAGACCTTCCGGCACCTCACCATTGACAATGCGCTGCGCCAAACCTTCCACGATAGCGGTCTTGCCCACGCCCGGCTCGCCGATCAGCACCGGATTGTTCTTGGTGCGGCGCTGCAACACCTGGATGGTACGGCGAATCTCATCGTCGCGCCCGATCACCGGGTCGATCTTGCCCTGCTCGGCACGCTCGGTAAGGTCGATGGTGTATTTTTCCAGCGCCTGGCGCTGCTCCTCGGCATTCGGATCGTCCACCTTCTGGCCGCCGCGCATCTTTTCGATGGCCTGCTGGAGAGAACCTTTGGCCGCACCGGCCTTGCGCAGCAGATCCCCCAGCGCGCCCTTGTCTTCCAGCGCCGCGAGCACGAACAACTCGCTGGAGATATATTGATCCTTGCGCTGCTGGGCCAGCTTGTCGGCGAGATTCAACAAACGGCTCAAATCATTGGAGACATGCACCTCGCCCTCCGCACCCGATACCGTCGGCAGGCGCTCCAGCGCCTCGCCAAGCTGCGAACGCAGGCCGTTGACATTAACATCCGCCTGCGTCAGCAGTGAACGCACCGCGCCACCCTGCTGATCGAGCAGGGCAACCATTACATGCACCGGCTCAATAAACTGATGATCACGCCCCACCGCCAGGCTCTGGGCGTCGGCTAGCGCCATCTGGAACTTACTGGTCAGTTTGTCCATACGCATCGGATTACCTCATGTTGGAAGTTATTGATGCTTAGATGATGGGGATAGTCTGTTGGGGATTCAAGCCAGCAACAGGGTATCATCCATGTTGATCCCCGCCAGGGAGATTGTCATAATGAACCAGCACTTCACTCGAAGCGGCGATGCGTCAAGGCGCAAATTTTGAAAGGTGCCAAAAATGGGCTTACCTCAATCCGTAACACATCTACCCCCCCACGAATACCTGGCATGGGAAAACACCCAGGCTGAAAAGCATGAATACGTCAACGGCGAGGTATACGCCATGGTCGGCGCCAAGCGTGATCATGTGACCATCGCCGGCAACGTGTTCGCCCTGCTGAAGGACCATCTGCGTGGCGGCCCCTGCCGTGCCTATATTTCAGATATGAAGGTCAAAGTGGAGACAGCAAACGCCTTCTTTTACCCAGACGTTTTTGTCACCTGCAACGAACGCGACCACCAAGCCGAGCTGTTCTTGAGCCATCCCAAGCTGATCGTCGAGGTGCTTTCAGACTCGACAGCGGCGTTTGACCGAGGTGACAAGTTTGCTATCTACCGACAAATCCCGACACTGGAGGAATACTTGCTGATCGACCCGGACAGCCGCAGGGCCGATTGCTTCAGGCGCGATGCCACCGGGCATTGGGTGCTTTATGACTTTAGGAAAGACGACGTGATCGAATTGCGGAGCATTGCGTTTCAGGCGCCTCTAGCGGCGTTCTTTGAGAATGTCTGATCCGGGTGCGGCTGGAGCGCGGTAAGGAGGAGCTTATTCCACCAGCATCGCACATTGAATGTGACGGTGGAGGATTTGATGGTGCCACGAGGGCAGCATCTGGCCATGCGCATCATTGGACAATCCGCCACACATGGGTACGTCAAGTGCCGTGGGCGCAGCATGAGACCCATTCGGCAGGCGGGCGGTTACGCCGCCACTGATTGAGCAGACGGCCAAATCGTCCCATTCTTGGTAATTACCTTCCACACATCAAAACAGCCGGACTCCATCGCCGCCATGACCTCGCCCGCCACAGCAACACAGGGCTGGCGCTTCCCATGATAGTCAATCAGGGGCCCAACAGGCTCAAAGTGGATACTGAAGCGTCTAAGTAAACGCAACAGGGCGGGTTCCATCACTGCATACCAGTGAGTTATGCCGTATTCAGCACTCATCTGCACTATGCCGGCAAATAGGCCTATTACTATATGTGGGATCAAGCGTCGCTCTATCAAAGCGATTACTTGGGGGTCATTCACCTCTGGCGAGCCACCCCAAGCAAATTCGGTCTCTGCAAACCTCTTTTTAAATTCTTTCGAAATTGCAAAACGAGAAATCTCCGCGATGGCATGCCGCGGCACTCGCGCCAGGTCAAATGAAGGCTTGTACACTCCCACATCATAGATCTGTTCAATAGGAAATGGCGCATCCGGGCACTCATGGTCACCAAGAACCAAGCGCACTGTACCCGCAACCATGTTCAGCCCCTGATATACAAGCAAACTATGTACAGACCGCTGATCAAATTGATCTCGCTCCAGTCCATCAGGGTGCTCGGCGGGATCCTCAAATGCATGCTCCAAACAATAGACCTGGTACCGCAGACGCAACGCCTGCTCCACCTGGTCAGGGGTTGTGGCTGTTCTGACGTTAAAATAACGCGTAAAGCTCTCCATCAACTCACTCATATTTACCTCCGCGCTGTCCGCTTGACGGACAAGCCGCTCTCTATTACGTGACACGCTTACCATATCCTTTGTAAAATTCAATGTCCGTGCATTGTTCACATTTTTCAAAATCATCACCTTAGTCTCATGGTTAATGCAATATCGATCATGGGCATGAAGCGCAAATTATTGTTGCCAAATTGCGACATAAAGAAATTGCTCTGTGGGTGACGCAACAACCCGAGCCAAGAGTGGGACTTGTATTGTTCGCACGAGTGAACCTGCAAAACCCGAACAATCTTGAAAACCATGCGCAAACCTTACTGACGACGGGCTAACGCGCATACGGAACAGAGAGAATGCACAACTAAAGTACTTTTTGGTCTTCCAGCAATATCAAGAATAAGTAAGTAGCTGGAGCACTGCAGTCCCGCAATATGCCATAGAGGCTCTTAAGGCAATTATCGGGCCATTCATACTTTATATTTATAAAACATAGCCATATAGAATAAAACACGTTTTTCAATACTCCTATTCTGTTGCCATATAGAGACAGAACTTAATTTTTTTATAAAATCATGATGATTTACCGGAAAATGTACCGTCTCCGATTAGAGACATAACCATAAAAAAATTAAGGGATATCGCTCAAGCACAAATTTTGATTGAATAATGAAAAAACTTTTGCAACTATTCAGCAGGCTTCAAAATAAGACGTCATTCCGGCATGGATGCTGTAATCCAGCCAATCCCTGGCTGGCTTGTGCCCTTCAGGGTAAATGACGGTCACCTGAAGAATTACAAACTCTTCAACTGACGGGTAGTAAAGATGCTCCATAACTACCCAGGCGACGATTCTCCAAGGGGCACATAGAAAGACATGCCTTTCCAGTTTGACTATGAAGAAGCATACAGCCGGAACATCGGCTGGGTAACCGAGCAGGAGCAGCAGATACTGCGGGGCAAAACGATTGCCATCGCCGGTATGGGCGGCGTTGGCGGTGTTCATCTCCTTACCCTGGCACGGCTTGGCGTGGGCGCGTTTCATATTGCCGATCTTGACACCTTCGAGATCGCCAACTTCAATCGTCAAGCCGGCGCCACCATGAGCACCCTCGGGAGACCCAAGGTCGAAGTCCTCGCAGAGATGGCCAGGGACATCAATCCTGAAATAAACATCACATCCTTTCCATTAGGTATTGATGAGCACAATCTGTCAGAATTTTTTACAGGCGTGGATCTCTACGTCGACGGCTTGGATTTTTTTGCCTTTGCGGTACGCCAGGCTACTTTCGCCGCCTGCGCAAATCTGGGCATCCCTGCCATCACCGCAGCCCCCCTGGGAATGGGCACAGCCCTGCTCAACTTTTTACCGGGAAAAATGACTTTCGAGGAATACTTTTGCCTGAACGACCTGCCGGAAGAGGAAAAGGCGTTGCGCTTCATGCTCGGCCTTGCACCGGCGCGCCTGCAATTCGGCTACCTGGTAGACCCAACACGCGTAGACCTGGCCCAACACCGCGGCCCCTCCACCATCATGGCCTGCCAGTTGTGCGCCGGCGTGGCGGCGACTGAGGCGCTGAAAATCCTGCTGAACCGGAACAAGGTGCTTGCTGCCCCACATGGGCTGCACTTTGACGCCTATCGCAACAAGATGGCGCGCACCTGGCGCCCCGGCGGCAATAACAACCCTATGCAACGCCTGGCGCTGTCGATCGCCAAACGCCATCTTAGCAAACTAGCCAATCCTGCGCCCACGAGGAGTCTTGAAGTTATGGAATCCGCCCCTGGGTCCGTGATTGAAAAGATTCTCGATCTGGCACGCTGGGCGCCGAGTGGCGACAACACCCAGCCGTGGCGGTTTGAAATCGTAAACGACCACCAACTCGTGGTCCACGGCTTCGATACACGCGACCATTGCGTTTACGACCTCGACGGCCACCCCAGCCAGATTGCAATCGGCGCACTGCTTGAAACCATCTACATCGCGGCCAGCAGCCATGGGCTGAGGACCACGATCCAGCGCCGCGTGAACTTACCGGAAACGACACCCACGTTCGATGTATCTTTCGAGCCCGACCCGCAGATCCAGGCGGACCCGCTGATTCCGTTTATTACAAAGCGCAGCGTGCAACGCCGCCCAATGCGCACGCGCCCCTTAACGCCGGAAGAAAAGCATACACTTGAAGCAGCCGTAGGCGACGCGTTCCGGGTTCTGTGGCTGGAGAGTCTCGGCAGCAAATGGCGCACGGCGCGCCTGATGTTTGCCAACGCCAAGCTCCGCCTCACCATGCGTGAAGCCTATGAGGTACACCGCAGCGTTATCCAGTGGAATGCGCGCTTCAGCGAAGACAAGGTGCCCGACCAGGCGATAGGACTCGACCCCCTTACCACCCGGCTGATGGGCTGGGTAATGCAAAGCTGGAAGCGTGTCGAATTTTTTAACACTTTTTTAGCGGGCACCCTAGCGCCGCGTATCCAACTTGATTTGATCCCCGGCATTGCCTGCGCCGCTCACTTTGTCCTGATGGCCGAGCATGAGCCGCAGAGTATCGATGACTATGTAGAGACTGGCCGAACTCTGCAACGGTTTTGGCTCACCGCAGCCAAGCTGGGGCTGCAGTTGCAGCCGGAGATGACACCGCTCATCTTCTCCCGCTACGTGCGCAAGGGCCTGAAATTTACGGGGAACGATTCGATCAAGAATAAAGCGGGGCAACTGGCTGCAGAGCTCAACGATCTATTGAGTCCAAGTCCAGCTTCAAGAGCTACCTTCATGGGTAGAGTTGGCGCCGCTCCCGTGGCTCAGGCACGCTCTTTACGGCTTTCCATTGCGCGGCTCATGACACGGGGCTAAGCCGCGCACGCTTCTCGCAGCGCGAGGCTTTCTACACTCGCCCTCATACCAACTCCGGACAGGTTACATACTCATAGCATTTGTCGGAAAACTTAACGCCTGCCGCGAGCGGGGCGCAAAGAGCTGCTGGATGTGGGACTGTGGCGCGTTCGGTGGTAATCAGTGATGCGAATTGGAAAGTCGTATCTGCCCCTTCCGGGGTCCGGAAACCGAGACAAGGTGCGGTAGCCCCAGCAGCAGTACAGGCAACTCTGCTAGGCAATGGGTTGAGTCCGCCGATGAACCCGAAGAAGCTGATGAAGTACTGAATTGGATCGTCTCCGCCTGCGCCATCGGTGTCGTACATAAACCCGAAATTCAATGCGTTCTGGTCGATGACGAATATATCAGCACAGCCATTCACGTTCACGCCCACGAAGTTTGCACCCCCGCCGGCAAAACGGTAGTGGTATCGACGTTCACCGTCGACTGTAAAGCTTGCCGACAAAATCAGATCCGGATGACTGACCGTATTCGTTGATCCACGGCTGCGGGCTATCATTCCCCCTATCAAGAGAACCTGCACATCGCGGCTGGGCGGTTTTCAGTGTTTCTGGCTGGCTGCCACCCGCTTGGGCCTGCAACCGCAGCCCTAACTAAACGACATTGGGGCTAGGTTTACCCGCGACCCCTCAAAAACTATAGCGCACCTCGGCGTAAACCCGGTCTTTTGTGCCGTACTGTCCGAACAGGCCGGTCGCTGGCCCTTCAAAAATATCGACACCGGTTGCCAATCGCCAGTTGCCGTCCAGTTTCCACGTGAGTTTTAGCTGAGCTAACCAGTCGTCGCGGTTCAGGCTCCTAATCAACAGCATTTTGGGTTCGAGCCTAGGGTGTAGAGCCTCGCTACTGAGCAGCAGCGATATTCCGTTCTCGGTTTTGTTGGGCACGATGCCTGCGTCGTGGTTGGGAAACCAGCGCTGAAAGAGTTGCACGTTGAAGCGTGTTTCCTGCGGGAAGCTCCATTCCAGCCCAACGATGTAATCTAGTACGTCCTGCTTGACCAGGCCATCCGCATCGGTTGCCTTAGTCGTGCTGAACAGCTTGTCCTTGGTGTAGACCGCCTCAGCCTTGAGCACCATCGGCCCCAGATCTTTGCCAAGTGTGGCGCCTACTTGGTGGATGCGCTTGTGAATCGGCTGATAGGTGATGGTGGGCGTGTGCAGCAGATCTATGCTCCGCGAGAAGGCCGCTGAAGAGTCGTTGGCGGTATAATAAAACCCTGAGGTATCCCAGCCGCCCTTGAGCCAGGACAACCGCACGCCGTAAGCCGCGTCATTCAGGCCGGTGGGTTTATTTTCCGGGGTAATGACTGTTTGAAAACCGGCGATGGCAGGCGGATTGAAGGGGTAAAACTCGGCTCCGGGCTTGCCGATGTTGTCATAGGTCATGTAGGGAATCCATACTCCTTCGGCGTGGAACCCCCCCCGAAAATACTCAGCCCGCGTCGCCCATTGCGGGATGCGGATGATGTCGAAATTCGGCAGCACGAGTTGGCGCATATCCTTGGCCGACACCACGTCGGCAAAAAATAACCCGACCATTTCGCCCCAGATGATATGCTGTCGGCCCAAACGGAAATCCCAGTCACCAGCAGAAAAATCTGCATAGGCCTCACGAACCATGGCCTCGAAACGCTGGTCTTTGCGCACTGCTTGGGGGTAGTAGTCAGTGAGGTCGTAGATCGGGTCATAATTGACGCGCCCGCCCAGCTTCCACTCCACCCCGCCCGCTGTGCGCCCTTGAGTAGCAAGATCGAGGATATTGTTGAATCTGGACCAGTGATTGTTGTCGACGTAGGCATAAGCCAGATCATTTTGATAAAAACCGGTCAGGCGCGACTCAGAAGGTGACGGTGACGGCTTCGGTTTCACCGTCGAGGAAAGAAACCGTTCTCTCCCTCTGATACTGGGCAATGTCAGCGGCGCACGTTCTCCGGCCTCGGGAAGAGACAACGGCTTGCGGTCTTCCCGAGGAAGGGACAGCGACCTGCGGCCCTCTTCGGGAAGGGGCAGCGGCTTGCGGTCTTCCCCGGGAAGCGACAGTGACCTGCGACCTGCTTCGGGAAGAGGCAGCGGCTTGCGGTCTTCCCCGGCAACGGCAGACAGTGGTAACCCCCCGTTGCCGCACAAAAATAGTGCGGCGGCGCTTATTAAGAAGAGGCGGGCTTTACCCCAGCGAAAACTCGTGTGTAGGTAGTTCATTGTCAACGCGCGCGTTTGAGACTGTCTTGGGTAAAGCCGGCATCTGCCAGGCCGGCGCGGAATCTATGCCGCGTGCTCTTGCCGGTCTGGTGATTGATCATGAACATTTCATCAGTCCGCCAATGCTTGTTAAGGTATTTTTTATAGCCTTTGATAGTCGGCGCTTTCAGCAAACTGTCCTTGCGGCCATAATAATCGATTTTCCATGGGTGACACGTGGCCTTGTCCATCCATACCACTTGGCGCTTGTAACCGGAATATTTGTTGGCCAGATAGCGCTCCCGCTCAAAGCAGGGCTGGCCTTCACAGGTTTCATCGCGCAAATATTTGTAATTATATTTCCATAAAGTTCCGAGCGCCCGTGGCAGCCGACCTAGCCGTCTGTTGGACGGGGGAGTGCTCTTCCACGGAGTTCTCCCTATACGATTATCTGGCCATCAGCCAGTTTAATCACCCGGTCGGCCATATCCATGACTCGCGCATCGTGGGTGGAGAAAATAAAGGTCGTGCCTTCTTTCTGGTTGAGGTCTTTCATCAGCCTAAGAATGCCTTCGCCGGTCTTGTGATCAAGGTTGGCTGTCGGTTCGTCTGCCAGGACAATGCTTGGACGAGTGGCGAGGGCGCGCGCGATAGCCACCCGCTGGCGCTGACCGCCGCTCAGCTCATTGGGGCGGTGATGCGCATAGCGCTCCAGGCCAACAACATTCAGATAATGCTGCACGCGTTCCTGCCGCGTTTTCTTGTCTACATCACGCTGTTGCAACAAGGGATATTCGACATTTTCCCAAGCCGATAATACCGGCAGCAAATTGAAGGTCTGGAAAACAAAGCCCAGAGTGTTTAGTCGAAGGTCGGCCAGCTCATCGGGAGTTTTGCCGCTGATGTCCTGCCCTTCGATCAGGATGCGCCCCGAGGTCGGAGTGTCAATACAGCCAATCAGATTGAGCAGAGTCGATTTGCCGCTCCCCGACGGCCCTGCCAGCGCCATGAATTCACCTTTATTGATCATGAGTGAAACGTTGAACAATGCCGTAACGGTTTGTTTTCCGAGGGCATATTCTTTGCCGACTGCTCGAGCCTCGACTATCGCCTCCGCAGATTCATTCTTCATCGGCAACAAACTCCAGCTGAAAACATTGCATGGTGAGCTTGTCACCACTTTTCATTTGGGCACTTTGGGTTTTCTCTCCGTTCAGCAAGACATCATTCCTGCGCATCAAATCTTCCAGAAAATAGAGGCCGTCGACCAAAGTAATGCGGGCATGCTCGCACCAACCCCCTGATCTGGCAGTTGTACTCGCGCTCCGGGTCACGGTCAATATTAAGGCCAACCGTGTATGCACATAACCCATTTAAGTTCATTATATTGTATCCGATAACCTTGTAATATCCGATAATATTGATTTATTCGTTTTGGGCCGACAGGACACCACTTATGGCTATGACTCCATCTTATCCACGATCTGCAAGCAGCGTTTTTCGGGTTAATTGTCATGACGATAGCGCCGCCCCAGATCATACACGTCGCAATCACATTAAGCGCTATCGGCTGATGCCTTCCTGGACAATCTTCGCTGTCGTGTTGTTGTTGTCGGCATTTAGGCCGGCACTGGCTACCGACAACACAGGTAGCGATCTTTCTGCGCGTGAAATGCTGATGCGCGCAGACCGTATCCGCTTCCCTGACGAGGGCTTCCAGGTTGACATAACCATCACGACAACCGAACCCGGCTCCTCTGAAGACGTGCGTGCTTACCGAATACTCTCCAAAGGCAACACCCAAACCCTGGTGCAGACGACGGCGCCAGCGGTTGACCGCGGTCAGATTCTGCTGATGCGGGATCGCGACCTGTGGGCTTTCATGCCCAACCTGTCACAGCCAATTCGTTTGCCGCTCTCGCAGAAACTGACCGGCCAAGTTGCTAATGGCGATTTGGCTCGCGCCAATTTCGTGGGTGATTACGAACCTAAACTCCTGCGCACAGAGAAAATAGACGGTGTGTCCTATCACGTTTTACAACTGGATGCCGTCGATAGCGGCGTCACTTATCGTCAGGTGATCTACTGGGTGAATGCAAAAAACAGCCAGCCCTATAAAGCCGAATTCTACGCGCTGTCAGGCCGCTTGCTGAAAACCGGCCACTACCAGGAGTTTCGTACAATGGGCGGGGAAACCCGCCCGACCCGGCTGGTAATAGAAGATACCCTGCGTCCCGGCCGCCGTTCGGTACTTGAATACCGCGACATGGTCATGCGCGATCTGCCGGACAAGATGTTCGCCAAGGATTACCTGAAGAAGCTCAGTGACTGAAGCGGCATTTCAAATATTGTGGCGCAGCGCGTCCACCACTGGCAGGCGTGAGGCGCGGCGAGCCGGCAGCACGGCAGCCATAACCGCCGCCAGCGCCCCAGTCAGGGTCGCCACCACAAGCACCCACGGCACCAATAGAATTGAAGCGGTATAGCCGGCGTTCGAGCCGGGCGGCGGCGGCATAGGAATGCCAATGCCCGATATTATGCCCGCAAGCGCGACTCCTATGACCACGCCGAGCAGGCTGCCGAGCAAGCCCAGCAGGGCGTTTTCGAGCAGTACGAGTTTGAAGATTTGACGCCGACGCAGCCCCAGTGCGAGCAAGGTCCCGAACTCGCCGGTGCGTTCATAGATCACCATATTGATGGTGCTGGCCACGCTCAAAACCAGCATGACAAGAATGATGGCCTGCAGCGCCCCGAACTGGCGCCGGTACAGTGCCTCGGTCTTTTGATAAAAATCGGCCAGCTCATGCCAGGGCTTCACGGCATAGCCGAGCGGCTCCAGCTTGGATTTGATGATTGCTGTCACAGCATCGGTGGCGGCGGTGTCGTCCAACAACACGACAGCGCTATGTACCGACCGGGTAAACAGCAATTCCTGGGCGGATGACAACGAAATACGCACGGCTCGATCGTCGTACTCCTTGGAGAAAGTGCGGAACACGCCTACGACTTCATACTCAAGTGTGTTCAGCGCACCTTCCTGCGTATTCACCATCAAGGTCACGAAGCTGCCGGGGTGCAGGTGCAGGGCGGCGGCAACACCTTCCCCGATCACCGCACCGAATGCATCCCCGTCCCGCAACGGGCGGCCGGCCACTATAATTGTGGCAGTTCCCAGTCGCGCTTCCTTGCCCGGCTCAATGCCTTCGCCGATGATGGGTAAATCGGCACGGCCGTTGTTGGCTAGCCCGGAAAAATTCACGCGGGTCATTACGGCCTGCACATGCGAAATAGACTGCACTATGCCCAGCACGTCCTTCGGCTGCTCAATCATGTAACGCGACGGCTCGCGCCGACCGTATTCGATGTAACCGCTCCGTAAAATCTGCACATGCCCGACACGCGAGTGAATTGTCGCCTCGCGCAACTGCACAAACACATCTTCGACAAAACCGCCGCTGATGATGATAGCGATCACCCCGGTGATGATTGCCGCCAGCGTCAGCGCAGTGCGCAGACGCTGGCGGAAAATGTTGCGGAAGGCGAGTTTGAACATATGGCTTTCGCAGTTTTCAGATGTTGTGACGCAACGCGTTGATGATTTGCAGGCGCGAGGCTTTCCATGCCGGATACAAACCTGCCAGCGCAGTGGTGATGAACGCGATCAAAAACGCATTCGTCACCACGCTCAACGTGACGCGGATTTCGCCTGTATAACCCTCTGTCATCCCGGGGGGCGGCGGCATGGGGATGCCGATCGCAGAAATCAATTCGGCCAGCCCGTACCCGACGCCCAGCCCCAGAGATGCGCCGACCAGCCCGAGCAAAAGCCCCTCAATGGCGAACTGTTGAAGAATTTTTTTGCGCTTGAACCCGATGGCCAATAGCGTTCCTATCTCGCCGGTGCGCTCGAGCACATTCATCACCAGCATGTTGGAAATACTGAGCACGATAATGCAGCCGATGATCAGCCGCAGCACATTCATCTGCTGCGAAAACAGCGCCACCGTCTTGTTGTAGAAATCTGCCTGCTGGTACCAGGGCACGAACTCCAGCTTATTCGCCGATATGGGGAAGCGGGCGCGGAACTGTTCCAGAAAATGATCCGTTTGCTCGGTTTCCTCCAGCAGCACCAGCCAGGCGTGGGCACCGTCAACGCGCAGCAGTGACTGCGCCAAGCCGAGGGGCAGACGCAGGGCGGCATCGTCGTAGGCTTGATTGGCGGTGGTAAATATCCCGGCGACTTTCGCCTCGACGGCGTTGATGCCCCCCCCCGAAGTGGTTGCCAGAAGTGCTATGGTGGCACCCTGGCTCACACCGAGATTGCGCGCCAAGCCATGCCCCAGTATTACCTCCCCGGCAGCCAGACTGGAAAGATCGTGACCATTCATGATGCGAAACGCCTTACTCAGCTGCGCCTCCTTACGCGGATCGACGCCATCCGCCACAAACGATACTGTCGTCTCACCGTGGCTAATGAGTCCGGTTACCGCCAGTCGCGGCGCCACCACCTTGATGCCGGGCATGGACTCGATCGCGCTGCGCTGCGGCAAGCGCTCCGGTAATATGTAAGCGTAAGGGTTGGCAGCGCCCGCGTTGAGGTATCCCGGGCGCATGACCTGAATGTGGCCCAATTGGGACTGGATGGTGCCTTCGCGCATGGCCCAGAAAATCCACTGGGTGAAGCCGTCGGCGAGCACCATTGCGATAACACCGGCGGCCACCGTAAGCAATGCAGCCAGCGCCCGCCGCCGATTGCGTGCAAGGTTGCGCACGGCGATCAGCAGGTTAGCCATGGCATTCCCATTCCTGTGCGGCGGAATTTTCAACTGGATAATTCATCATAGCTGGAATAGTCATTGTGAGAGCCATAGCAAGCCCGTAGGACGCATATTAGCCGAAGGGGATGTTCCCCTCTACATTGACGGTGCCGCGCGCCTCGCAAGACAGCCGGGGCATAATTGCGACGCGCCACATCTGTGTGATTCCCCGCTAATTCATTGCATTAGTCATGATACGATATAACTCAGTTATGGTGCTACTTTCCAACGTGTGCGTGTAATGCAAACCCGAAACAAACCGGTCATTCTTCTGGTTGCCGAAGCAGTCACCCTGGCCCATTTCGCGCGGGTTGCAACACTGGCGAAGGCGCTCGACTCATCTATGTATGAAGTCATTCTCGCCTCCGACCCCCGTTACGCCGACCTGGAAAAACCTTTTGGCTGTGCGTTTCATCCTATTCGATCCATCCCCTCCGCCGAATTCGCGCATGCCCTAGCCCGGGGCAAGCCGCTGTACGATGTCGAGACGCTCACCCGCTATGTCGAAGATGATCTCGCACTGATCAACCGCGTCCAGCCTGACCTCATTGTCGGCGACTTCCGCTTGTCGCTGGCGGTCAGCGCCCCCCTCACGGGGATTTCCTATGCCGCCGTGGTCAATGCCTACTGGAGCCCCTATGCCGACATCGCCTATCCTGTCCCCGATTTGCCCATGACCCGTATTCTGGGCGTCCGTCTGGCGCAAAAGCTGTTCAATGCGGTAAGATCCATCGCCTTCGCCCTGCACGCCCGCCCACTCAATCAGCTGCGCCGGCGCTACGGGCTACCTACTCTGGGGCATGATTTGAGAACCGCCTATACCTGGGGCGATTACACCCTCTATGCCGACGTGCCCGAATTGGTGCCCACGCGGCCGTTGCCCGCCAACCACCGCCACCTTGGCCCGCCGCTCTGGTCTGCCTGCGCGCCCCTGCCGGACTGGTGGGATCGCCTGCCGGCAGACAAGCCCGTGGTATTGCTGACTCTGGGCAGCTCGGGCCGGGTTGACTTGTTGCCGATGACCTTATCCGCCTTGTCTGAACTGCCGATCACCGTGATAGCCGCCACCGCAGGCAAAATTGACCTGCCAGACGTACCCGCCAATGCCTTCGTGGCCGATTATCTGCCGCTGGATAGCGTTGCCCGGCATTCCAGTCTGGTTATCTGCAATGGCGGCAGCCTGACCACCTACCAGGCCCTGGCCTGTGGGGTACCCATCCTGGGAATTTGCTCCAATATGGATCAACTGCTGAACATGAGCGCCATCGAGCGCCTGGGCGCGGGCTTGTCCCTGCGGGCAGCGCGTATCCGCCCCCCCCAACTGAAACAGGCCGTTCGTGCCCTGCTTGAAACCCCTGCATACACCCAGGCGGCCGGGCAGGCGGGCGAGCGGTTCAGGCAAGTGGATGCCGGGCAACGTTTTCGGGCATTCATTTCGGAAATTTTGGGTTAGCCAGACCCAAACAGGAGGAAACTCATGCGCAAAATTACCCCACCGCACATCACATTGTTTTTTCTGCTTTTCGGCAGCATTCTGATTCTTGGTATCGCTACCGCCTACGGACTGCTAGGCACATTGCCGCTGGGAGACTTTCGCGGTGTCAGCGTGGTGGGAGGGGCGGTCGTGCTCATTTACCTCTACGCCTTTGCCGTGTACCGGCTGTTCCTGCATTTCATGCCGCTCAAGGAGGGCGAGCTGGCCGAAGGTTCGCGGGAGGAGTTCGCCGCTCAAGTCAACATCCTGTTCTACCTGATGCTTTTCAACAGCCTGATTCGCACCCATTTCCTGCCGGCACCGTTGATGCGGCTCGTCTATCAGGCGCTTGGCACGCGCATGGGCGCAAACACTTACAGCGTTGGCACCCTCCTTGACCCGCCGCTTACCGAATTCGGCGCCAACTGCATCATCGGCCATGATGCCGTATTGTTTTGCCACGCCATCGAGGGCCGGCATTTCTCCCTGTCCCGCATCCGGGTCGGTGACAACGTCACCATCGGCGCCACCGCCGTCATCATGCCCGGCGTCAACATCGGCGATGGCGCCATCGTTTCGGCGGGTGCTGTGGTACTCAAAGACACCCAAATCGGCCCGAATGAAGTCTGGGGCGGTGTGCCGGCAAAGCGCCTCAGATAGCCTGCAACAGGCTGAGTCGGAAAACTTTACACTCGATCATCAACACCCTCAAACCTCGTGGGCAAGCGCCTGAACCCAGCATCACAGGACACCCCTGATTCAAGAAGCCGCGACTCATCCACTTTCCCCGCCATTACAAGCATAGAGGGCAAGCCAGACTTTATTAAATGCCAAATCAACAAACCGCATTTTCCATTGCCCACCATTAAATCTATCGAAAAAACTGTCGAAAAACTTTACAGCTCTGAGATTGGCGCACGACAACAACCCTGAATATTGTTAATATATTGTTTATATTGATAATTATATACATTCTTCGCCAATCAACAAGCCACATTTTCCATTGCCCACCCCTCAATCCACCCCAATAACCGTCGAAAAACTTTACAGCTTTGAGCTTGGCATATGGCAAAAAACCATGGTAATTTTTTAACGTTATGTTTATATTGATAATTATATATATGGCACACGAATTGCTTAATATTTAAGTACGAAGATCAATGGGCGGCTTCACAGGTCAGACAATCAATCTTTGGCACTGGCAAGTAATTTAATCAATCCACTTGGAGATAAACATGAAAATCAAACAATCGAGCTTGGCCGCCGCAGTTACTGCGACGCTGGCGCTAGGCCTATCCGGTCAAGCCAATGCTTACTTGTATGCGGTATCTAACCTGAGCATTAACAACTTGAACCTGGTCTTCAGTCCCGGCCAGCCCGCCGTCAACCGTTTTGACTTTACCCTCACCAACACTGCGGTCCTGAATGGGGTTGGGGCCATTAGCTCTGCTACATGCGGTGGGACGCCAGGGCCTGGCAACAATAATTGCACCGGAGCGCTGGGCTCCATGGATGCAGCCGCGACGAACGCGCCCGGCTCGACTCTCTTGCGCACCAACAACGCTGGAGGACCCCTCAACGAATTTACCATGTATGGACCCGGAGGTGTCGGCAATTGGTCGAATTCTGATTCCCAGATTGTGACCGCCGAACTGGTCAACCTTGGCAGTCCGACCATTACCCGAAACATTGCCGAAGCACTGTTGAATGTTGGGACCGGCACCGCATCCTCCTCCTCCCAAATCCAGTCGGTCACAGGCTTCACGATTGACTTTACAGTGAGCACAGTAACCGACTTGGCCTTAAGTTTCACAGCAGATCCGGAGCTGTTCGCGGCCATTGTCGGCCAACCCCCCGGCAGCTACAGTGCGAGTGCCAATCTTAATGCGTCCTTCACCCTGTCGCAGCAGACGGGCGGGAACGGGTTTGTGAACTGGAACCCGCAGGGTACGGCGCTCCTCAATGACTGTGCAGTTGCGGGGGGTACGACCTGCGTAGAGACCGCAGATAGCCAGGACTTGAATATCAACGTTGGCACCACGACCAACAATACCTCGGACTCCTATAGCTACGATCCGAACGCTCTCAACCAATCCGCATTTGGTATAACTGTGGGGAATTTGACCCCGGGCCGTTGGACGCTGACCCTGAACGAGGTAAAATCAGTAGCGTTGTCAACCGTACCTGAGCCTGGCGCGCTGGCATTGCTCGGCATCGGCTTGGCCGGAATAAGCATGGTGGCACGCCGTAGAAAGTCTGTGTAACACTGTCAATAATATCTCTTATAGTAGAGGCGCAGCGCGAGCTGCGCCTTTTTTGTTTAGTGCGCCGACAGGGGCACTCCCGGATAGCATAGGGTCTGCGAGACGGAGTTTTTGTGAAGCCACACGGGAAACCGCTGGGTGCGCACGCCGCCATCACCTTGGCCCGTTCGGCTTCAGACATGAGCACCGCTCTTAGGTTCGCCAAGCGCCAGCAGGGCGACCGCGTGCCTTTGACGTACGCACCAGCCGATGCGCCAGTTTCAGGCACTTCCTGGCTTACTACCAGGCATGATCTTAACCCGGATATTTCACCGGACCGGCCCTGAATCTAGCGGGAAACGCCAACCTGAACCGTCGTTATGGCTACAGTAACCAGCTTTCGACAGTAGATTAGAGAACCCCTTTCGAGGAGGACATTGAAAAGCGGCGCAATCGATTTACCGGGCGATTGTATTTGTATTCTGACCCAAAATATCTTTTTCAATGCTAAACATAGTCAAACCTGTAACTAGAAAATGAATGCTGATATAACCAACTATTGCCTGTCGGAACCCCTCCGTTCCAAGAGATTCATCAATGAGCAATCCGAACGCCAGTAAAATTGGAAGTCCTAGCATAAGGGACGTATTGCCAAAATAATAAATACGGTACATTTTCTTGCCAAACCGCCTGAACATTTCCTCCCACGTTCGGCGACCGGTATAAAAAAATAGAATAAAAGGAAGAAGGTAAATGGCGTTTATCAGGAAGGTAGTGCCGATTAAGAATTGCACTACTGCATAACTTGCGGGAACAATATGCAAGACGATATGCGCAAATATGCTGCGCTTGAACTGAATCCCAAAACCATTTTTTTGATGAGAGATCACCGAGTAACCCAAAAACAATAGTACGGCAATAGCAACCCCGGCTGAAATAAACAAAGCCACGATTACCTCTGTCGATCCATTGAGAATAATAGCCAACAGTAGGCAGGTAACAGCAATTGTTGTATATATCGCAGCATGCTTTAGCACCGTTCCCCCCACAGTACTAACAATTTAACTTTCAAAGTAACCTTTTTGCAGAGACTAGCAGTTCAAATAACCGACGAATCGCATAACCTTGAGTACAGGCCGGGCCCTATTCTCAAGTCCTGGCAAATCTCTCTATTTCGTCGGCTGCCAACTCGGCGCCGTTCCACCCCTTGAAGTGGGCCGCCGAGAAGGCTTGTGCCTTGGCTCGATAATCGGGTGATCTCAGTGTCTGCCGAACCATCGCAACCAAGCTGCCCATCCCTTTCCGCTTCAGAGCCTTGAGCGTCATGGTACAGCCCAGTCCGAGTCGCTGGATGCGTTTGCCGCCGTAATACTGTTCTTCGTGGGTCGCCACCACAACGACTGGCAAGCCGTATGAAAGCGCTTGATACAGAGTGCCGTTGCCACCATGGCAGCAGACGAGGTCGCAGTGGGGCAGCAACTTGTCGGTATTGACGAAGTTTTCCAGAAAAACCCCATCGGGTACGACAATATTATCAGAGATATGGGCGCCTCCCGTGGCAACCACAATCTGGATACCCTCACTGGCGAGGCCACCCAGGTGCCCCACCAGATCTTCCAGGCTATCGCTGCCTAGTGTCAGGTAGACAGTGGGTTTGCTTGCCTGCAATAGCGTCAGACAGGGGGGGGGCGGTAAATTGTTATGCCAGGTGAGGGGGCCAATAAAGCGCGCATGACCGGGTAAACGGGAGACCGGGTTGAACTGGGGGATGTCGGCCAGCAGGCTGATGTCGCCCTCTTCATGCTCGTATGCGTAGAGTCTTTTGAGCCCGAACTTGCGCCGGATACTGTTCAGTCCACCCATAACCAGGCGGTCATAGACCCAGAGTTCGATCGCATTTTCGATCCTCTCCAGCGCTGCCAACCCAGGCACACTGGCCATTCCGGGCAGATTGGCTGGACTAAAGAAGGGTATCCGCCGGTAGTTGCTCATATGAACATTGAGCGCCGCTACCGTCCTTAGCCCAGCCTTTTCGGCTGAGGTTCGACCCGTCACCCGGTTATCCAGCAACACCAGATCGGGCTTGACCTCATCGTACAACGCAAGCTCGGCTTCGATGAAACCAACGAGTTCCGATTCCGGATAGAGCTCCCACAGCCTCTGCGAGCGGATGGTCCGAATGACCCGTTCGAGCGATATATATGGCAACTCCCGGATTGAAAAGCCGTCCATTTCTGCGACTTTGAGATACTTGCCATGCCCACCTAATATCACATCATGCCCACGTTGCCGCAAAGCTTTGGCGATTTCCAATTGACGTGAGACGTGAGCAAGCGCGTGAGCGTTAGACAGCGCTAGGATTTTCATGGGTATCTATTACTCAACACTAGCAAAGGTTCTCAAGAGAGACATGGCCTCTTTCGCGGCCGGCGACCCGGGCTCCTTCTTGACTATTACCTCGAGCACCTTTCTTGCCTCGGCCAGTTGTTTCTGTTGAAGCAGGACGCTCCCAAGATGAAGCTGGATTTGTGCATCCTCCGGCACAAGCTTGGCAGCATCACGCAATAGGCTGGCAGCCCGGCTTAGGTCACCGTTCTTGAGCGTCAACATGCCCAGGGTGTCGAGCACATAGGGGTCTTTGGGGGCCAGATCATAGGCCTGCTGGGCATATTCCATGGCTTGTTTGGGTGATTTTTCCCGATTCAGCCAAGCCAGGTTGTTGAGCGTCGGCACATGTTTGGGGGCGATTTTGATGACTTGGCCATAGGCTGCCAGGGCATCCGCTTCTTTGCCCATATCAAGGTAAGCCCCGGCCAGTTGCAGGTATACCGGCACATCATTGGGGTGATCTTTCAGCCAGTCGCGCATGGTTTTGAGGGCTGGCTCCTGCTTTTTCTGCCCCCATTGCGCCCGGGTGGTAAGTAGAAGCAGTTCCGTGTCAGGGGCTTTTTTAAGGGCGGCGGCAAGTTTTTGCTCGGCGGTAGCGAAATCGCCAGTGCCCAGCGCAAACCAGCCCTCGATGCCCAACACTTCGACCCGGTCGCCAAAATCCTGTCTGAGATTGGCAAGCGCCTTTTTGGCCTGATCCAGTTCGCGGAACTGTACACGCATCTTGATTTCCCCCACGCGGGCAGGCAGGTAACGGGGATCGAGTTTGATCGCCTGCTCCAGCGCTTTGCGGGCGCGGGCGGCATCACCGCGGGCGGCCAGGGCATTGGCGTAATAAAAATGGGCGGGAGCGGAGTTGGGAACAATTTTCGCCCACTTCTCGAATGTGCTGGCAGAGGATGCGCCATCCCCACTCAACAGCAGGGCTTTGCCGCGCAGTTCCAGCAGCGCCGGTTGCTGGCGAAACTGGGCATCCGCCAGGCCGCGGGTGATTTCCAGCACCTTGTCCGCACGTCCCGTGTGCAGATATTCCGCAGCGAGCTTGCTGCGAATCACCAAGTCCTCGGGCTTGCTTTTCGCCGCCTGTTCCAGCACTTCGAGGGCAGCGGCAGAATTGCCCAGCCGGGCCTCGGCGCCGGCCAGGAGCAGTGCGGCCTCGGCGTCACCGGACTGGTTTTTCAGCAGGGGTTGCAGCAGAGTTTTCACCCGCTGATAGTTGCCTTGCAGGGCCTCCACCTTGGCGAGGTTGCGGGTGGCGGAGGGTTCATTGGGCTGGAGCTTGAGGACTTTTTCCAGCTCCGTTTTGCCCTGGTCCCACTGACCTGCGGCGAGATAAACTGCGGCCATCAGTTTGGGCGGGTCAACTTTATCCGGGTAACGGGCATGGAGCGCTTTGGCGCGTTCGAGGACTTCCTTGGGTTTGCTGTCGCGGAAGGCGGCGAGCGCCAGCATGAACTCCTGGGTATAGGCGTCGTTGGCAGCGGCGGCCTGCTTGCCAACCTGGCTGATCGTCTTATCGAGCGCTTCACCGGCCATCAGTTTCGCCACCATGAGCATGTCCTGGGCCTGTTTCGAGTCGGGTTCCAGCGCGGCGAGTTTTTTGGAGTATTCCAGCCCTTTTGCGGCATCGCCCTCAAGCATGACGACAGTGGCCAGCATGCCCAGCGCCTGGGGATCATTGGGGGAATTGGCGAGGGTTTTTTGCAGGATATCTTTTGCGCCGTCGTATTCGGCACGGCTGATCAGGATGCTGCCAAGCAAGTTTTTAGCCGTTGTGGAACGGGGCGCGGCCGCAGAAATCTGTTGCGCATGAGTGAGCGCCTGCTCTGTGTTGCCGAGCATGAGATGGGTGGTAGCCAGATATATTTTATTGGGCAGAAAGGCGGGGTCAGCCGTGTTGCTGGCCTCAAATGCCGTTGCCGCATCCTGATATTTTTTTTGAGCAAAATAATTCAGCCCGGCGATGTAATTCACATAGGGATGACCTTTCAGCCCCGCTGCTTGCAAGGCCTTGATGTCGGATGCGGCCTCCGGGAATTTTTTGAGCTGGATGCGTACCTGTGCCCGTTTGGCCTGCTCAAGATATGGGAAAGCCCTGTATTTGATGGCGCTGTCATAGGCTTTTTCCGCCTCGGCTAACCGCCCTTGGGCCAAGTCCAGGTCTCCCAGAGCGCCCCAGGCATCGGCAGAGGTCGAATCCGCCTTCAGTGCTTTTTCTACCCATGGCCGGGCGGCATCATATTGACGCTGGTGACCATGCAGGGCGGTCATGCCGATCAATGCCGGAAGCGCATCGGGCTTGATTTGCAAGGCCTGTTTCAGCGCCTGTTGCGCCAGATCGAGCTGTCCTTTTGCGATAAAAGCCTGCCCTCGCAGGCCGAGGATGGCGGCCTGCCCCGCATTGGATATATCAGGTGTCAGTTTGCCACTTTCTGCCAACACCCTATCCAGGTCTCCCTGGAGCAGGATAGCCTTGACCAGCGTGGGCAGCATGGCTGTACGTGCAACACCGAGTTTCTGCGCCTCCAGCAACTCTTTTTCTGCGTCCTTCCCCTGCTGCGCCTTGACATAAACCTCCCCTAGAAGCAGGCGTGCTTCGGCATTGTCAGGGCTTTGCTGCAACGCACTCTTGAGCTCGATAATACTTGATCCCAGATCCCCTTTATCCTGGAAGTCCTTAGCCCGTTGTACATGCTGCTGTGGGGTCAAATTCCCCACACTATCACAACTCGTAAGGGTGGGTGCCACGAGTACTGCGGCTAGCGCGCAGGCGCGCAGATTGCCAAAAAATTCCAACTTCATCTTGCTCCCCTCTATGGTTATTGTGGCAACTTACTTCTTGCCAGTTTTGAGGCGATCATCTATTTCCAGGAAAATGGCACGGATACCACGCATGAGATAGGGGTTCCAATCTACAGCACGTCCTCGTATACGGAAGCTATTGACAGCGTGAGGCCCACTGACTCCAGATGAACCCCTTCGCCACCGGTATAGGTATCCACCCACCATCCGTCCGCACCGTCTCGGCGGTAGACCTCGACTTGCATGCGATCCTGGGTCACCAGCACGTACTCTTTGAGGCTGTCCAGCGCCTGATAAGCGAGCAATTTCTCACGCCGGTCAATGGTTTCTGTGGCGGGTGAAAGGACTTCAATAATGAGGCAGGGCCGGGATTTATGGTATTGCTCGGTATCATCAGGATCGCACGTTACCAGCACATCGGGATAATAAAATGCTTGCATCTTTTCCACATGCACCTTCATATCAGACATGAAGGTGCGGCAGCCCCTACCCCGCAGACGGGCGCGTAATACCGTATAAAGGTTTCCAACGATCAGGTTATGCGTCTCGCTGGCACCCGCCATGGCAAATACGCGCCCCGCCACGTATTCGTGACGCACCTGGCTGCGCAGTTCGCCTTCCAGATAATCAGCGATGCTCAGGGGTGATAAATGGGCGTGCAGAGTCATGCTCGACTACCTCATGAGGTCAATTTAGTGGGAATATCATAGCCACAAGACGATGGGAGGGCAAACAACAGCTTAACCGCCTGGTTTGATGCGATTCAGCAGTGACTTTGCCGCTGCCGCTTCGCTAAAGTCGCTGTTGCGCTCAAGCAGCCGTTCCAGTTCCTTGCGCGCATCCTGGCGGCGGCCTGATTTATCCAGTGCCACGGCCAGATGATAACGGATATCCGGTGATTCAGGAGATTTGGCTGTGGCGGACTGAAGCAGCTCCAGACCGCGCTTTACCTGCCCCTGCTGTACCAGGATCCAGCCGAAGGTATCCATAATGGCAGGCTGGTCTTTTGCCAGATTGTAAGCCTTTTCGGCGTATTCCAGGGCGCGCGGATCGCCCTGCTCATAATAAACCCAACCGAGGTTGTTGAGCACGGCGGCATTATTGGGCTGTTTTTCGAGCACCTTCTGATAATGCTCTATGGCCTCTTTACGTTTGCCGTCCGACTGGTAGGTGCTGGCCAGCACGGTGCGCGCACCGGCGTCATCGGGGTGCTCGGCGAGCCATTGGGTCAGCGCCTGATAAGCTCCGGCGGTGTCGCCAGCCTGTTTGCGGGCGCCGGACAGCTTCACCGCTATCCCGCCGCTTTTACCGCGCTGGTAGGCGGCGGCATAGGTCTTGGCGGCATCGGCATAGGCGCGGGTTCGCATATGGATGTTGCCCTCCAGCTCGAAACCCGCCGGGGACTTATCTTGTTGTTTCTGGATCTGCCGGGCGATGCGCAGGGCCTCTTGGGGACGATCATCCTGGAGCTCCAGCTCAGCCAAGGCGACCGAGGCGGGGAGGAAGTTGGGATCCACTTTGAGGGCCTTGTTCAGGCTGGCGGCGGCGGCCTTGGAGTCTTTCGACTTCATCTGGGCCTGCGCGAGCAGATACTGGGCCTGGGGTGATTTGGGCAGCTGCTCGGTGAGTTTGCGGTAGCTGGACAGGGCGCTGCTGGTTTCGCCCGCCGCCAGTTGCGCCTGCGCCAAGGCTTGCAGAGTGACTGGATTGTCGGCGTGTTCGTCCTGGATATCGCGCGCGATACTCAATGCCTTGAGGGGTTGGTTCTGTTGCAGATAGGCATTGATCAGCAACAGGGCAGGCTCCAGTGCCTTGGGGTTCTTTTCCCTGGCCTTTTCCAACCAGCCAAACGCCTCTTTCTCTTTACCCGCACGCGCCGACAGCCCTGCCAGCGCCACCATGGCGCCAACATTTTTGTCGTCATTTTTGAGGATTTCCTTATAATGCTGCTCGGCCTCCTGGGGCTTGCCCTGTTGCAGGTCGATCTGCGCCAGGTTCATGTGAGCCGGACTGAATTTTGGCTGAATCTTTACGGCTTGCTCGAATTGCTTGCGCGCCGAGGCAAGGTCTTTTTTGCCCAGATAGGCGGCACCCATCAGATTATAGGATACAGGGTTGCTGGCATCTTTCTTGAGCATGTTCTGGGCGGCGGCAAGGGCTTTGTCGAAGTTTTTTTTCTGCAGGTGGGCAAGCACCAGCAGGACATCCGCCTGCATGGGTTCCTTGCCCAGGTCGACGACGGACTCCAGCTCCTTGACGGCCAGTTCGGTCTCACCCGCCGCGAGGTGTCCCACCGCCAGCTGGGTGCGTATCGCCGCGGCATTGGGCGCGAGCTTGGCAGCCTGTTCGAGATAATCCGTGCCTTTGTTCAGATCGCCGCCCTGCGAATAGGCGCTGCCGAGCAGGGCCAGCAATTGCGGGTCTTTGGCATTGTCCTTGAGGGCAGGTTCGAGTGCCTTGACGGCATCCTCCGGGCGCTTGAGCTTCATCAGGGTGGCGGCGAGCAATTTGCGGGCAGTAACATTGCCGGGCAGCGCCTTCACATAGCGCGACAATTCATCCTCTGCCTGCGCGTATTGATTCTGGGCATAATGGATGTTACCCATGAGCAGCAGGCTGGGCAGATGCCCCGGCGCCACCTTCAACACCTGTTGTAAAGAATCCTGGGCAGCGGTGAAGTTCTTTTCCTGAAACGCCATGGTCGCGGCCAGATAATTGGCAAACGGGTGGTTGGGCGCACGCTTGCGTACTGTGTCGATGTCCTCCTTCGCTTCATTGGGCTTGCCCAGTGCGATTTGTGCAATGGCGCGGCCCAGAAAGGCAGGAAGATTGTTCGAATCAAGCTGTAGCACCTTCTGAAAGCTTTGCAAGGACTCGGCATGGCGGCCAGCGATTCTTTGCAGATCGCCCTTCATCAGCCAAGCGTCGATGTTTTGCGGATCGGCCTTGAGCGCCCGGTCCACAAGACCTGTAGCGCCTGCTGTATCTTTTTCCATGGCAGCAATGCGTGCCAGCCCTAGCAAAGCATCTGGAAAATCAGCGTGGTTTTGCAGTGCTTCATTGTACTTTTCCTTGCCTTGCGCCGCCTTGCCCAAGGCGATCTGGGCATGCCCCTGGAGGGTTGCAATGCCAGCCTTGAGATCCGCCGAGGCCCCCGCAGGCAGCCTGATTTCATCCAGCACGGCTTCGTTGCGCCCCTGCAGCAGGTAGGATTTGCCCAGAGGGATGAGAATTTTGTCGTCCGTCATGCCGAGGTCTTTGGCGCGCTTCAGCTCCTTCGCGGCGGAGGCGCCGTCACCCTGTTTCAGGTAAACCTCTCCGAGCATAAAGCGTGCTTCTTTATTATCGGGGTTTTCCTGAAGGGCATTTTTGAGCTGGATGACCGCGGCCTTGGTGTCGCCTTTTTGCAGATAGCTTTGGGCTTCTCCAATCAGTTTTTGGCTGTCGCCGGCATAGGCCAGGTTATTCCCCGCTGCAATCAATGCCAGCCCCAGAACTATCGCGCTTTTTCGTTTACTGTTGTGTTTTTTCATGGTCTTATCTCTATCAGGTAAAGCGTCAAGGATAATAGGTTGCCCTGCAATTACTTTAGCTTTATCTGGTATTTATTCATCAAATCATACAAAGTCGGGCGGCTGACGCCAAGCACCTCCGCGGCGTGCGAGACATTCCCATCAAACCAGCGCAGCGCCCGCTGCAAGGCCTGGCGTTCGGCGTTGTCGCGCGCCTCGCGCAAATTGAGTATGGTCGGCTCCTCCTTATTCGAGGCGAAACTGGGTGCCAGCTCAAGATCTTCTACGCCAATCTGAGCGCTTTCACTCATGATCACCGCGCGCTTGACGCGGTTTTCCAATTCCCGGATATTGCCGGGCCAATGGTAGACCTCGATTGCGGCCAGCGCTTCTTTGCTCAAAATGCGCCGTGGCTTTCCTTGCTGGCGGCTGAATTTATCCACAAAAGCATGCGCCAGCAGCACGGCATCGCCCTCCCGTTCTCTTAAGGGGGGGATGATAATGGTCAATTCACTGATCCGGTAGTACAAGTCCTCGCGGAACTTCCCCGCGCGCACCAGTGCCGGAACGTCCTGATGCGTGGCGCATACCACGCGCACATCCACCGCAATTTCTCCGCGCCCGCCGATCCGCTCAATCACCCGCTCCTGCAAAAATCGCAATAGCTTGGCCTGCAATGACATGGGCAGATCGCCCACTTCGTCGAGGAACAGCGTGCCTCCCTCGGCGTATTCGACTTTTCCTTTCGTCTGTTTCGTGGCACCGGTGAAGGCCCCTTTTTCGTAACCAAACAGCTCGCTTTCCAGCAGGGCTTCGGGTATTGCGGCACAGTTGATGGCGACAAAGCGCTGCATCGCGCGGGGGCTGAGATCATGCAGGGCACGGGCAAGCAGCTCCTTGCCCGTGCCGCTTTCCCCCAGTATCAACACGGTGACATTGGTGGGCGCAACCTTTTCCACTGTACTGCACGCTTTGAGCATCTGGGGGCTGGAGGCGAGGATGCCTTGCAAGGGTGAATTTTTCTGTTGCTGGGCAGCAACCAGCTGGCGGTTTTCCTCCTCCAGGCTGTGCAAGGAAAAGGCGCGGTTTACAATCAGCGAGAGAATCTCTGGATCAATGGGCTTTTGATAAAAATCATAAGCACCCAATCCTATCGCGCGCACGGCGTTTTCCCGGTCGTCATTGCCGGTGACCATAATCACCTTGGTGCCGGGCGCGATGACAAGGATGTCCCGGAGCGTCGCCAGCCCTTCGCTGGCGCCGCCGGGATCGGGGGGCAACCCCAAATCCAGCGTCACCACCGCCGGCTCATGGTCGCGTACCTGAGCCAGGGCGTTCTCACGGTCGCCCGCGGTCACCACTTCAAAACTATCAAAACACCAGCGCAACTGGCTTTGCAATCCTGGATCATCCTCGACTATCAACAATGTCTTGCTTGACGGACTCATCTCATACCCTCCCTTGCACGGCTCTTTTCTTCGAATTGTTCGAGTTGCGCATCTTCCTGCCGGGAAAACGGCAAAGGGAGCAGGATACGGAACAGACTGCCCTTGCCCGGCTGACTGGCAACTTCGATATCACCACCTAATTCACGCACCAGTTCGCGGCTCTGATAGACACCAATGCCCATGCCCATATTGCCCTTGGTGGTTTCAAACGGCTGAAAGAGGCGCTTGCGGATGAACTCGGCGTCCATGCCATGGCCGCTGTCCTCCACTTCAAGGACAGCCTGGGTATCCTCACGTTTCAGCCGTACCCGCACAGAGCCATCCGCGGGGGTTGCTTCCTGTGCATTCTGGACAATATGGCCAAAAACGGCGGCAAGACGGTCACGATCCGCCTGGACGCGCAGACCCGTTTCGGCTATTTCCAGCGATGGCGCAGGCTTGGAGTGCGCTCGCACCTCAATGACCTCGCGCAATAGCGTATCAAGGTCAAACTTGGTTGCAGTATGCACCTGGAGATTTCCCGCGCGCAACTGGGCAAGCATTCTGTTCATCTTTGCCGCCGCATGCTCTACGGTATTTATCGCATCTTCCATAAATGCCGGGTTATGTTTGTGTTTTTGCGCATTCGACACCACCAGTGAAAGCTGTGCTACCAGGTTTTTGAGGTCGTGTACTACAAACGCGGAAAGCCGGTTAAAAGCCTCAAACTGGCGAGCCTCCGAAAGATGCTGCGCGGATTCCAGTTGAGAAAGAAAACTGGCTGCCTGATAACCTGCGGTCTTGAGCAGGTCGCGGTCTTCCCAGTTGATCTGCCGCGCGGCGCGCGGCTGCGCCAAAACCATGAAACCACAAAGTTGCTGATCCAGGATCAACGGCACTACCAGCCAGCTCTGGGGCAGGTCACGCAACCATTGGGGTACCATCAGTCCCTGGTGGGACTCAGGGCGATGCGCGTATTCGCCAAGATCAATGATCCACTGGCGCTCCGCCAGGAAGCGCGCCAGCGAGCCCTCCATAGGCTCACTGGCGCCTGCGCTCGAAGGCATGTTCCAGCGCGCCGAAGGCGCAAAGTGAGTGAATGTATCGCCGGCGGTCTTGCTTCGCCACCACAGCATGCCCGCTGGGCTATCTACAATTTGCGCCAGCGCCTGGATAGCCTGTTCCTGGGTTGCCACAGACTGCTGTTGGCCTGGCTCACCATTGGATAAGGTGCGGATAAACCGCAGCCATTCCTCACGGTAATCATATTTATGGCTGAAAAAATGCTTATTGAGCAGTACCTTCCAGCGGGCGCGCACCTGGCCGGAAGAGACTATCGCCAGTAACACCACAGCGGAGCCAAACAGAAAAATCGCTTGGCCCACCACACCCCAGCTTCCGCCATAGATGCGGATGTAATAACCGCCGGCCGCCATGACAAGCAGATAAATCCCCGCTCCCATTAGCGCTGCGGTATGGAAGACGAACCCGCGCGAGACAGTCACTTCCAGCGACCACTGCGGGTTGCGCGCCGCCGAGACGGCGATCAGCGGCACGGCCAGCGCCGCAATCATGCCCCGTGCATTCCACAGCTGCATGTCTATATGCTTAAAAAGCAATGCATCGGAATACAGGAAAAATTCGTAGGCAAACATGCCGCCTATGCCCAGGCAGAGAAATTTGATGGCCCAGCGTTGCTCTGGCGGCGTATTGCGAAACACCTGCTCGACCAATCCCAGCCCTGCCACGGCCAGTAGGACATGGCCGAGCATGCCCAGGTCCACATCGCTGGCAACGCCGGTCAAGGGCGGATAGATAAGCATTGACAGGAGAACCAGGCAAAGAGCCGCCAGCCCTGCCGCAAGCCAGCGCAGCCTCAAGGACATCGAGCCTGCCTGCTGTGCCGGGTGCAACAACCTGACCAGGAATGCAAACCAGACGGCGTTACGCGCTATCTCCGCTGCCGGAAGCATCAGGGAGGGCGGGTAATCCAATGCGGCGTGCCAGGCGGCCATGGCCGCCCATGCCACCGTAAACAGCGATGCAAAGACCAGCAACGCACCTTGCAACCGGCCGCGCCAACTGGTCAGCAGCAATAGCGACAGCACCAGGAACATCAGTGCAGCGGCGGTATAGCTGAGCACGCCGATGTTGAGCATTGTGGATACTCCGCTAATTGTTGTACTGTGTCACAAAGCGCTGAAGGGCACATTGCGGCGTTAAATTTAGGCTCTTGTGCTCATTTACTCCATGTAAACTCCGCTTTTTCGCCCGCAATGCCTTGCACTGCATCCCTTGATCGCTTTGTGACACAGTACAATTAACGGGCGCCCCTGCCCCAGAGGATGACTTCGACAGTCTGAAAGAGGATCATCAGATCCAGAAACAGGCTGTGATTTTTCACGTAATATAAATCGTACTGCAACTTTTCAATCGCGTCTTCTTCTGAAGAGCCATAAGCATAACGGATCTGTGCCCAGCCGGTGATGCCCGGTTTGACACGGTGACGCTCGGCGTAATAGGGGATCGTCCGGGACAGTTGCTCGACAAATACCGGGCGCTCCGGACGGGGGCCGACAAAGCTCATGTCACCCTTCAGCACACCCAGAAGTTGCGGCAGCTCATCAATGCGTGTTTTGCGGATAAAAGCGCCAACCCGCGTGATCCGGCTATCGTTCTTGCCCGCCCATTGCGGGCCGTCCTTCTCCGCATCCACGCACATGCTGCGAAATTTAAGAACCTCGATCAATTCCCAGTTCTGACCCACTCTCACCTGACGATAAAAAACCGGCCCGCAGCCACGGCTTTCCATCAAAATTGCAATGGCAGCCAGAATCATGATGGGCCATGTCAACACCAGAATCAGTACGCTAGCCGTTACATCAAAAATCCGCTTGCTGTACTCACGGAAAGAATTAGTGAGAAAACCATCGGAAAAGATCAACCAGCTCGGATGTACAAGATCCAGCCGGATCTTACCTGCCTGGCGCTCGAAGAAGGTCAGCATATCCACAACCTCAATGCCGCTCATCTTGCAATCCAGAAGTTCATGCACCGGAAATCCCTTGCGCCGGTCCTCGACGGCGACAACAATTTCGTCGATCTGATGCTGATCGCAGAACTCCAGCAGCGGCACGTCGAGGTGCAGCACATGTTGCGCATCAATCTCGCTATGTTCACCCGCGATATGCACATAACCCATGATCGCGAATCCTCGCCGGTCAACCTTTCTGCGCAATTGCCGGGAGATTTGTCCTGCGCGCTTGCCGGAACCCAGCACCAGGATGCGCCGTTGCAGCGCACTCTGGTCAACAATTTTAAAAAACGTTATGCGCGCGAGAATAATGCCCGTTAACGCAACAGCAAACGACAGGCCAAACGCGCCGCGCCCCAGGAACAATGAGGGAAAGACATAGAAAACCAGGCTCATCACTCCCACCCCAAGCAGGATGCTGATGCCGATCCGCAGCAGCATTCCCACCATGCCGTCGCGGAGATTGGCCTTGTACAGCCCTACCGCCGTCATCACACTCACCATCACGAAAGCAAACAGCAGAGCCTTGGGCATGAGCGGTTGGAAATCATCAAGCGCCCCGCCCCCGCCGCCAGAGCGCAATGACGCGCCGAGATAGATCGACAGCATCAGGATTGCAGCCTCGGACAACCCCAGCAGCAGGAATGTGTGGGGCACGTAATGCCTAAATAATCTGACCATAGACGCCGTGCATTAGTCCATTATTCAAAAAAAGCGGGCTTGGCATTTCAAGAGAAACTCACGATAGGACCCATCTATGGTTGTTGCTGCATCTCAAGCGACTTTGTCACTTGCGCTGTGTCCATGTTTCTTTGAGATTTCATTCTCGGCAGTGATTATGGCGCACGCTCTTTGCATCGTGCCACTGGTCCCACCCGTAAATCCCCGTGATGGGCACAATGAGGGCAATGCCTTCACGGCAGCTGCGCACCGCCCTGTCAGGGTATATAATGGCATGCAGATTATAATGTATTTACGATACCCACTTGTAAGCTGAAACTTACACCCCCTGTAAGATTTAGCCTGATGTTGCCTTGCAAATGACGGCGGCCTTTTACTTTGGTATCGTAACGCCCTGACAATCCAAACCATCGGTATAATAACATGAAAATTACTATTTTCGGCTCTGGCTACGTTGGTCTTGTCACCGGTGCCTGCCTGGCGGATGTCGGCAATGACGTATTGTGCGTCGATATCGATGCGCGCAAGATCGATATGCTCAAACAGGGCAAGCTGCCCATTTACGAGCCCGGGCTGGAAGCCATGGTCAACAGTAACGCCCAGGCGGGCCGCCTGGCGTTCACTACCGATATTGCCGCGGGTGTGGCGCACGGCCTGTTCCAGTTCATTGCGGTGGGCACGCCGCCCGACGAAGACGGCTCCGCCGATATGCAATACGTGCTGGCCGTCGCCAAAAGCATCGGCGAACACATGGATAGCTACCGGGTTGTAGTAAACAAATCCACTGTTCCGGTCGGGACGGCGGACAGGGTGCGCGCCACCCTCCAGAGCGCCTTGGCGGCGCGCGGCCAGCATGTCGAATTCGATGTCGTCTCCAACCCCGAATTCCTCAAGGAAGGCGCGGCGGTGGATGACTTCATGAAGCCGGACCGTATCGTCATCGGCACGGACAATCCTCGCACCACGGAGCTGTTGCGCGCACTGTATGCCCCTTTCAACCGCAGTCACGAGCGCCTGGTGGTGATGGACATCCGCTCGGCGGAGCTGACCAAGTATGCCGCCAACGCCATGCTGGCAACCAAAATCAGCTTCATGAACGAGCTGGCGAATATCGCCGAACGCCTGGGTGCGGATATTGAACAGGTGCGCATCGGAATCGGCTCCGATCCGCGCATCGGCTATCATTTCATCTATCCTGGCTGCGGTTACGGCGGCTCGTGCTTCCCCAAGGACGTGCAGGCACTGGAGCGCACCGCCACGCAGGCGGGTTATCAGGCCGAACTGCTGCGCGCCGTGGAGGCAGTGAACCACCGCCAGAAAGAAGTGCTGTTCCAGAAAATCGAGAAGCACTTTAACGGCAACCTGCAAGGCCGCACCTTTGCGCTGTGGGGGCTGGCCTTCAAGCCCAATACCGACGATATGCGCGCCGCCTCCAGCCGCACGCTCATGGAAGCCCTGTGGGCGCGTGGCGCCCGTGTTCAGGCCTATGACCCGGAGGCCATGGACGAGGCGCGCCGTATCTATGGCGAGCGCGCTGATCTTGTGCTTTGCACATCCCCCGCCGCCGCGCTGGAAGGTGCCGATGCGCTGGCATTGGTCACGGAGTGGAAGTCATTCCGCAGCCCGGATTTCAACAAGATTAAGATTGCGCTCAAGCAGCCGCTAATCTTCGACGGGCGCAATCTTTACGATCCGCAAATGCTGGCAAAAGAGGGATTCATTTATTACGGGATCGGCCGCGGCGCAAGCATTCAGCAGTAACCTAATCTAACCATTGAAAAAAAACGTAGGACACGTTCCACGCACAAAACGTAACGTGGATGGGGCACCATCCTACGAACTACCTTGAGGAAAATCGCATGCTTGACCTGAACCAGACAACAATCGGCATGATCGGCTTGGGCTATGTCGGCCTGCCGCTCGCAGTGGAGTTCGGCAAGCAGTTCCCGACCGTAGGACTGGACATCAATCCGGCGCGTATTGCCGAACTCAGGGCGGGCAAAGACAGCTCGCTGGAAGTGGATCCCCAGGAGCTGGCGCAGGCCAGCCAACTCACCTACACCACCAACCCGTCCGACCTGGCCGGTTGCAATGTCTATATTGTCACCGTGCCCACGCCCGTCGACGACCACAAACGCCCCGACCTCACCCCGCTCGTCAAGGCCAGCCAGACCCTCGGCAAGCTGCTCAAAAAGGGTGACATCACGATCTTTGAATCGACGGTCTACCCAGGCGCCACCGAGGAAGTATGCGTGCCGATCATGGAATCCCTTTCCGGCCTGAAATACAACCAGGACTTCTTTGCCGGCTATAGCCCGGAACGCATCAATCCCGGCGACAAGCAGCACCGTGTCGTCAACATCCTCAAGGTCACCTCCGGCTCCACACCCGAGGTGGCTGATTTCGTGGACAGCCTCTACAAACGCATCATCACGGCGGGCACTCACAAAGCGAGCAGCATCCGTGTCGCCGAGGCCGCCAAGGTTATTGAAAACACCCAGCGCGATGTGAATATTGCCCTGATCAATGAGCTGGCCCTGATCTTCAACCGGCTCGGCATCGACACGCTGGAGGTGCTGGAGGCGGCGGGCACCAAATGGAATTTCCTGCCATTCCGCCCCGGCCTGGTGGGCGGCCATTGCATTGGCGTAGATCCTTATTATTTGACCCATAAGGCCCAGGAAATCGGCTACCTGCCCGAAGTCATTCTCGCCGGACGCCGCATCAACGATGGCATGGGCCCCTATGTGGCGCAGCGCGTGATCAAGATGATGATCCAGCGCCGCGTGCATGTCGCCAACGCCAACGTACTGGTGCTGGGACTGACCTTCAAGGAGAATTGCCCGGACCTGCGCAATACCAAAGTAACCGACATCATCAACGAATTGCAAAGCTACTCGGCCAATGTCGATGTCTACGACCCGTGGATCAATCCCGCCGAGGCCGAGCACGAATACGGCATCACGCCCGTCACAACGCTCGAACCCGGCAAATACGATGCTATTATCCTCGCCGTGGCCCATCACCAGTTCCGCGAAATGGGCGTAGAGAAAATCCGCGCGCTGGGCAAGCCGGGTGCGATACTGTTCGACGTGAAGTATATTCTGCCTGCCGACCAGGTAGATGGCAGGCTGTAGGCGATACGACACACCCCGCCAATCCACATACAGGAACAAAAAACAAGTGAAAGTATTAATCACCGGAACCGCCGGCTTTATCGGCTCCGCGCTGGCACTGCGGCTATTGGCGCGCGGCGATGAGGTCATCGGCATCGATAACCTCAACGACTATTACGATGTCAACCTGAAGCAAGCGCGTCTGGCGCGGACCTTGCCGCACCCCAAGTTCACTGACGTGCGCGCCAGCCTCGAAGACCGCGCCGCCATTGAAGAAGCGTTCGCCAAATACAAACCTGAGCGCGTAATAAATCTCGCAGCCCAGGCCGGGGTGCGATATTCGATCACCAATCCGCACGCTTACGTCGACAGCAATCTGGTAGGCTTTCTCAACATCCTGGAGGGCTGCCGCCACCACGGCGTCGAGCACCTGGTGTATGCCTCCAGCAGCTCGGTATACGGCGCCAACACCAAGATGCCGTTTTCCGTGCATGACAATGTGGATCATCCGGTGAGCCTGTACGCGGCCAGCAAAAAGGCTAACGAACTGATGGCTCACACCTATAGCCATCTGTATAAAATCCCAACCACCGGCCTGCGCTTCTTTACTGTCTATGGCCCTTGGGGACGCCCTGATATGGCGTTATTCATGTTCACCAAAAGCATCCTGGCCGGAAAACCCATTGATGTTTTCAATTATGGCAATCACCGCCGCGATTTCACCTTCATCGACGATATCGTCGAAGGCGTGATACGGGTGCTCGACAAAGTACCCGAACCCAATCCTCAATGGACGGGCGACACCCCGGACTCCGCCACCAGCTACGCCCCCTACCGGCTCTATAACATAGGCAACCATCAGCCAGTGGAGTTGTTGCACTTTATTGAAATACTGGAAAACTGCCTGGGTAAAAAGGCGCAAAAAAATCTTCTGCCGCTGCAAAACGGCGACGTGCCGGCGACCTATGCAGATGTCGATGATTTGATGCGCGACGTGGGTTTCAAGCCCGCCACCCCGATTGAAGAGGGCATTGCACGGTTTGTGGCATGGTATAAAGAGTATTACAAGGTATAATCCCAAGAAACGGACAACTGCCGTTTTCAGGATACCCAGCAAAAAAGCATGTCCACACACAAATCAAAAACAGACGATGGCAGCAGCACCATCGCCCTCAACAAGACCGCCCGCCACGACTACTTCATCGAGGAACGTTTCGAGGCGGGGATGGTTCTGGAAGGCTGGGAAGTAAAAAGCCTGCGCGCCGGACGGGTGCAGATCAAGGAAAGTTATGTCCTCATCAAGGATGGCGAGGCCTGGCTGTTCGGCGCCCACATCTCGCCCCTGCTCACCGCATCCACCCATATCCACCCAGACCCGCTGCGCACCCGGAAACTGCTGCTGCACCACGAGGAGCTGAGCAAGCTGATCGGCGCCGTGGAGCGCAAGGGCTACACCCTCGTGCCATTGGCCATGTACTGGAAACACGGGCGCGCCAAGATCGAGATAGGTCTGGCCAAGGGCAAGAAAGAACACGACAAACGCGCCGCCGAGAAAGACCGTGACTGGCAGCGCGAGAAGCAGCAGCTGTTCAAAAGTGAAAAACGCTGACGAGCCTCTGGCATAAAAAAGAGGCACGGAACTTTTCAGAACGTTATACTGTCTTAGTTAACAGTTTCCACAAGGGGGCGACCTGGTTTCGACGTGGGTTGCAAAACCTGAGGGGCATGCCGAGGAGCAGAACACCTCGTAAATCCATCTGCACGCAATATAGTTGCCAACGACGACAACTACGCCCTAGCCGCTTAATCACGGCTAGCCTCTGACTGGAGCCGTGCTTGTGCGTCCAGAGTCCGCAAGGACACTCAGGGGTCGACCCTCACAAGATCGTGGAACGGCTCGTCCAGGGCCAATCCACTAAAACCTAACTGGACCCGCCGTCTGCCTCCCCTGCCTGTCGGGTAGAAGACGGTTAAATAAAAGACAGGCTACGCATGTAGAACCAAGGGCAGAGTGCTTACGGACGCGGGTTCGATTCCCGCCGCCTCCACCAATAACGAAACCCCAACCGTTCTCGGTTGGGGTTTTTTCTTGCCCGCTCGCGCCGACTCCCGCGTGTTCGCGGGGATTCCTGCGGAAGCCTGCGGACTTCGCCGGTCAGCCCGTGGGCCCGCCCAAGGCCACCTTCCACTCTCTCCCGGCCGTTTTTCTCTCCGGCCTCGCTCCCCTGGACACGCCCGAAGTCCGCAAAGGCCGCGAACACGGCCATTACAAATCAATGCGTTACGCGCGGACGAATCAAGCGGTTGGATTACAGCATTGGCTGGGCGATAGAAACGATCCTGAATCGGTTCTGGTGTCATCCGACCGGATTCTGCTGCAAGGCTTCGATCAGCGGACAGCGGACCTGTCCCGTCGCCGCGCAACAACGCTCGACAAGTTCTGCGAGTGCCCGCTCGATCCGACGAAGGTCGGCAAGCTTGATCCGCACATCCGCAAGCTTTCGTTCTGCTTGCTCGCGCGCCTCGTCGCAATGCGTCCCGTCCTCGAGCTTGAGCAGTTCCGCGACCTCATCCAGGCTGAAACCCAGCCTCTGAGCCGACTTCACGAAACGCACGCGGGTGACATCCGACGCGCCGTAGCGGCGGATGCTCCCGTAGGGCTTGTCCGGTTCGGGCAACAGGCCTTTGCGCTGATAGAACCGGATCGTCTCCACGTTGACCCCAGCGGCGCGAGCCAAGGCACCGATGGTCAGGTTTTCGAGTTCTTTCTGCATATCGCTTGACTCCGTACTTAAGTACGGCATTAACGTTACGCTATCCGAAGTAGATTCAGAAGGAAAAGTGTATGCCTGATCGTCAGACCGAACCCCAAGCAGGACGCGGCGCCTTGTTCGCCGGTGGACTGGCCGCCATCCTTGCTTCGACCTGCTGCCTCGGCCCGCTGGTGCTGGTCGCGCTCGGCTTCTCGGGTGCGTGGATTGGCAACCTAGCCGTGCTGGAGCCGTACCGGCCGATCTTCATCGGTGCAGCGCTCGTCGCGCTGTTCTTCGCCTGGCGCCGTATCTTCCGACCGGCACAAGCCTGCAAGCCGGGCGAGGTGTGCGCGATTCCGCAGGTCCGTACGACCTACAAGATCATCTTCTGGATCGTGGCCGCCCTGGTGGTGATCGCGCTCGCCTTTCCCTACGTCCTTCCGCTGTTCTACTGACAGGAGATCATCATGAAGAAACTCGTCGCACTCGTGGCCCTGGCCGCCACTCTCGCCACGCCCGCCTGGGCCGCCGTCCAGACCGTCACGCTCGCCGTGCCCGGCATGACCTGCGCCGCCTGCCCGATCACCGTCAAGAAAGCGCTCACCAGGGTGGATGGCGTGCAAAAGGTCGAAGTCAGTTACGAGAAGCGGGAAGCCGTCGTGACCTTTGATGACGCCAAGACCAACGCCGACGCCTTGACCCAGGCCACCGAGAACGCGGGCTACCCCTCCAGCGTCAAGCAGTGAGGGCACGGTCATGGTTGAAGCGATCACCCTTCACATCGAGGGCATGACCTGCACGTCCTGCGCCGAGCACGTCCAGCAGGCTCTGAAAAACGTGCCCGGCGTGCGCTCGGCCTCGGTGTCCTATGCGCAGCAGCAGGCTGACATCGAGGCGGAAGCGAACGTAGGCCTGGATCTGCTGGCCGCCGCCGTGAACGCGCTCGGTTACCGCGCATGGGTTGACGACAAGCCGAACAAGACGCTGCGTGTGCTCAATCACGAAACGAAGCTTGCCAACGGTGAGCCAGCGCTGCACGTGGCGGTGATCGGCAGCGGCGCCGCTGCGATGGCGGCAGCGCTGAAAGCCGTGGAGCGTGGCGCGCGCGTCACGCTGATCGAGCGCGGCACCATCGGCGGCACCTGCGTCAATATCGGCTGCGTCCCGTCCAAGATCATGATCCGCGCCGCCCACATCGCCCATCTGCGGGCGGAGAGCCCGTTCGACGAGGGCATCACGGCGGCAACGCCGGCCATCCTGCGCAAGCGGCTGCTGGCTCAGCAGCAGGCGCGCGTCGAGGAACTGCGCCACGCCAAGTACGAGGGCATCCTGGAAAGCAATCCATCCATCACCGTGCTTCACGGCGAAGCCCGCTTCAAGGATGGGCACACCCTTACCGTGCAGTTGCTCGCGGGCGGAGAGCGCGAAGTCGCCTTTGACCGCTGCCTGATTGCGACCGGCGCGAGCCCGGCGATTCCGCCGATCGTGGGCCTCGCGGACACGCCCTACTGGACCTCCACCGAGGCGCTGTCGAGCGACGCCATCCCCAAGCGGCTGGCGGTGATCGGTTCGTCGGTGGTCGCGGTCGAACTAGCACAAGCTTTCGCCAGGCTGGGCAGCCAGGTCACGATCCTGGCGCGTAGCACGCTGTTCTTCCGCGAAGACCCGACCATCGGGGCGGCCGTGACCGATGCCTTCCGCGCCGAGGGCATCGAGGTGCTGGAGCACACGCAGGCGAGTCAGGTGGCTTATCGGGATGGTGAATTCGTTCTCACGACCGCCCAAGGCGAGCTGCGTGCCGACAAGCTGCTCATCGCCACCGGGCGCAGCCCGAACACCCGTAGCCTGAATCTCGAAGCGGCCGGCGTGACGGTGAACCCGCAAGGCGCCATCGTCGTCGATTCAGCCCTGCGCACGAGCGCACCGCACATCTACGCCGCAGGCGACTGCACCGACCAGCCGCAGTTCGTCTATGTCGCAGCGGCCGGCGGCACGCGCGCCGCCATCAACATGACCGGCGGCGAAGCAGCGCTCGATCTCACCGCAATGCCGGCCGTGGTCTTCACCGACCCGCAGGTCGCCACCGTCGGGCTGTCCGAAGCCGAGGCCCACCTCATCAAAGGAATCGAAACCGACAGCCGGCTGCTGAAGCTCGACAACGTGCCGAGGGCGCTCGCCAACTTCGACACGCGCGGCTTCATCAAGCTGGTCGCCGAGGCCGGCTCGGGACGGCTGATCGGCGTGCAGGCGGTGGCACCGGAAGCGGGCGAGCTGATCCAGACGGCGGCGCTGGCGATTCGCCACCGGATGACCGTGCAGGAGCTGGCCGACCAGTTGTTTCCGTATCTCACGATGGTCGAGGGGCTGAAGCTCGCGGCGCAGACCTTCAGCAAGGACGTGAAGCAATTGTCTTGCTGCGCCGGCTAATCAGGCTTGCTGCCCTGTTTCATGCGCATGCGCTGCTCATCCCACAGCGCTGGCGGATCAACCGCCAGATCAAACAGCGTGACGTGGTTCGGCAATACGTCGTCCAGGATGGCCGCCACGATGTCGGGTGCCAGCGTGGTCAGGTTGACCATCCGGCTGACGTAGCTGTTGTCGATTCCTTCCCGCGTGGCGATCTCCTTCAAGGACTTCGCCTTTCCTGACTCCAGCATCGCCAGCCAGCGGTGGCCCCTGGCCAGCGCCAGTTGGATGGAGGTCGGTGCTACGTCCCACGGTCTAACCGGCGCGGTTTCGCCGTTTGGCAAGGTGACCAGCTTGCGGCCGCTGCGGCGTTTGATCTGGATCGGCACGGACAAGGTCAGCCTGCCGTCGCTGGTCTGCAGGATGTCGGGCTCGCCGGTCTTCTGGATGCGGATGTCGCTCATGCCAGTGCTTCCACTTGTTGCTCGACCGGCTCGGGGCGCAACTCCAGCACCAGGCGTTCGATGCCGTTGGCGCGCAGCCGCACTTCGAGGTCGTTGGGTGACACGATGACTTTCTCGACCAGCAGTTTCACGATCCGGGTCTGTTCGGCCGGGAAAAGTTGATCCCAAATCGCGTCGAGCCGGGTCATGGCCACGGTGATCTTCGCCT
>LNEJ01000063.1 GCA_001464965.1 Gammaproteobacteria bacterium Ga0074134
CAGAGATGTCGTGTCGATGAAGGGTGGCTAGCATTCGGTTATGGACTCTTGAACGAAAACCGCATTTTGACACATCTTGTGACGACAGTATCTAGCAGCGGCAATAACAACTGCACCACCCATAAAAAAAACCAACGGCTGACTCATAGTATCTGCTGTGTATGTCGCCCAAATTACTCCCCCCACGAGCACCATCAGGAAAACATAGATAAATGTCTCCAGCGTGGACAATCTTGCTTGCGCTTTTTTTAGTGCGATGCGCCATTGCGAGATCTCTGCCTCCGTTACTGCGGGTGACTGCACATCGAAAACGATGTTGGGCAGATGTGCTTTAAATGGATTATTCATGCGCACAACACCGTAAATAGTCATGCTCCATTATTTTTCTCCTCTACGAGATAACAGCCGCAATCCACATAACAATCAGCCCAGCGTAGGTCTTCCAACTGGCCCAGTCTAAGGGAACCCCAAGCAGCCACAGCCCCAGCGCGATCAGAAAAGGCACAGCCAATATCAATATCACTGCGCCTAGTACAGTTACTATTACAGATATCTCGCCCGCTAAATATTTCATCGTGAAGTTCACGCGCACAAAGCATCCAGCGGCCTGCCCGCCACGAGATCGCAGTACGCCTCCATGAACTGCTCATAGGCATGCATCGGCGGCAAGGGCGTGCCGAAGGTATCAAGGATGATCCTTGGCACCTCCGAGGGGGGAATCTCCCAATGTATTCCGCGTGAAGGCACCAGATGATGGGCCTCGACGATGGATGCCAGGGCATCGGCCTGCTTGATGAGACGCCCCTCGCCTTCATCCGGCCAGGGCACGTCCAACGCATCATGGATCGTCCTCTGCAGCCGTTCCTCGATTTCGGCGATGGCCGCATGGAGGCTCTCCATCCGCTTCATCGGCGTCACGATGTCGCCTGTGTAGGCTTCATGCGCATCGTGCAGCAGGGCTTGCAGCGCAAGAGATGGATCACGCCCCCAGAACTGCTGCATGGCCATGGACACCCATACGCAGTGCTGCGCCACCGAATAGGCAAACTCGCCGCCGGTAGACCCATTGAAACGCGCCGTGCGCGACAGCGACCAGGCGATATCTTCGATGGAGATATGTTCCGGCCTTGGCTCGACGAGATCGACCAGCAGTCCGCTCGGGTGCATTTCCACGACGTGTTTCATCGTTATACCCTGAAGGGCACAAGTGCCGCTTCCCTATGCTCCGGGAATTCCCCGTAGTACGACTCCTCCGGCGTCACGTTTTCCCAGTTGTCTGTCCAGCCGTCGAAGTCTCTCACGGCACTTTTGTTATCGTGCCGTTTCGCAATGGCTACAAGCGCGTCGTACCAATCTTCTCTCGACTCAAAATTATGCATTTCTTTCTCCTTCGCTGTGCTGCGCAATCTCCGGTCTCCGAGCCAAGAGCACAGGAATGGATGTCACGGGCCAGCGTTTTTCTTTCACCAGCGTTTTGACAGCACGCTCCCACGCACCTTCAATACCGTGGGCGCGTATCGGGTACGCTCGGGTGATCGTTTTTCCTATGGCGTCCTTGATGCCGACGATGAATCCTGGCCACTCATAACGCCGCCCACACTTGATCTGGACGATCATGCCGAAACGGATCCCCCGCACGGGCGTTGTGGTATTGCGAACGGTCGGGATCGCCTGCCGCCGAAGCACTGTCTGACGTTTGCGTTGCCAGATCGCCAGCGTGCGATCAAACTCTTCCGCCGCCCGCCGTATCTTGCGTATCTCGCTTGGTGTAGCATGGCGTTTATCTCCATTTTTCTCACCGGCAATCAGGAATGAAAAGTAGCGGCAGCGTTGCGCCCCACCCGCTTTCCGCATTACACGTAAACCGCAAAAGCTGTCGTAATTGAATTCGGTGACGCTCATCTTTGCTCCTCCTGTTTCCTCAAGATTCAGGCCCTACTGCTCGTAAGGGCGCGATGTCTTCACGGTGGGCGCCGTGCAGCGCCGCGCCACCACGGGACAGCCACCCGGCCAGCGCAGGGCGTCGCGCTCCGCGTCCCACACATCGCTGCCCGGCAGCGCCTTGTAATGGCTGTCGGCGCGGGCGAACAGCACCGCCACGGTCTTCATGTATCCCATAATGGTTTCTCCCGTCGCGCCACCGCTCAGAACGGAATGTCCTGCTCCAGATCCAGATCCTCATTGTCCAAATCCGTGTAATCCCTAGAGGGGAGATCATCACCCGGCGCAGACCCCACGTCACTTGTGGGTTTCTTGCCGAGCATCTGCAGCTCGTAACCCACAATCTCGGTGGTATAGCGGTCGATCTTGTTTTTGTCCGTGTATTTGCGCGTCCGCAACTTTCCTTCGATATACACCTGCGAACCCTTATGCAGGAATTCGCCCGCCACCTCGGCCATCCGCCGGAATAATACGACGCGGTGCCACTCGGTCTTTTCCCTGGCCTCGCCGGATTGTTTGTCTTTCCACTTGTCAGTGGTCGCCACATTGAATGCGCATGTGGCGGTACCGTCCGGCATATAGCGCACGACCGGATCAGCGCCAAGATTGCCTACCAAGGTTGTTTTATTGATGGATGCCATGGTTGAAATCTCCTCGATTGTTGGTGGTAGATAAACTCATTCCGGCATGCACAGCTAATCGCATTTCTCAATCCAGATCCAGCGAAAACCCTGTTTTGGTTCCCGGTGTGTTTTTCAGCGTGCCTGCGCATAACCTTCCAACACAACACAGTCGCCTAAATACTGCCGCAGCTGCGTCCACTCCGACTGGCACAGCGCGTGCTCAAGATTCAGGTCGATCATGGTTCGTCCAATGCGTAAATAGACATCGCGCACGGCGGGATCCAGGCGGTTCAGCAGCGCCAGCCCCGCCTCAGACGCCAGTTCCACGAAATTCTGCCGCCCATTGCACCCCTGCAAGCGCCAGCGCACGTACACGCGCCCACCCGCCACCTTCTGCACCACCGGATGCGCCGACCAGGGACGGCGGAAGGCGTCCTGAAATTCCTGCACCAGGGCTTCCATGCGCTTTACAATTTCTGTTTTCTCCGCTTCCAACTCCCGAATGCGTTGCCGCACTTTGCTACGGCTGCGCGGAATATCAGTCATGCCATCTCCCACGGATCCACGCCGATCTTCCGGCGCACGACCTTCCGCAATAGCTCGGGCGCGGAACGCTCTCCTGACAACGCCTTGTACAACAGCGAGCGCGCGCATCCCGCCTCGCGCGCCACCTCCGTTACTTCATAGCACAGCGTCCTCAACAGGAAGACGACGCTGTGCTCCAGACGTACCCCGTATCGACGGTGCAGCGCCAGTATCTCTTCATACGCATCACATTGCCTTACATTGGAGGTGGGACGGTGATCCCCGGCCCCCGCCGCCTGCCCCGCCTTGACCAGGGTTTCTCCGTCCTCGGCGCTGGGGCGAGCGGGCGGGCGCAGTGATTTCAACAAAGGAAGTAGCATTTCGGCGACCTGCGTCTCCTGCGGCGGCGCAAAAAAGCCCTTCAGCAGGCGGGCAATCACTTGCCGTCCCCCTGGTCTTTCTGATCCTTTGCGCCCACCAGATCGGCCTCCTCCTTGCGCGCCTCCTCCTGGGTCATTGTGGTGAAGGGGTTCAGGCACATCCTGGACCCCTCGCCGAATTCCACGAACTGCCCGCCCAGGAGCTGGCAGATCTTTTCATAGGACCGCCCGATATATCTCCTGCGTCTCAGGTCTCGTACCGCGCCCCATGCGCTGCTCGTCCATCGTCAAATCCAATTGTGGTATTGCGTTCATGAATCACCTCGCTAAAGTTTGCCCATCCCCTTTCACTGTTGTTTCAGCGCACAAGTAACCGCATTCATCACACCCTGTCCAGCGGAAACCCTGTTTCAGTATCTCCGCCCCCTTACCCTTAAAGGGCCCTTTAAAGGGTTAATGCGTTTATCTACTTTCCCGGTGGGTCGGTTTATCTACTTTTCCTCCGTTCACGCTGCGCCAGCTCGTCGACGAGAATGGATCCTGCTCCAGCGCGCTGCCCGATTTGTCGATCACAGGCGCGCCCTCGGCGCGCCTGGATGCCTCCAATACCTCTTGCGGCAATTCGCTCATCAGCTTGGCGGCTTTGGCCGCGCGCTGCGTTCCCTGGCGCACGTCATCTCGCGTGATGGACAGGTGCGTCCAGCGGTAGGGGAGTCCGAGCGCCGAGCGGATGCGATGCGCCCCGTCTTCGATCAGCTGGTCTGCGCGTTGCAATCTCATGAGGTTATGATGCCGGGCAGCCTGAACATGCCGCACCATCCGGTCGTAATCAGCGATCAGGAACGCGGCCGCATAGCCGTAGGCTCGACTGAACTTCAGCGGCACCTCCACGGGCCGGCTGGATCGCGGCATCGTGATCTTGACTTCGCGATCCTGGCTGGCGGCCGCCAGCAGGCCATCCGCCTCCTGGCGCATCCGTTCAATCTGCTGGCTGGCATCCTCGATGGCTTCGGATATTTTGATGAGCCACCAGTCCGCATAGGGGTCATCTGCCTTGGCGGCGAGCCAGAGAAGATTCACTTTTGTGCCAAACTCAAAAAGGCCAAATATTTTTGGCACTTTGACCACGCCGTTCGTATCCTTGACCTCCTTTCGGCCTTTAGCCACAGCTACGGCCTGGCGAGTATGCAGCAGCATCACACTCGCCTCCCCCTGCAACGCCCCCGGCCGCTCGTCCGAGACTGCGTGGCGCAACACCTCCTTGGGCTGCTCCCTGTCGCCCCTGCTCTTTTTTTCGATCATGCGCTTGCCTCCTCTTTCTTTCAGGTGGGGCACCGTGCCCCACCCCTCTTGGCCTTCGCCTGTATGCCCTTAATCCGTGCCGCCAGCCTCGGATCAGTCTGTTCCAGGCGCCTGTTCATGTCTTGACCTTCCTCAGCGACATCCTGTTTTCGTTTTGCTTCAATCGCCCCCTCCTTTCGTTGGCGTTCCCGCGTTTCCCTTATCCGCTGTCCGCCGCTGAACACGAATGTCCCCGCCACAACCTCGTTGCACAACTGGGCCAAGTACGCCAGATGGTTTCGCACCAGGTTCCCACTGGCTTTCCCGTCGGCAATTCTCCAGGCGAGCTGATCCAGCACATCCTGGCGGGTATCCAGCGCGATCCGTTCGAGGGGAAGGAGAGCGAGTTGTTGTTCCTGGGGAGACAGTGCAGGCGGAAAGACCAGATCGGCAGCCAGGTTCGCGCGCACGCGCGGAGGTTTGATATCACCATCTGTAGTTGTTGTAGTTTTTTTATATATATAACTACTACAACTACTACTACGACCAAGTTCAAAATTTGAACTACCCAAGTTCAAATTTTGAACTTGGGTATCATATTGTTGATTTTCTTCATTATTTTTATTTTCACCAGCCAAGTTCAAATTTTGAACTTGGCTGGGAGCGTCAGGATTCACCAAGTTCAAATTCCGAACTTGGTGATCCCGCTCATCCTTCAGCCTTGCTCTGTGTATTCCATTTACACTGAAAAAGGAATCGACAGGAATGGGTGCAGGGATATCCGCAGTCGCTGTCCCAGGGGGGGTGTTATGCGTCTCGATGGCTTGTTGAGCCGCATGCCTGGCGTCGATACGCGATAATGTCGTGGCGCCCAGCGTGTCCTTCCCTTGATCGATTTCATCCTGGATGGTCGCCCAAACGGCCTCCGCCATCCTGCTCACCCGCGGGTTGCCGTGCGAACGCATGTTCTGCAGAAACACGATATAGCCGGGGTCCAGATGCAAGGCATCGGCCAGCGTGATGGGCTCGTCATGGAGGGCGTAGATATTGCCGCGGTACTGCCCTTTCCTGTTCCTCACCTTGGCGCACAGTGTCAGCCAGCGAGTGATGCGCAGGATCATTAATGCCGCCGCGATGCTGGCCCTGGCGACGCCCGCTATCGCGCTGATCTGGTCGTAGGTCGGAAAGGCGGTCATCGTGCCATGCTGCACCAGCGTGCGGACGATCAGCCACACCCGGATTTCCACCGCATCCAGCACCGGATCGTAAATGAGCAGTCGTGGAACGGCGTCCTGCCAGTTGCCCAGGAACATCAGCCCCGCCTCCGGGTCTTTGGTATCCGGCCCTGACATGAGGCGCTCCGCGGTTTCTTCGATATACACCGCCAACGCCAGCGTTCTCGGCGTGACTTTGTCCATGGCCGCTATGTCCCGCATCCATTCAGCCCATCACTCTCCGCCTCGCCGGCCTCTGGTCCGGCGGACGCATTTTCCCACTGCTGTATCCAGGACCACACGCAACCCAGGGGGATGCCGGTGCATTGGCCGATGGCAATGTAGCGCGCCTTGCCGGGCTGTCCAGCACTGTCCTGCCACACGCGCCAGAGGTGCTGGTGCTGCTCCTCGTTCAGCGCCCCGGGGCGCCCCGCGCCGGTATCGCCCAATCCGAGAAACCGGCGCCGCCTGGCATATTCCGCACCGCCCATCCCGCACAGCTGCCGCATCATGGCCAGGTGGGCGCCCAGGCGCAGCAGTTCGTTCTCTTCATCCTCTTCACGTTTACGTCCTTCGAGGAGGCGTTGCAAACGGCTCAACGCCTCCTCGTCGAACTCCACCAGCACGGCGGAAAAACGGATTTCCTTCAGCCGCTGGAGATCGGCCTCCGTGAGTCTGGCTATCCACTGGAGGCCTTTCTCGGTCAGCCCCAGACCGGCCGCCTCGTCGCGCGCGCCATCGTGTATCAGCTGTATCGCATACCGGAATGCGATGCAGGTCAGTTCCGCATGTATCGTCTTTGTCATGATTTGTCCTCCCACAGGCTGTTGCCGCTGTCATCGCCAGATTGCTTGCGCAGGTCGCGGCATGCCTGCACGAGCAGTAAAACATCCTTGATATCCCGGTCATCGACGAAGAAGGGATCCATCAAAAACTGCCAATGGATATCGCAGTGCATCCAAAGCTCGGGGACGTTCGCCACCCGTGTAAAGATTGCCCGCTTGATCACCTCGCCGGGATGCCCCTCTGCGTTCATGCCCAACGCCAGCGCGCGCAACCGGCTGCCCGCAGGCAGGCTTTGCACGCGCCGCACGTTGCCGATCTGCCCGGACACGCCGAACAGGGAACACCAGACCCAGTAGCGCAGACTGCCGGTAGTGTGATCATCCGAGGGCAGCAGCGGCTGCTCCGGCAGATCCACCACGAACCCCATCCCGTGGTGCGGCGTGGCGCTCAGGCAGTCGGCCATTTCGTGGCGCTGGCATAGCTGCCATGCCAATACGTACGCACGGCTGCGCAGTGACTTGAGGTCCGAGGTGCCGCGACGGGGTTCATCGAACACCTGCTCCACGACAGAGGCGGCGGCAGGAGATGGGGGATGTTCCGCCGCTGGCGGGAGGACGGTTTCAGCCTCTTCTTTGACGGGGATGGAAGCGGCCCGCGCAGGCCGGACGCCGGATCCATCACGGCCCCCTGCATGGCCGGGCGTCCCGCCCGTCATTCCTGGCAGGGGGCCGTCCGTTGCGGTGGGCGCGGATCCAGTGGGCATGCCTGCGCGGACCTGCGGCGCGATGTCGAATTCCACGCCGGCGAGTATCATGTCGATGTCCATGCGCACGGTGCGCAGGGGCAGGTCGAGCGCGCTGGCGATCGCCTTTTCAAGAGTATCCCGCACCTCTTCGATGATCATTTCCGGCCCGTCATGCCGTGACAGCGCCTCGCCGAACAGCGCAGCATAAGCGGTGTCATGGGCGGAGCCTTGCCCGGGAGCTGGCGGTTCGTCATCGGGGCTGTCACCTTGACCGACAGGTGGGGCACGGTGCCCCACTTCGTCCTTCGTCCCGCGCCGCTTCAGCCAGTAGTTGCGGTACGTCGTTTCCAGCTTCTTGATCTGATCGGTCTGACGCGGCCCCAATCCACTGCATAGCGCCTCGGGGATCAGCGGATAGAGCGTCTCGGCGACATACTGGAAACGCGATATGTCGCGCCTGGAGTAGGATAGTCCCGCCGTATCCCGCAACTGGCGCTCAAGCTCCCGCAGGCCCAGCGGCTCGCCGGTTTCCTGTGCCCAATGCTGGCGCAGCGTCTGCAGCGCCAGGGCTTTCTCGATGAAAATGTTCTCGCCGCGCACTTCATTCTCGGCCAGATGGGCGGCCAGCACGTCGCTTTCGCAGGTCCACGGGTAGAACCGGCAGTGGACGGTCCGGAAGCGCGCATCGCCCGCTTTCCAGAGTTCGTGCATGATCTCCCAGCGGGTATTGCCGCCTTTTGCGATCATGAAATGTTCCGCGCCCGGGCGGCGGGTGATGGGCAGCTCGCCCTCCTGGCCGAGGGTCACGATACGGTGCCGTATATCGTCATGCCGCGGATTGCGCACCAGCCGGATGTTGCCATCGTAGGGCCGGATACGCTCGATCTCGACCAGCATCGGCGTCACGGCGATCGGATCGCCGGGTTCCAGCGGGATGTGATGGCTGTTGGGCCGGAAATTGCCCTCGAAGAGCAGGCCGCGGATCTCTTCGCTGGTGGGTGCTGATTTCTTCATGAACGGATCTCCCTGGCTTGGACGGATACGCCGATGGATTCAAGCGGCGCACCCATGCAACACTCCGTCAGACGGTGCGCCTCCAGGTGTGGGAACAACTCGTCGACCAGCGCCAGCATCGTGCGCGCCGCGCTGGGTGTCGCCCCGGCCCGGCGCGGTTCGTGGCGGTGCACCGGCACGCGCTGCGTGGCGGCCTCGCGATAGGCCACGGTGGCGGGCACGACCGTGTTCAGGATGGTGATGGCGCCGCGGCTCGGCGCGAAGGATTCGGCGCGCAGCTCCTGCGCGATGCGCCGGGCGTCGAGGGTGCGGTCCTGGCGGTAGATCAGTCCGCGCAGCGGCGCCACGGGGGCGCCGAGCCGGGCCATGGGCCGCAGCCGGTCAATCATTTCCAGGGTGCCGCGGGCGAACTCGCGGGCGGAGAGGATCTCGGGAGGAATGGGGGAGAGGATGAGATCGGCCGCCAGCACGGCGGTGTCCTGCAGCGGGCCGACCGCGCCCTGGGTGTCGATCAGGATGACGTCATACGCGCTGTCTAGGGCGGACAGCAGGACGTGCTTGAGCCGGGGACGGCCGTCGGGAGTATAGAGGAGCCAGTTCTGCAGCCGCCCCTCCGGGTCGTCGGAGACGACGATGTCCAGCCGCTCGAAGACCGTCCGGCTGATCACCTCGGCGGGGGCGCTGCGGGTGATGAGGTCAGACAGCCCGCCGGCGGCGCGGAATTGCAGGGGAAAGTAGCTGGAGAGGGTCGGCTGGATGTCGGCATCCACCAGCAGCACGCGCTGCCCGAGGTCCGCCAGCAGGCCGCCGAGATTGGCGGTGAGCGTGGTCTTGCCGACCCCGCCCTTGGTGGATACAACAGTGATTTTGACGGCCATGCAGCCTCCTCCTGTCTGGATGAATTCCAGCCTGAGGGAGGGGCGTATCCGCCGTCACTTTACAACATCTGCTTAAATGGTGGGCCGTGTAGGACTTGAACCTACGACCTACTGATTAAGAGTCAGCAGCTCTACCAACTGAGCTAACGGCCCGTATGAGGGGGTAGGTAGTGAAACACACTTTGCCAGCGCGTTCAATACCTGGAGCGGCATGGGAATCTGCCGCTCAAAAACCAGATCCTTGCGGTATGGTTTTTGTCTTTGAACTGGGGTGACCGATGGGGCTCGAACCCACGACAACCGGAATCACAATCCGGGGCTCTACCAACTGAGCTACGGCCACCATAACTTTTAGGCACCTTAACTTCTTTTCCGCGCCTAACGATGCGGCTTTTGAGACTGGTGCGCCCGGCAGGACTCGAACCTGCTACCCTCGGCTTAGAAGGCCGATGCTCTATCCGGATGAGCTACGGGCGCTAGGTCCAAGCCGTACAGTATAACGCTATAAATATGGTCGGGGTAGAGGGATTCGAACCCCCGACATCCTGCTCCCAAAGCAGGCGCGCTACCAGACTGCGCTATACCCCGAACGTCCTGCATTTCTATCGCAACGTCCACCAAAGCAGGTGCAGCACGAAGCGGGGAATGATACGCATAGCGATGCGTCCCGTCAATTTTTTCTTGCAGCCATCAGCTGATCCGCCCGGATAAAGCGCCAGGCCACCAGCAAAGCCGCAACGCCAATAAGCGCGGCCAAAAAATAGGTGGCGGCAGGGCCGAAACTGCTCCAGGCGTAGCCGCTGTATAAGCTGCCGACCGCGCCACCCGCGCCAAAGCTGAGACTGCTGTAGAGCGCCTGACCGCGCCCCTGGTTCCGCCCGGTAAAATATTTATGTACAAGCTGTATCGCCACGGCATGATAAACCCCAAAACTGGCGGCGTGCAGCATTTGGGCAAAAAACATTACTGGCAGATTGTCCACGAAGAGCCCAATCAATGCCCAGCGCAACGCGGCCAGGGCCAGGCTGGCAAGAAATATGGCACGCAAGCCAAAACGTGGCGCCAGGCGGTGCATAACCAGAAAAACCCCGGCCTCGGCAATGACACCCAGCGCCCATAATTGCCCGATCAGGCTGCGGGAATAGCCATGATCCTCAAGATAGATGGAATAAAAAGTGTAGTAAGGGCCGTGGCTGGCCTGCACCAGAAAACACACCGCCAGCAGGGCCAGCACCTCGGGGCGTCCCAGCACCTTGCGCAACGGCTCGTGATCGAGGACTGAATGAAGGGTGGCGCGCTCCGGCACCAGCAGACTCATCAGCCAGATGGCCGTCATTAGTCCCAGCAAAATCAAGGGCAGCAACCCCACACCGGCATGCTCGAACAACGGGCCGAGCCCCGCCACTGCCACAATAAATCCGATGGAGCCCCACAAGCGGATGCTGCTGTAGCGATGCACCTGATCCCCCAGGTGCGTGAAGGTGGCGGCCTCGAACTGCGGCAGTGTGGCATTCCAGAAAAAACTGAATATCATCATCACCAGCGCCAGCCACCCATAACTGCTGCCAAACAGGGTGCCGCTGAAAGCCACTACCGCCGCCAGGGAACCGAGCCGCACGATGGCCATGCGCTTGCCGGTGTGGTCGGCGATCCAGCCCCAGACATTGGGGGAGATGATCTTGGTCGCCATGATCAACGCCATCAATTCGCCGATCTGTACTGGGTTAAACCCTAGCGATTCGAGATACAGCCCCCAGTAAGGCAGCAGTGCGCCCAGCGAGGAGAAAAAGAAAAAATAGAACGCGGAGAGGCGCCAATAGGGCATAGATACGGTTACGAGTTAGTAGAAGCGCCACCCGTAATCACCGTGATGCCCGGTGATTACGGACTCCGTGCTTGAGAGGGAACAACTGGCGTTTGCGACACGACATCCCTATTCTGCGCGCGGTGGCGGAGCATGTGGTCCATCAGCACGATGGCGAGCATCGCCTCGGCAATCGGAGTGGCGCGGATGCCAACGCAGGGATCGTGGCGGCCATGCGTCACCACCTCCTCCGGCTCGCCATGCACATTTACGCTGCGCCCCGGCAGGCGGATACTGGAGGTCGGCTTGAGCGCGATGCTGGCGACGATGTCCTGGCCGGATGAAATGCCCCCCAGAACACCGCCCGCGTGGTTGCTCAAAAAGCCTTGCGGCGTGATCTCGTCACGGTGCTCAGTGCCTTTTTGCTCGACACAGCCGAAACCGGCGCCAATCTCCACGCCTTTGACCGCATTGATGCTCATTAAGGCATGGGCGATATCGGCGTCGAGGCGGTCGAACACCGGCTCGCCCCATCCCGGCGGCATGCCACTGGCCACCACATTGATGCGCGCGCCTATGGAGTTGCCCTCTTTGCGTAGCGCGTCCATGTACGCCTCCATTTCCGGCACCTTGGCCGCATCGGGGCAAAAGAAAGGGTTTTGCTCTACTTCGTCCCAATCAAAGGCCTCGGCTTTGATTGGCCCCAGCTGCGCCAGATAACCGCGGATGATCACTCCATAACGCTCGCGCAGGTATTTTTTGGCGATGCCGCCCGCCGCCACGCGCATGGCGGTCTCGCGTGCCGAGGAACGTCCGCCGCCACGATAGTCGCGCAGACCATATTTTTGCTGATAGGTGTAGTCCGCATGACCGGGGCGGAACTGATCCATGATCTTCGAGTAATCCTTGGAACGCTGATCGGTGTTGTGTATCAGCAACCCAATCGGCGTGCCTGTAGTACGCCCCTCAAACACCCCGGAGAGGATCTGCACACTGTCCTCTTCACGGCGTTGCGTGGTGTGGCGCGAGGTACCGGGCTTGCGGCGATCCAGATCGGCCTGCAAATCATCCTCGCACAACGCCATGCCCGGCGGGCAGCCATCGACGATACAGCCAATCGCCGCACCGTGACTCTCGCCGAACGAGGTCACCGTAAAAAGTTTTCCGATAGTGTTTCCTGACATGGCCGGTGCGTGCTTATTCCAAGCAATTATTTGATGCTGTCACTCATGCCACCCAACTGCTTCAAGCTGGTGCCTGATGCCGATGAAAAGGCGCTCGACATCGCCATCCCGAAGCGTTGTGCAAACTGCTGCAAATACGGCGGCTTCTCGCTGTAATCAACGATATCCTCTGCACCGATGACTTCGCGTGCAACATAGCTGCTGCTGCCCAGGGCATCGACCAACCCTATGCCAATGGCTTGCTCGCCGGTCCAGATATATCCGCTAAATAGATTGGGGTCATCCTTCAGGCGAGCGCCCCGCCCTTTCTTGACCGTATCGATGAACTGCTGGTGAATGTTGCCCAGCAGCGTCCTGACGTGCTCAACCTCCTCCGGCTTTTGCGGCGAGAAGGGATCGAGGAAGCCCTTGTGCTCCCCCGCCGTCAGCAGACGGCGCTCTACCCCCAATTTTTTCATAGTGTCAACGAACCCAAAGCCGTCCATGATCACGCCGATGGAACCCACCAGGCTGGCCTTGTCCGCATAAATCTTGTCGGCGGCAGCCGCAATGTAATAGCCACCCGAGGCGCAGATATCGGTAATGACCACATACAACGGAATATCGGGATATTCAGCGCGAAGACGTTTGATCTCGTCGTTGACATACCCAGCCTGCACCGGGCTGCCGCCGGGGCTGTTGATGCGGATGATCACACCCTTGGTATTCTTGTCCTCAAAAGCGGCACGCAGGCCGGTAATAATGCTGTCGGCATTGGCCTCGCTGCTATCGGAGATTTCACCACGGATCTCCACCAGCGCGGTATGTTTCTTGCCGATCTCGATCGCGCGCTCCGTGGGCAGCACCAGATAAAGTAGCGTAAACAAATAGGCAAAGGTCAGCACCTTGAAAAAGATGCCCCAGCGGCGGGTGCGGCGCTGTTCGTCAATCGCGGAGAAGGCCAACTTTTTGATGACGCCGCGCTCCCACTCGCCACCCTGCTCATCGGATGGCGCAACAGGCGCGGCGGGCGCAGACGCCTCTCCGGTCCACTTGTCCCCTGGTTTGGCAGGCTCGCCACCCGGGGTTGCGGAGGTTGAAGGCTCTTGCTGGTTATCTGACATAATGATGTACCGCTTGTTTAGTGTTAGTAAGAAACTGATAAAACTCTTTAGAACCCATTCACGATCTCGCTGAAGGGTGCATCGCGGCGTTAAAAATAGCCTCAAAATGCTCACATACTACGTGTATGCTGCGCTTTTTCGGCTATTTTTGCCTTTCCTTCAGAGGGTTCCAACCTTCAGGTTGACTGGCATCAGCCATTCCCTCATTTCCGCGATGCTGTCCAGGCACGCCAGGGGGGCACATTGCAACAGGCGGTCGCGCTCGTGCACGCCATAGCTCACCGCCAGCGCCGCTGTTCCCGCATTACCGGCCATCCGCATATCATACTCGGTGTCACCTATCATGAGCGTTTCATGCGGCGTAACGCACACTTCATCCATGATCTCCAGCAGCATGCGGGGATGTGGCTTGGAAAAGGTCTCATCGGCGCAGCGCGTGGCATGAAACAAGCCTTCGCAGCCCGTCTCCGCCAGCGAGCGATTGAGGCCCTGCCGCCCTTTGCCGGTCGCAACCGCCAGCAAATAGCCCTGCTGGCGCAGATCGTACACAATATCCGCCGCACCTGGAAACAATTTCGCGGGGATTTGATTGGCGTAGAGGAAATGATGGCGATAGCGATCCGCCAAACGCTGCTGGAGCAGGCTATCTGCCCCCGGCACCAATTGATCCAGCGCCTCGCGCAACCCCAGGCCGATGATATTTCTGATGGCGTCATCCGCGAGCGGCGCCAGCCCCGCATCGATCATGGCAGCGTTGAAGCTGGTGACGATGCGCGCCTCGGAGTCCATCAGCGTGCCGTCCCAATCAAACACCAGCAGCTTGAATCCATCAGGCATCATTGAAGAGGGATCTTTTCCAAGCGCGCCAGAACTTCTTTCAAATCATCGCTCAACGGTGCGGTGACGCTAACCTTCTGGCCTGTTTCCGGCAGTTCGAAGGTCAGCGCATGGGCGTGCAGAAACAGACGCTTCAAGCCCAGCGCCGCCATCCGCCGGTTAAATTCCGCATCACCGTATTTCTCGTCCCCGGCAACCGGCTGCCCGATATGCGCGGCATGGACGCGGATTTGATGGGTGCGGCCGGTCAAAGGCCGCACCTCCATCAAACTGGCCTCGGCAAAAACCCGCTGCGGCTGAAACACGCTTGCGGAGGACTTACCCTCCTCGGAAACACGCACCACGCGCTCGCCGGAACGTAACTCATTTTTACTCAGCGCGGCATCGACGATCCGCCTCCCCCCCTGCCACTGCCCCTTGATCAGGGCCAGATAGCACTTATCGATGCCATGATCCGTCCGCAACAACTCGTGCAGGCTGCGCAGCATGCTACGTTTTTTGGCAATCATCAGGCATCCAGAGGTATCGCGGTCCAAACGATGCACCAGTTCCAGATGGTGCGCGTCTGGCCGCGCGGCACGTAGCGCCTCAATGACGCCGTAGCTCAGGCCACTGCCGCCATGAACCGCGATACCAGACGGTTTATTTATGATAATCAGCGCACTATCTTCATAAATAATGCTGTTTTCAATCCGTTGAAGGACGTGGGCGGTGGGCGGCACGTACTCTCCAGGCTCCGCAGTATGAATTGGCGGAATACGCACGGTATCGCCCGGCTGCAGGCGATAGGTAGGCTTGATACGCCCCTTATTGACCCGCACCTCACCCTTGCGCAACACACGATAGATATGGCTTTTCGGGACACCTTTCAGGGTTGTAATCAGAAAATTGTCGATACGTTGCCCCTCGTGGGCGTCGTCAATACTGACCAGCCGAGGGCCTTGATGAGTTTTTGGAATAGACATGCCTTAAATAATAACATTATATTTGACCGATTTGATGCTATTGATTAACGTGTTATATTATGATGCACTCGCGACAGTTCATTTTCTTAAATCTTTAACAAATGACAGTGGCGCGAGGACAATAGCCATTTTTATGTGTATGCGGCGCTGGAAACTGAACTTTGGCAACGTTGACGCCTCCTAATCATATAGGCGGGTGGTTTGTTACTCATCACCCAATACACCGCCTCTTGAATAGGGTCCGTGACGCCCGCATGAAAATGACACGTAATAATATGACACTTAACAATTTAGTTGATGGGGTTTGGTATCGCTCGACCCGTTAAAGAGCGATCAATAAACTGCGCTCCCACAAAGCGCGACCTATGCGGTATTTCGAACCACCTCGCTACCCATCGAGGTGTGCCGGATTTTATGGCGCATTAGGCAAGGCAACACCACAAGCAGCACGCCGTTCTTGTTGCTGATCCGCGCGGCCAATGCCAGCGAGGACTTAATCAAGAACTCAAGAATCAGCGGGAGCGATGCGTCTGCGGCCATGGTGTGTGCATTGTTTAGGCGTGATTGTCCGATAAAGAGTGCGGGCGAGAGAGCGTTGACTGGCATGCTGCCATGAGTAGCCATGCACGGCGCTTTTCGTCGCCCCCGGTTCGACAATACGGCAACCGTCGCTGGCTGTGGTTGAACGCCAGAGAAATTAAAACATGAAAAGAATGTTAATTAATGCAACTCAACCGGAAGAGTTGCGCGTAGCTTTGGTTGATGGACAGCACCTTTACGACCTGGACATTGAAACACCGTCACGGGAACAGAAAAAATCCAATATATACAAGGGTAAAATCACCCGCGTCGAGCCCAGCCTGGAGGCCGCCTTCGTTGAGTATGGCGGAGAACGGCACGGCTTTCTGCCGTTAAAGGAAATCACGCCCTCGTCTTTCAGCCACACACCCGAAGGCGGGCGCGTCAACATTAAAGATGTCTTGCGCGAAGGCCAGGAAGTCGTCGTGCAAATCGACAAGGAAGAGCGCGGCAGCAAAGGCGCGGCGCTCACCACCTTTATCAGCCTGGCCGGACGTTACTTGGTCTTAATGCCTAACAATCCGCGCGCCGGGGGCGTATCGCGCCGCATCGAAGGTGAAGACCGCAGCGAATTGCGTGACATCATGGGCGCGCTGAACATCCCCGACGGAATGGGGATCATCGTGCGCACCGCTGGCGTCGGCAAAAGCGCCGAAGAACTCCAGTGGGATCTGGACTACCTGCTGCGCTTGTGGGATGCCATTGAAACCGCCTCCAGCCAGAAATCCGCGCCTTTCCTGGTATACCAGGAAAGCAGCATCATCATCCGCGCCATCCGCGATTACTTCCGCCAGGACATCGGCGAAATCCTCATTGATGACCCAGAGGTGTACCAGCAGGGACGCGACTTTGTGCAGCAGGTCATGCCTAACAGCCTGAACAAGATCAAGCTGTATCAGGATAGCGTTCCGCTATTCTCGCGCTACCAGATAGAAAGCCAGATCGAAACAGCGTTTCAGCATGAAGTGCGCCTGCCCTCCGGCGGTGCGATAGTCATCGACCATGCCGAGGCGATGGTGGCCATCGACATCAACTCAGGGCGCGCCACCAAGGGCGGAGACATCGAAGAGACCGCGCTTAACACCAACCTCGAAGCCGCAGACGAGATCGCCCGCCAGTTGCGCCTGCGCGACCTGGGCGGATTGATCGTCATCGACTTCATCGACATGACACCGGCGCGCAATCAACGCGAGGTGGAAAATCGCCTCAAGGATGCCCTCAAAATGGACCGGGCGCGCGTCCAGATCGGCCGCATTTCGCGCTTCGGACTGCTGGAGATGTCACGCCAGCGCCTGCGGCCTTCCTTAGGCGAGTTCAGCCAGGTAGTCTGTCCGCGCTGCGAGGGACAAGGCCACGTTCGCAATGTGGAATCACTGGCGCTCTCCATTCTGCGCATCATTGAAGAAGAGGCCTCCAAAGGCAAGGGCCGGATGGACAAGATCCTCGCTCAACTGCCAGTGGCTGTTGCCACCTTTTTGCTTAACGAAAAGCGTGCGGCAATCGGCGCCATCGAGAACCGGCACAAGAGCCGTATCACATTGATACCCAACCCTGAACTTGAAACACCGCACTATGAGATCGAACGCGTGCGCGCCGATGAAGCTGCGGAGGAAGGCGTTCCGGCAAGCTATCAACTGCTAAAAAAACCGGAAGAAGCCGCTGAAAGAAGGGTCGCACCCGCGAAAAAGATCAGTGTCGAAGAGCCTGCCGTAAGAGGCGTGGTTCCTGCCACCCCTGCTCCCGCACCCTCCCCCCTACAGAAATCTCCGCAACCAGCAGCTGAAGGCGGCTTCATCAAGCGGCTATGGGCAAGTTTGTTTGGTGGTGGTCAGCTGGCGCCAACCAAAGCCGAGATCGAGTCCAGGGTTGCCGCAAGCATCGAACCGGAGTCCCGGAAAAAGGCTCCGCCTCACAAGGCACGGTCCACCCCCCCTCAGCAAGCCGCCAAGCCACGCCGCGAGGAATCGCAGCGCAAGAGGCCGCCTCGCGGGCCGGAAGAACGCAAGAGAACAGCGCCTGCCGAGGCGCCCGTGAAGGTAGAACCCACTCCAGAAGCGGCTCTTCCGGCCCAAAAAACACAGGAAAGAGCACTACCGCCGCCCGCTTTTGAAGAACCCATTGGTGAAGCCGCTGCTGCGGGCGGTGTCACAACGGAAACAGGGCCGGTCGCTTCAGCCGAAACAGAGCTTGCAGCAAGGACGGCGGGCCAGCGTCCCGGCGGACGCCGTGGACGCCGTGGCGGACGCCGCCGCCGTAGAGAGCCGAGAGTTCCCGGGGAAGCCAGTCCGGAATTCACCTCGGAATACAGCGGGGAAACAGGCGGGGAAGAAGCGCGGGAGAATGACGGCAATATTCCCCCAGCTACGCCCCGGATAGAGCCCAGAGCAGAAACCAGTCACGCAGCATCCACTGGCGAATCGCTCCCAGCCGAGAAAAAAGCGTCTGCGCCTTATTATCCACCGCGCAGAAACGCCTATCGCCCGGGGAACATTGATCAGCCCTCGCAGGGCGATGACAATATGGCCGCAGCGGTTGAAAGTGCGGGCGACGCGCCTTCTTTGCCCCCGCCCATTATAACGGCACCGCCTGTCGCACCCCAGGACAACCAGCGTCAGGAAGAACCCCGCGTGCCCAGACAAATGGCACTTATGAGCGAAGCACCATCTGCTGAAGCCGCTCCTTCCAACATCATCCCGTTGGCCCCCAAAGCCACCGTCGAAACACCGCCTGCGACCAATCCAAAAACGGATTCGCCAGGGCGCGAATAAGCGATAGTTTCAATACCGGCGGGTACTGCACTCCGTACTCGCCGGTATGCTCTCACCCAAGATCCGCAAACGTAACGCAGGGCACGCGAACAAAACACCGTCATGGCAGAACCTTCCGCTATCGACCCTCGCCGCTGCCCATTATGTGGCGCTGAAAATGAATGTAATAGGGTCAACAATCGCCAGGATCAACCTTGCTGGTGCCGCGAGGAATCTTTTCCTCAATCCCTGTTGGACAGCGTTCCACCTGCCGCAAAACTCAAAGCCTGTATCTGTATACGCTGCACCCAGACTCATACTATCCCTGGCCGCAAAGAAACTTTATAATCGTTTGATTATAGGGACTTTACTGGCCTCACAGGCTTTCCGCCTGGATAAATCAGGCAATATCCTTCATAGTGCTGCGTACTTTATGAATATGCGTTAAGGAACCTCTGATTTATTCAGAGGTTCCGCGGCACATGGAGGTGCCGGCATTTTTCGATCACGGCAAGTGATTGAAAAATGAAGAAAAGCAAAAATCACACTATGCTTTTCGTGCTCTGAGAATTCCAGGATGGAATTATTCAGAGCTTCCTTAAAAATACAATTGGAGGGCAACGATGTCTGCATCAACCACAAAAGAAAACCAAGGCAGCTGGGACGTACCGGAAGGCATGGACCCGATGCGGGTCATGCAGGTGGCTTCCGCCTACTGGCAATCCTGCGTCCTGCACGCGGCTAACCGGCTCGATATCTTCAATCTGCTGGACGGCAAGGCAAAAAACCTGGATACATTGACTAGCGAAACCGGCACCGACCGGCGCTGTCTCGGCGCACTGCTCAGCGCCTTGGTCGCAATCGACTTCCTCGACCGCGATGGCGATGTGTTCCGCAACAACCCGTTCAGCCAGACCTTTCTCACCAACTCCAGCAAGTTCTACCAGGGCGGCATCGTCTACATGTTCGAAAACTGGTACCAGGCCTGGGGCGGGCTTTATAACACGGTGAAAACCGGCACGCCGTCGGCACTGATGCACCAGGAATACAGCGACGAAGAAACGTGCAACTACATGATGGGCATGCACAATCGCGCGCTGTCGCAAGCTGATGTATTGACCAGTCTGTTCGATCTTTCGGGTAAAAAACAGTTGGTGGACGTGGGCTGTGGCCCGGCGACCTTCGCCGTGAAATTCTGCGAACGTTATCCCGGCCTCAATGCTGTGGCCATGGACCGCCCGCAGAACCTGAAAATCGCCAAAGAAATCGTCGACATGTATCACATGCAGGATCGCGTCCAGCTCCTGCCCGGCGACTACAACACCGACAGCCTGGGCACCGGCAACGACGCCATGCTGCTGTCGTCGATGACCAACCAGGAGTCACCGGAAAACATCAAAAAACTGCTCAAAAAATGCTATGACTCCATGAACAAAGATGGCGTCATCATGATCCAGGAGCAGCTGTTGCACGCCGACAAAAAGGGACCCGTGCTCGCCGCCCTGATCGGAGTCAACCAGATCATCAACACCGTCAGCGGCACCTCCTATTCCACCACTGAAATGGAAAATATCCTCCGCGAAGTGGGGTTTGTGGACATAAAATCAGAACAAATGGCGCCCCCCAGCCCATTTATCATGGTCTCGGGCTACAAGCGCTAAACCATATCGTTTTGCCTGTTTAAAACTGCACCTCAGCGCTTAGGGTACAGTGAGCAACGGGAACCGCATCAATCGGTTCGCGTTGCTCACTGCACCCGTATATGGACTCCTCCCGATTTGCAAGCCTGCCGTGCTTTTGGTGTTAAGGTTCGAAGGGTAATGCCGCGATGCGCCCTTCAGCGAGATCGTGAACAGCGGCTCTTAGGAAAATCGTAACACGGCCAAAGACCGGAAACGACATATTAATCTGAAGGTTGAAACAAGAAAAAAATGCAAACCCATAAAATTTTATTCGCCGCCAGTGAGGCCCATCCGTTGATGAAGACCGGGGGGTTGGGGGATGTCGCAGGCAGTCTGCCTGTTGCGCTCAAATCACTGCGCCAGGATGTGCGTCTGATTATCCCCGCCTACCGCGATGTGCTGGCGCGTGCCGATAAACTTACTCTCGTTAATCCTGCGCTTGCTGGCTTTACGGAGCCAGTGCGCATTCTGGAAGGCAAGTTGCCGGGCAGTTCGGTGAAGGTGTGGCTGGTGGATGCTCCCGCCTGGTTTGACCGGCCCGGCAACCCTTATCTCGGGCCGGACGGCAAGGATTGGCCGGACAATGCCCAGCGCTTTGCGTTATTTGCCAATGCCGTGGCGGCGGTGGCGCGCAATCAGGCCGGATTGGACTGGCAGCCTGATGTGGTGCATTGCAACGACTGGCAATGCGGTTTGATTCCTGCGTTGCTGGCTCAGGACGCAACGCGCCCGGCTACGGTGTTTACTGTCCACAACCTGGCGTATCAGGGGCTTTTTCCAATAGATACTTTCACAGCGCTGGACTTGCCCCCGGCGCTGTGGTCGCCGGCGGGCCTGGAGTTTTATGGCGGGCTGTCCTTCATCAAAGGCGGCTTGGTGTATGCGGATATGTTGAGCACAGTCAGCCCGAACTACGCGCGTGAGATTCTTACCCCCGAATATGGCTGCGGGCTGGAGGGTCTACTCAGCCACCGGGCGGAGCGGCTGATGGGCATCCTTAACGGCGTGGATTACCACGAGTGGGATCCGCAGCGCGACACCTTGATTGCGCAACCCTACAGCGCGCGCGATTTGTCCGGCAAGGCCGCAAACAAAGCCGCGCTTCAGGCGCGCCTGGGTCTGCCTGTGGCGCCGCAGATACCTGTGATTGGATTGATCGGACGCCTTGTTGAGCAAAAAGGTGTCGATCTGGTACTTGCCAGCCTGCCCGAAGTGTTGCAGCAGGCGGTACAGGTGGTGATGCTAGGCAGCGGTGAAAAGCGTTTTGAAACCGCGTTTACAGAACTAATGGCGGATCATCCGCAGCAGCTTGCAGTGCAAATCGGCTTTAATGAAGAATTGGCGCACCTCATCGAGAGCGGTGCCGACATGTTTGTCATGCCGTCACGCTTCGAGCCCTGCGGCCTGAACCAGATTTACAGCCTGCGCTACGGCACTGTCCCCATCGTGCGCCGCACTGGTGGTCTGTCCGATACGGTGGTGGACGCCACGCCGGACAACCTGGACAGTGGCGCCGCCACTGGCGTTGTATTTGATGAGGCCTCCGCCCCAGCCCTGCTGGCGGCTATCCAGCGCGCCCTGACGCTATACCGGCAATCCGCAGGCTGGCAGCAGATCATCCGCGCTGGCATGCGGCAGGATTTTAGCTGGCGGCGTAGCGCGAAGCATTATCTGGAGCTTTATGAGCAGGCAATAGCCTTGCGCCTGAACGTCTGAAATTTTTTGATGCTACCTATACGATTATCTGTAAGACCCCTCCGTGTCTGGTCATCCCACGTATCTTGATCTTGCGGGACAAAGCGCAATACCATAGACTGCTACTAAAGATTTGCTATATATTAGACGATAATGATGAATGACATGAATGCGCAAATATTTGGCAACATCGATGTGGTTGGCCTCATGCGTGAGCATGGCATCACCCCTACCCAGCAGCGGGTGGAGATCGCGCAGGTCCTTTTTTCCCGGCCTCAACACCTCTCCGCAGAGCAGGTTTTGGCGCTGGTTAATCGTGATCGGCATATGGTATCCAAGGCGACCATTTATAATACGCTAGGGTTATTTGTTGGCAAGGGGTTGATTCGCGAGATTATTATTGACCCAACCAAGGTGTTTTACGACCCCACCACATCTCCTCACCATCATTTTTATAATGTCGATACCGGCGCGCTGATGGATATCGAAGCCGATGCCGTCGCCCTCAGCAAACTGCCCGATTTGCCGGATGGCACAATCGCCGAAGGTGTGGATGTTGTCGTACGCATCCGTAACTGCAGAAGATCCGTGACAGAATAATTTGCTGAATGCCGCATTTCTGGTTGTCCTAAGCCCCCGGTTTTATTTATACTACGCTCCCTTTGTCGGCATAGCTCAGTTGGTAGAGCAACTGATTCGTAATCAGTAGGTCGGAGGTTCGATTCCCCCTGCCGGCACCATTAAAATCAATCGGTTATAATTATTCGCCAGGCGCGGATTTTTATATGTAGACGGCTTGCAGTGCTTTTGCTCAGTATGTAATTGAAGGGAAAATTGTTTCGCCTGACGGAAGAAATCCGTGCATTCAGTCGATATGGTTTACTGAAAACAACGAAGCTGCCCCCTTGTTTTGCAACCGCCTATCCACTACGAAATAATGCCAATGACTCAAGAGCTTGACTACGTCGTGTTGACTGTGGATCTTCCACAATTCGACCTGGCAAGCGGGGGATATCAGAACAGTCGTTATGCTGCATGCCAGCGACAAAGGCTACGAAGTAGAGTTGGTGGCGAAACCATTGCAGTAACCAGCCTGCTCGCTACGCAGGTTCACCCTATCCTGCAAAGGAGATAGCACACGTCAGGTGGGTGGCGGCGTGATCGTTGCCCCTGAAGGCTGTGCGCACATAGACGCATAAATGGGGCCGCCTAATGGTAATGGGCGGCCCCAATTCTAATAACGCAATCACGAAAGCCTGACGCCCGATTCACGCAGGCAATGGAGACTGTAAATAACTCTGTGTAACCGCCCGGTTGGTTAAACATAGTTTTTCAGGCGATCGCCGAACTCGATGATAAAGCGATTCATCGCGACCTTCC
>LNEJ01000064.1 GCA_001464965.1 Gammaproteobacteria bacterium Ga0074134
CGCCACCCGCTATGCGAAAAACCTGTCATCCTTCGTTGCCGCAGTGCAGATTCGCAGCCTTGCTCTTTGGTTGGCTGTCTCGTGACGACAGAATCTAAAGAATGGAATAATTTTGTAATGCCGAGACAGCCGCCTTCGCTTCCACTGGAACGCTTGTTATACGACCAGTGCGGCAACCGTGAATTGTTTCCCGACAAGCTGCATGACTATTGTGAGCGCTACCTGCAGATAAAGGAGTGGCTGGCCGCGAATGTTTACAGGGACATTGGGGCGGCCACATCTCGTGACGGAGGTATCTATACTTGCCATGACATTAACCACTTTGAGGCTGTGATCCGGACAGCTGGGAAACTGATCGGATTGGACGCTGGCGGGAGCCAGAACTCACCTTTGCATCCCTATGAGGTGTATTTGCTGCTGATGGGAATACTCCTGCATGACGCAGGTAATGTTTATGGCCGGAAGGACCACGAAAAGCAGCCGTACAAAATTCTGTTAGAGATGGGGGAGTTGGCTGGCGGCGACGATCTGGAAAAAAAGAGAATAGCCAACATCGCTCAAGCCCATGGCGGTAAAATTGCAGATGACAAAGACACGATTGTACGTCTCTGTAAAGATATAAATTCTTACCTTTCAATCAGTTATCGAGAGAGGCTTATTGCCGCAATCGTGAGGTTCGCTGACGAAATATGCGAGGATCGGTCGCGCGCAAGTCGGTTTCTGGCAGAAACCAGCGGACTTCCCGATGAAAGTGAGATCCACCACAAGTATGCTCTCAGCATATCCAGCGTAGATATCGAGCGCTCCGCATGCGTAATACAAATCAAGTATTCAGTTTCGACAGAGGATCTGCGGAAACGATATATGCACCCTAATTGTCAAGATGGACTGTATTTAATCGATTACATCATGCAGAGGCTCGCCAAAATGCATTTGGAGCACTTGTACTGCCTCCGGTTTATGAAAGAAGTTGTGCCTATTACGCGAATTGACATCAATATCGAGATTTTGGATGCCAATAACGATAGTATCGAAGAAATTCACCTTCGACTGGAGGAGTCGGGATATCCGAAAATGGAAAAGAGGCTTGCAGAGCGGTATCCCGAGGTAACCGGAGAAAAGATGATGCTCAAATACCAGGTGCGAGATGAACAATTATAGGGGCGCCAATCCTTTCTCTGTACAAACGCCGGAGGAGATATCGGCGGTCGATGTCAAGCAGCTTTTCGTCGATGTTTTTTCTGATTTTTTCAACATTGAGAAAGGTTCTCACACGTTTCTGCACGGCCATCGTGGTTCAGGCAAAAGCATGATGTTCCGAGCAATGGAGCCTGATTGCCAGATGCTTGCGCGCAATATGCCGCTGAGAGAATTGCCATACTATGCAGTTTATGTTCCCATAAAGCTCACAGACCTGAATCTGGTTGAATTCAACCGCCTGGGTGAAAATGAGTTCGCGGATTTCGTTTTGAACGAGCACTCCATGACCATCTTCATGGCAGCCAAGGCTGTTTCCTCTCTGCTGAAAATCGTGAATGATAAGTATGACATGGACGAGGCTGTGAACGGTGCAGTATCGGCCTTCTACCATGACAGCTTTGTCAAATTGCTGAAAAGGGGTGGCTGGGTAGTCCCTGAGAATACTCCGGAAACCCCCTCAAAAACCTCAGATCACTTCAGGAAAATGCAGGAATCCTTGGACGAAATATATGCGCAAACATCGGGCTACCTTAGAAGAGTATCTTTTTCCAAGGAGGCCGTTCCGTATGCGGGTGTCCTCGTCGGCTACCTGGATTTCCTTCTGCCGATGATCAAGGATTTAAAGAGGCTGCCGTTCATGCCAAGTGGGCCGGTGTTCCTGATGGTCGACGACGCCGACAACTTGAGTCCCAGCCAGACCCTTATTCTTAACTCTTGGGTATCCTACCGGACGACAGCCGATCTGAGCCTGAAGATCTCAACGCAGATGAACTACAAAACTTACCGCACTGCAAATGGGCAAAGAATAGATGCGCCGCATGATTACTCCGATGTAAACATTCAGGCAGTGTACACTTCGGACAAAGATAAATATCCGAAACGCGTGAAGGAAATCGTGAAAAGGCGTCTGGACATGCTCCAAATTTCCGCGACCCCGGAGCAATTTTTCCCGGAGGATGAGGAACAGGAAGCCAAAATCAGAAAAGTGTACGATGAGAAAAAAAGCCAGTGGCCTGACAGCGGCAAAGGTTATCGGGCCACTGACGATGCCTACAGGTATGCGCGCCCGGAATACATGAAAAGCCTGTTGGGTACAAGCAAAAATTTCTCGACTTACAGGTATGCCGGATTCGATCAACTTGTTCACATTTCATCGGGAGTCATTCGCTATTTTCTTGAAACTGCCTCACTGATGTATGGGGAGCAGCGCGCCAGCGGCACGGATCTGATCAAAGCCATTCCGCCAGCCATACAGAACAAAGTTATACGTGAATGGTCGGATGCCGCCATGTTCAGCGAATTCGAAAAGATTGAGAGGGACGAGGAAAGTGAAACTGGTGGCACGGGTCCAGATGGAAATCTCGGAAAACTGCAGAAGCTGAGAAACCTGATAACTGCGCTGGGCGGACTTTTTCACGAGCTTTTGGTCTCAGACTTAGCTGAGCGCCGCGTTTTCTCTTTTGCGTTGTCAGATACGCCAAGTGACGAGCTGAAACAGATTCTTGACCTTGGCATACGCTACGGCTACTTCCACGAGTCGACGATCGGAAACAAGGAGGGCACCGGAAGAACCAAGCTATACATCCTGAGCCGCCGCCTGGCTCCTCATTTCAAGCTGGATCCTACTGGGTTTTCCGGTTACAAGTTCATGACGAATATGGCGCTGATCGAAGCCATGCGCAAGCCAGGATCGCTTCTGCGGCGCGCCAAGAGAGCGGGGTTGGGGAATGATCTGTCCGATGCTCAGGGCGACCTCTTCACAGATGGATGAATGCCATGAAAATCAGTTTGACTGATCTCCCCAACCATCTTGAGCTGCCGCTTGATGTTTTCATTTGCTCGGCAAGCTTCGAGGATAGATGCAAATCTGCCGCAGAGAAAATCGATCCTTCTCGGGTGACCCGCGTATTGGTATGCGAATATCAGGACTTCGAAAGCGTAGCCACTGAGGCCGCCAATGCGGCTTGGTTGCGTTCGCGCTTCGCCAACAAGGTTCGGCGCGTCATTCTAAGCACCAACAAACCGCTCCTGACTGCGGACAACTTGAGCAATGCACTGGACGACCTACCCAAAGCTCAATGCCTGAACATGATGATCGACATCTCCACTTTCACGCACGAAGCCCTCTTGATCCTTCTGAAGCTGCTTAGGCAAAGTGGCTTGTCGGCGAAGATCAAGTTCGTTTACACCGGCGCGCGCGAATATTCCATCGGATTGCAGGGAAATGAAAAATGGCTGAGCAAAGGCATTGATGACGTCCGATCCGTACTGGGATACCCAGGGGAACTGGCTCCCTCGAAAAAACTCCATCTGATCATCTTGGCCGGGTTTGAAAGCGAAAGGGCGGAAAAGCTTATCGAAGCTTATGAGCCTGCGGTAGTATCGCTTGGCCTTGGCGAGCGGGAGGCGTCAATAAGCGAAGATCACCACGATTTGAATTCCGTATTCCACCAAAGAGTCGTTGACTTCTGCACCAGCATATCAGCTAGAAGCGCGGGCATCCGGAATTTCGAATTCTCCTGCATAGACCCGATTGAGGCAAAGGTGGCCATTGAAAGGCAGATTGCAGAATATCCTGGTTACAATGTGATCATTGCGCCATTGAATACGAAAATTTCAACAGTGGGAGCAGCCTTGGCGGCGCTGGAACGCCCAAGCATTCAACTCTGCTACTCGCACCCTCTCCAATACAACATTTCCGGATATTCCTCTCCTGATGAAAACTGTCGGCTATTTGATCTGCCGGATTTTCTGACCAAGGAATAGCGGCCAAGCTCATAGAGCAAGCCGGCGCCAGCACTCTTATCAGTCGCGCCCAAGAAAGGCGGTGAGCCTCTTTTTCAGCTTCCCGATGTCCTTAACCTCGCATTCCCATACGACCATTATGCGCCATCCCAAGGATTCAAGGGCCTCTTTGTTCCGTCGATCCCGGTCTCGGTTCAGCAGCAGCTTGGACCTCCAATAAGAGCGGTTTGATTTTGGCATGCGGCATTTGCGGCAGCCTTCATGCATGTGCCAGAAGCAACCGTGCACAAATATGATTTTCCTGCGTCTCGGAAAGACCAAATCAGGGCATCCCAGCAAATCCCGTCTGTGCAGCCGGAAACGAAAACCAAGCGCGTGCGCAAGCTTGCGCACTAGCATCTCAGGCTTTGTATCGCGGCTGCGGATCCGTGACATGACACGGCTTCTCACTTCCTTGCTGAATACATCCGGCATGAAAGCTTTTCCTTTTTGACTTTTTTGCTAGTGGTTAATGATGCTGATTCCCTATATGACAACGATAACATGTTAAATCAATGTCATTGGCTAGCCTCTTGAAAAGGGTGGATTTCAATAACTGAATTCAGATAGCGTAACCCTACGCCTGCGCCTCTGCGCGCCGATGAAGCGCCCACACTCTCTTGACTTGGCTTTCGCAGCATCCGGCCAGCCTCGCCGTGGCCGTGATGCCATGCCCGCTCGTGCGTAGCGCAATGATGCGGCTGTGCATGGCGGTGTTCGGCTGGCGGCCAGCGTATTTGCCAGCACGTTTCGCCAGATCTACGCCTTGGCGCTGCCGTTCGCGTCGATCCTCATAGTCGTCGCGGGCGATCTGCAGGGCCAGACGCAACAGCATCGCCTGAACCGACTCCAGGACGATCCTGGTCACACCCTGGGCGTCGGCGGCCAGTTCGGAAAGGTCGACGACGCCAGGCACGGCCAGCCGTGCGCCCTTGGCGCGGATGGATTCCACAAGCCGTTCGGCATCCGGCAGCGGTAGCCGGCTGATGCGGTCGATCTTCTCGGCAATGACGACTTCGCCCGGCTGCAAGTCCTCGATCATGCGCAGCAGCTCGGGACGGTCGGCGCGCGCGCCGGATGCCTTCTCGCGGTAGATGCCAGCCACGTAGTAGCCCGCCGCTCGTGCGCTATCCTTAATGCTTTCCTGGCGTTGCAGATCCTGTTCGTCGGTGCTGACGCGCAGGTAAATGCGTGCAACCTTGATTTCGGCGGCGCTTGTCTTGGACGTGAGGCCAAGGCTGTCGGGCGGTTTCTTCTTCGTCATGGTGGTCACTTTGGGTGTACCGTAATGCGCCTACCCTATCGAATGGGGCCAAGAATTGCAATGGCAATCCTAATTGGCCAGGTGCTTTTTGGCTACTTAATTTGGCTGGGCTTGAGTTGTCTTTTGAACTTTCCGGCCTCACAGGCTTCCTGTTTCTGAAAAAAACCACTGCTTGTCACCAGGATTCGCGCGATAGCGTGAATGAAAATAAACCCCCGGCCCCGTATTTCATTACAGGGTAACGTTTATTATAATTGCATTACCGGGTAACGTTAATAACGGGAGCTCACCATGGCGGGCCGGCCTGCATACCGCATCACCAGGAACGACCTCGCTGCCGCGCGAAGGTATATCGAAAACGCCATGGAGCGCGGAGATATCAGCAAGGCAGGGGGCTATATGGCCTTCCGCCGCGCCGATACACCCGAGCTACTGCAAACGTGGTGTGATGACTATTTACAGGCGGACACGTTCAAGAAATTAAAAGGGGGCGTGCTTGCAGCGCGCAAGCGGTCCCGGGACTACAACACCCCCCGGGCCAAAGTGAGCGTCGATCTCGATCATTATGCTCACCTGCGCCTCGCCTCCTTGGCTGAAGAGCTGGGCAAGACGCTCTCTGATACCGTCGTGCTACTCGAAGAGGTCTACTGGAAGGCTCGTGACGCTGGTGTCTTAAAATGAACTCCTATACGACAGAGCAATGGCACGCATCGCGCTGGGAGACATCCTCTCGTTATTACGAGGTCCATGTACAACAAGACCTATGGGGTGAATGGCAAGTCGTGCGCACTTGGGGAGGGAAAGGATCGCGGCGCGGCGGGATGAAGGCGGAAGTATATGCCTCCCGCGAAGAGGCGTGCGCGCGGGTCACTGAGGTCGCGCGGCACAGGCGGCAGCGTGGGTATGAGCGCGCCGCGTAACATAGCATAGACAGACAGGCAGCGAGGAGGTGTGTGATGGAATTTCATTATTTTTACGGTGACGACGGCGCGGCCTATATGGTAAAGGGTCATGTTGATTCAGGGGAGTTCCTGGCGTCTCTATGAAAAGAGGTTGATGCCGACGATCCTATCCTAAATTCGAAACCTGGGCACTGCTGGAAACGATACATGCGAGATTTCGAAGAAGAACGAACCGTAATCGGAGATGCAAAACCAAATGCGCGAGGTGCATTTCGTGCGACATGGATTGAGGCATAACTGAAATCTCAAGATAAATGCGACCATACTCATACTATTTGCGACTCAGGCCAGCTATACTGTCTTTATGGAAGCGATCCGCACAGGGTTGGCCGAGTTCTTCGACTGGAGTTCGATCATGCCCGCTAGACATATTCCGCCCCGACACCGTTACCTGAGCGGTCGTGTGGCGTCGACTAAAGTCCCACATGCCCAGGCGTTTGAATCCTCGCTTGAGCAGGATTTCCTGCTGATTCTTGAATTTGATCGGGGGGTGAATCGCTTTGCCAGCCAACCCATCACCATTCGATGGAAAGTGGATAATCGACAGCGCCGGTATACGCCCGATGTGCTGGTTGAATACCTGGCGATCCGTCAACGTGAACGAGAGGGGTTCGCTGCCCGCCACGAAGGCGCGCACTTGGGCCAATGTGTGCAATCTTTGGGTATGTAAAGTCACGATCATGCCTCCATGATCCCAACTTTCGCCCCGCCAGGCTCACCTTACGGTGGAAATACACCCCTTCGTTCAGGCTCATGTGTCATTGGACAAGGCTGAGTGTGGTGTTTCAGGCGGCAACCATATTATAATGCCGATTATGGCGACATCGATCCGACGTATCGTTCAACTCCTGCTGATCACCCTGCTGGTCAATGCTGGCGGCTGGACGTTCAATGACGCGGCTGTGGCCGATGTGTTTCTCCAGGAAACACAACAGAATGACGCGGCCGCGGCGCAGGCGGGTGAACCGGAATCCTGCACCACCAAGGCCGTGTGCAACCACTGGTGTCATGCAGTGGGCCATTTCGTCGGATTATTCCCCCCGCCCCTGGGCATCATCCCGGCGGTCGCCACCGGCGACCGCTTTGCCGCCAAACGGCTCATCATCCTTCCCTTGCTTCCCGCAGGCCATTTCCGGCCACCACGACTCCTCTCCTGATCATCACCTGACGTATTCGTGATCGTTTCCTGAGCGCGCCCGCCGCCCTTGGTCGCGTTGGCGCGCTCGCAAAAACAAAAAAGGAGTTCATCGTGGAATTCTTACGACTGTGCCGCGGCGTTTTCGCCTGGCTACGGCGCAGCGGGCGCGCGTCCGCTGTGGCGCTGCTGTTCACCGTCTGGCACACAGAGGCAGTCTCCATCCCACCCACCCCCATTATCACCCTGGAGCAGGCGTGGCAACTGGCCGAGCAGGCCAACCCGGCGCTACGCGCCGCCGAGGCGACCTTTGCCACCGCCGAGGGCGAACTGCGTGACGCCCGCGCCCTGCTCTGGAACAACCCCGAACTTTCCACGGGCTGGCGCAGCCGCAACGTCCCTCAAACCGGAAACCCCGCTCAGACGCAACGCGAGTGGACCGCCGGCATCGCCCAGAGATTCGAGATCGCAGGCCAGCAGGGGGCGCGGCGCACCGCGACGGAGCGGGCGCTGGCGGCAACCCGTGAACTGGTAGCAGACACGCGCCGCCAGGTGCGTGCCGAGGTGGAGCAGCGCTTCGTGCGGGTGTTGAGCCTCCAGCTTCGTATCGAGACAGAGGGGCAGACTCTGAAACTCATCGAGGAGGCCGCCGGCGCGGTGCGCAAGCGGGTCGCTACGGGCGAGGACAGCCGCCTGGACGGCAACCTGGCGAGCGTCGAGGCAGAGCGGGCGCGCAATCAGTTGGCCTCGCTACGCGAACAGCTTGTCCAGTCCCGGGCCGAGCTTGCCGCCGCGCTTCAGCTTCCCGACCAGGCGTTGCCCGAGGTGAGCGGCGCGCTCGATGTGAAGGCCGCCGCCTATGGCCTCGATGACCTGCTGGCAAGTACGGACGAACGTCCGCTGCTGCGCGCGCTGGATTACCAGGAAGAAGCGGCGCGGGCGCGGCTCGCACTGGAGCGTGCGGTGCGCTACCCGGACATCACCGTCGGATTGAACACCGGACGCGAAGGGTCCGCAGATCTGCGGGAAAGGGTGGCGGGCGTGAGCGTAATGCTGCCGTTGCCTCTTTTCCGCCGCAACGGTGGCGGTATCGGGCGGGCCGTGACCGATCTCACCCAGGCGGAAATCGAAAAACAGGCGGGGCGGCGCGACACGCGGGCACAGGTGCTCGCCTTGTGGGAACGGCTGCGCAATCTGCGGGAGCGGGTGGCGCGGCTGCAAGAATCGGTGCTGCCGGGCCTGGAGGAAAACCAGCGGCTCGTGACGAGCTCCTTCCGTGCCGGTGAGATCGGTCTCCTCCAACTGCTGCTGGTGAACCGTCAGGTTTTGGAAGGACGGCGGGATCTCCTGGAGGCTCGCACCGAGCTGCGCCGGGTGAGCGTTGCCCTGGAGGCGGCGGCGGGCTGGCATCAGGCGGATAGCAGCCGCTGAGACTAAAGAACATTCGATACAAGGAAACCATGCAATGAAGAAACTGTTCAATCTTGACAACAAGACCCGTAGCGCGCGGCTCGCCGCATTGAACCTGTTGTGCATCGCGCTGGCGGCGCCGTTGGGAGGCTGCGAAAAGGCGCCCGGGCCGCCAGCGCCCGGCAAGGCCGCCGAGCGCCCGGCGGAAACGGCCGGGGCGATGGAACACGGCGCCGAGTTGGGGATCTCCCAGGAAGACGCTGCCAGGGCTGGCCTCAAGGTGCAACGGGTCGAATTCCGCGAATGGGGCGGGCAGATCACCGTCACCGCCACCATCCAGGCGAACCAGGACAGGCTCGCCCACGTGATGCCGCGCGTGCCGGGCCGCCTCGTCGAGGTGCGTGCCCGGCTCGGTGACCGGGTGAAGGCGGGGCAGGCGCTGGCGCTGCTCGACAGTATCGATCTGGGTGCGGCGCGCTCCGCCTATCTTCAGGCGCAGAGCGAGGAGGCGGTGACCAGGGCCGGTTTTGAGCGCGCCCAGCGCCTGCAGGCCGAGAACATCATCCCGGAAAAGGAATTCCTGCGTGCCCGCGCCGAATACGAAAAGGCCAAGGCGAGCCTGCGCGCCGCCGCCGACAAGCTCCTTATGCTTGGCGTGGCGCCCGACCAGGGGAGCGGCTCGATATTTCCGCTGACGGCCCCGTTTGCCGGCGTCGTGATCGAAAAGAAGGCAGTGCTGGGAGAACTCGCCCAGCCCGACATGAACCTGTTCACTGTCGCCGATCTGTCCACCCTCTGGATAGAAAGCGATCTGTTCGAGAAGGACCTTGCCAAGGTCAAGATCGGCACCCAGGCCACTGTCACGGTGTCCGCCTATCCGGGTGAAGTGTTCAAGGGGCGGCTCACCTACATCAGCAGCACGATGGACAAGGAAACCCGCACCGTCAAGGCGAGGGTGGAGGTGCCCAACCCGGACGGGCGGCTGAAACCGGAAATGTTCGCTACTGTGGTGATCGGAACCGGGGGAAACGCCAAGGCGCTCACCGTGCCGGAAGACGCCGTGTTGCTGTTGCAAGGGCAACCGACGGTATTTGTCGCCGAAAGAGGCGGGTTCGAGCCGCGCGCCGTGGAAGTGGGCGAACGTGCCCAGGGGTACGCTGTGCTTAAATCCGGCGTGGCGCCGGGGGAGATGGTCGTGGTGAGCGGCGCTTATGCCCTCAAGGCGCGGCTGCTCAAATCGCAGATCGGCGAAGAGCACTGACAGGAGAGCGGACATGTTGAACAAGATCGTCGATTTCTCTTTGCGTTATAAAGTGCTGGTGCTGGCGGCCTTCGCGCTGGTGATTTTCCTGGGGGTGAGGGCTTGGCAGAAAGTGCCGCTGGATGCCTTTCCCGATGTCACACCGGTGCAGGTGAGCGTGTACACCGAATCGCCGGGCCTTGCCTCCGAGGACGTGGAAAAGCTGCTCACTTTCCCCATCGAGACCGCTGTGGCGGGGTTGCCCGGTGTGCAGGAAATCCGCTCAGTCTCGCTGTTCGGCCTTTCCTACGTCAGCGTGTATTTCAGGGATGACATGGACATCTATTTCGCCCGCCGCCTGGTGAGCGAAAAGCTGCTCGAAGCCAAGGCGCGCATTCCGCAAGGCTACGGCGAGCCGGTGCTGGGGCCGAACACCTCCGGCCTCGGCCAGGTGTTCTGGTACACCATCGAGGCGGCGGACAAAAAGCTTTCAGAGATGGATCTGCGCACCCTTCAGGACTGGAGCGTGCGCCTGGTGCTGAGGACGACGCCCGGCGTGGATGACGTAATCTCCTGGGGCGGCCACGAAAAACAGTACCAGGCGCTCATCGATCCGAACAAGCTGATCAAATACGGCCTGACCTTCAAGGAGGTGATGGTCGCCATCGACCTGAACAATCGCCAGGTGGGCGGCCAGTATGTGAACCTCGGCCGGGAGCAATACCTGGTGCGCGGGCTGGGACTGGTTGCGGATACGCGCGATATTGGAAACATCGTCATCACCCAGCGCGAGAGCACGCCAGTGTTTGTGCGCGACGTGGCGGAGGTGAAGGAGGCACCCAGATTGCGTACCGGGGCCATCACCAGGGATGGCAAGGAGGTGGTGCTGGGCATGGCCCTCGCGCGCACTGGCGAGAACGCCCAGAACGTCGTGGAGGCGGTCAAGGAAAAGCTGGCGGTGGTCAAGGCGTCCTTGCCGGACGGCGTCAGCCTGCGACAGGTCTACGACCGCACCGAGCTGATCGGCAAGGCCATCGCCATGGCCGACCGGGCGATGATCGAGGGCGCGCTGCTGGTGATTGCGGTGCTGTTCCTGTTCCTGGGGGAGGTGCGCTCCGCGCTGATCGTGGTGGTCGCCATCCCGATGGCGCGCCTGATCGCCTTCATTTTCATGGACGAATACGGCGTCTCCGCCAACCTGATGTCGCTGGGCGGTCTCATCGTAGGGCTGGGCATGACCATCGACGGCCCGGTGGTGCTGGTGGAGAATGCCTTTCGTATGCTCTCCCACCATGCCGGGAAGACGGTCAACCGCAGCCAGGTGGTGCTGGAGGCGGCGCGCGAGGTGATGAATCCCATCGCCTTCGGCGTGCTGATCATCATCGTGGTATTCCTGCCCCTGTTCGCCCTGACCGGTCTGGAGGGCAAGCTGTTCAAGCCCCTGGCGTTGAACATGACCTTTGCCATGATCGGCTCGCTGATCCTCACCGTAACCCTGATCCCGGTATTGGCGGCGCTGGGGTTGCGGGCGAAACGGGAGCGCGAACCGTTCATCGTGGCATGGCTGCGGCAGCGCTATACACCCCTCTTGCAGTGGGTTCTCGATCACAAACGGCCGGTAACGATCGGTTCCGCACTGCTGTTTGCCGGTTCGCTGTCTCTTTTTCCGTTCCTGGGCAAGGAATTCATGCCCACGCTGCAAGAGCAGGCGATCATGTTCCGGGTGACCAGCATCCCTTCCACCTCCCTCGAAGAATCGGTGCGCATTTCCGAGGGTATCGAACAGGCGCTGAAGGCCTTTCCCCAGGTCAAATACAGCCTGGCCCTGATCGGACGGCCCGAGAAGCTGGAGACGGTGGATGTGAATTACATGGAAATCCTGGTGGACCTCAAACCCCAGGAGCAGTGGCCCAAAAAAATCAGCTACCAGGCCCTCACCCGCAAAATGCAGGAGGCCGCTGAACAGGCTGCGCCCAATGCCGTCATCGCGGCCACCCAACCCATCCAGATGCGGGTGGAGGAGCTGATCTCCGGGGTGAGGGCGACGCTGGCGGCCAAGATCTATGGCGAGGACCTCGCCACGCTGGGCCGCCTTGCCGCCGAGGTCAAGGCGGCGATCGAAACGGTGCCGGGGGCAGCCGATCTGTCCCTGGAAGCCAACATCGGCAAGCCGCAGATGGTGGTACGGGTAAACCGGGAAGCAGCGGCGCGCCTGGGTCTCAACGCCGATGACATCCTCGAAGTGGTGCAGGCCGGCATCGGCGGCAAGGCGGTGAGCACCCTCATCGACGGGATGAAGCGCTTCGATATCCAGGTATGGCTTGCCCCCGGCTTCCGTAACAGCGTGGAAGCCATCAATAACATCCCGATCCGCACCCCGGGCGGCGCGCTGGTGCCATTGTCCCGCGTCGCATCGGTGGAACTGGGCGAAGGGTACTCCTTCGTGCGCCGCGAACAATTGCAGCGTTACGCCGTGGCCCAGATGGACGTGCAGGGCCGGGACGTGGACGGCTTCGTGAAGGAGGCGGAAGCCGCCATCAAGCAGAAGGTGAAACTGCCCGCCGGTTACTGGATCGAATGGGGCGGCGCCTTCGAGAATCAGCAGCGTGCCATGGCCAAGCTCGCAGTGATCGTGCCGCTCACCATCGGGCTGATTTTCATCCTGCTTTATACCGCGTTCAACTCAGTGAAGTACGCCACGCTGATCATCGCCAACGTGCCCTTCGCCGCGATTGGCGGCATCCTGTCCCTGTTCGTGAGCGGCCAGTATCTCTCGGTGCCGGCCGCCGTTGGTTTCATCGCCGTGTTCGGCGTGGCAATGCTCAACGGCATCGTGCTGATCTCGTTCCTGAATGGCTTGCGCCAGCAGGGGATAGGCATCCGCGAGACGGTGGTGAGCGGTGCGACACTGCGCCTGCGCCCGGTATTGATGACGGCGCTGGTGGAGATCCTCGGTCTCATCCCGTTTCTGCTCGCCACCGGCGTGGGTTCGGAGATCCTGCGCCCGCTGGCGACGGTGGTGGTGGGCGGACTGTTCACCTCCACCGCGCTGACGTTACTTTTGCTGCCGCTCATGTACGAATGGGTGGAGAACCGCGCAGAACGCAAGCAAGCGAAGTAGACCGGGGACGCCAGCCAGGGAAAGCGACGCGTAAGCGAGCGCGGGCTGGCAACCCCCGGATAGCCGCAGGGGCCGGGAGTTTTGTCGAAGTCTGGGCGCATAAAGGCTACACCACGATGCCTGAATTACTGCTGGGACTGACGGAATATTTTGTGTTTTATAACACAGAAAGAATACACCAATCGTTGAACTACATCACGCCCGATGAGGTTTACCGTACAGCGAGCGGAGGCGGTGCAAGCATTGTAGACAAATTCAGTAAGACAGAAAAAAGTCATTCAAAAATAGAAGCAATAACGGGGCAGCGCCGCTCTGCTGCATGTGAAAGGTTACCCTCTTAAACTCAATGCATTATTGTATTGACTGAGGGGTCCACTATAGAGGAGGTAAACGAGGAGGTGGATATCGAAACTGAACTTCTTTATGCCTCGCGCATGATGGTCGCTGCGCTGATAGGAGGCTTGATCGGCTGGGAAAGAGAGCGCCATGCAAGCGACGCGGGCATTCGAACTTACATGGCGATCTCTATAGGTGCTTGCGCATTCAGCCTGATATCCGCTCACGTGGACAACGATCCGACCCGTATCGCGGCGCAGGTCGTCACCGGCATAGGCTTTATCGGAGCGGGCGTCATTTTTCAGGGTAAGGGGGGTATTGCAGGACTAACGACCGCCGCAACCCTTTGGGCGACAGCGGCAGTCGGCATGGCCAGCGCTTTCGGGATGTATGTGTTGGCGATCCTCACGGGAGGGCTGATTTTTGCAACCCTTGCGCTCCACCACCTACCCGGCTGGAGGCGACTTAGCCAAAAGCCAGGCAACCACGACCATCCCGAGTAAGTAGATGTCGTCAATTAGCATGGACAACTTTTGGTATCTTTAAATTAACTGCAAAGGAATAAATCATGGGATTCTTTGAACGGATACTGGGTAATTTGATGGGCGGCAGATTCGGCGGACACCACGGCGGCTATCAAGGAGGTCATCATGGTGGTTCTAAACATGGCGGCTATGGCGGTTATCCAAGCTATCCACAGGGCAACGGCCCAGGCGGCGGCAATCCCGGCAACCGCTGCCCCAAGTGCGGCAGCGCCAATGCGGGCGATGCGCGCTTCTGCCAGCAGTGCGGTGCTTCCCTGTAGGCCGGCAAATGTTCCGGCTGCGGCGCGGAGCTGTCGGCGGGCACCCGGTTTTGCGGCCAGTGCGGCAAAGCCCAACAGTAACGCAGCGCATACCCCGCTGTAGTCATTTGATTCTTGAGGAGCAGCATCATGGCTGAAAAACTTAAACTGGACTTGTCTCTGGTCTTGCCGGATGTCGCCGATGAGCGCGACGCTTGCGTGGGGCGGCTGACTAGATTGCTGCAGGCCGAAGGCCTGGAAAAGGTACACCTGGTCCGCGAAGACGGCAGCGCCCGCCTGTGCCTGCACTATGACCCGCAGCGATTCAGCGTGAGTCGGGTGCGCGAGCTGGCGCAAGCGGCCGGCGCCAGGCTCGGCAACCACTATCGCCATGAGAGCCTGCGCATCGACGGCATGGACTGCCCCACCTGCGCCACGGTGATCGAACACGCGCTGTCGCGCATGGACGGGGTGCTGGAAGCCTCCGTGAGCTACGCCGCAGAACGTTTGCGCCTGGAATACGACAGCGAGAAAATTGAGCGTCCGGCAATTGTCCGGCGCATCCAGGCGCTCGGTTATGCCGTACTGGAGGAAGGCCGCGAGGCCGGATGGTTCGCCGAACATCGCGAGCTTATTTTGAGCGGCGTTGCCGGCTTGCTGTTGCTGGCGGGGTGGCTCGCGGGTCTCGCCGGCGCGCCGCGCACGCTTTCGCTCGGGCTGTTGCTGGGCGCTTACGCGGCGGGCGGCTTCTTTACCCTGCGCGACGCTTGGCAGAGTTTGCGCAGCCGCCGTTTCGACATCGACACCCTGATGATCGTCGCGGCGGCCGGGGCCGCGGCCCTGGGCGCCTGGGCGGAAGGCGCGCTGCTGCTGTTCCTGTTCAGCCTGGGTCATGCGCTGGAACACATGGCCATGGACCGGGCGCGCAAGGCGATCGAGGCGCTGGCGGAACTGGCACCCAAGACCGCGATCGTGCAGCGCGACGGCGCGGAGATCGAGGTGCGGGTCGAAGAACTGCTGCGCGGCGACCGGGTGGTCGTCAAACCCGGTCAGCGTATCCCCGCTGACGGCCAGGTGGCGTCGGGCAACTCGGCGGTGGATCAGTCCCCGGTCACCGGCGAATCCATGCCGGTGGACAAACAGCCCGGCGACAAGGTATTCGCCGCTACAGTCAATGGAGAAGGTGCGCTGGTCGTCGAAGTCACCAAGCTGGCGCAGGAGAGCACGCTGGCGCGCATGGTGGTGATGGTGGCCGAGGCGCAGGTTCAGAAATCCCCCACCCAGCGCTTCACTGACCGCTTCGAGCGGATCTTCGTGCCCGTCGTGCTGGCGGGCGCCGTGCTGCTCATCGTACTGCCGCCGCTGTTCGGCTTCCCTTTCGCCGAATCCTTCTATCGCGCCATGGCGGTGCTGGTGGCGGCCTCCCCGTGCGCGCTCGCCATCGCCACCCCGTCGGCGGTGTTGTCCGGCATCGCGCGCGCCGCGCGCGGCGGCGTGCTGATCAAGGGCGGTGCACATCTGGAAAATCTGGGCGTGCTCACGGCCATCGCCTTTGACAAAACCGGCACCTTGACCGTCGGCAAGCCCCAAGTGACCGACGTCGTTGCAGTCAACGGAGACGAGGCAGGCCTGCTGACCATTGCCGCCGCCGTGGAAAGCCGCAGCGCCCACCCTCTGGCGCAGGCGGTGGTGACGGAGGCGAAGGGACGCGGTTTAAGTTGGGATGAAGCCGGGGAGGTCGAAGCCGTGACCGGAAAAGGAGTGCGAGCTGAATTTGGCGGGCAAAAAATAGCCATCGGTAACGCCAGGTTGTTTGACGGCGAATCCATCCCCGAAGTGATTCAGCAGCAGGTGGCGCGTCTCCAGACGGAAGGCAAAAGCATCATGCTGATCCAGATAGACGGAACGTTTTTGGGCGTCGTGGCCCTGGCCGACACGCCACGCGAGGGCGTGAAGCAGGTACTGGAACGCCTGCACCAAACCGGCATCCGCAAGACCATCATGCTTACCGGTGACAACGAACGCGTGGGCCGCGCCATCGCCGACGCGGTGGGCCTGAACGAAGTGAAAGCGGGCCTGTTGCCGGAAGACAAGGTCAAGGCCATGGAGGAACTCGGGCAGCGCTACGGCCAGGTGGCCATGGTCGGCGACGGCGTCAACGACGCCCCCGCCATGGCGCGCGCCACGGTGGGCATCGCCATGGGCGGCGCGGGCACCGATGTGGCGCTGGAAACCGCGGACGTGGCGCTGATGGCCGACGATCTCTCCAAGCTGCCCTTCGCCGTGGCTTTAAGCCGCGCATCGCGGCGCATCATCCGGCAGAATCTGTATGTGTCGCTGGGCGTGGTGACGCTGCTGATTCCCGCTACCCTGTTCGGCTGGGCCGGCATCGGTGTGGCAGTATTGATCCACGAAGGCTCGACGGTGGTCGTGGTGCTGAACGCACTGAGATTGCTGGCCTACCGTTCTCCGGCTGACGGGAAGCAGCCAATCCCAGATTAGACGGAAGAACCGAAGGGATTTTTATGCAAACAGGCATCTACCAGGCGCTGCTCGCCGCCGTGCTGTTCGGGGCGAGCACGCCACTGGCAAAGTCGCTGACCGGCACAACCTCACCCCTGATTCTGGCGGGCCTGCTCTATCTCGGCAGCGGCCTGGGCTTGTCCGGGTGGCGGGCGTGGCGACGGCTGAGCGGCGCGCCTTTGACAGAGGCGCCGCTGACACGCCCGGACCTGCCCTGGCTGGCGGGGGCGGTCGTTGCCGGCGGGATGGCCGCGCCTGTCCTGCTCATGTGGGGCCTGAGTTCCGTACCCGGCGCCACCGCCTCGCTGTTGCTGAATCTCGAAGGGGTGTTCACGGCGCTCATCGCCTGGTTCGTGTTCCGCGAGAACTTCGATGCGCGCATCGCGCTCGGCATGGGATTCATCGTGGTCGCGGGCGCGCTGCTCTCATGGGACCCGTCGACCGGCTTCACGCTGCCCTTGGGCGCCCTGGCGGTGATCGGCGCGTGCCTGTGCTGGGCAATAGACAACAACCTGACCCGCAAGGTATCGGCGAGCGACGCGGCACAGATCGTCTCGATCAAGGGACTGGCCGCCGGCGGCAGCAATCTGGCGCTCGGCATCCTCATGGGGGGAACGCTGCCTGCGCCGCTCCATGCCGCAGGGGCGGCCGCGGTCGGGTTCATCGGCTATGGTGTCAGTCTGGTGCTCTTCGTGTTGGCGCTGCGCAATCTGGGCACGGCGCGGACCGGCGCCTATTTTTCCGTCGCGCCGTTCACCGGCGCGCTGATCGCCATGCTCTTCTTCGGGGAACGCCCCGGACCGTGGTTCTGGACGGCGGCGGGGCTGATGGCTGCCGGGATCTGGCTTCATCTCACCGAACGCCATCGACACGAGCACACCCAGGAGCCGATCCGTCACGCCCACCGGCATGTCCATGACGAACACCACCGGCACGAGCATGACTTCGAGTGGGACGGGAACGAGCCGCATGCACACGAGCACGTCCATGCGCCGATCACGCATTGGCATCCCCATTACCCCGATCTGCATCACCGGCATCGGCACTGAGTCCTGGATGAAGGCCGCTGATACAATGAGGATCGGTGTCTATCCTGAGTTCACTTCCTTGAATATAAACGCAGAGGAGAGATGACATGATGAGCGACTGGGACCACTTCGGCGGGTGGGGAATGGGCTTTGGCATCGTGTTCATGGTGCTGTTCTGGGGGCTGGTCATTCTCGGCATCGCCGCGCTGATCCGCTGGCTGCTGACGCCGTCACCGCCGGGCCGCAGCGCGCGCGACAAGACGCCATTGGAGATCCTGCAGGAACGCTACGCACGCGGTGAGATCGACCGGGAGGAATACGAACAGAAGAAGCGCGACCTGGAGCCGCGAGCATGAAGGCGCCGGTTTACCTCGATTACAACGCCACCACGCCGGTCGCCCCGCAAGTGGCCGAGGCGATGCGGCCCTACCTGGTGGAGCACTTCGGCAATCCGTCTTCCTCGCATGTCTATGGCCAGCGGGCCGCCGGTGCGGTGCATGAAGCCCGTGTCTCCGTCGCGCGACTGATCGGCGCCGATTCGGAGGAGATCGTCTTCACCGGCTGCGCCACCGAAGCCAACAATCTGGCGCTCCTCGGCGTCGCCCGCGCGCTCGCGGGGAAGGCGCGGCATCTGGTGGTGAGCGCGGAAACCGGTGGGCCGGGCGACGGCCAAGAGTATGGCCGCCGGGGATGAGTGCGGTGATGCCCCGCGTCGCGATCCCGCTTCCGCTGAAGAGCGGCAGCGGATGATCGCCACGGCAGCGTATCTCCGGGCCGAACGCCGGGGGTTCGCGCCCGGCCACGAGACCGAAGACTGGCTGGAGGCCGAGGCGGAGATCGACCGGCAGCTTGCCTGCGGGTGAGCCGTTTGACGCGCGGCTGGAGCGTCTTCGACAGTGGGGCAAAAGCGAGGGTCTTTTTAGAGGAGATGAAATATGGTAACTGATCCAGTGTGCAAAATGGACGTGGACCCGGCCAAGGCAGCAGCGAAGGTGGAATACGCCGGGCAGGCATACCTGAATGAGCTGGTGGCAGTGGACGGCCGCCTCCTGCATCTCTTCGGTAACAACGATGACGAGGTGATTGTGGTGGGTGGCGGGCAGTTGACACTGCTTTGAGATTGCCATCTTGACGCAAAACGCCAAACAAATAATTCCCTGAAAAAAACCGGCGGGAAAAATTCTCGCCGGTTTGTGAGACCGGTTATCTACTCTTTTTCGATGAGATTCACGAATGCTTCTCCCTCGACATAGGTGTCGTTGCAAATGCTGTCATTAATCTCTTCGCTGGTTTTTACGCAAGTACCGATCGACCAATCGATGATCCACGAGGAATCATCTGTTTCCGGGTCAACCGGCGCCTGTGCTGCTCCCAACATCTCATTGATGCCGTCGTAAACTCGCGCCTCATCAGGTTCATCAACAAGAATACGCAGTGTGACTATGTGTGCCATGTGAGCTCCTTGAAAAACGCGGAACCCGCCATCCCTGTACGGGATAGTGAGTATCCCGCGAGGGTATTGAGGTTGCCCGTTGCCGGACATCGTTGAAAAACCCCGGCCCGCAAACGCGGAACCGGGGAACACTGCTTTACTTTATGCCACCAACTGCTTGGCCAGCGCCACCTCGATGCTGTCACCGTCCTGGTTCAGGACATCGAGGCCGGTGTCGGGCATGTCGCCCGACGTGGACTGGCTCACCGCGATCTTCTTGGCCATGAGCGTCAGGCACGCAATCTGCGCCGTCCTCTCATAGCCTAAGAAGTACACGTCCACCGGTTGCTTCTGTCCAATGCGCCAGGAGCGCCGGGCCGCCTGCTGCAGCGTGTACACGTTGTAGCCGCTCTGCATAAACACGATGGTCGGGAATTCCAGCAGATCCAGGCCAGTCTTGACGAGCTCGGGGTTGGTGATCAATACCTCGACCCCTCGATCCACCTGATCCATGATCCAGTCCTCCCGCTTGCTCGTGTCCACCGATGCCCGCAGCACCGCAGCCTTGAAGCCCGCCGCCTCCAGTATCGCCTTGAGGCGGCTGGTAGTGTCGCGGGTGCCGGTGTAGGTGGTGTATACCAGCACACGCCGCCCACGCGCCTTCTCCGCCAGGCAGATTGCCAGCAGCCGCTCCTCTTTCGGGCTGGCCTCGCCTTCCCCGAACACCGTGGGAACAAAGGCGAGCAACGCCCTGGAGCGCGGATGCTTAACGACTTCCTCGCGGAAACAGCAGTCGGGCCACGCCAGCAGCACGTTGAGCACCACACCCAGCAGGCTCTTGTCGCCACGGCGCAAGGCCTGCCGCAACTCCTCTTTCAGGCTCTGTTCCAGTCCCTCGTAACGACAGGCCTGGTCGGGCGCCATACCCACCTCCACGAAATGCTCCTCGTAGGGCGGCAGGATATTGCCGCCGATCTGCTTGAGCTTGAGGAACGCGGTATACGGCAGCACATGGCGGGCAATCCCCTTGGGTCCGAACCCCGGCCCCTTCTTGGTATGCACCGTCATGCGCGTGCCGCGCGCCGTCTTGTGGCTGCCCTCCTCCACTTCCTTGTAGATGTCGATGAGGATGCCATGCTCGCGCAGGAACCCCATCGCCGCCGTGCCCAGGCTATTGTTGCGGGTGCGGGTGTAGCCGTCCCCGATCATCTCCCGTGGCATGATGCGCCACAGGAGATAAAAGAGATCGTCGGCATAGCCACCCATCAAGGTGCCCGTCAGCAGCAGCACCTTGCGGCTCTTGGCGGCCAGCACGCCCATCGCCTGGCCCTGCGCCGATCCCTCGTTGTCGGGTAAGGAAGCTGCATTGCTGCAAGCTCCCTCCCCTAAGAACCGTACGTGAAAGTTTCCCGTCATACGGCTCAAGCCTCTCTAAGTTCCCTTGCGGGAACCGGCTTCACAACGTCCAATTTCCGGTTATGAACCTGCCTGTGACAATTTGGATGCAAAAGAACCAAGTTGGACATGATGTCTTTTCCACCATCAACACGACGAACCAGATGATGAACATTCCATCCTGATTCTTTCGTGATGCGTTGTTGGCAGATCGGACAGAGTCCTTCCTGATCTAACCAGAGCTTTATCAGCTTCCTACGCCCTCGCAGGTTGTCTTCCATCTTGGCCCCGATTCGGGCCTCAAAGTAGGATTCCCAGCGTGGATCAAATGGATTGGCTTCCGCCCTGATCTTGCAATAGCGTCGGATTGGTGTTTCACCGGCATAGACCAGCTTCACCAATTTTGGCTTTCCATTCGGCAAAACATCGCCGGTTTCTGCCGCAAACACCCAAGTACGAGTCCCCACGTTCTTAAAGTACTTGTCTTTAATCCAGTAGTGGTTCTTCTTTGGATGCCGACGTTTCGCCCATTGCCACAAACAGCGCCAGATTTCTCGATCAACGGTTTGAAAGGTGTCTTTGGCTACCACATGGCGATGATAATTGATCCACCCCCGAATGACTGGGTTGAGCTGGTTTATCACGTTCAGGTGCTTCGCCTGTTTGTTGCCTTTCACGATTCCCCGGACTTTGTCCAAGAACGTAGCTACGTTCTTTTTCGACGGCTTGATCAACAACTTCTTACCGTACTTGCGGACGTTTTGTCCGAGAAAATCGAACCCTTCTTCAATGTGCGTAATCTTGGTTTTCTCAGCAGAAAGGATCAAACCTCTTTCCGCCATGAATGCCTCAACAAGTGGCTTAACCTCATCTTCGAGTAGCTCTTTCGAGACGCCCGTTATGATAAAGTCATCCGCATAACGCACCAGATTGACTTTGACCTTTTGGCCCCTTCGGGTTGTCCAAGGATACGCTTTCTCAAGCGCAGCCTGTAGACCATCCAGAGCCATGTTTGCCAATGTCGGCGAGATGATTCCGCCTTGCGGCGTACCCGCATCTGTTGAATGAAGAAGCCCATCTTCCATGTATCCAGCCTTTAGCCATTTGCGAAGAATCTCCTTGTCCAATGGAATATTGGACAGAAGCCATTCATGACTGATGTTGTCAAAGCAGCCTTTGATGTCGCCTTCTAAAACCCATTGCGGAGAATTGCCACGTGCGAGCGCCTTGTAACAGTGCTCGATCGCATCCGCAGTGCATCTTTGAGGACGAAACCCATATGAGTTCGTATCCGCTTTGGTTTCCGAGACGGGTTCCAGTGCCAGCAGGTGTAAAGCCTGCATAGCCCGGTCCTTCATCGTCGGAATTCCTAACGGGCGCATCTTTCCATTGCTTTTCGGGATATAGACCCGGCGCAAGGGACGTGGTTGATAACCACGTCTGCTAAGCGATGACACGGCCAGAGTTTTGGATTCTGGTGTTGACCAAGTTGCCTTATCGACACCTGGCGTGTTCTTACCTTGATTTTCAGTCACCCGTTTCACGGCGATTGCTTTACCAGAAAACGAGTGGGTCAGCAGCCATTGCAAAGCTTTCACCTTGCCCCAGCGGCCTTCCTGTGTTGCCTTTACGATGCGCGCTTGGAGCCTCCTGACTTCCCTATGACACTCAGCCCAGCGGATGCTGTGCCATGATGTCGGGTCGCCGGAGAGCGCACCTGCGCGAACAGCTTGCGTAGTCATCTGCATTCCCTCCTGTGAAGGTTGATCAAACAATCTCGTAAAGAAAGACCTTGCGGAAGTCTGCCCGCTTTCGCGTGGGATGATGTTGCCATGTCGGTGCAATCCCTATTCGACCCATTACAGGCCGACATTCGCTTTCTCCGCATTCCTATACCCGCACTTCCAACAACGTTCCTTACGGTTCGCCTGCCCATCTCGGGCGAAAATACGGGCTTACCATGTTCCACTTAAACAACAAGAACGGGTTAGACCCTGCCTATCCACCGGTAGCGTTGAATGTCCGCGTGCCCTCATACAAAAGGAGGGCAACCCGCTACGTCGCCTTTTTGGCTCAAGCCTGTCAGCATCTTTGGCTTGTACACACGTGACGATGTTTATCAGCAGTTCACTTGCGTTGGTCATACCGTCCAGCCTAGCGCCCCCTCCGCATTGATGCTCGCAGATGCAGATATCCCCTCACGGTTCAATCCTGGCTTTTCAGCCGAGCTACATTGTCATGGCAGCTTCACACATACCCGTTACCCGGTATGCATGTGCCACTAGGCTACTGTTGGCGGAGCAACAGGTTTCCTCGCTGGTTAAAAAACCCCAGTTGAAACGATTGTCTAAGCGACTTCATGTCGCACTTTATACTCATGCCCCTCATCCACTACCAACAGGTCGAAATAGCCATCCGGCAGATAGCGCTTGATGAACTCCGTGGGTTGATAGCCACCCTGACCGAAGGCGAACTCCGTCGTACCCAGTGCCCGTTCGATACGCTGGGCCTTGCGGTCGGAGAACACCAGATCGCCGTTCTCATCCATGAGATTGACGAACTCATAGACATTGTCGACGAGCATCCCCGACAGCATGTCGGCGCCGAAGCACTGCACCAGCCGCTGCGCCGTCTTGGGGCCAATGGTGGGGATCTGGCACAACGCCTCAACCACCTGAGCCGCCCGGTCCTTGACCTCGCCGGGGCGCATCAGGGTCCACAACCGCTCACCGCAATGCGGGCACGCGGTGCGGCTGTCGCCCGCATGGGCGTGATAGCCTTCTGGCGTCAGTGGATGACCCTCCGCATCGGTCAGTACCACACCACAACGTGGGCAGGCCGCCAGCTTCACGGTCTGCACGAACGACTGAGACGCCTCGTTACCCTCCTCGGTAGGTTGGCGGCGGTGGAACTTGCGTACTGTCACCGCCGGACGCCAGTGGAAGCCCATGCGCATCCGCACCCGCCCCAGCACGAAGAACTCCTGTCGCTGTTCTTCACACGGGCACGGGGTGGAGACATCGAGCATGGCACGCAGCTGCAACAGCTTGCGCAGCGTGTCGGGGCCGTTGAGCACCCACACCCTGGCCCCCGACACGGTTTCCAGGATCTCGCGCCGCCACTTGTAGACCAGGTGGGGCGGGGAGATCACCAGCGTGCGTTTGTAGCCCTCGGCATGCATGACGGCGGCGGTACAGATCGCCATCATGGTCTTGCCGGTGCCCATCTCGGCGTTGATGACTGCGGCGGGCGCGCCGTGGTCGATCAACAACCGCGTGACCGCCTGCACAACATCCTGCTGGGCCGGGAACGGCTTGCGTTTGATCCCCAGCATCACCGCCTCACGGCGGGAATCGGGGCACCCGTCGTAGACGGGCGGGTTTTGGCGGCTGACAGCCGCCAGCAGGCCCTCGCCGAAGTCGGCGACGAACTGCGACAGTGGAATAATGTTGGCATCTGGGGCGACGAGCTCGCCCTCGGTGACAACATCGAGATGATTGATATCATCCAATACGGTTTCTGCAACAGCATTCATGGTGTGCTCCTCTTGTGGTTGAAAAAACAAGGGGCAAACCACGCCCCTTCAGGGGAATGAGTTGCCCCTGTAGGGTGGATGAAAGTTTGTGCTATATCACATCAGCTTGCCTCGGCTGACTCTTCGGTGAGCGCCTTGATTTCTTCGATTTCCTGGTCGTCCAGCTCGAAGAAGATCGCATGCCGACCCTCTGTCACCGCATCGGTAACGGCTTTGACAAGACTGCTGAAACCGATTTCGGTGGTTTCCACATCGTAGCTGGCATGCTTGGGGTACGCCGAAAACCAAAAACTGTCATCCGTGATGACCAGTCGATTACAACGAATGCGATGCTCGTCTTCGTTGTCCCACCCAGCGCCCGCCGCCACTTCGGCGAGAGCGAACTTGTTGTCTCGCACGAGGGTTGCAAACCTCTGCAAATCGGCAAGCCAGGCGTTGTTGATTGGGAAGGACGCCCAACGCGGGCCGTCCCCCCAGTCATCCAGCACGTTAGCTTTTACGAATCCCGTTAACGATGTGTCTTCCGGTATGTGAATAGCCATCAGTGATGACAGCGGATTGGTTTCTGTTACAGGTGTTGCGTTATCACTCATGGATCGGCTCCTTTTGTGGTTGAAAAAACAAAGGGGCAGTCCACGGCCCCGGAGGGGAACGTGGATCGTCCCCTGCGGGCAAATAGAAGGCAATAAAAAATGTTTCCTACTTCAGGCTGACTACTGCATCAGCATCCTCTTCGGCGGTGTCGACGCTATATAGCCGCACAGGGCCGGTGCAATGACCCAATACCCTATCTGAATAGGCGCTGACATGTCCCTCTGGCGAATACACCACATAGAAATAGGTGGCTTCACTGCCTTTGTCGCGTTGAATGCTTAAAGCCTCTTTCGCGGCCGCCAGCGGGGTGTCCGCGTCGATATCGATTTCCCATACGACACGATAGGTCGTCTTCATCATGCTTTCTCCTGTATACAATAAATCCAAGAAAAGCACGCTCCCCTGCCGGGAATGTGATTCCCCGGATGGGTGGTTGAAGAAACCGCATCGACATCGATGCGGCAGGTTTGAAGATGGACCGGCAGCCTTGCGGCCGCTGTGCCCGTGGGTACGGTCCGGCACATCCGAGGATGTGCATGGGCACGGGGCGCTGATCAAGGATCAGCAAGAGCACGACTGAACCCGCAGTCGCCACGGTTACAACACATCGACAGCTTTCCCAAATCCACATTGCTTGCAGGCTTGGGAAAGCCCCCGCTTGTGCGGGGGCGATTGTAGTTTAATTGACCCCACGGATCATGGCCGTCGCAAGCCTGGAAACCAACGGTAAAGACCGAGGACGCTGGTGGCCGTGAAGCCCAATTGCATCACCACCAGCCCCCAGGATTCACCAAGCACACCGTAACCAATCCAGCACGTGTTGGAAACCAGAAATGCCACGAAGCCGTAACCCGAATATCGACTGTTGAGTGCCAGCAACAGGGCGCCCAACAGACCGGTTAGACAGCCCAGCCATTCAAGCAGCGTCTGTGTCATCGTGGACCTCCCCTGTGATCTTACCGTAGCGTTTCCGCCTCGTTCACGACCAAGGCCAGACTTCTGACCGACGCAGCCAGATCCCCGCCCTCCCAGTTGGCAACGACCGCCTTGGCGGCCTGTAGCAGGGTCCAGGCTACTTCATGCAGACGCAGCGTCTCGACGGTACGGTCTGGTACACAATCCGCCGCTGCCGCGCCCCTGACCTCAAAGCAAAGGACGTTGTCGTCCTCTTCCTCGAAGTCGTCATAGACCACATAGCAGTCCGGGTTGCCTTTATCCCAGAGCGTCCCGTTATCGAGCGCGCGCTCGACTAAAGCCTCGGCTTGCTCGAAATTCTTCGCCCGGACGCAGATATTGACGCGATGCTGGTAGGCCAGCTCGTAGCTCACAATGTAATTTGCCGGCAGTTCTTTGTCCGTAATTACCATGCTCATGTTTATGCTCCTATCGTTGGGTTAGAAAACCCATCGATGGAGGAACCCCATCGGAGGTGTCCTCCCCGATGGGATTGCAATTGAAAACAATCCGTTCAGCGTATCGTCACGACCCGCCCATAATCCGGCCCCGGTGTAAAATCCAAGGCCCGGATCACGGGCACGAACTTGTCGGTGTGGATACGCACCTCGGAAAAGGTGCCACCCTCCCGCTCCTGCATCTCCGACCTCACGGATTTTTCCTTGAAGGTGTCCCCCTTGATGACAAACCTCCTGCCATCGCTGGAGGTCACCGCACCGGAGACCTGGCCGGCCGCAAGCAGCAAGGCCAGGTGCCAGTCCGACGGCGCCCGCAACGGGCGTCGATGCTGGATCGACATGCGGCCGAACTTCAGGCCGAATTGATCCCACAGGCACCGGTAGCGCTGGATCTCCTCCGCCAACTGCGCGGGATCCATCCGCGTGTAGGCGAAGACCGCATCGCCTTGCGGCGCGGCCGGGACGGCATACGGCGCATCGAGCCACTCCTCCGGCAATTCCTCCAGCACCGCGCCACCACTCACCGCGTCGAGATGCTTACGGGTCATGGCCTCTGTCGCATCGGCACCGTTGGCAGCGCCGACACGCTTACGCACACCCAGTACGACGATCTGCTTGAATTGCTGCTCCGGCGCCGCATACGCCCGCACACGGTCGAAATGCCGGGCAATCCACGCTGCCAGTTCGGCATCCAGGCTATAACGCGGGATGATGAACACCATCACCCCGCCGAACTGCAATGCGGGCATGGCAAGCTGATAGAACAGCTTCTCCAGCCGCTTGCGGCCCTTGCCACCGCGCTCGCCGGTATCCGCCTTATCGGACACCAGATCTCCGTATGGCGGGTTGAGCCACAACAGTCCGTATTGCCGTTTGCCGACGATGCAGTCCTGGAAATCGCCGTGGATACAGCGGTCCATGACTGACTTCGCATGCCAGGCCCGCTCGGCGTCATACTCCACGCCGAAGGCCTCTGACGCCAGCCCTAGATGATGTTTGCACTCGGCAAGCGCGATACCCTCGCCACAGCATGGATCGATGATACGCATCCCTCCCGCCTTGGCTGGCGCCAAGGCGTTTAAGATGCGCTGGGTGGTTTCCGAGTCGGTCGGATAATACCCGTTTTTAATAAAATTGCGCGCAAGGCGCTGGAACATTAAAGCCATGGTTATTGCCTCCATTGGTTGAAAGAAAAAATCAACGGGTAGGCAACCCCCTGCGGGGATTGCTCCCCATTGGGGTGATTAATGTTTGACGGTTGAACGGCTAGGCGCGGATGAGTACCAAGGTGCGTGCGTCACCCAGCAACACTGATTGACCGGACGGAAATGCGGCCTCGAATATATGGCCAACAGTCCCATCACGATTCTCCTGCCAGGCCGCCAAGGATTCTTCGTACAAACGAAGAATGCCACTGACGGCATCCACCATCCAAGCCTGAGTGACATCGACATCCGCCGCCAACGCCTCGTCACGCAAAATACGACGGAGCGTTTGGAGGTTATCGCCGAAATCACAATCGACCATCGCGCCGATCGAGCTTCCTCGAAGCCGGTTCTTTCCGATGACTACCGGTATCTTGATACGTTGCATAAATTGGTCTCCTTGTGGTTGATATAAGAAACCAACAGGGAGACACACCCCCAGCGGGGATTGCTCCCCGTTGAGGTTGGTTGTTGCGTTACGCCGTCAGGCAGCCATTTCGCACGCCGCGATTATCTCCCTCGTCAGACGATATCGACCGCCGTCCGGCCCGGTAACGACCGTTGAGCGCGGATCAAGCACCACGAACTCATGCAGCGTCAGTCCATTGCCGAAACGAATGCCGGCGGCATGTTTCAACCGCACGCCTTTCTTGAGCGGCGGGCGCTGCTTGCGGGTATGAATCCGCGCCCAGCATGCCTCACGCCATTGAACGGCGTAGTCCTTGCTCGCCGGTGATCCGGGAAAGGCCGGGTCGTCGAGCGGTGTCAGCCGCCGTAATATTCGTTCCGGGCATTCCGTGGCGTACGGCCCCATCCCTTCATCCATCTCCTTCCAACAGAAGTTGTGGTAGGACCGGCGGTCGTACTGCAACAAAACGACCAGACCGAAAACGTAAGGTACACCGCTTTCCTTGGGAGTCTTTTCAACCGCAAGATACGCCGTGTGAAACTTAACGATGGCGCAATCGAGTACTTTCCATTGCGCCGAATCGTTGTCGCAATCAAACCGCTCGCGCAGAAAGTCCACGACGGATTGATCAGACAATTTGTGAGAACAGGTCCAGCCCATGTGATGTCTCCTCTTTAGTTTGAGAACCGACACGCGGAAGGAACCCGTTGCCGGGAATGCCTTCCCCGGCGGGGATTGAAATAGCTGCTCCGAGAAACAGCGACGTTGAAGATGAACCGGCGATCTCGCGATCGCTGTGCCCGTGGGTACGGTCCGGCACACCCGAAGGTGCGCATGGGCACGGGGCGCTGACGTGAGTCAGCAATGGCGCGACTGAATCCGCAGTCGCCACGGTTACAACACCTGAACTTTTCTGAAGGCCTAGACTCGATTAGACCCTCAGAAAAGGCCCCTCGTAAGAGGGGCATAACATCATTGGTTTAGTCTTCGTGCGGCAGCATGATAGTAATCACCAGCTCGCCGTTGTCCCCCGGCCCGGCATGTGCGTGCAGGGTGGTCAACACCGGCGTATGGCTCTTTCCGTCACGTGGGACACAGTGCAATTGATACGGTGTCCGTGACTCGCCGGATGCTCCACGTCTCGCCGCATCCGCCGCCATCCAGAGCACGTCCCACAACCGGCCCGCCTCGTCCTGGTGCGTCTGTCGCCGACTGTCTTCCCCGTCCCAGGCTACACACTCGGCATATACGCCTTGCGTGATCGCCACCGGACAACGGAATCCGGCCTCCCTCGCGGTCTCGGTCACATCCACCAATACGCCGTCGGTAATCGCCTGGGCACGGGTGTACATCGAGATGATCTGCGCGCCGGTGAACGGGGCTTCGGCCTCGGGTGGCGTAACGGGATGGCCGTCCAACGTCATCCGACCTTCCCGTATCCACCCCGTCACCACCGCCTCGACCTCCTGCTCGGGTAAGGTGACTTCAATGGCAACGATACCTATGCCTTCGAGCCGTCTCAGGAAGCCGTACTCGGTGAAGCCTCTGAGCACCATATCCCGCCAGCGCGGCAGGAGAGGCAGGTGGCAGGTCTCGCGTACCATGCTCCACAGCCGATCATTCAAGGATTCGCGGTTTTCCGGCGTGTCCTCTGCCGGCCGGAAGAGAAACAGCGCCCGGCGTCCCGCATAATCCGGTTCCACCGCAGTACGGTCGTAGAGCCACAGGTGCGTGACTTCGCCGAAGAGGTTGCCCTTCGGCATCCGCCCCGACAACTTCTCGAAACGTCCGATGTCACCGATCTGCACATATTTCGGTGGATCCGTGTTGACCCAGAATGCCTGCAGCCCGCCGTCCTTGGAGGAAAGTGAAAGCCTGGCCAGGAACTCCTGCATCTCGGTGTCCCGCCCCAAAACGGACAGGAAACGAAGATAAGATTGATCCGTCAGAAAGGCATCGGCATGGATCCCGGGTGCCTCGTCGACACTGAAAAAATTAAGTTGCATGATCCGCTCCTTTGTTTGGTTTGCTTGGTTGAACAAAACCATGGGCGGACCACCCCATGGGCAGTGGTCGCCCATGATGGGTTTGAGATTGAAAACTTCGCTTATGTTGAAAAATGCCTTGCCATATAAACTTTCACGCAGTGCCAGCCGCCCTCTTGACCCATATCTGGCCGACTGCCTGGAAGCGGTAACCCAAAGCCCTCAGACGATCGTGCTGTGAGCGGAACAACGCCCGGTCCACGGTGGGATCGAGCTTGACTTCGTCACCCAGTGGCCACAAGGCGCCGAACAAATCCACGTCCGGATTACTCGTACCGCCGATGCTCCCGCCATTTTTACCCTGAAGGGCACAAGTAGCGGAATCATCCTGAGACGTTCCGGCCCCTGCGCTTGCCTGCCTGGCTTCCGCAGGCGCCTCATCGAGGGGATCAGGCTCAGCTGCCGTCATCCTCTCCTCTTCTGGCGTGAGCCGTTCGATGCCGGCCAGGGCGATGCTTTCCACGCACGCCCTGATCTCGACCCTGACCCCGCCATTGGCAAAGTAGGAATAGGGATAGATGCGGGAAATCCCGAAATCCCCCTCGTACTTGCCAGGATCATATTGCTCCAGCAAGGTATCCTTGACGGTAAATTCGCCAAGGCCGGTGACCAGACGGCCAACGCAGAAACGGCCATTACGACCGTCGATGGATTTGATGGTCAATACACCACTCAGTTTGATCATAAACACCTCCTCCAGCGTTGAAAATGCCGGGGAGGCGCCCCGTTCAGGGAGCGGACTCCCCGGCGGGGTTGATGGAACTTCACATGCAATCTTGTTTGAGCCTCGCGTAATCCACGAAGCCTCCGTCATCGGCCATCTTGAAATGCCGCGTCAATGGCATGCGGTCCACGCCGGGCGTTTATAACAAAATCAGGATTGATCGCCCGCACACTGCATGTCCTGTCACTGAATTCAGACACGACATCGTGCATACGGATTTCCTTCCTGATTTCACGAAGCACAATGATGGTAGAGATGCTCGCTACCAACGCCGCTGTGCCGCCGATCAAAATGACAGAATTGATAAATTTTTCCATGGCTTTCTCCTCAGTTGATAGCCGGAGAAAGCACGCTCCCGACCCCGGGAGTGTGATTCCCCGGATGGGTGGTTGAAGAAACCGCATCGATGTCGATGCGGCAGGTTTGAAGATGGACCGGCAGCCTTGCGGCCGCTGTGCCCGTGTAATGGTTAAAGCAGTCCACGCTCGGCAAACGAGACCGTACCTTCGCCACCCACGACCAGGTGGTCGAGTACGCGGACATCGATCAACGACAACGCATTCTTCAAACGCTGCGTGAGGGCTTCATCCGCCCGAGATGGCTCTGCATTGCCGCTCGGATGGTTATGGGCGAAGATGACCGCTGCTGCGTTAAGCGCCAGCGTCCGCTGCACGACCACCCTGGGATGGACGCTGCATCCGTCGATAGTGCCGGAGAAAAGCTCTTCGAACGCCAGCACCCGGCCGCGGTTATCGAGAAAGATGACCCCGAAAACCTCGTTCTTGTAGCCTTCGAACACAAACCGCAGGTACTGCGCGGTTTCGTTTGGACCTGACAGGGGCTGGCCAGGTGCGTGACGGCTGGCCAGAACCTCAAGGGCCAACCTGAGCACCGATGTTCGCTCCTCATCGGTCAGATGGTTGTGTTGAATACCCGAAAACCGATCTTCCGGTTGTGCGTCAATGAGCCGCAGGGCAAGTGTCATAGTGACCTCCTCATTATTGAAAAAGCGGGAGGCCACCCCTCGGGGAGTGATCTCCCCGCAGGGTTGCGGATGATTGTCGGCTTTTAGTGTGGCCGGCGATTTTTGAAGATGGACCGGCGGCCTTTGACGGCCGCTGTGCCCGTGGGTACGGTCCGGCACATCCGGGGATATGCATGGGCACATGGGCGCTGATCAAGGATCAGCAATGGCGCGACTGAATCCGCAGTCACCACGGTTAAAACACATCAAGGCACAGCCTTTTCCCAACAAGCGGTTGACCGCCCCCTCGGAAAAAGCCCCTTGCGGAGCGAAGTTGAATAATATTTTGAATGCGTCCGGCTGGGCGATTCGCCAGCATTGAGACGGTTTGACAGCCTTGCGGCCGGATACCCACTGCGACACGAAGGACGCTGCTCGCCCGTACAAGCACGCGCTTATTCCGATGATCGCCAGATCCACGTAGAGGTATTGGATCCGAAACGTTACAGGGCACGGTGGTATTCCGCACAAAGGGCACTGCTCTTTCCCGACAGCAGCCGGCCGGCGCATTTGAATGAAGACCAAAAGGCCTTCCCTCAGCGCCCCCTCAGGGCAATGAGGGAAGGCCTTGCAGCCTGCGCCGGCCTTCCCTTATAAATGAAAATACCACCCATGTTGCATCATGCGCTCGTATGGGCTTTATGTGCTCTTTCCGGGTCATTAAATCTGACTCCGGCTTGCCATTGGCTATCCCGCATGGCTTGTTCAAGGCGCCCGTGGCTGACTGTGACAAATCCCTCCAGCACCGCTTCCTCCACGGCATCCACTTTCGATGGATGCTGTGAATCGCCATAGAACCCGCAGGCATCGAAAAACGATAACTGCCACCCGCCCAACCGCTTGGCGCTGGGTGCGATGACGACACCCCGCCATGTTGTGCTGCGTGCGTGCTTGCATCGCACCAGCTCGATCGGTGTATCTGTGCCATGTTCCCGCTCATGCCGTAACACGATGGCTTTCGCCAGTTTGAATGTAAGTGCGTCCATCATTGACCTCCTGCAAGGAAAACCAACAGGACGCACCATCCCCCAACAGGGGATGATGCCCCGCTGGGGTTGATAAAAAGGATGTGCTACAATTGGCTATCATCTCCCTAAATTAGAGATAATAGCCATGGCAATTTCACTCAACGGCCGCACGAAACCCACCAGTGACGCTGAACGCGCATTCATTGAATTGGGCGGCGCGGATCCGCACTCCACGTTGACGGAAGGCGAATTGAGTGAAGCACTCGTCAACGCTATCAATCAATTGGTGGAGGTCAAGTCACCGATACTCGAGAAACTCTACATGAGCATCTCGTCCCAAGATGCAACTCTCCCATCCTTGGAAGAGTTGCGGCGGGAATCGTCACAGGATGTTTCTGATTCTCAGCAAATCCTGTGACTCGTCATAACCTGGCGCACGCCGGGCGATTTCCACCAACCACTTGATCTCCTGTAGGTCATCTCCGGACATGCCGGAGTAATAGACCTCCCGGAGAAAACGATTGGGGTCCTCCTTGGCCATCCCCATCAGAATGGCTTGTAGTTTCTTCCAATAACGATCCATGGTCTGCTCCTTCTGCGTTTGAAATAAACGGGGGGCAGGCCACTCCCGGAAGGGCGATTTGCCCCTCGCGGGTGAGTTGAAGATGTTTGACCTGATTACCGTGGCGCAAAACCCACAGATGAAAGACCTGCTCGGATTTCCTCGCCGGCGGACACCATCTGGTATGCCTCATCCTTATCCGCTGCGCGCCCCATGTAATCCGAGAAGCAGACTCGCTTGAGGAACTGCGCATAAGCCAGGGCCTGATCTTCGGTCAGTTCTACCGTGAATCTCACAGGCTTTGTGGCAGATGGTAGCTTCGTTACTGTATCGCTCATGATGCCTCCTTACAAAAAAGCAAGGCGCGGACAATCCCCACAGTGGGGATCCGCCCCGTGCGGGTTGATGTTGATGACATTGATAGTGATGAAAGAAAAACTGGGAACCCGAAGATTCCCAGTGAGGTTGAAGATACTGCGGTATCACATCCGCAGCGGGAGTAGAAGCCTCCGGGTCCCTGCCTGTGGGAGCAGTTCGAGGGGTTGACCGGAAACATTAGGACCGGCAGCCTTGCGGCCGCTGTGCCCGTGGGTACGGTCCGGCACATCCGAGGATGTGCATGGGCACGGGGCGCTGATCAAAGATCAGCAGGGCGTCACTTTTTACCGAAGTGACAAACGGGTGAAAACTTGCGATGCACACGGATGTGCGAGTGCCGCTGCAACGGCTCTCAGGCTACGAAAAAAGTTGAGTCTTTTTTCAGGGCTCTGCCAAACAACAGAGCGCTGGAAAAATCCCTCCACGATTGCTTAAAGAAAGCTGGGAATCCGAAGATTCCCAGCGTAGCGAACACACTAATAAACCAGTTCGTCAAGACTGCTTCTCCCGGCGTGTTGCTTCGCCGGTGCGGCAGGAAGGATGTCGCCCGTAAGAGGCTCGTCCGTTGCCGCATCTTGAGCATCTGATGCGTGAGCATCGGATGCTACTGGCAACACATGCTTGCCGTCGACCTTGGCCCAGTGGATTATCAGCAACCGGGCCTTGAGGCTGAAGCCGGTCTGACCTGCCTTTTCGCCCTTGTCATAGACAAAGGTATCGGTGTAAAGATCACCGAGCTTGAAGGACACCAGCACCTTCTTCTTGGCCTGGATTTCCGGCAGCAGAAGCTGGATGACCTCCTGCGCTTCCGATCCAGAGACCCGGCAGTCAAAGCGGGTGTACTGAACATCCTCGGCATCACCATGCAATGCCGAGACATCCACGGCAAGAAACGGTTGACCGCGTTTTACCTGTACTTCACGGACGCGGTTGAGATAACCGATGCCCGAGATATGCAGGTCGAAATACTTCTGATCTTGATTTGCTTGAGACATGGCACTTCCTCCAATGGTTAAAAAAACCGGAGAAAGCACGCTCCCGACCCCGGGAATGTGATTCCCCGGATGGGTGGTTGAAGAAACCGCATCGTCATCGATACGGCGGGTTTGAAAAGGGTCAGTTTAACCCTTTGGTTTTGTCGCGCTTGTGGCCCTGATGGTTCAGGTAAGCAATCACGCTAAGGATCAGCGCGAACACAAGGACTACGGACATCAAAAATATTCGAATGCATTTCTTGTCCTAGCCCTTGGGCTTGGAATTATCGCTGTGTGTGTAAGCATACCACCCAGCAAAAATGCCGACGGCAAGAAACACTATTAAGAGAATGGTGTAGTCAGTCATTTTCGCCTCCCTTGAGAATCACGGAAATTACGAGAAAGATCACGGCTATCAAAAGCAACAGTGCCGCGTTGATAAAAGCGATCTTTGCCTCGACGAACACGCCGACGATAAATCCTATCGCCGCCGCGACACCGATCTTCTCAAACGAATCAGCAATACCGTCTTTCTGACGGCGGCTTAACTTCATAATGCCTCCTCTGAAATGAAAGGGGAAGCATTCCCGATGAGGGATTACGCTCCCCATCGGGTTGAAGATAACGCACACTTGCGTGTGGGCAAAATTGAAGATGGACCGGCGGCCTTGCGGTCGCTGTACCCGTGGATACGGTCCGGCACATCCGGGGATGTGCATGGGCACATGGGCGCTGATCAAGGATCAGCAAGGGCGCGACTTTAACGAAGTCGTCACGTAGTAATGCACTCTCAACTTATACCATATCGAACCGGCTGTCAAATACTTTATCGGGAACTGTAGCGAGCAAGTAAACTGTCCTGCCCTTTAACCCGCCAGCTGCACCCCCTTGAACCGCGCATTCACTTCGCCCTTGCGGTCCATGTGAATGGCGGCGGTCTTCTGCGGTGTAATGAAGCGCAACACGCTTTCCTCGATGTTGAGCTTGCGGCAACTGGACTGCCAGTAATAGCTGTCGATGCCGAGCAGGATCTTCGTTCCCACGGTCGTGAGGAAATCCTCGGAAAAATGGGTGGGCGCCTGGGAGGCACACCACAGACCCAACCCGAACTTCCGCGCTTCCTTGGCGATGACGTTGTAGATGTTGTCCGGCTCGTCACCGAAGAACCGGGATGCCTCGTCGGACACAATGATTTCCCTGACTTCGCCCTGCACTCCCTGAGCCAGTCGGCGCCGGAAGATATCCTGCATCCTGAAATGGACGAACAGCGCCTGCTCGTCCTCCGGCAGGTGTTTGATGTCATAAACCCACACCGCCGCACGCTCATCGAACGGCGGCCGTGTGGGCCGAAAGATGCCCAGGGCATTGAGGTTTTTGAGCCGATCCACGATGGATTTGAGCACCTCGCGCGAGTCGTACTTGATCACCTCGTCGATCTCCCGCCCATTCTCGATGCTGCCCAGATATTCCTCGAACGCCGTCAGCGCCCGCGCCTTGGCGGCGCTGATCCTGGTTTCCAGGCCTTGCGCTTCCTCATCGCCCGCCCTGGCGGATTTGCCGGTCAGGCGCTTCAAGGATGCAGTCAGCCGGTTGGTCTCCTCCAGCGCCGTCACGCAGCGGTTGCCGACCCCGTTACCCTCCGGCCCCAGATACATCGCCTTGAGCTTGCGCTCGGCGAAACCCACCAGGTCATCGAGCGTAGGATAATATTCCTTCAGTTCCGGGTAACGGCGCGCGTCGATCAGTGTCTTGCGCACCGCCTCATCGATCTCTTTCTTGCACCAGGATTTCGGGTTATCGTCGTAACAGGCATTCAGGAAATACACATCCTGCAACAGCGCCCGCAGTACCGCCTCCTGCCGATCACCCAGCTTGCGCGATGTGCGGTTCAAGGTGCGCACCAGCCGGTTGATGGTGCGCCGCACACCGCCGGTATGGTGGTCCGTGTCGAGCACCAGCGGGTTATACCCGTAGCGGGTGGCCTCGGAAAATACCACGCGCGACTCGCCCGCAATGCGGATATCGCTATGCACATCGAACACATGAAAGCGCACGCCCCCAGCGGCGGACGCGATCATTCTGCGCAGCAGGTGGGTTTTCCCCGTCCCGGACTTGCCGCATATCAGGATATGCGGATTGATGAGCTTGTCCGCCTCCCACACGACGGGCACATCCCGCCCCTGGCGGGCGCGTGAGTAATCGTCGTAACCGAAGTGCATTTTCACGCAGTGGGTTCTCTGTGCATGATTCTTGACAATGCTCGCAGGCGTTTTAGTTGATCCGCGCCAAGATCTTCTGGAAAAATACGGCCTGCTTCTAAATCATCGAGAAGTTGCGCGAACTCGTCCTTCTTCTTGCGCACTCTGCGACGCTCATCTTCCGTCATGTCGCGGGTGACAATATTCATGCGCTTTCTTTCATCAATCATGTCGCCCACCCGAAATGCTTGCATAGGGGAAACGCGGTGCAGCCCAAAAACGCCTTGCCTGCATTCTTGCCGCTTTTTGCGGTACGCCGTACCAAGCGCCCGTTGCCGCATGTCGGGCACGGGATACCCGCGCCGCCCGCAGACCTCTCGCCTGACTTGGCCGCTCCTTGATCTTTGCCGGATGACGGCGGAGTATTCTTCTTGATCCCAGCGTCCCGAGTCCCTCGCTGCGCTCTCCCCGGTCTGCCATCCACATCAGGCAGTGTGATCCGGCAATCAGGATAGCCAGTGCATCCCCAGAACCATCCGCGCTGGCCGGACCGTCTCCTGAGCGGCTTGCCGCATTCAGCGCAGGAATAGGCATCACTGTCCTGTCCCTGCGCTTCCAGGGCGTCTCCAGGGGCGTCAATCGCGGTCTCTTTTACCAAGACTTCCAGCCATTGCGCCTGCGCGCTCAGGAAGGCGCCCAGATCGCCCTTGCCCTGGGCAATCTCATCGAGGGCCTGCTCCCAGCGCGCGGTGGTCGCCGGATCCTTTACGTCATCCGGCACGGCGTCGATCAATGCCCGTCCGGGGGGCGTCGATACCAGATGCTTGCGCCCCTCGCGCATGATGAAGCCGCGCTTGAGCAGGGTCTCGATGATCGCCGCGCGCGTCGCCTCGGTGCCGATGCCGGAGGTTTCCTTGAGCACGGCCTTGAGCCTGGCATCCCGCACCAGCCTGCCCACCGACTTCATGGCGGCAATCAGCGTGCCCTCGGTATAGCGCGCAGGCGGCTTGGTGTGCCGGTTCACCACCTCCGCCTCCACCGCCTTCGCGGCATCGCCTTGTGTGACTGGCGGCAGCGTCTGGTTCGCTGCGTCCTCCGCACCGTCCTCTGGCGCAACCGCCGCTTCGCTGATGACGGCTTTCCAGCCCGTCACCCGCGGCATCCGTCCCGAGGCACGAAACGTCTCGCCGGCGGCCTGGGCGGTAATGGTGGTCTGGTCAACTTCATGATCGGGGTAGAACTGGGCCAGATAGCGGCGGCGGATCAGGTCATAGACACGGCGTTCGGCCTCCGACAGCCTGCCCATGTCCACCGGGGCGGCCGTCGGGATGATCGCATGGTGGGCCGTGATCTTGCCATCGTCCCAGGCCCGCGACCTGCGCCGGGTGTCGGCTCCGTCGGCGAGAGCGGCCAGTGCGCCGTCCGTCTGCTTCAGGGCGCGAATCACCGCAGCGGCATCGGCGAACTGGCTCTCCGGCAGCCAGGCGCAGTCCGTCCGCGGATAGGACGTGGCCTTGTGCGTCTCGTAAAGTGCCTGCGCGGCATCCAGCACCTGCTGGGCGCCCATCCCCCAGCGCCGCGAGGCCTCCTGCTGCAATCCCGACAGATCATAGGGCAGCGGCGGCGCCTCCTTGACATGCCTGGTCAAGGCCTCCGTGATACGTCCCTCCTGGCCCTGAACCTTCTGCGCCACCTGGAGGGCCGCCGGTCTACTGATACAGCGGCCCTCGGCATCGGACTGATCCCTGCCGGTCTGCCATTTGGCGCGGAATGTCCCGGCAGCGGCGGCGAAGGTGGCCATTACCTCGAAATACGGCGCGGACGTGAACCCCTCGATCTCCCGGTCGCGGTCCACGACCAGCTTCAAGGTGGGCGTCTGCACCCGGCCGACGGACAACACGCCCTGCGACCCGCGCCGCCGTCCCTGGAGGGTATAGAGCCGCGACAGGTTCATGCCCACCAGCCAGTCCGCCCGTGCCCGGCCCAGGCCTGCCTGGTAAAGCGGTTCGGTTTTCTCGCCGGGCAGCAGATTCGCCACGGCCTTGCGGATGCTGGCCTCGTCCAGGGCCGACAGCCACAGCCGGTGGATCGGCCCGCGCCAACCACAGCGTTCCAGCACCTCCCGCCCGATTGTCTCGCCCTCGCGGTCGGCGTCCGTGGCGATCACCACCTCCGTAGCCTGCGCAAGACTGGCCTTCACCGCATTGAATTGCGCTTTGCCACGCTTCGTCACCTCCAGCTTCCACCGCGCGGGCATGATCGGCAACTGTGCCAGATCCCAGTGCTTATATGCCGGATCGTAGGCCTCCGGCGGGACCATTTCCAGCAGGTGCCCAATGCACCAGGTCACGGCAACACCGTCACCCTTGAAACAACCCTCACCCTTCACGCGCGCCCCCAGCACTGCTGCGATGTCACGGGCCTGGGAGGGTTTCTCGCAGAGGAAGAGACGGGTCACTGGTTCATAGTCCTGTGCACTGGCCGCGCTGAAATACATCTGACCATTTTCTTCCTTTTCCTCGATCAATAATCAATAAAGTTGTGGCTAGCCGGTCGCCTGACGCGCCGCGACTCCCGCCATCACCCACTCACGCACCCGCGCCAAAACCACGCACTCGATGTCCGAGAACGACCGGCCGTCAACGTTATGCGGGATCATCTCGTGGACCGGCACGCCGGGATGCCTCGCGGCGAGTATCCGACCCAGCACCGCTGCACTTTCGTGCGACGCCAACGGGAGTTCGAATTCAATATCGAACCGCCGCCGCACGGCACGGTCTAGCATTTCCGGGTGATTGGTCGCGCCAACCACCACAACCCGGTGATCGAGGCGATCTAGCGCCAGAAGCAGGGCGGAAACGATACGCGATTGCTCGCCAACGTCGGTACGATCAGATCTCCCGCTCCGTTCGGATAGCAGAGTTTCCAGTTCGTCGATCAGCAATACGCAGCGTTGACCAGCAATGCCGTCTATCAGTTTTGTCAGCTTGGCGCCCGTCTCGCCCAGGTACGACGTGATCAGGGTACTGTAGTCGATCACGAGCAAGGGCCGCTGGAGCCGCCGCGCAAGCGCGCCGGCCAAAGTGGTTTTGCCCGACCCCGGCGCACCGGTAAGCAGGAATCGATTTCGCGGCGTCAGGTTATGCGCCGCCAGGGCATCCACTGCGGCGTACTCGTGCGCGAGCGCTTCGATGGTCTGTCTGGCTTCGGTCGACAGCACAACAGAGTCGAGGTCGCGGCCCACGTCAACCACCCGGACCAGCGTCTCCAGGCCCTTATCCAGACGGATCCCGTCACCGGCAGTCGGATGCAGGCCGCCATGGGCCTGGAGCAATTTACGAAGCCGCTCACTCAGCGACGAACGCTCTGGCTCATTCGCGATCATCATTCCCACCACGGCGCGTACATGCTCCCGATCGCCGGTCAGCGCGCTCCTGGCCAACGCAAACACTTCATCCGAACGCGCCATCACGGCAACTCCTGTTTGTCGGTACGTGGTACTGCCGTCTCGGGCGATAACAATGCTGTGGGTCGATAACACGTCAAGGGAAAACCACCGTACTCGGAGCAACGGCAGCCTTCGCCACAGGATTCTTCGACTTCAAATGGTTTAAGCAGCCCGCAATCGACGGCTGCGTCTTGTAGCTCATCGCCGTCAAAGCCACCCTCAGGCCAGTTGGCCATGACGCGTTGCGCAAACCTGCGCAGTGCTGTCAGTTCGTCCATTACAGCAGGCCAATACAAATCACCCTCGTTTGCCCAAACGAGAACCATATCCCCATAAGAATATAGCTCACTGTCTAGCGCCTGCTTGCGCTGAGCTTCCGTCACCTCGCATGCTGAAATATATCTGACCATTTTCTCCGTTTTCCTCTAGGCCGATTCCGCGCCGGATGCTTGCTGAAGCACATCCGCCATCGCTTTCAGGTACGCTTCCGGCCTTCCGTAATAAAGGCAATAGACACCCACAAAGAACGCGACGATATCACCGTGGGTGGTAAACACGGTCCTTGGTAGGTGGTAGGTAAAATCCTGGACATAGTCGAATCGTATCTCTTCGCCCGTCACATAGAAACGCAACAGCACTCGCATGAGAGTGCGCGACTTATCCGCACAACAGGCCGCCCCTTCACGTTTCTCAATCAGGTAGCGAAAGTGCGATTCGACGAAGTGCGAATGCTTGAGAAGAAAACGGGCCTCATGGCTGCGCGTCACGTCCGCCAGGAGGCCGTCTACCACCTGCTCCAGGGGATGACAGAGACCAAAATGGAACATCTGGTAGTCACCCTTCTTGGCGGCTTCCACAGCATTCGCCACAGTTTCATTCGATGCCACGGCCTGATAGGCGGCAAGGCTCTGCTGGGCGAATGCTCCAAGCATGGACTCAAGAACCTGCTTGATGTCGTCTGGCGTTACGCTCATCCGCACTCCCCCGTCAGCATTGTCCCCTCATTGTCACCTTCACGGTGATTACGGTGATTACGATATTAAATCGAACATATCCAGCGCCTCGGCGAACTGTACATCGGCGCTTTCGATGACCTCTTCCAGCCGCATGATTATTGGCAGACCCGCCATCGCCCAAGCCTCGTGGCAGGGTTGAGAAACAAGCCCTGTTCCTGTTTCTGATTGTCCGGTGATGCTGGCAATCGCATCCGCCAAATGCACAATGGCGGCCTCCTTGCAGCGCCGCCGGGGACGTATGTCATCCAGCCGATGGTGATACTCCATCGCCTCTTCCAGCCGCGGCGACAACTGCCAGGCCCGAGCGAGATCCCCGCCGACGTTCCCGTGATCGAACCCCATGATCTCGGTCTCCGCCATGTACAGAGGCAGGTTCGCCCGCTGGCTGCGTTGCAGCGCCTCCCTGGCCAGATCCGGCACGCCATGGCAAATGATCAGAATGCCGATATCGTGCAGAATGCCCGCCGTGAAGAGCAGTTCCGGATCATCGATCCCTGCACGCTTGGCAAGAATCCTGGCGACCACGCCCACATAAATGCTGTGCCGCCAATAGGCATCCATATCGATCAGCCTACTCGATATTCCCGCGAACGCCTTTACCACACTGGTGGCCAATGTCAGCTGGACGAGCTGCAGCATCCCGATGACGGTGACAGCCCGTGATACGGTCTCAATCGGCGCCGGAAAGCGGTAAAAGGAACTGTTGACCAGCTTGAGCAGGCGCGCGGTCAACGCGGGATCGGTGCCGATGACCCGTGCCATATCCTCCGAGGTGGCACACGGGTCATTCAGAAGCTCACATAGCCGAAGATAGACCTCGGGCGGCGACGCCAGCGCCCCGGTAATCAACTCTTTGGACATGACTGCAGAGCGCCGCCCGGTCCCGGCACCGCCTTCAATCTGGCTCATCTGCCCGCCCTCAATTCCTGGCTGGCCTGCAGCAGGTCCGGCCAGTCATTGAAGCTGGCGGATACCGTCGCGCCGGCCATCTCGGCCATCTGCTCAAGCGCGGTCGCCAGCACCTTGGCGCGCGGATCGGCGATGTTCTGCATCACCTCCTCAAAACTTTCTCCACCAAATGACGGAAAAGACCATGACCCCTTCCATGGACTGGTGGCCGCCGTGAGCGGGCCGACACTGCCGGCGCGCAACTCCTGTCCGGTGCCGACATCATAGATCTTGTAGTCGGCGCGCCAGGTCAGCTTGGCGGTGCCTTCGAACGTCATCGGCTTCACATTACCAGTCATGCTGCGCGCAAAATTGCCCGTCGCCTCAAAAATCGCCCCAAAACCGCCGAGTCCGTCGTTTTGTATAGGGATGAAAGGCTGGGGATTGACAAGGCTCCCTTCATAGATCGTAGATAGCGAGGATCGCGTGAACACGACGGCCACGGGCACGCCCCGTTTCTGCATATAGGGCAGCTGTGCAAGCCGCTTGCCCATGTCTGCCGTAACGGGAGCGGTCGCGGCGGCACCAGGCAGGCCCACCGCCGACAGCTTGAAAGGCAGGACGGTTGGGCCTGGATTTGCAGCCCCCACATCCTGCGATTGCGCCTTGCTCTCCTTCAGGGGATCGGGGATGTGCGACACAACACCCGCCAATCCCGCCGTACTCATGCTCTTTTGCAGGCCTTCACGCGCCGCCGCGAGAAGCTTCTGTACGCTTGGCCGCAGATCCGATGCGACGTACTGTTCCAGCCTGGCGACAATCGGTCGATTGCTGCGAACCACAGTCGCAGGCTCGTACTGGTTCAGCGGATAAAATTTGAACTCGGCGTCCGTCGTGACGCCATCATCCACGGCTCCGCCGTTGACCGTCATGACGTAGATCTTTACAGCCGCGGCTTGACCTTGAACAACAGATGTAGCGGCAGGCGGATCATCCGGTTCCAGCGGAACACGGTCTGTTCCACCCAGCGCATTATTTACCCCTACTCCCATCACCACCATAGCAGCTGCGACACTTCTGATTCCCGGCACGGCACAACCCTCCTTTACTGACACACCCTGTCTGTTTTCTGCTCCACCAGCATCCCACCCCACGTCACCGTGGTCTGCACCTGTGCGCACCCGTCCGCTCGAAGCGGCCCGATCATCCGCGCTTCGATCCGGTATCCCTGCCATACATTCTCTGCCCGTCCGTTGGCCCACGCTGCCCTGGTCACGCCGCCACGCACGGCCTGTGCATCCGTGCCTGGCGGAAAGACCGGCGCCACGTCCGCAATGGGCGCCACCTGTTCTCCACACACCCGGTAATTGGTCGTGCGATTCAGGCTCAGGTTGCTCACCGCCACCGTGCGGCACCCATTCTCTTCGCCGGTATAAATCCCACGCATCCGCCAGTTGCCGATAGTAGTGTCCAGCGGACCCGCCAGCCCCGAGGCGGCTATTTGCTGCGCGAAAGCCGCCTCGGGGCTTTGTGTGCCGGCTGCGCCGGCACGGATGGGCGCATACCCGTCGCCGATGTGTTGTACCGCCGCCGGCCCGGCACACCCGCCCACCGCCAGCGCCATTATCATCACCGCCAAATATCCCGTAGCTCGTATCATCACTCCGTCTCCCTGTTCGGATCGTGCGGTTGCTCCGCCCACTTAAATCCAATCGCCATCAGCGGCAGGACCGCCACTAACCCTGCCAACCGCCACACCGGATCGACCATGTGCGCGTAGTTATTCCAGGACAGAAATAGCCCGCTTGCGGCCACCACAAATGTTCTTATCGATCTTGAAAGGAGCGCTACGAAGTCGGCCTTGAGTTTCATGCGCACAGCGCCTCCAAGTACCTGCCCGCCACCAGATACACCTGTGGTGGCGAGGCGGGAACAATGTCTATCAGGTCTCGGGGAATTTTTGCCACAAAATATCCTGTTTGTACGGAGCGGTCTTCAAGATACGCAAGGCTTACGGCAAGCGCCCAACAATACGCCACATCACCGGCAGCACGAGGAAAAACAGCGTAACAGGCGCGGCCATCATCAGTAGCCACAGTGGACCTACTGCATATCTCACAACAACATCAGTGCCGGTTAAATACATCATTGCATAGAAGCTACCGCCAATCGCATAAACCCAAAGCGCGATTTTCATTTCGATTTCTCCCTCTATGTTTGAATCGAAATGCCGGTTAAGGCATCACGCGCGGCATAAGCCTGTTCTACCCTCTGAGCTTTTTCACTCCGCGACACTGCCCCTTCCATCCACCGTTTTATCACGGCATATTCTCCGGCCACGGGTAGGCGTTTCTGCTCGGCCCAACCCTTCTGATATGCTGCCAGCACGGCATCCTGCGCACACCACTGCGCAAGCGAAATATATTTACCCGGTTCTGCTGTCACTTCCAGTGGGTCAAGATTAGGCAGCGCCTCGATCGTATCCTGCCGTTTTTTTAAAAAATGACTAAGACACTTAGATTCTGTCGTCATGAGACAGCCAACCAAAGAGCAAGGCTGCGAATCTGCACTGCGGCAACGAAGGATGACAGGTTTTTCGCATAGCGGGTGGCGATCCCGCGCCAGCGCTT
>LNEJ01000065.1 GCA_001464965.1 Gammaproteobacteria bacterium Ga0074134
CGCCACCCGCTATGCGAAAAACCTGTCATCCTTCGTTGCCGCAGTGCAGATTCGCAGCCTTGCTCTTTGGTTGGCTGTCTCGTGACGACAGAATCTAAGCTCCGGCGATGACTAGCGAATCGGTAATCTTCGTGCAGAAAAAAATCACTTACGAACAACCGCTGAACGAACGGATCCGCACCTTTTTGCGGCTCGAATTCCTGTTTCAACAGGCGTATGCCCATCTGGCGAATAACTCTGTATGGGATAGCCGCGCGACGCTTAACAGCATCCTGGAAATACTGAGTATTTTCAGTCGCGCCGATCTCAAGACCGAGGTCATGAAGGAGCTGGAGCGGCAAATTACCGTGTTGGAAAGGTTGGAGCAAAATCCGGGCGTCGACCGCTCAAGGCTAAGCTCGTTGCTTAGTGAAATGGATGTGCTCATTGATCATCTGCACGCCAGCAAGGGCCAAGTCGGCCAGGAATTGCGGCAGAGTGAATTTCTTAACAGTATCCGGCAGCGCAGCAGCATCCCTGGCGGCACGTGTGATTTCGATCTCCCCGCTTACCACTACTGGCTGCAACAACCCCCCGAAATACGCAGGCAGCAGCTCGAACGATGGCTCAAGCCCTTCAGCGTCATCGCGCAATCCATTAACCTGATCCTGCGGCTGATCCGTGACAGCGCTCCGCCGGTGAAAGAGGTCGCCGAGGCGGGTTTTTTCCAAAAAACCCTGGAGCCGACGCCCCCATGCCACATCGTGCGTGTTAGCGTGCCGGCGGACAGCCCCTATTTTGCTGAGATCAGCGGCGGCAAGCACCGTTTCACTGTGCGTTTTATGGAACAGCGGATAGACGAGCGCCCAGTGCAGACCACGGAAAACGTGAGCTTTGAATTGACCTGCTGCACCATATGACCCCGCAGAAAAAACCTGTTGTCACCTGCCCCACCTGCGGCAAAACCGTGGAATGGGCACCGGAACAGCGCTGGCGGCCGTTTTGCAGCGAACGCTGCCGGCTCATCGACCTGGGCGAATGGGCAAGCGAGTCATACCGCGTCCCGGCCGAGGAACAGACGCTACCCGAAGATTCAGGGGCGGAGGATAGACGTTTCCCGCTCTACATTAGTTGATTGCTGCCATCCCGCCCCACAACGCCCCGATTCCCGCAATGCCCTGCGCACCATGCGCCAGCGCCTGCGGCAAATGGCCCGGTGTCATCCCCCCTAACGCATACACCGGCACACTGGATAGCCCGGTCAACGCGCGCAGCCCGGTCCATCCCAGTGTCTGCGCACCAGGATGGCTGGCGGTTTCCAGTACGGGTGAGACCACCACAAAATCGACGCCGATGCGGCAGGCGTGGGACAGCTCCGTAGCGTTGTGGCAGGATGCGGCGACCCACAGATCCCGGCGCAGCGGACGCTCGTCCAGTGTCATCAGGCGCGCGCTGTCCAGATGTACTCCATCGGCACCCAGCGCCTGTGCAAGGTGCGGTGGGGCGTTTAGTATCACAAGCGCCTGATAGCGTCGGCACAGGCATAGCGATTGCTCCGCCAGACGTTTGTAATCATCATCCGCCAGGGTCTTTGCGCGCAATTGCACCAGTCGGATCCCGCTTTCCAGTGATTGTTCGAGCGCATGGAGAAAGTCATCCGTCCCGCCACGTGGCTCAGGTGTGATCAGGTATAGGCGAGGCAGGCGCACTGTCGTCACGATAGGGCAGTTCGCAGCTGGGCAGGCGCGCTCCACCAGCAGATACTCCGGCGCAACCCACGCGGTCTGCTGGCTCTCACGGCAGTCGCCGCTATGGCTCCAAGCACCGTTTTTAGGATAATAAGTGTTTTGCGCGGAGGATTTTTATGCCAAAAAAGGACACTTCTTGTCATTTTGCGTCACAGTTCACAACTGTAGTGATACGCCCCGCACAGCAATAGCTTTCGACTCTTGGCACTATAGACTCCAAGGAAACAACCTAACTTAACTTTTTATCTCTGGAGTCGAAAATGTTCAAGATCATATTTGCTGTCATAGTAGGATTGATGATAATCGCCAGCCCCGGTGATGGTGCCGGCGCCTTTGCTGCCTATAGGGATTACATACTGGCATTGCTCGTCGCGCTTATTGTCCATCCCTTGGTGGTCCGGCAGTTCGAGTAAGCAAAACCGGGAGGGGCACGCTGCAATCCTGCGGCCCATCCCGGGGTTCGCAACAGGGCTAAAAATTCGCCCCGATCGCCAGGAATGGGCCTGTGTTTTTGATGATAGCCTTATTGGAGCCATCTTTCAGTTCCACGTCTATATAGCGGTATCCGCCCGCCACATAAAAGAATGGCACAGGACTCAATTTAACCTGGGCGGTGACATCATAAAAATGATTGCCTTGGTAAACCATGCCCATGCCATCAACCTCTGCTTTAACAAAAGGTACGCTGGCGCGCACTACGGCCTTGAGCATGGGGACAGGCACGGAGAAGCTGGCACTCGCTGTTTGGGAGGAGCCTTTCAATGCGACCGAGCCATCCACGTATTTCAGGTTTGCGCCAAGCTCCGCCTGGACTACTTGTGCGTCGAGCGCTGTAAACGTCCATCCCAGATCATAGCTTTTCAACTCCGCGTCGGTTTGCAGGGAGGTATTCGCGTTAAATGTCTTGTTGTCATAAGTGACGCTTTGAGAGAGCGTGTTGGTTGCATCATATTTGATCGGGGTATAACCGGCATAGACATTTCCCAGCGCCATCACATGCAGCCTGGCGCGGGCAAAGGCGATGGTTTTATCCTTGAGTCCCAGATCATCCTTGAGGTTGATGTCCGGGGCGGAATTGGTATGGGTTTGTCCTGAAACGCTGGACTTCCAGCCCGCCACCTGCACGTCAAGATCCACCGGCCCCAAGGCAAACGCCGAGCCTGCCGGCAACATCATTAAAACAACTGCTATCCGTCCGCATTTTTTCATAATTCCCTCGCATGTTGGAAAAATCTTAGGGTAGACGCTTCTCAGGCATAGTCATCAATCCTGTGAGGCGGTGAAATCCAGCCGCTTTCCATTAGGGAAAGAGACCAGTATTCCGCCACGGCGCGCCGCGCGAGCATGCTTTCGCTGCCCATCGGCGTAGTATAGCGGCCTGTTTGGTGAAAACTTGCGGGATAAGTGCCGGGTACGCCCTGTTTCTCAAGAAAATCGCCTTCCACCACCTGTTCGGTGGGGATTTGCTGCCGGACCTGACGGTTGGCGGGGGGCAGCGCCGATGCCGACGCGGCAATCTGCCGCACAGCGGCGTCGGCGCGCCGTGCAGGAACACCATAGCCAGGTATTAGGGCGGTAGTGATTGGCATCGTCCAGATCCCATTAGAACCCGTGAACAGGCTCCAAGCATGCTCTCAAGCCAGCGGCAAGGCCGTGGAGTTTTCTAAAACAGGAGCTTCACACCTACATGGGCGCCTTCATCAAGGGTGGCGCCGGGGTTATTATCAATGCCGAACCTGATTTTGCGATAACCCACATACGCCGTTGCCTGGGGCAATATTTCATATTCCAGCCGGACGCCCGTTTCGAGAAACCGGTTGGCATCACCAAATGTTACAATTTTCGGTGCAACATAGAATTGTCCAACAAGGCCCAGGCGTTTGGCCATCGGTGGTGAAAAGCGCACCTGCCCGCCCAGCGCCAAGGCGGCGGCATCGTATTGAGCAACGGAGGCGGCCAGGCCTTTGACGCCAAGACCCACCGTCAGGCCAGGAAGATTGGCGCCTACCTCGTTCATGACCTGTATGCCCGCTTCAACCATGCCCTTTCCATTTTCGGTATAGAGGAGGCCGGCATTGAATTCTGATTTCCCCAGGCTGTCCCGCCCCAATGGCATCGCATAGCGCAACTGGGCACTTTTATCACTCACATTGATGTCCACAGTATCCGCGAGGGCGCTGGTGCTGGCGGCCAACAGGGTAAGAGCGAGGGTTTGGCGCAACGTCATAGATGTCTCCTTGATTAATCCTAATCTCCAAAGAATAACACATCGCAATCGTGCGCCCAATCTTGCAGTATTAATCATTTAATGATGCGCGAGCGCATACCCACACATCAATCGCGCCCGCGCCGGCCTCGCGTAACGCTGTGGCAAGCTCCTCAACTGTGCTGCCGGTGGTCATCACATCATCAATAATGGCGATATGGCGTCCTTGGACGTTGCCCGTGATGCTGAATACTCCCTCCACATTGCGTGGGCGCTCATTGGCTGGCAAATCGGATTGTGCAGGTGTGGCGCGTAATCGTTCACAGCTGCGGTAGTCAATCGGGATTTTGAGCTTGCGCGCAACCGGCCGCGCCAGTTCCAGCGCCTGATTATAGCCACGCTCACGCAAACGAGCGCTATGCAGGGGCACCGGGATGATCAGGTCGGGCCGGGTTTGCACCCGTCGCGCCAGATGGCTGGCCATGATCTCACCCAGCAAGCGCGCGATATGGAGCTTGCGATGGAATTTAAGATCCTGGATAAGGCGATCCACCGGGCTGGCATAGGTGAACACGCTCAAAACGCGGTCATAGGCGGGTGAATCATTCAGGCAGTTGCCGCATAATGCCACGCCGGACTCATCATCGTGCACGCCGTGCAATGGCAATGCGCAGCGCTGGCATGCCTGCTTTTGATAGGGGAGATCTGTCTGGCACCCCAGGCAGAGATCCATGCCATCGCTACCCTTGGCGCCGCAAATGACGCAGACCGGCGGAAGCAGTAAGGATTGTATAATATTTAACCAGTTGTTCACTTTTGGTGTGCCATTAGGTTGACAGGAGTCGCGTTGCCTTTAATATCGGCATTCACAGCATTTAATAGCATACCCAGACAGGAAAAAGAGCCGCCATGAACAACGAAATCTATCAGCGCATCGACAGCCTGACCACGCGCATTCTTGCGGGCGGGGAAATAACGGGCGACGAAGGACGTTGGATGATCCGCCTGGAAGAGGATTACCTGCCCTGGCTGATGGCGGGCGCCGACCGCATCCGTAAGACCTTCCGTGGCAACGAGGTGGAGGTGTGCGCCATCTCCAACGTGCGCTCCGGCAATTGTTCCGAAAACTGCTCATTCTGTGCCCAAAGCGCCCATCACAAGACCGCGGCCCCGGCCTACAATTACATTTCCAGCGAAAAACTGGTGGAGCAGGCCGAGCGTGCGCGTGCCTGGGGCGCCAGCGATTTTGGCGTGGTATCTAAAGGCTGGGGCGTGCGCTCCGCCAAGGAGCGCAACCAATTGCAAGAATATTTCACAACGCTAAAAGAACATTCGGATATAGGCCGTTGCGCCAGCCTTGGCGCGCTGGACGAAGAAACGGCGGTCATGCTCAAGGGGATGGGCATGGAAAATTACCACCATAACCTGGAGTGCGCGCCGAGCTTTTTTGACAAAGTGTGTACCACCCACACCTACCAGGAAAACATCGACACCATCAACCACGCCCGCAAGGCCGGCCTGCGCGTCTGTGCCGGCGGCATACTAGGAATGGGTGAAAGCCTAGATCAGCGAGTTGAACTTGCGTTGACACTGCGTGAGCTGGGCGTGGAATCCGTACCCCTGAATTTTCTTAACCCGCAAGCCGGCACCCCCATGGGCGAGCGTGAACCTATGCAACCCATGGATATTCTCAAGGCGATAGCGGTGTTCCGTTATCTGTTGCCAAAAGCAGAAATCCGCATCGCAGGCGGACGCCAGTTCCTCGGCGACATGCAAGCCATGATCTTTATGGCAGGCGCATCGGGCGTGATGATCGGCGATTACCTCACCACCAAAGGGCGCCAGGTGGAAGACGACCTGAAAATGCTGGAAGCCCTTAATCTTAAACCGCGTGGTGATACTCAGCAGCGGCGGGCGGTTGTTAATTCATAGTTAGCCCCCGCTGTGTGCATGCACATCTCAGAGATCCTCAGTGCGGTTAAGGACGTTGCTCTTGCTTTGGCTGGAGTCACTACCGCCGTGGTCGCGGTCCTTGGACTTAAGGGATGGAGTCGTGAACTGCGCGGAAAGGCGGCATTTGAGGTTGCGCGTGGCATGGCGAAGGCAGCGTACAAGCTTCGCGACGAAATCACTCTATGTCGGGGTCCTTTCATTCGTGCTGCCGAGTTCCCCGAGGACTATCAGAGTCAGGCCCCCAACAAGAGTGGCGAGGTCAGGGCAGGCGCGTACGACCACGTCTTCGCCAATCGTTGGCGCGCGGTATATGCCGCTCTCCAGGAATTCGACACTCAGACACTCGAAGCTGAAGCACTCTGGGGCCAGACGATAAGAACCAAGACTGATGCACTGCGCACTATCCTGAGCAAGCTGAGTGCTGCAATTGAGGCGTTCATTGACAATCAGGCATCAGAAGGCAAGAGTTTCGAGTTCGACAGGGAGTTGGGCAAGAAAGCTAGGTCCGAAGTCTTCGCAGCGTCCAGCGACTCCACGAATCCTCTATCGGTTGAGCTAGCGGTAGCAGTTCTGGCGATCGAGAATGAACTTCGCCCGCACCTCCGCAGGGGCTAACCCTTCGCTTCAGCCAACACGCTACGGCCTGCGTCTTTCGCGCGCGGCTGAACTCAAACGTTGGGCGTCACAGAAGATGCCGGCTCTATGAAAGATTCAGTGGTTGATGATTACTGGGAGGACTTTGAGGTTCGGATTACCGAAGATGCCGATCCCTCCGAGATTGAATTCTTTAGCCTCAATTTGCGCCATCCAGACCTGATCATTCAAGCAACCGTACTGGATGCTGGTCAAAGAAGCTGGCGCGGCTTACCGCACGTCTTTCGTACAACGGAGAGAAGAGAATGGGGAGGTTGTTATCTTATCTATAGTGGCTTCTGATCCGTGTCGCCTGTTACCGAGGAAAATCCGGCTGCCGTATGCCCTTTGGAAAGCTGGTTGGGTGAAGACCTTAAACCATCACTCTCGATGTTGGAGTAATTGACAACAATCAGGGGTGTTGTTATTATCTCCAACATGAAAGCCATTTCACTGATTCGTCGGCGGGTAGTGCTCGCCCCAGATGCGTTCGTCGAAGTGGCGGTGTGGCGAGTGCCGCAGCCTGTGCCGCCATCGGCGCACGACTTCAAGTATCGTCTGGCCTACATAGTAGCCAACAAGTGCGTGTTACGTTACGACAACGAACGCAACAAAGGTGATCACCGGCACGTCGGCACGGTGGAAGCACCTTACGCATTCTCCGGCCCAGATCAATTGATGGCCGACTTCAATGCCGACATTGTGAGGTGGAATCATGAAAACGGTCGTTCTTGAAGTGCGTTCTCTGGCAGAAACGCTCACTGACGCTTCGCGGGCCATGAAGACAGGCCGCGCTGATCGCGCAGCACATATCGCCTTCGCTACTCCCGAATTACTTTGGCAGGTGCTCACGGCCAAGCGCTGGGAACTGCTCAAAGCCCTATGCGGTGCAGGTCCGGTATCAATCCGGGAGGCGGCAAGGCGAGTCAGACGCGATGTAAAGGCAGTTCATGGCGATGTGACCGCACTGCTGAATGCAGGCATACTCACCCGAACCGCTGATGGTGATATTGAATTTCCATATAAGGCAGTGAAGGTTGAGTTTATGCTGCAGGCAGCCTAGTCCAAACCACCTGCCGCACACTCACGCGATGAGCTGGTAGCCGATTGGGGTCTGGCAGTCAGCGGCGAGAGTCCCGCAAGTTATAAACCCAGATAATCCATTAGACGATTTGAGATAATCTGTTCGCGTTGAAACCCGGCACATTTCTAATGGAATCCATTAGAGAAATTCATTTGGCAGCAATGAGATAAAGTGAGCATATGGCGCAAGCATCGGAAACTGACTCCCCCTTCGAGATCAAATTCACCTCGCGTGAGGTCAGCGCATGGGGAGGCATGGCATTGATGAAGCGCATGCTGGACAGCATGGGCTTCCGGCATGCGGCAACACAGTGGGATTCACCCGAGCCAGGTTCCAATCGAGGCTATCCGCCGGCACAACTGATCGAACAGTTGCTCGTCTCTATTTGGTGCGGCGCATGCCGCTTCACCCATCTCGACATCACCCGGCTGGACAGCACCTTAACGCGACTGTTCGGCTGGACGCGTGTCGCTGGTCACAAAGCCATCGTGCGCCTGTTCGGACGCTTCGACATGATGCGCCACGAACGGGTGCAAGCCGGCGTCTATCGCTGGTTCTTCGACACGGTCAGCACCTTGCGCAGCATCACCCTGGACATGGGCTCCACCGTCATCACCCGGCATGGAGCGCAACAAGGGGCGGCACGGGGTTACAACCCGAACAAGCGTGGGCGACTATCCCACCATCCCCTGCTGGCCTTTGTGGCCGAGGCACGCATGGTCGCCAATTTCTGGTTACGCCCCGGGGATGCCGGCAGTGCCAACAACGTGTTGCAATTCATCGAATCCACCCTGCACCATCTGGGCAACAAAACAGTTGGCCTGCTACGTGTGGATAGTGGCTTTTACGACCAAGCGGTATTCAAACTGCTCGAAGGTAAGGGGATCAATTACATCATCAGCGCAAAGCTGACCCAACGCTTGCAGCAAGCCATCATTCGCGATGCCCGCTGGTTTGCGTTGGAGACAGGATTGGAGCTAGCGGAGCTCACCTATCAGGCCAATAGCTGGGACACGGCAAGACGCATCGTCGTGGTACGGCAGTCGATCAAACGCAAGAACGCCCCAGGCAAAACCCTGTCCTTGTTTGCTGATGACCCGGATATTCAAGGGTGGCGTTATGGTGCGATGGTAACCAGCCTGAGCTTGCCGCCCGTGGAGATATGGCGCAGCTATCGGGGGCGGGCCGACTGTGAGAATCGCATCAAGGAATTAAAAAATGATTTCGGGTTGGACAGCTTCAACCTGAACAGTTTTTACGCCACGGAGGCCGCACTGGGCTTTGCCATGCTAGCGTACAACCTGATGAGCACGTTCCGGCAGGCGGTGATGCGCGCCAAGATACAGCCGACGCTGGCCACGCTACACCAACAGGTATTGGCCGTCGGGGCACTCTGGCATCGCGACCAAAAACAAAACCAGTTGTTGCTTGCGGTTTCGCGACGACGAAGAGCTTGGTTCGAGGGATTGTGGGCGAATGCGGGTGAGCCTCCTGTGTTGCCGGTTCAGACGAAATTCGGCTAATGGATTATTTGGGATAAACGCGTCTTTCACCCCACAAACCACCGATTTATGGAAACAGAAATTGCCTTGAATGTTAGCCACAGAGTTCACGGAGGATGCAGTGCGTGTTAATTAATCTCTCAGAATGTTTTCTCCGTGTCCTCTGTGTCTCTGTGGCGAAAACTAAAACATGAAATCCCTCAATGCCGGTTTGGAGCAACAACGGGTGCTTAATCTCTATCGCACACGCCGGATGATGGAAAGTCCGCAGGGTGCGGAGGTGGTGGTTGAGGGGCGGCGCTATCTGTCCTTTTGCAGCAACGATTACCTGGGGCTTGCCAATCATCCCGATGTGGTCAGGGCAATGCAGCAGGGTGCCGCCGAGTATGGCGTGGGTAGCGGCGCGGCGCATCTGGTGAGCGGGCACAGCGCTGCCCATCATGCACTTGAAGAAGAGCTGGCGGCGTTCACTCATCGGCCGCGCGCCCTGCTGTTTTCCACGGGTTATATGGCCAACCTCGGCGTGGTTTGCGCATTGGCGGGCCGGGGTGATGCCGTGTTTGAGGATCGTCTCAATCACGCCTCACTGATCGACGCTGGGCTGCTGTCGCAGGCGCGCCTGCGGCGTTATCCTCACAATGATATGGAGGCGCTGGAAAGGCAAGTGGTTGGAGACCGCTCCGCAACCAGGCTCATAGTTAGCGATGGCGTGTTCAGTATGGACGGCGACATCGCGCCACTGCCCGCGCTTGCCACTATCGCCCGTGGACACAATGCAGGGCTGATGATCGACGATGCCCATGGCTTGGGCGTGTTGGGTGCGCACGGCGGTGGGGTGGTGGAGCACTTCGGATTGGGTATGGATGAGGTGCCAATTCTGATGGGCACGCTTGGCAAGGCCTTCGGTACCTTCGGCGCGTTTGTGGCAGGCAGCGAAGAACTTATTGAAACCTTGATCCAGCGTGCCCGCACGTACATATACACCACTGCGCTGCCACCCGCCGTTGCGCAAGCGACGCGAGCCAGCCTCCGGCTTGTGCAAGAGGAGGGTTGGCGACGCACGCATTTGCACGATTTGATCAAGCGGTTTCGTGCCGGCGCGGAACGGCTGGGACTGCCGCTGCCCGCATCAGCTACCCCGATCCAGCCGCTGATAATCGGTGATGCCGGGCGCGCGGTGTCACTAAGCGATGCGCTGATGCAGCGCGGCATCCTCATCAGCGCTATTCGTCCCCCCACTGTCCCGCAAGGCAGCGCACGGCTGCGCATTGCGCTCTGTGCAGCCCACAGCGAGGAGCAGGTGGACCGGCTGCTGGATACGCTGGCGGAGCTGTTATGAGTTTGTATGTAAAGACCTTCGGTACGGGACAAGACATCGTGTTGTTGCACGGCTGGGGCCTGCATGCGGACATCTGGGAAGAAACCGCGCAACGCCTGGCGACGGCCTTCCGTGTTACGCTCATGGATCTGCCGGGGCATGGGCGCAGTGCGGCCATCGACGGTGCTTTTGATCTGGACGCGCTGGCAGCAGCGGTTGCAGGGACAGCGCCGCCGCGTGCCGTGTGGCTGGGGTGGTCGCTGGGCGGGATGGTTGCCATGCGGCTCGCCATCGAATATCCCGAGCGGGTAGCTGGCTTGGTCCTGGTTGCCAGCAGCCCGCAGTTCGTGCGTAGCGCGGATTGGCCGCATGCCATGGAACCGCAGGTACTGGAGACCTTTACCCAAATGCTGGAGCAGGATTATCACGATACCTTGCAGCGGTTTCTGGCATTGCAAACGCTGGGCAGCGCGCACGGCAGCGAAACGCTACGCTCCTTGCGTGAGCGGGCGTCACGCCACCGTGCCCCCCAAGCGGCGGCCTTGCGCAGCGGCCTTGCGATTCTGCGTGATGCGAACCTGCGTCCCCGCTTGCGCGAGATTGGCTGCCCGGCGCAATTGATCTTCGGTCAGCGTGATGCCCTTGTGCCGCTTGCGGAGGCATTGGATATCAAAGAGATCTGGCCCAGCGCGCATTGGCATGCCATCAAGGGGGCGGCTCACGCGCCGTTTTTGTCACACCCTGACGATTTTTTTGATGTAGTGGATGAATTTTTGTATGAACAAATCAGACAATAACACGAGCGATTTTCTGCTCGATAAAAGCCGGGTGCGCGCCTCTTTTGACCGCGCCGCCGCCCGTTATGACGAGGCGGCAGCGTTGCAGGCCGAAGTGAGAAATCGCATGCTGGAACGGCTCGACCTGGTAAAGCTTGTCCCTGACTGCATCCTCGACATCGGTGCAGGCACAGGCCATGGCGTTGCCGCGCTGGCGCGCCGCTATAAAAAATCCCACATCATTGCCTTTGATCTGGCGTTCAACATGCTGTTGCAGACGCGCCGCCATAACTCATCCTGGCTGCCCTGGCAGAAAACACCGGCGCTGGTGTGCGGCGATGCCGAGCGCCTACCGTTTGGGGATGGCTGCGCCGATCTGATCTTCTCCAATCTCACCATCCAGTGGTGTAATGACTTGGATCATACCTTGCGCGAGTTCCGCCGCGTGCTGAAACCGGGCGGCCTTTTGATGTTCACCACCTTTGGGCCGGACACGCTCAAGGAGTTGCGCCACAGCTGGAAAGCCGTGGATGGCTACAATCACGTCAACACCTTCATCGACATGCATGACATCGGCGATGCCCTGATGCGCGCGCGGCTCACTACGCCAGTGATGGACGTGGAAAACTTCACGCTTACCTACCCGGATATTCAACGCCTCATGCGCGATCTCAAGACCATCGGCGCGCATAACGCCACCGCCGGGCGCGCACGCGGCCTGACCGGCAAGACGCATCTGCGAGCACTCGCCGCTGCCTATGAGCACTACCGGCGCGGCGGCCTGTTGCCAGCCACGTACGAGGTGGTTTACGGCCATGCCTGGGCGCCTGAGCATGCTGCGCCGCAGCAATCCGAAGAGCCGGGGGTATTTAAAGTCGCCTTCCCGCCACGACGCAATCCTGCGGCATGATGACACGCGGTTTCTTCATCACCGGCACCGACACCGACGTCGGCAAAACCTGGGTGACAGCGGGTGTGCTGGCGGCGCTGGCAGCGCACGGCCACACCACCGCCGCGATGAAACCTGTCTCTGCCGGATGTATTGAAACAACCGAAGGCTTGCGCAACGGCGATGCGCTGATCTTGCAACGTCACGCTACCCTTAACCTGCCCTACGCACAGATCAACCCCTATGCCTATGCTGCACCCATCGCGCCGCATATTGCTGCCATGCGGTTGGGGCAGCGCATCGAAATCGCGCCCATCAAGGCAATCTTTGATGACATGGCGCGGCGCGTTGATTATGTGGTGGTGGAAGGGGCGGGCGGCTGGCGGGTGCCACTCAATGAGCACGAGACAATAGCCGATCTCGCTCAAGCACTCGGCCTACCGGTGATCTTGGTAGTAGGAATGCGTCTGGGCTGCCTGAACCATGCCTTATTGAGCTGCGAGAGCATTGCCAGGCAGGGCGTGCCGCTGGCGGGCTGGGTGGCGAACAGCGCGTGCCCTGAGTTTCCGGAGCTGCAAGAAAATATCGACGCCCTGCGCGAACGCATCAGCGCGCCGCTGCTGGGAGTGATCCCTCATCTACAGGAATTTGATGCCCATGTAATTGCAAACCGCCTGGATTTCAAAAGCATTTAACCTGAAACGGCAGTTGACCGCTTATTCATGAACGCTTCTGCGCCACCAGCATCGCCCTGCTGCGGAAGCCGCGTTGCGTGTCACCCACCAATCCTTCTTCGCGGTAGACCAAAACCCGCAGACCGGGAAACATCGTCAGCAACTCATTCTCATGCAGACGGAATTCGGGATTTTGCGGGCCGGCACCGTCCACCCGCTCCAGCGTGAAGGTCTGGTAAAACAGCAGCCCACCGGGCCGCAGTGCCGCCAGCAGATGGGGGTTCAGCGGGCGTTCCAGAAAGTGGCAGGACACAATCACGTCGAAACTCTCGGGCTGCGGCGGCTGCGCCACCAGGTCGCGGGCCTCGGTATGGATGTGCAACCCCCGGGCCTCGGCCTCTTCCGCCAGGCGCGCGACGGCTACCTCAGAGATATCCCAGGCGTGGGTTTCCAGCCCCTGTGCGGCGAGCAGCAGGGCGTTTGCCCCTAAGCCGCAGGCAAAGTCCAGTGCCTTGCCGGAGGCGGGCAGCAGGTGCTGGTTTTCGCGCAACACTTCCGACGCTATTTTCGGCTGTTTTTCAGCGCTGCTGTAGATGGTGTCCCATTTTTCCTGGGTTGATATGTTTTTGTCAGCCATGTTTTTGTGTACCTGTTGGTTGGTCTTGCCGTGAAGAAAACACAGCTTTCACCACTGAAAGTTGACCGGCCGTAATGCTTGCAGCCCATGTTCACTCGTGCCCTTCAGGGCGAACGCCCGCCAGAGATCCGCATAGCTCGCGCCGCTGACAGGATGACGCATTTGCCCGGCTATTTCCGCCAGCGGGCACAGCACGAAGGCATATTTTGTGATCTCGCCGCGCGGTAATGCGAGGCCGTTCTCGCAGCTTACGAGGTCGCCATACAGCAGCAGGTCCAGATCCAGCGTGCGGGAGCTGAACCCCGAGCCACCGCGTACCCGGCCATGGCGGTGTTCGATGTCGCGCAGGACGCTATTGGCGGCGACGGCGTCCAACGCTGTATCAAACCCCGCCACCAGGTTATAGAAGTCATCACCCTCAAAGCCAACCGCCCTGCTTTCATACACAGTGGACAGGGTCAGGCCGCCGAAATGCTCGCGTAGCGCAGCGACACCGGAGCGGATGCTGGTGTCGCGCTCAATGTTGCTGCCGATGCTGATATAGACGCGCCGCATGTCAAGCCCTCACACCACGCTCGATAATCACTCCAACATCACGCGCGCCACGCACCGCGCCCTGTTTGTTGACTTGCAGGCGCAGCCAGGGAACATTGAATTCGTTCAACACGATTTCACCAACACGCTCAGCCAGTGTCTCGACCAACTGGAATTCACTGTTGCCGACAAATTCGATAAGGCGCTTGGCCACGGCTTTATAATTCAGTGTGTCTTCGATGCTGTCCGTCTGCGCGGCCTTGCGGATATCCGTCGCCATTTCGATGTCGAGGATGAGGGTCTGTTTAATGCGCCGCTCCCAGTCATAGATACCGATAACAGTCTCGATCCGCAGGTCGCGAAGATATATAATGTCCATGAAACACGTCCGCAATTACAAACAATAATCTTTGGCAGAGAGCTCCGGGTAAATCGGAGGTCTCGCGATACAGGGCAATCTTAAAAAAGCATGGATGCAGTTTTTAAGAGACCTAATCATGCTGTGTCACAAAGCGATCAAGGGAAAAGCGCAGCGAAGGGTTCCCAGTGCAATGCATTGCGGGCGAAAAAGCGGAGTTTACATGAAGTAAATGAGCACCAGAGCCCGATTTTAACGCCGCAATGCGCCCTTCAGTGCTTTATGGCACAGTAGACTAACATACTACACTATATGTCCCCATGACCGCCGCCCTGATCGTTTTTTCCTATTTGCTGGGATCTTTATCCACCGCCATCATCACCTCCAAACTCATGGGGTTGCCCGATCCGCGCACCCAGGGTTCGGGTAACCCCGGCGCGACCAATGTGTTAAGGCTGGGCGGCAAAAAGGCCGCCGCGCTGACGCTGCTTGGGGATATGCTCAAAGGGATTGTTCCCATGATTGCAGCGAGTGCGTTGGGCATGGGCGATGCGACCCTTGCCCTGGCGGGTATCGCCGCTTTCCTCGGGCATCTCTACCCCGTCTTTTTTGGTTTCCGCGGCGGCAAGGGGGTGGCGACGGCGCTCGGTGTATTGTTAGGGATGTCATGGATGGCCGGGCTGGCAGCGCTCGCCACGTGGCTGCTGGTGGCCAAGATATTCCGTTATTCCTCGCTCGCGGCACTGAGCGCGGCGCTCCTTGCACCGATATACGTATCGCTGATACGGCCGGCGCCGGAGCTGATCGCCATGACGATGGTGATGAGCACCCTGCTGTTATGGCGCCATCGCGGCAATATCCAGCGCTTGATCAGGGGGCAGGAAGACAGAATCGGAAAGAAGCAACGGGAGTGATAAGCAAGCGCGTCGTGTTTTGCCCTTAAGCCCTGAGCATTCTCTGTAGCTAACCGCTTTTCATAGCCTGAACGATATCCACGAGCTTCATTAACGCACCGCGATTCTGTTCCACCAGGCGCCGGCCTTTTTCACCCGCCGCCCGGCGCAGATCGTTATCCTTGAGATAAGCTATCACCGCCTCGGCGAGTTGCGTCGCGTCATCCACCTGCCGCGCTGCGCCCGCCATGAGCAGCATTCGGCTGATCTCCGCGAAATTAAAGGTGTGCGGGCCGGTTATGACGGGGATTCCCAGTGCGGCGGGTTCCAGCATGTTGTGGCCGCCGGTGGCAACCAGGCTGCCGCCGGTAAATGCGACATCCGACGCCGCATAAAACAGCATCAACTCTCCCATGCTGTCGCCGACAAACACCGCCGCCGTGGCACTTTCCCTGTAGGGCACGCGCAGCCTTTGCTCACTGCGCAATGCTACCTCATAGCCCTGCTTGCGGCACAGCGCCACCACCCTGGGAAAGCGTTCCGGGTGACGCGGCACCAGCACCAGCAAGGCATCAGGCACCGCCTGGCGCACGGCGGCAAAGGCTTCCAGCACCTGTTCATCCTCTCCCTCATGCGTGCTGGCGGCAATCCATACCGGACGTTTCGCTCCCCACGCCTGGCGCAGCGCAGCCGCCTGTTCATGCAGGTTAGCCGGAATGTTGATGTCGAATTTGATGTTGCCAGTGACTTGGACGCGCGCGGCATCGGCGCCCAATGAAATCAGACGCCGTGCGTCATCCTGGGTCTGCGCGGCGATGGCGGTGATATTGCCCAGTGTCTGACGGGCCAGCCCCGCGATGCGCCGGTAGCCCGCCGCCGAGCGTTCTGAAAGGCGGGCGTTGGCCAGAACCAGGGGGATGCCGCGCGCGTGGCAGCCATGGAACAGATTGGGCCACAGCTCGGTTTCCATGATGATTGCCACACACGGGCGGACGCGCCCCAGAAAGCGCCGCACCGCGCCGGGCAGGTCATAGGGCGCGTATACATGAAACACCGTATCCCCCAGCGCCGCCCGCACCCTCGCCGAACCGGTAGGTGTTGTGGTCGTCACCACCATGCGTACGTCAGGATAACGCGCTTGCAACGCCTTGATGAGCGGCAGCGCGGCCTGAAATTCACCCACCGACACGGCATGTATCCAGATCGTCTCGCTGAACTGCGGAGCGGAAAAAAACCCAAACCGCTCGGGCCAGCGCTGCCAATACTGCGGCGCACGCAATCCGCGCCATGCCAGACGCAACAACACCAGAGGTGTCAGCAGATACAAGATAAGTGAATAGAGGAGTCTCAAGTTGGATTCAGAGCCTGGCTGCTTTTGCACGCACGGATTGGCTCTTTAGAATGTTACGCCGACGCTGATAATGTTCATGTTAACGTTTTTGCTGCCCGTCGTATTTGAATATTTTATGATGACAGCCGAGGTTTTTGTGGTTTTGATGGTTGCGCCCAAGCCGTAGGTGGTGCCCGTCGAGTTGAACCGGCTCGATCCGCAGGTGTTCCCGTCACCAGAAACGGCGTTATCGCCCGCGGCTTGTTCCGCGGGGCATGTTTGACGATTCAGTATCGCGCCCGTCACGCCCGCCAGGATAAACGGATTTACCTGCGACTCGGGCAACACGTTATATTTGACGAAAACGTCGGATTTCAAGCTGACTCTTTCGCTGCCGCTTTGATCGCCTAACGTAACATTCATGCCGCCCCCAACGAGACTGGCCGGATTGTAGTCAATTCCCAGATTGAGGAATGCAGCTCGATTATCACGTGTGGCGCCGACGGTTGAGGTGATAAATTCAGTCCCGACAAATGGCTTAACGTCGCTTCCATAAACATCCAGTGAAAAGATGATTAAACCGTTTATTAAAAATAATTTTTTAATTTTATCGTTTATCATAATTTCGCCTTCTCCTGCAGGCCCTTCCCCGCAAAACCCTCATCGGCTCGCAGCCCCACCGGCCTGAACACATCCACCTTGCGGAAGAACTGATCGACGACGTAGATGCGGCCGTCTTCGTCGACATCGATCCCGGCGGGGAGCATGTATTTAGCGGGGGCGCCGGAGGATCCGCGCTCGCCGATGAACATCAGCAGTTGCCCGTCCTTATTGAAGATCTGGAAATTGCCAAAGGCGGTGTCCACCACATAGATGTTGCCCTGGGGGTCGGTGGCAATGCCCTTGGGGCTGGCGAACTGGCCAGGGAAACGTCCGGGAGTGCCAAAAGCCAGCGCGAAGCTGCCGTCGGGGCGGAAGGCCTGGACACGGAAATTACCCTTGTCCACCACGTACAACGTGCCGTCGGGGCTGACGGCGGCCTGCAAGGGCAGGTTGAACTCGCCGTCCTTGATGCCGCGTTTTCCGATGGTCTGCAGCAGCGCGCCCGTCCTGGCGTCAAACACATACACATGATGCGCTTCCGTATCCACGCCACCGGTATCAGTCACATACAGGCGGGTGCCATCGGGATTGACGGCCACGCTCGAGGGACGCTGCAAGGTGTCCTTGTCACCGATGGAGCGCAGGAATTTTCCTTCGCCGTCGTAGACCAGGACGCGCCTGAGCGTCATGTCAGAGACGAAGACCTCCCCTAGGCTGGAGACATCGATGCCCATCGGTTTGGTGAGCTGGCCCGGCTTGTCTGTGCCGATTTCGACGTAGCGCCTGCCAGGAATGTCGAACATGACAACCAGGCGCTGCGCGGTATCGGTCACATAGACACGGCCGCGATGGACGGCGACACCGAACGGTTTGATCAGGGCCTTGGCCCCCTTTTTCTCGCCCAGGGCGAAGAGTTTGAGGCGCTCGGTGACGCTGCTGGCCTGCTCGACGTTGTCGCTGAAACTGAGGGTGCGCTCATAAATGAAGCGCGGGGCATCAGGGGCGGCGGGGAAGACCGGTGGAATGAGCTCGGCTTCCTTGGGCGCGGTGGCGCAGCCCGCAAGGGTAAGGATGAAAAGCGCATAAAACACGCCACGCCACAGGCGAGTTATTTGATGTGGCATGTCTCGCACAACCTGTCGGACGTGGCGCGCAGCAGCAGGTTGATATCCGGGTTGTGAACATTATGGCACGTGGCGCACTCCACCTTGCCGTCGTACAGCTTCACGCCATTGTCGAAGCCATACGGTCCGTCGGGCTTCCAGAAATCCACGTCTTTCTGGTTCAGCCCGGCGTATTGCATGGAAATGGGGTGATCATTGCGCAGATCCGTGCCCAGGTGCTTGATTTCGATACTGTGCGCCACGCTGCCGTTGTGGCATTTGCCGCAGCTCATCAGATCATTGCCGCCATTGAGCCGAACATGCAGGGCGGCGTCCTGAGTGCTGTTCCAGCCGTTGGGTTTGAATACCGTCATGTCCAGGGCCATGGTGCCATCGTGGCAGGACAGACACAGCAGGCTGATCGGGCTGGGCGTACGCACCTTGTTTTCAATGCTGCGGCTGTCATACAAGGCGTAGCTGTCGGGATTCGGAAGAAACCGGTTCCAGCCCGGATTGCCGCCCGTTTCGGCTGAGTCGGCACCCTTTTTGTCCGGCGGGATATGGCAATACACGCAGGGCGAACCGTAATCCGAAAACGCAACGCCGGACATCGCGGTAACGCCAACGCGGGCATTCAGCCCGGTAAAGTCATGCTTGGTGCCGAGGATAGTGCCGCTCAGTGTAGGGCCGATCCAGGCGCTATTCAGCGCCAGCGCCACACCGCCTGCGACAAACCATCTGCGCTTGTTCACGCGCCGCCTCGTTCTGGTTTTTTGCAGGGCATAGTGGTTATCATTGATGTTGTTTCGTGGTGGCGCGGGCGAATTTTTGGTTTAACAGTAGTCAAATATAGCGCACGGTGTCAAGATATCGCAAACTTTCAGTGTGATTGTTGTGTTGCCACTGATTTTGTGCGGTGTTTTTATTTAAGAGCCTGTCTGTGAATAAATCATCCCGGCGTTGCTGCCCCAAAACACGCCAGGCAAGGCGCGAGGAGAGAAGTTTGGTGATTCCAAATGAACGACCGGTTTTGAGCAGTGCGGCGTCACGCTTCGCTCATGTGCAACAAGCACACTACGCTCAGCCTTCCTTGCTCTGCGCAAAACCGGCTCCCGTCGCAGGGATGATTTATTCGCAGACAGGCTCTAACGATTGGCGGATTTTTGCATGACGAATTTTTTGTGGCGGATGGTGCTGGTGTCGATGCTTGCCGTTGTTCCGGCAAGCATATGGGCCGCGCCCTCCGCACCTGCGCTATACCAGAAATACTGCTCGGCCTGTCATGGCGAAAAAGGCAACGGCCAGAGCCGGGCGGGGAGCGCACTGAATCCACCGCCGCGCGACTTCACCGCGCCCGCCGTGAGCCAGGCGCTGACGCGCGAGCGCATGATCGCCTCGGTAACGCACGGCCGCCCCGGTACCGCCATGGTGGGCTGGGGTAACCGCCTGTCACCGCAACAGATCGAAGGCATCGTGGATCACATCCGCGCCACCTTCATGCAGCCCCAGCCTGCCGCCGGCGCGCCGGCATCACCTGCAACGGCATCTTCCGTGCCATCCCCGCACGCCCATACCGCCACCGCCTCGCGTGGCGGGCCGGGATCCAACTCGCGGCGGGTGATCCCGCCCAACGCCAGCCTCGGCGAGCGCATCTACATCAACAACTGCGCGGTGTGCCATGGCGACAAGGGCGCGGGGGCAATGTGGACGCAGGCCACCCTCAACCCGTCGCCGCGCAACTTCACCGCGGAACTGGCGCGGCGGGAGCTGACGCGGGAGCGCATGATCAACTCCGTGACCTACGGACGCCCCGACACGGCCATGATGTCATTCAAATCGCGCCTGTCGGAACCTGAAATTGCCGCAGTCGTGGATCATATCCGCGCCACCTTCATGAGCGGTGTTGCGGCCACCAGCAATGACGCCGCCGCCGGTGCCGCAGACACCGGGCAAGAACGGACGGCCCCGCCGCCGCCCGCTACGGTAGCGGATGCCGACATGTCGCAACCCTTCCCAGGCGGCCTGAAGGGTGATCCGGCCAAGGGGCTGGCATTCTACATGTCCAATTGCTTCACCTGTCACGGCAAGGCGGGCGATGGCGAGGGGCCGCGCTCCACTTTCATCCGCCCCAAACCACGCAACTTCCTGCACCCCGATGCGCGCCGTACCCTCAACCGCCCGGCACTGCTCAAGGCCATTCATAACGGCAAGACCGGCACGGTCATGCCCGCCTGGGGCAAGGTGTTGAACGACCAGGAAATCGCTAATGTCGCCGAGTTCGTTTTCCAGGAATTTATCCAGCGAGGCCACGCCAGCTCCGCGCCGGACGAACAGAAAAAAAAAGTCCCCGGCAGTTAAGTGACGCCACCCCCGCCCCAGGTTATGGCGCCGCCCGCACAAAACCGCGCAGCGCCCATGAGCTGGGGCGCGACATCTACAACTACCGCTGCTATTTCTGCCACGGCTATTCCGGCGACGCCAAGACTGTCGCCGCCACCTACCTCTCCCCTCCGCCGCGCGACTTCACCGCCCATCCCATCGACCGCCAGAAAATGATCAAAGCGGTGACGGAAGGGCGCTCCGGCACCGCCATGATGCCCTTCAAGGGGATGTTGAAACCGCGTGAGATAGAAGCGGTTGTGGACTTTGTGCGCCAGGAATTCATGGCCCGCAAGGCCGAGAATACCCGCTACCATACGCCGGAAAACGGCTGGCCCAACCACGAACGCTACAAGGCCGCCTATCCCTTCGCCAGGGGTAAAATCCCACTCGATACGCCATGGGAGGCGCTGACGCCCGAACAACGCACCGGCAAGCAGTTATTCATGTCTTCGTGTGTCACCTGTCATGAGGGCTCGCGCACCCAGGGCGGCAAGGACCCCGCCGTGTGGGATCCGCGCGCGCTATCCTATCCGCGCAACGGCTATTCGCACCGGCAGCCGCCCGCCAAACCGGTTGACAGCGTGTCCGGCGCCAGCGTGTACGCCAAACACGATGTCGCCCCCAAGCTGGCCGGACTTTCTCCCCAGGAGCGGCAGGGCGAAGCGCTGTTCCAGCAGAATTGTGCCTTTTGCCACGCCGCGGATGGCACTGGCCGCAACTGGATAGGCAGCTTTCTGCAACCGCATCCCCGCGACCTCACCAGCCGCGCCGCCATGGCGGGCATGACCCGCGCCCGTCTGAAACAGGTCATCCGCGACGGCCTGCCCGGCGCCACCATGCCAGCATGGAAATCGGTACTGACCGGTGAGCAGATTGATGCGGTAACTGCTTATGTGGCACGCGCCTTTTCACTTGAATAGGAAGCCCTGAATAATTCCATCCTGGAATTCTCAGAGCACGAAAAGCAAAAAATGTGATTTTTTCTTTTCTGAACCTCTGATTTATTCAGAGGTTCCAATAAATTTCCCGCAGGCTGCCAGGAGCCGTGGGGTGGTAGCAACTTCTTCAAAACAGCCGCTTTACACTCCGGTGAATATCAAATCATTTCTCACTCTTTCCGCCTCCGGTTTATGGGTTACCCCATTCAGGCGGCGCGGCAACTATCCTGACACCGGGGGTTGTTAGAACCTGTTCACGATCTCGATCAAGGGATGCAGTGCAAGGCAAAAATAGCCGAAAAAGCGCAGCATACACGTAGTATGTGAGCACAAGAGGCTATTTTTAACGCCGCGATGCACCCTTCAGCGAGATCGTGAATATTACGCACCATTCACCGATGAATCGCCCGCCTGTCCACCGCCAGCGCGGCCTCGCGGAAGGCTTCGCTGAGGGTGGGGTGGGCGTGGGTGGTGCGGGCGATGTCTTCGGCGCTGGCATGGAATTCCATGGCGGTGACGGCCTCGGCGATCATTTCCGAGGCTTGGGGGCCGAGGATGTGTGCGCCTAGGATGCGGTCGGTGCGGGCATCGGCGAGGATTTTCACCATGCCGTGCGCCTCGCCTAAGGCACGGGCGCGGCCGTTGGCGCTGAAGGGGAACATGCCCTCCCGGAAGTCCACGCCGGCCTTGCGCAATTCCTGCGAGGTTTTGCCCACCCAGGCGATTTCGGGTGAGGTGTAAATTACCCACGGGATGGTGGCGTAGTTGACTTCGCCGTGTTGACCGGCGATCTGCTCCGCCACGGCGATGCCTTCATCCGACGCCTTGTGCGCCAGCATGGGGCCGCGCACTACGTCGCCGATGGCGTAGACGCCGGGCAGGTTGGTGCGGCACTGTGCATCGACAGCGATAAAGCCGTGTTCATCGAGCTTGAGACCGGCACCTTCGGCGTTGAGTCCCGCAGTGTTGGGCTGCCGGCCGGTGGCGACCAGCAGGCGGTCGAAGACATGCTTGTGTTCGCCTTCTTTATCTTCGTAAACAAGTGTGACCTGTTTTTTGTTGGTGCGAACGTGTTTGATCTGCGTGCCAAGGCGGATGTTCAGCCCTTGCGCGGTGAACAGGCGGTGGGCCTCGGCGGCAAGCTGCTCTTCCACGCGCGGAAGGAAGGCATTGCCGCGAGCAAGCACTGCAACCTGCGCGCCGAGACGATGCCAGACGCTGCCCAGCTCCAGGGCGATCACGCCGGCGCCGATGACGCCCAGCCGCTTGGGCGTCTCGGCAAATTCCAGTGCGCCGGTGGAGTCGACAATGAGGTTGCCATCGGCAGGCGCCAGGGGATGTGGCACTGATACCGAGCCTGTTGCAATGATGATGTTTTTCGCGGCGACGGTGTGGCTGTTTTTCTCATCCCTTTTTCCCGCCGCATCTTGCGGAATGATCTCTACCTGATTATTGCCCAGCAACCGGCCATGCCCTTGCAGCCAGTCGATTTTGTGTTTGGCAAACAGCAGGGCGATTCCATCGGTGAGAGTGTGCACGATACCGTCCTTGCGCGCGATCATCGCCGGGACATCCATCGTTGCGCCATTGACCTTGATGCCGTGCGCGGCGAGTTCATGCTGGAGCCGATGGTAATGATGCGAGGAATCCAGCAGCGCCTTGGAGGGGATGCAGCCGGTATTGAGGCAGGTGCCACCCAAGGCGGGTTTTCCTTGTTTGTTGCGCCAGTTGTCGACGCATGCCGTGCGCAAGCCAAGCTGGGCGCAGCGGATCGCGGCAACATAGCCGCCTGGCCCACCACCAATCACAACTACATCGTAGTTATCCATGAATTACACCTGCAAGAGCATGCGCGCGGGGTCTTCCAGCGCTTCTTTTATCGCCACCAGAAAACGCACCGCCTCTTGGCCGTCGATGATGCGATGATCGTAGGAAACAGCGAGATACATCATGGGACGAATGACAATTTGACCGTCCACCACCACGGCACGCTCCTCGATCTTGTGCATACCCAGAATGGCGCTTTGCGGCGGGTTCAGGATGGGTGTTGAGAGCATTGATCCGAATATGCCGCCGTTGGTGATGGTAAACGTGCCGCCGGTGAGTTCTTCCATGGAGAGTTTTCCATCCCGCGCCTTTTGCGCGTATTCCGTCACCCGCAATTCCAGATCGGCAAAAGACAAGCTGTCCGCATCGTGGATAATGGGCACCACCAGGCCGCGTGGCGTGCTCACCGCCACGCCAATGTCATAATAGCCATGATAGACAATATCATGGTCGTCAATGGAGGCATTGATGACCGGGAATTGTTTGAGGGCTTCAATGGCGGCCTTGATGAAGAAGGACATGAAGCCGAGTTTGACATTGTATTTTTTTTGAAAGTCCTGCTGGTAGCGGGTGCGCAACTCCATCACGGGCTGCATGTTGACCTCGTTAAAGGTGGTCAACATAGCGGCGTTGTGTTGCGCCTGTACCAGCCGCTCGGCGATGCGTGCCCGCAAACGCGTCATGGGCACGCGTTGCTCAATGCGGCCTGCGGCGGATGTTGGGGGCGCGCTTACTGGCGGTGCCGCCACGGGTGTTGCTGTGGTGTGTTCGAGATGGCGTAGCACATCTTCCTTGGTGATGCGTCCGCCACGGCCAGTCCCCGGAACCTGGGTGGCATCCAGTTGATGTTCAGCGACGATCTTGCGTACCGCTGGACTCAGCTCTTGCGCGACAGTCCGGGGTGATGAGATGGCGGATGGCTGTGCCTCGCGCGGCATGGCCTGTGCGGTATCGACGATGGCAATCACCTCGTTGCTTTTGACAATCGCGCCGTCGCTCTTCTTTAACTCGGCAAGCACGCCATCTTGCGGCGCGCCGATTTCGAGCACTACTTTGTCGGTTTCAAGATCGATGAGATTTTCATCGCGGCGGACGAATTCCCCAACTTTTTTATGCCACCGCGCCAGCGTGCCTTCGGTTATGGATTCCGACAATACAGGTACTTTTACTTCTATCAGCATAAATACTCCGTCAAGCGATGCGTTTCTTTTCTGCCGCGGCGTTTTTTGAAGATTTCAGCGCCGCATCAATCAGCCGGGTTTGTTGTTCCAGATGTTTGTTCAGGTAGCCTTCGGCGGGGGCGGAATAGCCCGGCCGTCCGGCATAGCTCAAGATCTGCCTGGGCTGGAGGTATTCGCGCAGGCAGTGTTGCATATAATTCCATGCGCCCTGGTTCTCGGGTTCTTCCTGGCACCACATCACCTCGCGCGCCTTGCTGAAACGGCCAAGCTCCTGGCGTAGCTCATCCGTGGGCAAGGGATGGAGCTGCTCAATACGGATGATGGCGATATCCTCGATCTTGCGCGTGCGGCGCGCCTCCAGAAGCTCATAATATATTTTGCCGCTGCATACCACGATGCGTTTTACTGTGTTTGCATCAAGAGGGTCGATTTCGCCCATCACGTTTTTGAAGCCGGACGTGGCAATCTCCTCCAGGCAAGAGGTGGCCAGTTTGTGCCGCAGCAAGTTCTTGGGTGTCATGACAATGAGTGGCTTGCGGTAAGGCCGGAGCATCTGGCGCCGCAGCAGGTGGAAGATCTGCGCGGGCGTGGATGGCACGCAGACCTGCATGTTGTCATGCGAGCAAAGTTGCAGATAGCGTTCGAGCCGTGCGGAAGAATGCTCCGGCCCCTGCCCGTCATAGCCATGCGGGAGAAATAGTGTGAGCCCGCACAAACGCCCCCATTTGACTTCGCCGGAGCTGATGAATTGATCGATGACCACCTGCGCGCCGTTGGCAAAATCACCGAACTGCGCCTCCCATATCACCAACGACTCAGGCGAGGCCGTCGCATAGCCATACTCGAAACCGAGCACAGCCTCTTCGGACAACAATGAGTCGATAACGATAAAGTGCTGTGCCTGATTATCCGCAACGTGTTGGAGGGGCACATACGTGCTGCCATCCTCCTGATGGTGCAGCACGGCGTGGCGATGAAAGAATGTGCCGCGGCCGCTGTCTTGCCCGGAAATCCGTACCGGGTAACCGTCCTTGAGCAGCGTGGCGTAGGCCAGAGTTTCCGCAAAACCCCAGTCCATCGGTAGTTTGCCAGTGGACATGTCGCGCCGGTCTGCCATGATCTTGGCTACCCGCGGATGCAACTTGAAATTCTCAGGCAGTTGCAGTAGCTGCTCCGATAGTGTTTTGATCCCATCCATGGAGACGCGGGTATCCGCAGGGTGTTGCCAGTGGCTTGCCAAATAGGGTGCCCAGGCCACCGCGTATTGGTTTTTCACGCCAGAGAGTATCTCCCGCGCCACGGTGCGGCCTTCGTCCAGGGCCGACCGATAAGCGGCGGTCATAGCCTCGGCTTCTTGCGCGGTGATTGCACCTTCACCGGTCAGGCGTTCGGCATAAAGCTTGGCCAGCCGAGGATGATGATGGATCTTCCGGTACATGAGAGGTTGCGTCACCGCCGGTTCGTCGGCCTCGTTGTGCCCATGGCGGCGGTAGCACACCAGATCAATCACCACATCGCGGTTAAATTGCATGCGATAGTCGAGCGCCAGGTGCGTTACATAGGCCACCGCTTCGGGATCATCGCCATTGACATGAAAGATCGGCGCCTGCACCATGCGCGCCACATCCGTGCAATACACGCTGGAGCGGGCATCATGGGGGTCGCTCATGGTAAAGCCGATCTGGTTGTTGATAACGATATGCACGGTGCCGCCGGTGGTATAACCGCGCGCCTGCGACATATTCAAGGTTTCCATCACCACGCCCTGCCCGGCAAAGGCGGCGTCGCCGTGAATCAATACCGGCAGTACCTGATTGCCCGCAAGATCCCTGCGCCGGTGTTGGCGGGCGCGTACCGAGCCTTCCACGACCGGATCGACAATCTCCAGGTGCGAAGGATTAAAGGCCAGCGCCACATGCACCGCCCCGCCAGGCGTGTTGATATCGGAGGAGAATCCCTGGTGGTATTTCACATCGCCGCAGGAATGCCTGCTGGTGAGGTCACACTTGCCTTCGAATTCCATGAATAAATCCTTGGGCGATTTGCCCATGATATTCACCAGCACATTAAGGCGGCCACGGTGTGCCATGCCTATCACCACTTCCTGCACTTTTTGTCCGCCTGCGCGCTGGATGACTTCATTCAGCAAAGGGATGAGGCTTTCTCCGCCTTCCAGGGAAAATCTTTTTTGGCCGACGTATTTGGAGTGCAGGTATTGCTCAATGCCATCGGCAGCGATGAGCCTTTCCAGTATCTGCCGCTTGAATTCGGGTGAGAATCCCGGCAGGCCGCGGCTGGCCTCCAGGCGGTGTTGTATCCAGCGTTTTTGCACTGTATCGGTGATGTGCATATATTCGGCGCCGATGTGCCCGCAGTAGACATCCTGCAAGCGTTGCAGGATGTCGCGCAACGGCGCCTGGGCAGGGCCTTCCAGGGAGCCCGTGCTGAAAAGGGTGTCCATGTCCGCCTCTGTCAGGCGATGAAAGGCAAGGTCGAGTTCCGGCAGCGGGGTGTGTTCAGCCAGGCCCAGCGGCTCAACGCTGGCTTGTTGATGCCCGCGGACGCGGTAGGCATTGATGAGTTGCAGCACGGCGGCCTGTTTGCTCCCCTGTTCCTCAACTAAATGGCCTGGCGCTGTTGTTTTTCCACCCCCTTTGGCATGCTGGATAAATAGGTGGCGGATGGCTTCGTGATCGGGCTCTTCGGGCGCGGCGGTAGATGGCTGCAAACCCTCAAAATAGTGCCGCCATGCCGGATCGACGGAAGCCGGATCGCTCAAGAACCGGCGATAAATCTCTTCGACAAAGCTGGCATTGCCTGCATAAAGATAACTGTTGTCCGAGTCTTGATTTACCATGTCCTGGTATAGCCTTTCTTGTGTTAAGAGCCTATTCAATATCTCGCTGAAGGGCGCATCGCGGCGTTAAAAGCGAACTCAAAATGCTCATTTACTCGATGTAAACTCCGCTTTTTCGTTCGCTTTTGCCTTGCGCTGGGAACCCTTGATCGAGATATTGAACAGGCTCTAAGCAAACCCTGCCACTACTTTTTCGCCCGCTTGTCTGATTAACTTTAATGGTTGTGCAAGTTTTCTGCTACGAAGCCAGTTCATTTTCCAGTTTGAGGGTGTTTTTTTTGGTCAGTTCCAGAAAACGCCCGGTATTCCCTATATCCTCGTAGATCGGGTCACCCTGGTCATCTTCGGCGATTACGCGGTTGCCGGGCACATAAGGTAGCGCCGCCTCCAGTTCGTCCAGCGCCGCGGACAGCAGGCGCGTGATAATCTGCGTCTCCGTGACGGCTGGGTACATCTCCGCCAGCGCCGCAATCCGCGCGGCATCGTGTATCGGAAGCCTGACGTGATGTTCGTGCGCGGTGAGTTTGGTATGAGGCGCGGTTTCCCACTCTGTTATTAAGTTCTTAATCTTCATTTGATGTCCTCCGTGATGCGGATAATCCCTGAAATGGTATCAGAGTCTTTCAAAATATGACCCATCAAATCTGGTAGAATTCCATTATGGACGTTTCCTATATTCTCGATGATCTGAATGATGCCCAGCGCGAGGCCGTGGCCGCGCCTCCCGGCCACCTGCTGGTGCTTGCCGGCGCGGGCAGTGGCAAAACGCGCGTGCTGGTGCACCGCATGGCGTGGTTGATTGGCGTAGAAGATGTTTCGCCACACAGCATCCTGGCGGTGACCTTCACCAACAAGGCCGCTGCGGAGATGCGGGGGCGTATTGAGCAGATGCTCAATCTCACGGCGGGCGGGCTGTGGGTGGGCACGTTTCATGGCCTGGCGCACCGCCTGCTGCGTGCCCATTGGCGTGAGGCGGGCCTGCCGCAGGCGTTTCAGATTCTCGATAGTGATGATCAATACCGCGTGGTGCGCCGCATCCTCAAGGCGCTGGAGCTGGATGAGGCGCGCTGGCCGCCCAAGCAGGCGCAGTGGTTCATCAACGGCCGCAAGGACGAGGGCCTGCGGCCGCATCACATCCAGGACAATGGCGACCCCTTCACGCGCCAGATGGTCCGCATCTACCAGGCGTACGAGGAGACCTGCCAGCGTGGCGGGATGGTGGATTTCGCCGAACTGCTGCTGCGCGCGCTGGAAATGTGGCAGAAACACCCCGAGGTACTCGCCCACTACCGGCAGCGCTTCCGCCATATCCTGGTGGACGAGTTTCAGGACACTAATGCCATCCAGTATGCCTGGATAAAGCTGCTCGCCGGGGATACCGGCAAGCTGTTTATTGTCGGCGACGATGACCAGTCGATCTATGGCTGGCGCGGTGCGCGCGTTGAGAACATCCAGCGCTTCAGCGAAGACTTTCCCTCCACACGCGTGCTGCGTCTGGAGCAGAACTACCGCTCCACCGGCGTGATCCTCGCCGCCGCCAATGCCCTGATCACCAATAACGAGGGCCGTCTTGGCAAGAACCTATGGACCGCGGGTGAGCAGGGCGAGCCGATCCAGTTTTACACCGCCTTTAATGATCTCGACGAGGCGCGCTTCATCGTGGAACGCATCCGGCAGTGGGTGGAGCAGGGCAATGCGCGTCGCGAGGCAGCGCTATTATACCGCTCCAATGCGCAATCGCGGGTGCTGGAAGAGGCGCTGCTGAACGCCGGGATGCCCTACCGGGTATACGGCGGCCTGCGCTTTTTTGAGCGCGCCGAGATCAAGGACGCGCTGGCATACCTGCGTCTGATTGCCAACCGCGAGGATGACAGTTCTTTTGAGCGGGTGGTGAACACACCCACACGCGGTATCGGTGAGCGTGGTCTGGGGCTGGTGCGCGACCATGCGCGGCAACATAATATCCCGATGTGGCAGGCGGCGCATGGTGCGGGGGCGAAATCCGTTGCGGCCTTCGTCGCTCTCATCGAGCGGCTCGCGCGCGAGACGGAAGGATTAACACTCGCCGGGCAGGTTGAATATGTGGTGGCGCACAGCGGCCTGCTCGACCACTACCGCAAGGAAAAGAGCGAGAAGGGAGAGGCGCGGGTGGAAAATCTGGAAGAGCTGGCCAACGCCGCGCGCCAGTTCCAGTACGACCAGGATTCCGGCATGACGCCGCTCCAGGCGTTCCTTTCCCATGCCGCGCTGGAGGCGGGCGAGGGCCAGGGTAACGCATGGGATGACTGCGTGCAGCTCATGACCCTGCACTCGGCCAAGGGGCTGGAGTTCCCGCTGGTATTCCTGTGCGGTATGGAAGAAGGCTTGTTCCCGCACCAGATGTCCGCCCAGGAACCGGGGCGGCTGGAGGAAGAGCGTCGCCTGTGCTATGTGGGCATCACCCGCGCGCGCAAACATCTATTCCTGACCTGTGCCGAGCGCCGCCGCCTGCATGGTTCGGAAACCTATCCGCAGCCCTCGCGGTTTATAGGCGAAATCCCCGCCGAACTGCTGCGCGAGGTACGCCCGCGCGCTTCCGTTACCCGTCCCCTCTCCGCCAGCAGCTATGCTGGCCACCGCATGGATGAACCCCCCGCCGACACGCTGATTCGCCCGCGCCTGGGTAGCCGCGTAACGCACGGCAAATTCGGCGAGGGCGTCATCCTTGGTTATGAAGGCCAGGGCGAGCACGCCCGCGTGCAGGTCAATTTCAAGCACACCGGCAGCAAGTGGCTGGTGATGGCGTATGCCAATCTTCAAGTAGCTTAAGGAACCTCTGGTTTATTCAGAGGTTCCTCGGCACATGGAGGTGCTCTGAGAATGCCAGGATGGAATTATTCAGAGCTTCCTTACATCTAAAAACGACATAATTTTGTAAGGTGCGTGGGACGCACCCTGCCCTTTAGGGTATTAGCATCCTGGCCGATACACTTCCGGTAACAACGGAATTCATCAGGAATGCTCGCCAGGACGCTCGACCAGCACCACAATGCGCACATGCCAGCGGATACTGCCAGCCAGGGTTTTTCCAACACCTGGCGGCTGTTGTATCTGCTGGATATCTATCGCGTTGCGATTGCCACGCTGTTTGTCATCCTGCCTTGGACTGGTGCTGAAGTAAGACTGTTGGGTGATACGGCTCCCGCGTTATTTGCGACAGTCAGCGCGGCTTACCTGGTATTTGGCATCGGCAGCCTGGTGGCTACCCGCTGGCGCTGGCCTGCCTTTAAGGCCCAGGTTTTTACGCAGGTACTGGTGGATATCCTTGCCATCACCTTGATCATGCATGCCAGTGGAGGTGTCGGCAGCGGGTTGGGCATGCTGTTGTTGATCGCCATTGCCGGCGGCGGTATTTTGATGCCGGGGCGCACTGCGATTCTGTTTGCCGCCACCGCCACGCTGGCAGTGCTCGCCGAACAGATATACGCGCAGGTGGCATTCACTCCCTCTTTGCCCAACTACACACAGGCTGGCCTGCTGGGGGCGACGTTTTTCGCCACGGCACTTTTGACGCACGTGCTGGCCCGGCGTATCCGCGAGACGGAGAAGCTGGCGGCGCAGCGCGGAGTTGATCTGGCGAACATGCAACAGCTCACTGAATACATTATTCAGCGCATGCAAACCGGCGTGCTTGTTGTCGATGCGCAGGAAAAAGTGCACCTGATGAATGAATCTGCACGGCATCTGCTGGATGTCACCACCACCGCCAAGGCTGCAAGCCCGATGCTTGAGCAGCTATCCCCCGCGCTTGCCGGTCAGTTGCATGCCTGGCGGGTTTACCCCGAAGAGGAGCCGCGCACCTTCCGCCCCAATGAGGCCGCTGCCGCCCTGTTGCCGCGCTTTGCGCGCATGGAAACAGATCCGTCCTCGGGCATCCTCGTTTTTCTGGAAGATACCGCCGTTATGGCACAACAGGCGCAGCAGATGAAGCTCGCCTCACTGGGCCGGCTCACCGCCAGTATCGCCCATGAAATACGCAATCCGCTGGGTGCTATCAGCCATGCCGGTCAACTGCTTGCGGAGTCTCCGGCCCTGGACAAAAACGATATGCGCCTTACACAGATCATCAACGAACAATCGCAACGCGTGAATGCGATTATCGAGAACGTGATGCAGCTCAGCCGCCGTGACCGCTCCCGTCCGCAGGAGTTTGCGCTGAAACCCTGGCTGGAGCGGTTTGCCGAGGAATTCCGGGCGAGCGAGAATATCACAGCGGAATGGATAGGCATTGGCATCGACCCGCCGCATGTCGAAGTACGCATTGACCCCAGCCAGTTGCACCAGATTCTTTGGAATCTGTGCGAGAATGCGTTGCGCCATAGTGCCAGCCGCCCCCCAATAATTGAATTGCGTGGTGGTCTGGCGCCAGAGAGCCACGTCCCCTTTCTTGAGGTGCTCGATAACGGCCCCGGCATCGCAGCGGGTGCCGCCGAACATATCTTCGAACCCTTTTTTACCACCAACCCCAAGGGCACCGGACTTGGCCTGTATATTTCCCGTGAACTATGCGAATGCAACCAGGCACGCCTTAATTACCGCGCCCGGACGGGTGGCGGGAGCTGTTTCCGCATCACCTTTGCCGATCCCCGGCGCAGACAGGTAGCATAGTGCCGTGAATCACAAATATTGGAACAAAATAAAACGGATGGATTTTTTCGCAGGGCAAGGCGCGAGGAGGCGGCATAGCCGGGACTATGGCAACGACGAGCAACGCTGCCATGCGGGAAAGGACGCCGTTTTATGCTTCGATATTTGTGATTCACGGCACCCGCGATGACCCGCCACCTCGCCTTGGTCGTGGATGACGAACCGGATATCCGTGAACTGCTCGAACTCACGCTCGGGCGCATGGAGATCGACACCTTTGCCGCAGAAAACCTGACTCAGGCGCGCGCCTTGCTGGGCCAGCACTCTTTTGACCTGTGCCTGACCGACATGCGCCTGCCGGACGGCAGCGGCATGGAACTGGTGGAGTATATCCAGAAAAACCATTCCAGCCTGCCGGTCGCGGTAATCACCGCGCACGGAAGCATGGAGATGGCCATCAGCGCGCTCAAGGCCGGGGCGTTCGATTTCGTCTCCAAGCCGGTGGATTTGCACGTGCTGCGCACACTGGTCACCGCAGCGCTGAAATTGTCCGGACAATCCGCCCCGTCGGGGGGGTATACGGGCGTCAGGGAGCGGCGTTCACGGCATATTTTGCTCGGTGACTCCGCCCCGATGCAGGCAATCCGCGCCACCATCGCCAAGCTGGCGCGCAGCCAGGCGCCGGTCTATATCAGCGGGGAATCAGGGACGGGGAAGGAGCTGATCGCACATCTCATCCACGACAAAGGACCGCGCGCCGACGGCCTCTTCGTGCCGGTCAACTGCGGCGCGATCCCCGAGCACCTCATGGAAAGCGAATTCTTCGGCCATAAGAAGGGCAGCTTCACAGGCGCTGCAGGCGACAAGGATGGCTTGTTCCAGGCGGCCCATGGCGGTACCCTGTTTCTCGATGAGGTCGCCGACCTGCCGCTGCACATGCAGGTCAAACTGCTGCGCGCCATTCAGGAAAAGGCGGTGCGGCCCGTCGGCGCGCAAAAAGAGGCGCCCATTGACGTGCGTATCCTGTGCGCCACGCACAAGAACCTCGCCGCGCTGGTAAAAGAGGGGGCATTCCGCGAAGATCTCTACTATCGCCTCAATGTTATCGAGCTGCACGCCCCCAGTCTGCGTGAGCGCCGCGAGGACATCCCGCTATTGGCAGAGCATATTCTGAACCGTCTCGTCCCGTCTGGGACGTCCATCCCTGCTTTAAGCAAAGACGCGCATCAAGCGCTGAGCGGCTATCCTTTCCCCGGTAATGTGCGCGAGCTGGAAAACATCCTGGAGCGCGCCATTACCCTGTGCGAGGGCAATGTCATCCAGGTTGTCGACCTCCATCTGCCCCGTAGCCGCGAACCGGAAATCCCCGCGCAAGCTGCGGCGGCAACCCCGGCTGCCGCCGCGCCCCTCTCCCTTGAACCCTATCTCGATACCATCGAGAAGGACACCATCATGAAAGCCCTGGAACAAACCCGCTACAACAAAACCGCCGCCGCCAAAGTGCTCGGCATCACCTTCCGTGCGCTACGTTACCGGTTGAAGAAATTGGGGGTTGAGTAGGATGCGTTATGCACCCAGATATTCCTATAAACGGTAGCTAGGGCCGAGGGATAGGAGCCAGTGCGGCGATTGACCTACACAACAGAGTGTGTAGAATAATCCTTTTTACAGGTAAGGGGATCACACAATGGCAACGAATTTAGCGCTTGATGACAAGTTGATAGAAACGGCCCAAAAGCTGGGGCGTCACCGTACCAAACGTGAAACCGTCAGCAAGGCGCTTGAGGAATATATCCAGCATCTCCAGCAGCAATCCATCTTCGATGAATACGGCTCCATCGATTACGAGCCATCATACGACTATAAAAAGCAAAGAAATCATACATGAAGGTGCTCGTTGACACCTCAGTGTGGTCACTGGCACTAAGGCGCAGCAATTTCACCCCTGAAAATCCCGCCGTAACAACCCTTACACACCTGATACAGGAATTCCGCGTAGTGATGATAGGCCCTGTCCGTCAAGAACTCCTCTCGGGAATCCAGCACAGGGAACAGTTCGAGCGGCTGCGTGGTAAATTACATGCCTTTTCCGATCTTCCGCTGGAAGTTGAAGACTTTGAAACCGCCGCAGAATTTTATAACCTTTGCCGCGCAAAAGGCGTACAAGGCTCCAACACGGATTTCCTTCTTTGCGCCATTGCACACCGTCATGACATCGAGCTGCTTTCCGCCGATCGAGACTTCGAGCAATTTAAAAAATATATAGACTTCAAGCTGCATGTGCCGCCGCAGTAGTCCACGGTAACGAGAGCGGCCAACTTCCTTGTCCAACATTATGTATTGCGCCAAACTACCAAAACATTATAATAGACACATTTATTGTGGTGACATTTTTTGACACTTTCTGACCCACAACGGCATGATGCAGGTTGAGTCAAGTGTAGCGGACCCAACTTGCCGGGGTTGCGGGGTCCGCCGCTTTGCGGCTTGACCCAGCCTACATTGGATTTTTTGTGACGCACGTCACACTTTTGCATGGCCCGCACGCTGTTTTCCATTGTGTATACGTTTTCCACTGAAAGTTGGCACGCCTCCTGCTTTGTTCATGGCAAGGCGTCTGGCTTGAACCGCTCAGACACTGGAAGCGCAGCACACACGACTGCATGGATGCAGGAGGTAGAGCAATGCAGGAGCAATTGCCGAAAAGGACAAGTGATTAAATCAGGACAGGCGCCAAAGACTTTTACCCCAAACAAACGAGGATAAACACCATGAACATGAAAAAGGCACAACAGGGCTTTACACTAATCGAATTGATGATCGTTGTAGCGATTATCGGTATTCTGGCGGCGATTGCGATTCCGGCGTATCAGGACTATATAACCAAGGCTCGCTACACTGAAGTTACGTCACAGGGTGCCCCATTTAAGCTTGGGGTAGAGGATTGCTGGCAATCGATTGGAGACATCACTCAATGTGACGCGGGAACAAATGGTGTTCCTGGCGCTTATGCAAGTGCCAACGGTGCGACAGCATCTGTTGCGGTAGCGGACGGAGTAATCACGATAACCCCCAATGCTTATAAAAATATTGTTGCGACTGATACTCTTGTGCTGACACCCAGCAATACGCCTGGCGCCGTGGCAGCTCCAGTTGCGGGCAGCAAGATTTACTTTGTAATGAGTGGCGGAGCCGTAACCAAAGGTTGGGTCAAGAACTAAACGAACCCACGTGGCGCGCGCAGCGCGCACGAAACAAAACGAAGTCCATTGGCGCCCCTCATGGGGCGCCTTCTTTTTAAATATTCCCCTTCCCTGCACGGCACACAAAATGGGATATCCGATGCCATCCAAGATCACACCTCTGCCACCCCGACGATCCATTGACTACCCCCCCCGCCAACGCAAATCCTTACACCAGCCACTAAAAAAATCCCCCCATCCGCCGATACAGGATAGGCAATCCCTTGAAGGACGTTAAAAGCATATGAGTGTGGCTGCATCCAGTATCAATATCGGCCTTAGCGGCTTGGCGCGGCGTCTGGTGCTTGATGGCTTGTTGAGCGAAGACCAGGTGTTCAAGGCCCAGGAGTATGCGACGAAAAACAAGATAGCGTTCGTCAGCCATCTGGTGCAAAGCAAGCTGGCGGACAGCTACGCTATCGCCCAGGCGGGTTCTGCTGAGTTCGGCGTGCCGCTGTTTGATATCAACGCCATGGACATGGAGATGGCGGCGAGCAGCCTGGTGAGCGAAAAGCTGATCCGCGCGCATAACGCCCTGCCATTGTTCAAGCGCGGCAACCGCCTGTTTGTTGCAGTGTCCGACCCCACCAATCTGGCGGGGCTGGATGAAATCAAGTTCCACGCCAGCATCAATACCGAGACAGTGCTGGTCGAGGAAGACAAGCTCGCCAAGGCAATCGAAAAGGTGCTGGAGGCGAAGGACTCTGCCATTACAGATATCGGTGATGCCGATCTCGATAACCTGGACATTACCAGCGAGGACGATAACGCGAGTAAGGACGCGGGCGCTGGACCGGACGTCGATGATGCGCCGGTGGTGCGATTCATCAACAAAATTCTGCTCGATGCGATCAATAAGGGGGCGTCGGATATCCACTTCGAGCCCTACGAAAAAGTTTATCGCATCCGCTACCGCCAGGACGGCATGCTGCACGAGGCTGCCAATCCACCGGTGGCGCTGGCCAATAAGATGTCCGCCCGCCTCAAGGTGATGTCGCGCCTGGATATCTCGGAACGCCGCGTGCCGCAGGACGGGCGCATGAAGATGGTGCTCTCCAAGACCCGCGCCATCGACTTCCGCGTCAACACGTGCCCCACGTTGTTCGGCGAGAAAATCGTGCTGCGTATTCTCGATCCCTCCAGCGCCAAGCTGGGCATCGACGCGCTGGGCTATGAGCCGGAGCAAAAAGCGCTGTATATGAACGCGCTGCACATGCCCTACGGGATGATCCTGGTGACCGGCCCGACCGGTAGCGGTAAAACCGTGTCGCTGTATACCGGGCTAAACATATTGAACACCATGGACAGAAACATCTCCACCGCCGAGGATCCCGCGGAAATCAATCTGCCTGGTGTCAACCAGGTGAACGTTAATCCCAAGGTGGGCCTGACCTTCGCCGCGGCCTTGAAGGCGTTTTTGCGCCAGGATCCCGATGTCATCATGGTGGGTGAAATCCGCGACCTGGAGACGGCGGAGATTGCCATCAAGGCGGCGCAGACCGGTCACATGGTGCTGTCTACCCTGCACACCAATGATGCGCCGCAGACCCTGAGCCGTTTGCTCAATATGGGGGTGGCGCCGTTCAACATTGCCTCGGCGGTGTCGCTGATCATCGCCCAGCGCCTGGCACGGCGCCTGTGCAGCCATTGTAAGAAAGCCATGGATGTTCCCCGCGAGGCCTTGCTCATGGAAGGCTTCACGGAGGCGGACCTGGATGAGGGCTTTACCATCTATGGCGCGGTGGGCTGCGATCAGTGTCACGAGGGTTATAAGGGACGGGTCGGTATCTATCAGGTCATGCCGGTTTCCGAAGCCATGGGCCGGATCATTATGGGGGGTGGCAATGCCATGCAGATTGCCGATCAGGCAAAGAAGGAGGGCATCCCGGACTTGCGCGAATCGGGGCTGAAGAAAGTCAAACAGGGCATGACTAGCCTTGCGGAAATCAATCGGGTAATTACGGTATAAAGGCTATGGCGACGAAAGCGATCAATAAAGTGGTGAAGTTGGATCTCTTCGCCTGGGAAGGTACGGACAAGAAAGGCGCGAAGGTGACCGGCGAGGCTCGTAGCGGCAATATCTCCTTGCTCAAGGCCGATCTGCGTCGGCAGGGCATCAATCCCCTCAAGGTGAACAAGAAGAGACTCCCCGCCTTTGGCGCGAGAAAAAAAAAGATCACCGCCAAGGATATCGCCATTTTCAGCCGCCAGATAGCCACCATGATGAGTTCCGGCGTGCCGTTGGTGCAATCCTTCGAAATTATCGGGCGCGGCCATGATAATCCATCCATGCAGGATCTGATATTGAAAATCAAGGCCGACGTGGAAGGCGGAAACTCCTTCACCGAGGCCCTCTCCAAGCACCCGTATTATTTTGATTCCCTGTTCTGCAACCTGGTGCATGCCGGTGAACAGGCCGGTATTCTGGAGACCCTGCTGCATAAGATTGCCACTTACAAGGAAAAGATCGAGGCGATCAAGGGCAAGATCAAAAAAGCGCTGTTTTATCCCGCGGCTATCGTGGTGGTGGCGTTTATCATCACTGCCATTCTCATGATCTTCGTGATTCCTCAGTTTGAATCATTGTTCAAAGGGTTTGGCGCGGATCTGCCCGCCTTTACCAAGTTCGTTGTCGAGCTCTCCAAGATCTTTCAGCAGTGGTGGTGGGCCATTTTCGGCGGTGCCGGAGGGGCGATATATGGCATGATAGAAGCCAAAAAGCGCTCGCCGAAGGTCAGCCAGATGATCGACCGGGCATTGCTCAAAATGCCCGTGCTCGGTGATATTGTCACCAAGGCGACAGTAGCGCGTTATGCCCGCACCCTGTCCACCATGTTTGCCGCCGGTGTGCCGCTGGTGGAGGCGATGACCACGGTGGCGGGTGCCTCCGGTAATATCGTCTATGAAAAGGCTATCCTCAAAATCCGTGACGAAGTGGCCACCGGCATGTCGCTTCAAGTGGCGATGCGGCAATGCGGGCTTTTTACGAATATGGTGGTGCAAATGGTTGCCATCGGCGAAGAGGCCGGATCACTGGACGCAATGCTCGCGAAGATCGCCGACTTCTACGAGGAGGAGGTCGATAATGCGGTGGACAGCCTGAGCAGTCTGCTGGAGCCGATTATAATGGCGGTGCTGGGGGTGCTTGTCGGCGGCCTGGTGGTGGCAATGTATCTGCCGATCTTTAAGATGGGACAGGTTGTGTAGGCACGCAGTGATATTTTTTGCCCGCGACGCTCCTGATGACATATTCCATTTCTAAATCATAGAGTGGAATCGTAGGGTGCGCACTACATGGAATGCAGAATCTGAAATAGACGTTTACCTTGGATGGTTATGAATCTTATTGATTATCTGCAAGCCAGCCCCATTGCCTTTATTGTTATAGCGGGTATTCTGGGCCTGCTTGCCGGCAGCTTTCTGAATGTGGTGATACATCGCCTGCCGATCATGATGGAGCGCCAGTGGCGTGCCGAGTGCGCGGAATTCCTCAGCGCAGGGGAAGCGCCGCCCCAGGAGCGTTTCGACCTGGCCGCTCCCCGCTCGCGCTGCCCGCACTGCGGCCACGCCATCACCGCGCTGGAAAACATACCCGTGGTGAGCTATCTGTTGCTCCGGGGTAAGTGTTCGTCATGCGGCGCGCGAATTTCCGCGCGCTATCCATTGATCGAAATCTTCACCGCCGTGCTTTCCGCCGCCGTGGCCTGGCGCTTCGGTTTCGGATGGGCGGCGGGTGCGGCACTGTTGCTGACCTGGGCGCTCGTCGCTCTGAGCGTAATCGACTTCGATCATCACCTGTTGCCTGACTCGATTACTTTACCCTTTCTGTGGGGCGGGCTTGCGCTCAGTCTGTTCAACGTGTTTGCCAGCAGCTATGCCAGCATCATCGGTGCAATGGCGGGTTACCTTAGCCTATGGTCGGTGTATATGGCTTTTAAACTGCTGACAGGGCGGGAAGGCATGGGTTATGGCGACTTCAAGCTCCTTGCCATGTTCGGTGCGTGGCTGGGCTGGCAGGCGCTGCCGGTAGTGATTCTGCTGTCTTCCCTGGTGGGGGCGGTGGTGGGCATCTCCCTGGTGCTGCTGCGCGGCCGTGACAAGAATATCCCGATTCCTTTCGGCCCTTATCTTGCGGCGGCGGGATGGATTGCGCTGATGTGGGGTGAGCAAATAATGCGTGTCTATATGGGTATGGCTGGGTGGGGTTGAGAGAGTGCCATGTCCGTCATGATTTTCCGCCAAAATAACCCAGCCTTGCGGAGAGCCGTTTTCCGGCGGTAATCGTCACCGCTATCCATTCGTCACTGCGCCGCGCGATGGGCGCGGAGACCGATAGGCCTGCGACCATTTTGCCGCTGGCGTCCAGCACCGGCACACCGATACAGCCGACACCGGTTTCGGCCTCTTCGTTATCCAGCGCATAGCCCTGTTCCAATGAGCGTTTTGCTTCATCCCATAGTTGCCCGGGCTGGGTGAGGGTGGTGGGGGTGTAGGCGGGCAGGCGGGTGCGCCGGGCATAGGCGAGGCAGTCTGCTTTTCCGTCAAACGCAAGAAACAGCTTGCCCACCGCCGTGACGTGCAGCGGGGCGTGTCCACCGATGACCTGTTCGACGCGGATCATCTTGTGGCTGGATACCCGTTCCACGTAGACCACTTCATCGCCGTCGCGCACGGTGAGGTTTACTGTCTCGCCCAGTTCGCTGCGCAGCCATTCCATAATTGGCAATGCCTCGCGCTTGAGATCCACCCGCTGTTCCACCCGGCTGGCAAGGCCAAGTAATTTGATGCCCAGCCGGTAGTGGCCGGCCTCGGTGCGCTCCACCAGCCCGTGCTCGCCTAATGCCGCCAGAATGCGGTGCGCTGTCGAGGGGTGCAGCCCGGTCTCAGCGGAGAGAACCTTCAGGCTGACGGGGCCGTGGCCTTGGGCGATGGCGTCCAGCAGTTGGGCCATGCGGTCTATGACTTGAATGGAACTGGTAGCTTTTTCTTTCATTTCACATTATGAAAACTATTACATATTGCGAAATAGTATACGGGAGGATACTATGTTTGCAACATTCTTTTGCCTAACTTTAGGAGCGTCACCATGGGTACCCCAATCGCAACCAGCATCCCGGCTTTCTGTGAAGGCATTCAATACTTCGCCGAAGCCCTGCCCGGCTTTGAGGAATATGCCGCACATCCGGCCATCGCCGCAGGGCAGAGCGCCGTGGCTGATCCTGGCGATGCGCGCGCGGTATTCCAAACCCTGCTGGGGGCGGATGCACTGCGCTACCTCACTCTGCAAATGACGGGCTCCAAGGCCTCCGGCCATCCGGGCGGGTTTGCCAGCAGCGCCGAGGCCTACGCCTCGCTGGTGATGCTGGGGCACACCAACATCGTCACCGAGGTGGGGCATCATGCCCCAGGTTTTTACAGCGCCATGTTCATGGATTCCTCGCTGGAGGAGATGGGCATCAACACGGTGCAAGACCTGCGTGCGCGCTTCCGCGAGAAGCACGGCTTGCTTGGTCACCTCTCTGGCGCCATTCCCGGCATTCTCGCTCCCGCAGGGCCGCTGGGGCAGGGTCAGCACTTCGCCATGGCGGGGGCGATGCTGCACCCTGGTACGCTGTTTCCCTTCACGCTCGGTGATGGCGGCATGGGCGAGCCGTATATCCTGAATGCCATGATGCACTTCCATGTTGCGTTTCCCGCGATCACCAACTTCCTGCCGGTGCTGATCTGGAATGGCTACAGCCAGGAGCATCACGCAATGGTCTCTTTATTCACCGATGAGGAGATGATTGCCTACTGGAAGGGGCACGGCTTTGAGTCCGTGTATCTGGTGGACGCCAAGAATTTTGATGACGCGGGCCAGAGCGGTGCATTTGTGGATAGCACCCGCTTCTCGATGGGCAATCGTCTGGCATTCACGCGCGCCATGCTGGAAACCATGAGCGAGGCGGCGCAGTCCGCGCTGGGCGGCAAGCTCACGGCCTTTATTGTCAAGCAGCTCAAGGGCTCGGGTGTGCATGCGCTGGGTGCGAAGTCGCACAACCTTTATCCCCAGCACACACTTGAAAACGTCGACGTTGTTGAAGGCCTCAAGCGCCGTGCGCTCTCCCCGCAGGCGTGGCAAATTGTGCGCGACAACTTCAGCCGCGCCGGTGGGGGGCCTGCCGCGCGCACCGTGGTGACAGAATCGGTGCTGGCGCTGACGCCGGTCACGCATTTGCCCTTGCAGGAGTTTGCTTTGGGTGAAAACAAGCCGCCGACCACGGCGATGGGCGCGCTGGTGGGCGCGGTGGGCAAGCAGGATGCGCGCTTTCTGGTGACCAATGCTGATGGCAACGAGGCCTCTGGTATCGGCAACATCAACGAGGCATTGAAGATTCGTCATCCCACGGCAGATGCGCTGTACCACCAGACGCCTAACGGCCAGGTATACGAGCCGCTCAATGAAGACGCCTGCGCGGGTCTGGCGGTGGGATTGGCGCTGTTCGGCAGCCGCAGCCTGTGGTGCTCCTATGAGAGTTTTGCCATCAACGGCCTGCCGATTCTTCAGACCGTGACCCAGGCCATGGCTGAGCTGCGCCGCAAGACACCCAGCGTTGTCACGCTGTTTACCGCCGGTGCACTGGAGCAGGGCCGTAACGGTTGGACGCATCAGCGTCCGGAGATCGAGGCCTACTTCGCCGCCATGATGCGCAATGGAAACGTGTTCCCGGTGTTCCCGGTGGATGCCAACATGATCCAGGCCGCCTATGCCTGGGCGCTGGACAGCTATAACAAGGGTGTCATCATCACTGCATCAAAGAGCCCGTTGCCAGTCCGCACCACACTGGAACAGAGCCGCCGCGCGTTGGCCGATGGTGCGATTACGTTGTTTGAGCATCCCGGCGTGAAGACCATAGTGTTCGCGGTGGTGGGTGACATGATCCTGCTGCCTGTGTTCGAGGCAGCGGAAAAATTAAAGGCGGCGGGCTTTGGCGTGAAGATCGTCGCCGTGGTCAACCCGCGCCGTCTCTATCGCTCCACCGATGTGGCCTGGGACACGTGCTCGGAGCCGGACAATCTGTTCCTCGACGACGACCATTTCAATGCCCTGTTCGATGGCGATGTGCTGTTGGGCGTGAGCGGCGGACCCAGTGGCACACTGGAGCCGGTCATGCTGCGCACCCGTGCGCCGAAGCGCGACGTGTTCGCCTGGAAGCGTGGTGAGACCACTGCCTCGCCTGCGGAGATCATGGGCTTTAACGGCCTGACGGGCGATAATCTGGCGCAACGGGCGCGGCAGTTGGCAGGGGTTTGATGTAAGGTATAAAGTATCAGGCGCAGGCTCCGTGTGCTGCGCCTGATACATCACTCCATCAACACCTGCGAAAGGAAAGAAAATGAAAAAATTATTTTCCGCGATTGTGTTCTCTGCGCTGGCTGTTCTCAGTGTTAACGTTTCTTTTGCCGCTGATGCGGAAAAGCTTGATGTCAACACAGCCACTGAACAGCAGTTGACTACCTTGTCCGGCGTAGGTGAAGCCAGGGCCAAGGACATTATTAAGGGGCGCCCTTACAAGGCCAAGGATGATCTGGTGAAAAACAAAATCATTCCCCAATCAGTCTATGACAAGATCAAAGAAAAAATTATCGCCAAGCAGAAATGATTCGGCAATAAAGCAGCCAAATGTATGGTGGGTTCGCGCTTTTTGCGCAACCCACCAAGCGTTGCGTAGCAACACAATAGCTTGAGTTTCCAAAGGCCGCGCAATGACCACAACCAAAATCATCGTCCTAGACGACGACCCCACCGGTTCACAGACTGTTCACGGTTGCCTGCTGCTGACACGCTGGGATGTCGACGCCCTCAAGGAGGCGTTGGCTGATGCCGCGCCGCTGTTCTTCGTGCTTACCAATACGCGAGGCATGAGTGCCGGGCGTGCTGCGGAAGTGACGCGTGATGTGTGCCGCAATCTGAAAATAGCGCTGAATGGAGCAGGCATCAACCCGGTGCTGGTGAGCCGCTCCGATTCAACGCTGCGCGGCCACTACCCCATCGAAACCGATGTGATCGCCGAAGAACTCGGGCCGTTCGATGCGCATTTTCTTGTCCCTGCTTTCTTTGAGGGCGGTCGCGTTACCCGTGACAGCATTCATTACCTCAAAGTGAATGGCGTGGATATCCCCGTGCATGAAACCGAATTTGCGCGCGACTCAGTGTTTGGCTATCGCCACAGCTATCTGCCCGATTATGTGGAAGAGAAGACGGGCGGCCGTATTTCCGCAACTGAAGTTGAGCGTTTTCTGTTGGCGGATATCCGCCATGGCGTGCTCGACAGGTTGCTGGCTCTGGAAGGCAATCGTTGTGGCGCGGTGGACGCTGAGAATTACGATGATCTGGCGCGCTTCACGGCGGATGTGCGCGTGGCGGCAGGTCAGGGCAAGCGCTTTTTGTTCCGTAGCGCGGCGAGCCTGGTGAAGGCGCTGGCTGATTTGCCACCCCAGCCGGTGGCTGCCGAGGCGATGAGTCAATTCACGCGCAATCACAGTCCCGGTGCTGTGATTGTTGGGTCTCACGTTGAGAAGAGCAGCCGCCAGTTGGCACGGCTGTTGGAAGAGGCCGGTGCAATGGGCATTGAAGTCGACGTGCGGCGGATTCCAGCAGAGCGCGATGCCGTGTTGCAAGACACATTGAAACACATCAATGCAGCCTATCAAGCTGGCAAAACAGCCGTGGTATATACGAGCCGCGGCGAAGTGCAATTCTCCGATCAGGCCGCGCGCCTGGCCTTCGGCGAAGCCGTATCTGCCCTGCTAATGGACGTGATACGCAACCTGCCGCAAGATCTGGGTTTTCTGATCGGCAAGGGCGGCATCACCTCCAACGACATGCTGAGCACCGGCCTCGCATTACGCGCCGCTCGCGTCCTCGGCCAAGTCGCGCCCGGTGTTTCGGTGGTGCGCTGCCCTGCCGATCATCCGCGTTTTCCGGATATGCCGGTGGTGATTTTTCCGGGGAATGTGGGGGATGACGATACGCTGGCGCTGGTGTGCCGACGGTTTATGCGTGAGGCTGAGTAGCGCCTTAAACGGTTCTTTCACCGCTCCAACGGCTCTGCACCCTCATTTAAAATCTTTACATAGGCGTCATAAACAAAGAGCCTGTTGCGTTGCTTGCCGGTGAGTTCACGCACCATTCCCAGCGCCTGAAGGTGTTTCATGGCGGTGGTTACAGTGGGAGTGGTAAGCGCCAGAAATTTCTTGGCTTTAGGGATTGATATAATGGGATGGGCTTGCATAAGCTGGTGCAGGCGCAGCGCGGAGGCAGGTGGCCGTGCCAGCGCTTCGATATTATGACGGTCAGTTTCGAAACGGTTCCGGATAGCTTTTGCTGTTTGAACAGCCTGCTCGGCGGTTTCCAGAACGCCCGTCAGAAAAAAGCGCACCCAGGCCTCCCAGTCACCGTCCACGCGCACCTTCTGTAAAAGATCGTAATATTGTTGACGATGGGTTTTGAAGTAGAGGCTGAGATAGAGAATGGGTTCGCTCAAGGCCCCTTCGGCACATAACAGAAGGGTAATCAGTAAACGCCCTAGGCGCCCGTTGCCGTCGAGAAACGGATGGATGGTTTCAAACTGCACATGCGCTAAGGCGGCCTTGATGAGCAGAGGGGTAGGTGCAGGGTCATCATGCAGAAACTTTTCCAGTGCGCCCATGCACTCCATTACCTTTTCAGGAGGTGGAGGTACGAACAGGGCGTTACCAGGGCGGGTGCCCCCTATCCAGTTTTGGGTGCGGCGGAATTCACCGCGCGCCTTATTGTTGCCCCGCCCCTGGGAAAGGAGAATCTCGTGAATTTCCTTGATGAGTCGAAGCGAGAGGGGGAAACCGTTGCGAATGCGCGTCAATCCATGCTTGATTGCGGCAACGTAATGAGAAACCTCCTGCACGTCATCGAGAGGGACACCTGGGGCTTCATCGCTTTCGAATAACAGCAAATCCGATAGTGAAGATTGTGTACCTTCGATTTGTGATGACAGCAACGCTTCTTTGCGAACATAGAAATAGATAAATAGCGAAGGGTCGGGCAGCAGGGTTGCCACGCCATCAAGCCGTCCCAGCGCCCGGTTGGCTTTTTCCATCAGTTCATAATGCCCGGCATCCAGCTGCAAGGGCGGGTCGGGGGGTAACGTGGGCGGTACGAAGGCCTGGTATCGCTCACCCGCAGTAGTGCATGGGAAAAAATGCCCCAACCGGCTTTTTTTCATTATTTTTCCCTTAATTATGGAGTAATTTTTATGGCTACCCATTTGTTCCAAATAAAATTGGATAGCTATTTCCGTTGGTAAAATTTACTTTACTTAGCTTTTCTTAATTAAAATATACGCCAATATTTTTTACTAATAAAGCTTTTTTAACGTTGAAGCCGCCTATGCAAGATCCAGCATCGCAAGTTGATCACCCAATACCCAATAAATCGGTGTTGATCACCGCCTTGCACCGCATCCTGCCCTCCAGTGCCGTCTTGTCCGACGCGGAAGATCTGCGCCCTTATGAATGCGATGGCCTATCCGCTTACCGCGAGCTGCCGCTGGCGGTGTGCCTGCCGGAGACGGTGGAGCAGGTGCGCGCGGTGTTGCGTGTATGCCATGACATGAGCGTGCCGGTGGTGGCGCGCGGTGCGGGCACGGGTTTGTCGGGCGGTGCGCTGCCGTTGGCCAATGGCGTGGTGTTGAGCCTGGCTAAATTCATGCGCATTCTTGAAGTTGATCCCGTAAACCGCATTGCCCGCGTGCAGCCAGGGGTGAGGAACCTCGCCATTTCGCAGGCCGCCGCGCCTTATGGGTTGTATTACGCCCCTGACCCTTCCTCGCAAATCGCCTGCACCATCGGTGGTAATGTGGCGGAAAACTCCGGCGGGGTGCATTGTCTTAAATACGGCCTCACGGTGCATAACGTGCTGGGGTTGAAGGTGCTGACCATGGACGGCGAATTGCTTGAGATCGGCGGTGCCGCGCTGGATGGCCCAGGCTACGATCTGCTCGCGCTGATGACAGGTTCGGAAGGGCTGTTGGGGGTGATCGTGGAAGTCACCGTTAAATTATTGCCCAAGCCCGAGCGTGCCCAGGTAGTGTTGGCGGCCTTCGACGATGTGGTGAAGGCGGGCGAGGCGGTGGGCAGCATCATAGGCGCGGGTATCATCCCAGGTGGCCTGGAGATGATGGATAATCTGGCGATCCGCGCTGCCGAAGATTTCATACACGCCGGCTATCCGGTGGACGCCGCCGCGATCCTGTTGTGCGAGGTGGACGGCGCGAACGAAGAAGTGTCCGATCAGATACTCAAGGTGCGTGAGATATTGAAGCAAGCGGGCGCCACCGAGGTGCGTACTGCGCGTGACGAGGCCGAGCGCCTCAAGTTCTGGGCAGGGCGCAAGGCCGCGTTTCCGGCAGTGGGGCGTATCTCGCCTGATTATTACTGCATGGATGGCACTATTCCGCGCAAACGTCTTTCCGAGGTGCTCTCGCGTATCGCCGAACTCTCGAAAGAGTATGGCCTGCCGGTTGCTAATGTCTTTCACGCCGGAGACGGCAATCTTCACCCCTTGATCCTGTATGACGCCAACAAGCCCGGTGAGCTGGAGCGCACCGAAGAATTCGGCGGCAAGATCCTCGACCTGTGCGTTGCAGTGGGCGGCACCATTACCGGAGAACATGGCGTGGGCATGGAGAAAATCGGTCAGATGTGTCATCAATTCGCGTCCGCCGAGCTGGCGCAGTTCCACGCGGTCAAGCACGCATTCGATCCGCAAGCATTGCTCAATCCTGGCAAGGCTGTGCCCACCTTGCACCGCTGTGCCGAGTTCGGCGCCATGCACGTGCATGGCGGCAAATTGTCGTTTCCTGAGATGGAGCGGTTTTGAAAATGACGCCTGATATCGACATCAGTGCCGCGCTTCAGGCCAAGGTGCTGGAGGCCATTGCGCAAGGTCGCCCCTTGCAGATTGCGGGTGGCGGCAGCAAGATCTTTTATGGCCGCGCCCCACAGGGTGAAGCTCTGTCCGTGACAGGGCACCGGGGCGTGATCAGTTATGAGCCGACCGAGCTGGTCATCACCGCCCGCGCGGGCACCAGGCTCGCCGATGTCGAGGCCTTGCTCGCCAGTCACAACCAGATGCTGCCCTTCGAGCCGCCCCATTTCACAGCTAATGCTACCTTGGGTGGAGCCATTGCCACCGGCCTATCCGGCCCATGCCGGCCCTACACAGGCAGCGTGCGCGACTTCGTACTGGGTGTCAAGGTGCTGACCGGCAAGGGCGAGATCCTGAGTTTCGGTGGACAGGTGATGAAAAACGTCGCGGGTTTTGATGTGTCGCGCTTCATGGCGGGCAGCCTGGGCACGCTGGGTATTTTGCTGGAGGTCTCTCTCAAAGTCCTGCCGCGTCCTGAGTCTGAACAGACCCTGCTATTTGAATGCTCAGCCCTTGATGCTATCCAGCGCATGAACGCCTGGGCAGGCCAGCCGCTGCCGCTCTCCGGCGCGGTGTTCGATGGCGGGAGGCTGTATTTGCGCCTTTCGGGCAGCGAGGCGGCGCTGAGTGCCGCGCGTCAAACGCTGGGGGGTGAGTTATTTCCCGATGGCACGGCCTTCTGGCGTGATGTGCGAGACCACACCTACACCTTCTTTCAGGATGATGCCCCGTTGTGGCGCCTATCAGCGCCCGCCGCAACACCGCCGTTCGACCTGCCCGGAGAATGGCTGCTAGACTGGGGCGGTGCGCAGCGTTGGCTCAAGACAAGCTGCGCCGCCGCGACGATCCGCGAGATCACAGCCAAGGCTGGCGGCCATGCCACCCTGTTTCGTGGCGGCGACCGCCAGGGGGCGGTGTTTCACCCCTTACCCCCGGCTTTAATGGCCCTGCACCGGCGGCTCAAAGCGGCGTTCGATCCTCACGGGATCCTCAATCCGGCGCGAATGTATCCGGATGTGTAATCCAGCCATAGGAATCTCTGAATTACTCAGAGCGTCCTATATTCAGCTAAGCAAGGAGATTGCGTATGAGCGAATTGACTCTTGTTATCGGCAATAAAAACTATTCGTCCTGGTCACTGCGTCCCTGGCTATTGCTGAAACATGCAGGTATTCCATTTAAGGAAATGCGAATCCCTTTATATATCGGGGATTGGCAGGCGGAAATGCTCAAATATTCGCCATCGGGCAAGGTGCCCGCCTTGCGAGATGGCGGCCTGACGGTATGGGACTCGCTGGCGATCTGTGAATACATTGCAGAGCGGTTTCCTGAGCACCTGCTATGGCCAAAAGACAAGGAAGCGCGTGCCATGGCGCGTTCGGTGAGCGCGGAGATGCACTCCGGTTTTGCCAATCTGCGCCAGAATATGACCATGAACTGCCGGAAACACTATCCCGGCAAGGGCCGTGCGCCCGGTGTGCAGGAAGACATTGACCGCATCACGGCCATTTGGAACGACTGCCGCGCACGTTTCGGCGCTGGCGGGGATATGCTGTTCGGTCAATTCGGCATTGCCGACGCCATGTTCGCACCGGTGACCACGCGCTTTATTACCTATGATGTGCCGCTCGATCCGGTAAGCGCGGCCTACGTCAAAGCGGTACAGGCCTTGCCTGCCATGCAGGAGTGGTATGATGCGGCACGCGATGAACCTGAAGTGATCGAGCAGTACGAGTACTGATATAGCCTATCGAAAGCAGACATATACTGACCCTCACCCTCTCTTTATCAAAGAGGGAAACACGATTTTTGTGAAGCATTCATGCAAACCCAGCTTAGCGATTCCATAAAAAATACCCCGCAAGGCCAGGAGGCCGACAGCATTCTGCGCGCCTGCGTGCATTGCGGTTTCTGCACGGCCACATGCCCCACGTATCAATTGCTGGGCGATGAGCTGGATGGGCCGCGCGGCCGCATCTATCTCATCAAGGAGATGCTGGAGGGCGAGGCGGTCAGCCGCAAGACGCAGCTCCATCTGGACCGCTGCCTTACATGCCGCGCCTGCGAGACCACATGCCCTTCCGGTGTGCAGTATGGCCGATTGGTCGATATAGGACGTGCCGTGGCAGAAGAGCGCGTGTCTCGCCCATGGCCGGAGCGCGTCACGCGCCGTTTGCTGCGTGCGGTGATTCCTCATTCCGGCCGCTTCGCGCCGTTGCTCAGGTTGGGTCAGATGGTGCGGCCGCTGTTGCCGGCGGCCATGCGCACCTCCATACCGTTGCGTCAGCCTTCCACCCTCTGGCCCGCGCCTCGCCATGTCCGGAAAATGGTGGTGCTGGATGGCTGTGCGCAACCTGCCATCGCTCCCAACATCAACGCCGCCACGGCGCGCGTGCTGGACCGTCTGGGCATCTCACTGCTGCGCGCCGGGAAGGCAGGTTGCTGTGGGGCGGTGAGTCATCATCTCAATGCACACGAAGAAGGCATGGATTTCATGCGCCACAACATCGACGCCTGGTGGCCACTTATTGAGGCGGGCGCGGAGGCTGTCGTGATTACCGCCAGCGGCTGCGGCGCGCTGGTGAAGGAGTATGGCCATATCCTGCGCCATGATCCGGCCTATGCCGAAAAAGCCGCGCGCGTTTCCGCGCTTAGCCGGGATATTTCCGAAGTGCTGCTGGCTGAAAAGGACAACCTGGCAAAACACTTCAGCAGCCCTAAAGGTCCAAGGCTTGCTTTCCATTCACCATGTACCTTGCAGCATGGCCAAAAACTGTCTGGTGTTGTGGAAAATATCCTGCAAACCTGCGGCTATCAGTTGACCTCCGTGCCTGACGCGCATCTGTGCTGTGGTTCGGCGGGCACCTATTCCATCTTGCAAAAAGAGCTTTCCCAGCAACTGCTGCAAAACAAACTCGCCGCGCTACAGTCCGGTGCACCTGCTGTTATCGCTACGGCCAACATCGGTTGCCTGACCCATTTGCAAAGCCGGTCGGACGTGCCGGTCAGGCATTGGGTTGAGTTGTTGGACACTAATGACGATATTTCTTTTTGAGGGACACCCCGTTCAGCTTCAGTTCAGCTTGATCGAGGTAATATATGCCCAAGCTGGAGAGAAACCTTCAGCCAAGCGGAAGGAGTAATGAGCGTAGGCCGTGCTCTCTCTGCAAAGGAGTTGGGGCTTAATGGCCGGTGAATACGTTGGGTCGCCGGTAAATGACTTGGTAATTTGAGAGGAGAAGATAATGAAAGTTCAAGCGCTTGTTCTGGGTGCCGCTCTGTCGGTTGCCGCATTGCCGTCTTTTGCTGCTGAAGGCCTGGATCTGGCCAAGGCCAGTGGTTGCCTGGCATGCCACAGCGTAGAGAAGAAGGTTGTCGGTCCTGCCTGGCAGGATGTTGCCAACAAGTACAAGGGTGATGCAGCTGCCAAGGCTGCCCTGATTGCCAAGGTTAAGGCCGGCGGCAAGGGTAACTGGACTGCCGTAACCGGCGGTGTCCCGATGCCTCCCTACTCCCCTCGCGTTGCCGATGCGGATATCGAGAAGCTGGTGACCTTCGTACTGGGTCTGGCCAAGTAATAGCCGGATAATACCCTCCCCCTCACGGGGGGTGGCACCCCGCCTCCCTCATGTAACGTCCTTTAGGGCGCCGCGTGAGGGAGGTTTTTTTATGGCTGATGAAAAGTAACATTGTTAATATTTTTCAACATATTACGTACATGTCAGCCTCCTTTTTGGCCTCATTCAGCCCCTGTTCAGCCTTGATGGGGTAGTCTGTAATCGCCTGCAATGACGAGGCGTGACAATTACTGGAGGAGACGACAATGAAGTCCTCAATGCTTGTTTTAGGTCTGGTTTTATCATCCCTTGCCGTTTCGTTTAATGCTGTCGCCGACGGTGGTAATGATCGCTATGAACGCGCTTATGGCCGGGGCTACTACGGGGGTGATTATGGGCGCCATGGGCGCCATGAGCGCCATGGTCATGGTCATGGTCATGGTCATGGTCATGGTCATGGTCATCGCTATGATGCTCGTTACAATGATCGTGATGACGATTTTGCCAATGTGATCGGCGTCGACCCCATCATCGAAATTGCGCGTATACCGTATAGCCGGCAGCAATGCTGGGATGAGCAGGTCACTTATTCCGGCGGTCGCCATGATGCGGCGGGTGCCATGATTCTTGGCGGTATAGTGGGTAGCGTGGTCGGCAATCAGGTGGGTGAAGGGCGCGGCAAAGATGCCGCCACATTGCTTGGGACGCTGGTGGGCGCCTCCATCGGCCATGACATGAGCGGGAGAAATGTGCCCCCCACTCCTGTAGTGAATCAGCGCTGCCGTAATATCACTCAGTATAATGAAAGTGAGCGCGTCGTTGGTTACCGTGTGACGTACCGTTACAGAGGCCAAACCTATGTGACACGCACCGAGCGTCATCCTGGATCGACGATCAGGGTCAGTTCGATGGTTACACCGTATGACTATTGAGCTTCCGGGTTGGATGCCCAACGCATTAAAAGCTGGCGCGCTGGCGGTGCTATTGGTAGTGTGGGTGATGCCTGCCCACGCCACGCGGGTCACGGATCATCAACCGCGGCAATTGACGCTCGATGATGCTGCCGCCGAGGTGCGCCAGGCAACAGCAGGGCGGGTGGTGTCGGCGGATGCGGCGGAGATGCGGGGGCGAGCGATGTTCCGCATCAAGGTACTTACCACCTCCGGGCAGGTGCGCATCATTATGGTCGAGCCGGAGGGCGGTAAATTATTTGAATAGAGCATAAATGGTGGGCGATGCGAATATTGGTCATTGAAGACGAAGCCTCGCTACGCGAGCAATTACTGAGCCGGTTCCGCGAGGAGGGTTATGCTGTGGATGCGGCGGCGGACGGGGAGGAAGGACTGTATCTGGGATCGGAATTTCCCTTCGATGTCGCCGTGGTGGATCTGGGATTGCCCAAGCTATCAGGCATCGAGGTTATCCAGCGTTTGCGCGCCGCGGGAAAAACCTTTCCTATCCTGATTTTGACCGCGCGCGGACGGTGGCAGGAGAAAGTTGAAGGGCTGGAGGCCGGCGGCGATGATTATCTGGTCAAGCCGTTTCACATGGAGGAGCTTTTGGCGCGCATCAAGGTGCTGCTGCGCCGCGCGGCGGGCTGGTCGCAGCCGGTGCTGCGCTGTGGGCCGGTGGCGCTGGACACCGTCTCCCAGCAGGTCAGCGTGAATGACCAGGCCGTTGATCTCACCGCCTATGAATATAACCTGCTTGAATACCTGATGCTGCATAACGGTGAGGTGGTGTCCAAGGCCGAACTTACCGAGCACCTCTACGACCAGGATTTCGACCGCGAGAGCAATGTCCTTGAGGTGCTGGTGGGGCGCCTGCGGCGCAAGCTTGACCCGGAAGGGGTGCTCCAGCCCATCGAAACCCTGCGCGGACGAGGCTACCGTTTTACGCTGGCGCGCAATTCCCATGCTCTCCCTTAACGCCCGCTTGTTGATCGCGGGCAGCCTGGTGCTGGCGGCGTTTCTTGGTCTCACCGGTTTTACGCTCGACAAGGCGTTCCGCACTAGCGCCGAGGCCGCCATGCGCGACCGCCTGCAAGGCCATATCTATGCACTGCTCGCCGCGTCCGATCTGGACAAGAATGGTTTAATGAGCGTATCGAAAGAGATGCCCGATGCTGGATTTGCTACGCAAGGATCAGGCATTTACGGACAGATCGCCTCGCATGATGGCAAGCAGGTGCTGCGTTCGCCTTCCATGGTGGGGTTGACGATACCCTTCACTCTCGGACTGGAGATGGGAACCAATCGTTTTGAGCGCGTCATTGCATCGGATGGCACACCTCTATACGCGCTGGGTTTTGGCTTGTCCTGGAAAGTGAAGGGCAAGCAGCGTGGTTTTACCTTTAGCGTTGCTGAGAACATGAACAGCTTTTATGTCCAGGTCAATAGCTTCCGGCGCAGCCTGTGGGGCTGGCTGGGTGGCGTGGCGCTGTTGCTGCTGGCGGTGCAGGGCAGCATCCTGCGCTGGAGTCTTGCGCCGTTGCGCCGTGTGGCCACCGATCTGGCGGCAATCGAAGCCGGGCGGGCTACCCAGTTGGAAGGCCGTTATCCGCAAGAACTGCGGGGACTGACCGGCAACCTCAATATTCTGATACGCGCCAGTCATGTGCAGTTGGACCGTTATCGCCATACACTGGGTGATCTTGCGCACAGCCTGAAGACCCCGCTCGCCGTCGTGCGCGGTTCCGTGGAAAGTGAAAGCTCGGTGGAGGAGTTGCGCCGCACCGTGCAAGAGCAGGTGGACCGCATGACGCAGATCGTCGAATACCAGCTCCAGCGTGCCGCAGCGTCGGGCCGCACCGCACTCGCGGCACCGGTGAACGTCAACACGGTAGTGGAGCGGATCGCCGCCTCGCTGAGCAAGGTTTACGCCGATAAGGGCGTTAATTTTTCAATCCGGATAGAGGGCGATGCCGTGTTTCATGGCGACGAAGGCGATCTGATGGAGCTTTTGGGCAACCTGATAGATAACGCCTGCAAATGGTGCCGTCACCGCGTTGCAATAACTGCCCGTCCCCTGACCGGCGCCGCTCATCGGCACGCCGGGCTGGAATTGCGGGTGGAAGACGACGGACAGGGCATCCCCCTGGAAAATGCCGACCTGGTACTGCAACGCGGTGTGCGCGCCGATGAAACCATCAACGGCCACGGCATCGGCCTTGCAGTAGTGCAGGACATCCTGCTCGTGTACGGTGGAACGCTGGAGGTCGGTAAAAGTGAGCTGGGCGGCGCGGGTTTTATAGTGCAAATGCCAGGAGCATGATGAGCGTGCGGTTTATCCTAAACCGCAGATACAAGCCACAGAGTTCACAGAGAACACAGAGGGAATAAGGGTTCGCGTGAGCGCATGGGGAGGTCTGGCTTTTGTTGCTCGCCATCTCGCGACGACGAAGGGCGTGGTTCGAGGGATTATGGGTAAACGCCGGTCATTCGCGAGTGCTCCCCGTTGGGCGAAAATCGGCTAATGGATTATTTGGGTTGAAACGAGGCTTGAGGGCATCGCGCAAAAAAGAAGGTTGTGAGGGCGGGGATTAAAAATGGTGCGCCCGGAGAGATTCGAACTCCCGACCGCCTGGTTCGTAGCCAGGTACTCTATCCAACTGAGCTACGGGCGCAATTCAAGGTGGGGCATTATCCAGACCCCCGCGCTTAGTGTCAAGAGACATCAAGCGAAATATGGCGGAGAGAGAGGGATTCGAACCCTCGATGGAGCTTTTGACCCCATACTCCCTTAGCAGGGGAGCGCCTTCGACCAGCTCGGCCATCTCTCCGGACAATCTAGATTACCCAAAGGTCTTTCAAACCACAAGGCCGAATATGTTACCACGAATAGCTGGCAAGATGGGATATCTATTTTAAGGCGCCATGCCTTTTTTCTTGGGCATGGAGCAGCGCCTGCATCCATCAATCAGAAAAATAACGCGCGTCCGCAAACCGGAATTCTATCTCACGAATAAGCATGGCCATTGCCACATCCGATGGGGCAGCAAGGGCTTTAAATACGCACCCTGTTCAGCCCGCATGGCAAGCCAAACAGGCCAGCTCTTATACGCCTAACCCTTCTTCCTCGGCGTGCGCATGCTCCTTTTCCTTCTGGATGCGTTGGTATATCTCTTCGCGATGCACGCTCACATCTTTGGGCGCATTAACGCCTATTCGGACTTGATTACCTTTAACGCCTAAAACAGTTACGGTGACATCGTCACCTATTATCAGTGTTTCACCCACACGACGGGTTAGAATCAGCATGATTCATCTCCTTAAGAAATCTAATGTATGCGTCACTTCTATGGTCTATGACTGGATCACTTCCTGCCATGATCCGCTCTTGTGTTGTATCGGCCACACGACCCGAAACTGAATACAGAAGTGCTGATCAATCCCTGCCGCAATAATGAAAAAGTTCTCAACCTTCCCTTAGATACATTGCTGCGAAGCCTGAGCCACAACAATAATGCATTGTTTTTTTAAAGCTATTTCTTATCGTCCAGATGAAATGCAGCATGCAGCGCGCGTACGCCCAGCTCCAAATATTTTTCATCCACCACAATGGAAATCTTGATCTCGGATGTGGAAATCATGCGGATATTGATTCCCTCGGCGGCCAGTGTCTTGAACATGGTGCTGGCAATACCCGCATGGGAACGCATGCCTACGCCCACCAATGAAATCTTGACGATCTTATTATCGCCAGACACCTCGCGCGCGCCCAGTTCATCCGCCGTCTGACGCAGAATGCGCAAAGCTTTGTCATAATCGTTGCGGTGTACCGTGAAAGTAAAATCCGTCGTCGCGTCTTCGGCGACGTTCTGCACGATCATGTCCACTTCAATATTGGCGTCTGCGACAGGACCGAGGATACGGTAGGCCACGCCGGGTTGGTCGGGCACGCCCAGTATGGTCAGCTTGGCCTCATCACGGTTAAACGCGATGCCGGAAATCAGCGCCTGCTCCATTGCTTCTTCCTCAGAACTAATCAATGTGCCCTGACCCTCTGCAAAAGAAGACAGGACACGCAAAGGTACGTTGTACTTGCTGGCAAACTCCACCGAGCGGATCTGCAACACCTTGGCGCCCAGGCTCGCCATCTCCAGCATCTCTTCGTAGGTAATGCGATCCAGGCGGCGCGCCTCGGGCACAACACGCGGATCCGTGGTATAGACGCCATCCACGTCGGTATAGATCTGGCATTCATCGGCCTTCAGTGCCGCCGCCAATGCCACCGCCGTGGTATCCGATCCGCCACGCCCCAGCGTGGTGATGTTGCCCGCCTCGTCCACACCCTGAAATCCCGCAACCACCAGCACCCGCCCGCAGGCCAGGTCCGAGCGCAGACGTTGCGCGTCGATATCCACGATGCGCGCCTTGTTGAAGGCGCTGTCGGTCAGGATGCGCACCTGGCCGCCGGTATAGGAACGCGCCGCACAGCCGCGCTTTTCCAGTGCCATGCTCAGCAGTGCAATGGTGGCCTGTTCGCCAGTGGAAAGCAGAACATCCAGCTCACGCGGGTTGGGGTTGGGATCAATACCCTTGGCAAGCCCGAGCAGCCGGTCGGTTTCGCCCGTCATGGCGGACACCACCACAATCAGGTCATGCCCTGCGGCGCGCGCGGCAATGACCTTTTCCGCCACGTTGGCGATGCGTTCAAGCGACCCTACCGAGGTACCGCCGTATTTTTGGACAATCAGAGCCATAGCGAGTTGCCAGAAAAAGACGCGAATTTTACTTTAATTTCAGGGAAAAGAGAAACAGAATAGACAAAAAAGCCTTAAAAACCGCCAAAAATCTCGTTTTTCGCCACGAGGAGCCCGGACAGCAAGTCAACAACCATCCACTTATGCAAGCTGCTGCCGTATCCATTCCGGCACGGCGGCAAGCGCGGCGGGGAGGGCGGCGGGGTTGTCACCGCCCGCCTGGGCCATATCAGGCCGCCCGCCACCCTTGCCGCCTACCCGCAGGGCCACCATGTTGACCAGCTCGCCCGCCTTGATCTGGGCGATGTGATCCTTGGTGACGCCTGCCACCAGGCTGACCTTGCCATCCGCCACGGCGGCCAGCACCACGGCAGCAGAGCCGAGCTTGTTCTTGAGCTGATCAACGGTGTCACGCAATGCCTTGGGGTCCACCCCTTCAAGACAAGCGGCGAGCACCTTGACGCCGTTGATCTCCACCGCCTGCGCGGCGAGGTCGCTGCCCTGGCTGCTGGCCAGCTTTCCTTTGATCTGTTCCAGCTCCTTTTCCAGCTTGCGCGCACGTTCGACAAGCTGCCCAACCTTGTCATCCACGTTATCGCGGCCTGACTTGATGGCATCGGCAATGCGCAGCAGGCGGTCTTCCTCCTCCTCCACCCACTCAAGCGCGCGCTGGCCAGTGATGGCCTCGATACGGCGCACGCCTGACGCCACGCCCGCTTCAGAGACAAGCTTGCACAGGCCAATGTCACCGGCGCGGCGCACATGGGTACCGCCGCACAGCTCGGTGGAAAATTCGCCGATGCTGAGCACGCGTACCTGGTCGCCGTATTTTTCGCCGAACAGCGCCATGGCGCCCGCGGCTACCGCCTCATCATAGGACATGACGCGGGTCTGCGCCTCACGGTTGCCGCGAATCTGCCCGTTGACCAGACGTTCGACCTCTCTGATCTGCACGGGTGACAGCGGTTCGAAGTGGGAGAAGTCGAAGCGCAGCCGCTCAGGGTCAACCAGCGAACCCTTCTGGGCGACGTGCGTGCCCAGCACCTGGCGCAATGCGGCGTGCAGCAAATGGGTGGCGGAGTGGTTGAGTGCGATGGCCTGGCGCTTGGCGGCATTGACCTGCGCCTGCACCTTGTCGCCCACGCGCAAGGCGCCGGACTTCAGCACACCACTGTGGATATGTACGCCCTCACCCTGCTTTTGGGTGCCATGAACCTCAAATTCGGCCTGGGCGCCCTTGATAACACCGGTGTCGCCTGCCTGGCCGCCGGATTCGGCATAAAACGGGGTACGGTCGAGAATAACCTTGCCAGGCTGCCCGGCTTCCAGCGCGCTTACCGCCGTGCCGTCATCCCGGTACAAGGCGATGATTACGGCTTCGTCCGCAAGGTGTTCATAGCCGGTAAAATCAGTACTCCCCTCCACACCCATCAGCTTGCCGGCATAGGCCACATCGAACTGGCTGGCGGCGCGGGCGCGTTCGCGTTGCGCCTCCATCTCGCGCTCGAATCCGGCTGTATCCAGGGTCAAGCCGTGCTCCCGGGCGATATCGCCGGTGAGATCGACGGGGAAGCCGTAGGTATCGTAAAGGCGGAATATGGTCTCGCCCGGAATCACCTTGCCCGTCAATTTGCTGATGTCCTGCTCCAGGATTTTGAGGCCGTGTTCCAGCGTTTCGGCAAAGCGCTCTTCTTCGAGGCGCAGCATCCGCTCCACCTGCTGCTGGGCGTGTGTCAATTCGGGATAGGCAGCACCCATTTCGGCAACCAGGGGCGCCACCAGCTTGTGGAAAAAGGCGTCCTTGATCCCCAGCTTGTTGCCGTGGCGAATGGCGCGGCGGATGATGCGGCGCAGCACATAGCCGCGCCCTTCATTGGAGGGCATCACGCCATCGGTAATCAGGAAGGCGCTGGCACGGATATGATCCGCCACAACCTTGAGCGAGTTGTTGTCCAGATCCGCCATCCCCGCCAGTTGCGCCGCCGCGCGGATCAGGTTGCGGAACAGATCAATCTCGTAATTGCCATGCACCTGCTGCATCACCGCCGCCAGGCGTTCCAGTCCCATACCGGTGTCCACCGAGGGTTTGGGCAAGGGGGTGAGCGTGCCGTCCGGGGCGCGGTTGTATTGCATGAACACCAGGTTCCAGATCTCGATGTAGCGGTCGCCATCGGCCTCCGGCGAACCCGGCGGTCCACCCGCCACGGCGGGTCCGTGATCGTAGAAGATTTCGGAGCAGGGGCCGCAGGGGCCGGTGTCGCCCATCGACCAGAAGTTGTCGTGCGCGCCTATCCTTGAAAAACGCGCCGGATCTACCTCGATCTCATTGAGCCAGATGCCGGCGGCCTCGTCGTCTTCCTCGAATACTGTGATCCACAAGCGCTCGGGCGGCAGCTTCAGCACTTGCGTGAGAAATTCCCAGGCGTATTGAATCGCATCGCGCTTGAAATAATCACCGAAGCTGAAATTGCCCAGCATCTCGAAGAAGGTGTGGTGGCGGGCGGTGTAGCCGACGTTTTCCAGATCGTTGTGTTTGCCGCCGGCGCGCACGCAGCGCTGGGAGCTCACGGCGCGGGTGTAGGGACGGTGCTCAAGCCCCAGGAAGACATCCTTGAACTGCACCATGCCGGCGTTGGTGAACAGCAGGGTGGGGTCGTTGGCAGGCACCAGCGAGCTGCTGGGTACCACCGCGTGGCCGTGGCTACGAAAAAAATCGATAAAGGCGCTACGGACTTCAGCACTGGTCATCATTCAATCAATCACTCATCACTATCGGCCTGCTTGAGAGCGGCCCTGATCTGTTCAGAAGTAAAACCCCGGTATTGTAGAAAACGCGCTTCTTTAGCGCGTTCGTTTAAATCGGCTGGCGGCGCGGTACCGAAGCGCTTGCGTCTTACATCAACAACCCTGTCGCGCCAGAATTCGGCGTTAACGTCCACGGCATTGCCGATCTGTTCGTCACCGATACCATGTTCACGCAATTCAGCCCGGATACGCAATGGCCCATAACCCTTGGCAATACGCGAACGCACCAAACTTTCGATAAAGCGCTCGTCGCTGAGCAGGCGCTCTTCGGCGAGCGCCTGCAAGGTATCATCGACGACGACGCCTTCCATGCCCCGTGCATTCAGCTTGCGCCGCAACTGACTGGTGGAGTGTTCGCGCCGGGCGAGCAGGTTCATGGCGGTGCTGCGCACGGCAGAAGGCTTGATCTCCCCCTCGTCCCTGTCATCATCCGGCGGGGTACGCTTCCTGTTCAGGCGTCAACCTGCTCCGTCTCAGCAGCGTGGGGCTTGTGCAGCAGCTTGGCGCGAATCTTTTCTTCGATGTCACGCGCCATATCGGGGTGTTCCTTCAGGTAGGTGCGCACATTGTCCTTGCCCTGGCCGATACGTTCGCCATTGCAACTGTACCAGGCACCGGACTTTTCGATGAAACCATGCTCGACGCCCAGTTCGATGAGCTCACCCTCGCGGGACGTGCCCTCGCCATACATGATCTCGAAATTCGCCTCTTTAAAGGGTGGCGCCACCTTGTTTTTGACGACTTTGACGCGCGTCTCGCTGCCGACAATCTCATCGCCTTTTTTGATCGCGCCGGTACGGCGGATGTCGAGGCGCACCGAAGCATAAAATTTGAGCGCATTGCCGCCGGTGGTGGTTTCGGGATTGCCGAACATCACGCCGATTTTCATGCGGATCTGGTTGATGAAGATCACCATGGTGTTGGAACGATTGATGTTGCCGGTCAGCTTGCGCAGTGCCTGGGACATCAGGCGCGCTTGCAGGCCCATGTGGGAGTCGCCCATCTCGCCTTCGATCTCGGCTTTGGGCGTGAGCGCCGCCACGGAGTCAATGACTACAACATCCACCGCGCCGGAACGCACCAGCATATCGGCGATTTCCAGCGCCTGTTCGCCGGTATCCGGCTGCGACACCAGCAGGTCATCAATATTTACGCCCAGCTTGCGGGCATAGGTGGGATCCAGCGCGTGCTCGGCGTCAACAAAGGCGGCGGTACCACCCAGTTTTTGCGCTTGGGCGATCACTTGCAGCGTCAATGTGGTTTTGCCCGAGGACTCTGGCCCGTAGATCTCAACAATGCGCCCGCGCGGCAGGCCGCCGATGCCCAGCGCGATATCCAGCCCCAAGGAGCCGGTCGAAATCACGCCTATATCGCGTGCCACGCCGCCATCGCCCATGCGCATCACCGAACCCTTGCCGAACTGTTTCTCAATCTGGCTCAGCGCCGCGCCCAGCGCCTTTTTCTTGTGTTCATCTGTCATGCTCATGTGTTTAGCACCTGTTATGTGTACCTTAATCAAGTAAAAATCCAGCGTAATCACTGGACTTAATAGAAATATTTGGCGTGGCAATAGAAATATCTGAAAAGCCCAGGACATGAGTTTTTTCAGGTTCCCCGGGAATGACCCCCATTATTTCACAGATTGCGCTGAATGGCCTAGCCCTTAGAACCTGTTCACGATTTCGATCATGGGAAGAGCGCAGCGAAGGGTTCCCAGTGCAAGGCAAAATCAAACGAAAAAGCGGAGCATACACGGAGTATGTGAGCATTTTGAGTGTGATTTTAACGCCGCAATGCGCCCTTCAGCGAGATCCGCCGCCAGTTCCACAAGATAAGCGCTACGCTGCTCGCCGGTCAGGGGTGCGCTGTTGATCTTGGCGCGGTAGGCTTCGAGCAGATCGGACGCGTCGAAATGGACGTAGCGCAGCACCGATTCAACAGTATCGCCGCGTTGCGGCTGCGTGAGGCGGTAACCGCCATCAGGGGTGAGTTCGACGTTCACTGAATCGGTGTCGCCGAACAGGTTGTGCATGTCGCCCAAAATCTCCTGGTAAGCGCCGACCAGGAAGATGCCTAGCAGGTAGAGTTGCCCCGGCTGCCAGTCGTGTACCGGCAGGGTGCTTTCCACGCCTTCGCGGTCGACATACTGGCCGATGCAGCCGTCAGAGTCACAGGTCAGATCTTCGATCACGGCGCGCCGGGTGGGCTGTTCATTGAGCCGGTGCAGCGGCACGACAGGGAAGATCTGGTCGATGGCCCATACATCGGGCATCGACTGGAACAGCGAGAAATTGCAGAAATATTTATCCGCCAGTTTTTCGTTGAGTTCGTCCAGCGCCTCGCGGTGCGATTTGGCGCCCGGTTGCAGCAGCGCGCGCACCTTGTGGCAGGTGGCGAAGTAGATCTGTTCGGCACGCGCACGCTGCTCCAGGGTCAGCACGCCGTGGGTGTACATGGCCTGGGCCTCGGCCAGCCAGTGCTGCGCGTCGTGATAAGCTTCGAGCGCCGAGCGGCTGGAGAGGTTGGCCAAGCCATACCAGAGATCCTGGATGATGAGCGGCTCGTCGCTGGTGGCGGGGGTGAGCGACGCACCGTCCGGGATGCGGTCGATGTCGGTGACGTTGGTGATCAGCACCGCATGATGGGCGGTCATGGCGCGTCCTGATTCGGTAATGATATCAGGGTGCGGCAAGCCCTGTTCGGCGCAGATCTCCCACAAGGCATGCACCACGTTGTTGGCGTATTCCTCCACACTGTAATTCATGGAACAGAAACTGCGCGAGCGCGTGCCCTCGTAGTCCACGCCCAGGCCGCCGCCGACGTCAACGCAGGAGATGGGGACGCCCATGCGGTGCAGCTCGGCGTAATAGCGCGCCGCTTCGCGCATGCCATTCTGAATGTCGCGGATATTGGCAATCTGCGAGCCCAGGTGAAAATGCAATAATTGCAGTGCATCGAGCATGTCCGCCGCGCCCAGGCGCTCCACGACCTCCAGTACCTGGGACGCCGAGAGGCCGAACTTGGACTTCTCGCCGCCGGTGTTCTGCCACTTGCCCGCGCCGATCGAGGCCAGGCGCATACGCATCCCCAACAGGGGTTTGACGCCCATGTTACGCGCCTCTTGCAGGATCAACTCCAGCTCGGAGAGCTTTTCCACCACGATGTATACGCGGTGGCCGAGCTGCTTGCCGATCAGCGCCAGGCGGATGTATTCGCGGTCCTTGTAGCCGTTGCACACCACCGTGCCGCCGTTGGGATGCACCTGTGCCAGCACCGCCAGCAGTTCCGGCTTGCTGCCCGCCTCCAGCCCCACCCGCTCGCCGCCATGGCTAAGGATCTGCTCCACCACGCTGCGCTGCTGGTTGACCTTGATGGGGTAGACGGCGGTAAAGCGCGCCTGGTAGCCATCCGTGGCCATGGCCTGGCCGAAGGCGTTGCACAGCGTGTCGACGCGATCGTGCAGGATGCCGGTGAAGCGCACCAGCACTGGCAGCGCAAGGCCGGCCTGGCGGATCTCATCGGTCAGGCGATACAGATCCACCCCGGCGTGTTTGCGGTCAGGGCGGGCAAGCAGGTGCCCTTCTTCATTGACATCAAAATAGCCGCCGCTCCAGTGGGAGACGTTATAGGCGTCGCGGGCGTGCTGTATGTTCCAGTCGGTCATGGTAAAAGGGCGAATACAATGTGGAAGGTGCAAGAATTATAGCGGGTTTGGTTTCATTCCGAGGGCGAATCTTTCATAATCTTGTATCCAGAGCCTGTCTGAGAATAAATCCGTCGCAGGGATGATTTATTCACAGGCAGGCTTTTACACCTCATAGCTGGAGTTTGGCATGGCATTGGACACAAGCTGGTATACCGAAATCCACACGGCGGAAGGTTCCGCTTTTTCACTGAAAATCAAGGAGAAACTGCACGACGTGCAGACCCCTTTCCAGCGCATCGAGGTCTATGAGACGGAAGGCTTCGGCACGCTGATGACTATCGACGGCCTGGTGATGGTCACCGACCGCGACAACTTCATCTACCACGAGATGATCTCGCACCCGGTACTGTTTTCCCACCCCAACCCCAAGGATGTGCTGATCATCGGTGGCGGCGATTGCGGCACACTGCGCGAGGTGCTCAAACATCCTGGCGTGACGCGGGCGCAGCAGGTGGATATCGACGAGGGAGTGACGCGCGCCGCCGAGCTGTATTTCCCGGAGCTGTGCGGCTCCAACAATGATCCGCGCGCGGAGCTGTACTTCGATGACGGCATCAAGTGGGTGAAGGATGCCGCGCCCGGCAGCTACGACATCATCATCGTCGACAGCACCGACCCGGTCGGCCCCGCCGAAGGACTGTTCTCCGCCGCCTTTTTCCGCGATTGCCACCGTGCGCTGCGTGCGGGAGGCATTATCGTGCAGCAGAGCGAGTCGCCGCTGTATCACAAGAAACTGATCAACGACATGTACACTGCGATGCGTAGTGCCGGGTTCGACAGCACGCTGACGCTGAATTTCCCGCAGTGCAGCTATCCCTCCGGCTGGTGGTCGGCGACCATGGCCGGCAAGGGGGGTGATTTGTCGCGCTTCCGCGAGCAGGATGCATCCAACAAGACCTTCAAAACCCTCTACTACAATGCCGCCATCCACCGTGCCGCAATGGCGCAGCCCGAGTTCATGACCACCTGAAGTGAGGAGTAACCCCGCCATGCGTAACCGGCAAAATCCGATTTTATGCCGTATTGGCCTGGTTTTTTGCGCCGTGGCGGGTTTATTCTCCGTTCCGCAGGCGAGTGCGGAGAGTTACACCATCAAAGATCTGGGCGCCAATATCATCCCCTATGACATCAGCAACAACAACATTATTACCGGGATAGATGCGAATCAATCGCCTCCTGTGGCAATGGTGCTTAAAGACGGAGTAATGCAGCGTATCGCGCCAGCGACCGTGGCAAGCCGGGGGAACAGTGTCAACAGCGCTGGGATAGCAGTGGGGCATGAATATACGAATTCCACGCCGCAGCGTGCCTTTCTGTGGCAGGAAGGCAAGGGCATAAGCTACTTCGATGCCAGCGCTTTCGACGCGCGCGGTGTCAATGAGCTGGATCAAGTAGTAGGAACGGCGTTGGTAAGCGGGCAGCCCCGTGGGTTCATCTATAACTATACCACCGGGCGTATGCGCTCGCTCACGACACCGGCACTGGCTGGAAGTGAATACGAGATCAACGCCATTAACAATTTTGGGTCACTCGCGGGCAGCGCCATCGATTCGGCGGGCACCCAGTTTGCCTTTTATATCGATGCCACGGAGACGAAGCGATACAATTTTGGAACACTCGATGGGTTGGGTTTTACCTCCAGCCAGGCGAGTGCCATCAATGACGCCAATCAAGTAGTCGGCTGGGCATTCAAGGAGCCGCTCTCCGACAGCGCCAGGCGCGCCTTTGTCTGGGTGCAAGGCCCCGGCATACAGGATCTTGGTGTGATCGGCAGCGACGTCGGCAGCGTCGCCAACGATATCAACAGCGCCGGGCATGTGGTGGGCTACTCCGCGCTCAACGACGCTGGCGCCACCCGCGCCTTTTTTCATGACCGGAAGAGCGGGGGGGTGGCTGCCCTGGCAGCCGAAGTAGTGAACATTGGTTCTCGGCCGGTAACCTTGGTGTATATCGGCACGAACAGCAATGGCTTTTTCAGGAGTGTAGATGGGGGTGCGAGCATCGTTTCCCGGAATGCCGGGTTGGGCAATCTCAACATCACGGCGCTTGCTTTAGGAGCCGCAGGTACTCTAACCCTTTATGCCGGGACCAGTAGCGGTGTGTATAAGAGCTTTGATGCGGGCGATGTCTGGACCGCCATCAACAATGGGCTGGTCTATTCCGACAACAGTACGCCCCCAAGGCAGATTGTGCCCCAGATCACGGCGCTGCTGGTTGACCCGCGGTTTCCTGACGTTATCTATACCGGCACCCCTGTTGGAATGTATAGAAGTACTGATGGCGGCAACAATTGGGCGAAGTTTAATGATGGCATCGTTCAAATTCCAGTCATCAATGATCTGGCTGCTGGCAAATCCGGCAGTGGCTCCACGATTATTTACGCTGCCACGAGCGGCGGTGTCTATGCGAGCGTCGCGGGAGCGCGCTGGGAATTAATACAGGGAAACCTAGCGGAGCAGAACATTAGATCCATCCGGCCTGGTGCGGGTGTGCTTTATGTAGGTGTCGGCACCAATATATATAAGGGTGTGTTCGACGTGGGCGGCTGGCAGTGGACTCAGCTTAATGATGGTCTTGCCGGAGGCGTGGTGCGAACACTGCGCACCTATTGTCCTGGCACGCCATGTACCATTTATGCTAGTTTAAGCAGTGGTGTGTACAAACTGATCGATGGACAGAGCACCTGGGAGGCCATGGCCAAGACGGGGCTTACAGATCCCGACGTTCTCGCTCTGTCGGTCGTGCCCACGACGCTCAATCCCACTGTCTTTGCCGGGACCCTGAGCGGCATGTTCCGCATCGCCGAAGGGAACGCAAGCTGGACATTGACCAACAACATGCAGGATCTCAACGGCCTGATCCCGGCAAATTCCGGTTGGCTTCTCTTCAATGCCTCTGGTATCAATAACGCCGGGCAAATTGTTGGCTGGGGCGCATTCAACGGGCAGATGCACGGCTTTCTGCTGACCCCCTCTCTGGAGGGGGTGGCAAAGGTGCCAACGGCGAAGCTCTCCATCACAAAAACCGTGTCCCCCGGCCCTTACCAGCAATATGTTCCGGTCACATTCACCCTTACAGTAACCAATAACGGTCCCGACAAAGCCACGGGCGTGGTGGTGGCCGACTGGCTGCCGGATAACGTCATTTTTCGTTCCACGCAGGCAACGTCATGCGACGCGACCAACGATAACATCCTGACCTGCAAATTAGGCGATTTGGATGTCGGCAAAAGCGTGTCCGTCAGGGTTGTTGTGAGTCCAAATGGCCCGGATGTCACGTTTAACAACACCGCCCGCGTTATCTCCAATGAATCCAATCCCGAGTTTTCCAGCATCGGCAACTCGTCGGCCGGCGCATCGACCAACAAATGCTTTATCGCCACTGCTGCCTATGGCTCCTTCCTGGATCCGCATGTCCAGGTGTTGCGTGATTTCAGGGACAGACACTTGCTGACCAATACGCTGGGTCGAGACTTCGTGGCGTGGTATTACCGGAATTCTCCGCCTCTTGCGGCGTTTATCGCCCGGCACGAAGGCTTGAGGATGGCCGCACGGGCGGCGTTGACGCCCGTGGTATATGCGGTGAAGTATCCCTGGCCTGCCTTGGGACTATTTCTAGTGGGGGCGACGGGCCTGTTGATGGGCTGGAGGCGACGGACTTTGCTAGCAGCCTGATTCGGGTTTCTTTATGGGGCGCACCATTTGTCAGGTGTAGGTTTGGTCTCGGCAACCGCTCCATGCGTTGCCCTACCTCCGATGTACATGGATGTGTGAGTGCCGCAGGCGCAGGATGCGCAGGAGTGGCCTGCATCCATGCAGTCGAAGGAGCGCAAGCCCCGGACCCAACGAATCATAGCCTGGAGTAATGTTGGGTCCGCTTCGCTTGACCCAACCTACCTCTGATCGGCTTATGACACAGCAGGATTATGGGGCGCACCACTTTCCAACCTCGCCGCGCGTATCTTCAATTAATTTTTTACGCTCATCCTCATTGAGCAGGCGCCGTTCGCCGTCATTACCCGCATCAGTGAGCATCGCGGCAGCTTCGTATTTGCTTAGACGCTCTTTCATCTGCGTGCAGCGTTGAGTGATTTGCTCCTGCGCTTCCTTGGCGTTGCTGATGGTGTCATCCTGTTTTTTCTGTGCTTCCGGCTTGGCTTTGGGCGGTTTGCTCATGGCTTCTCGCCGTTGCCGCAGGGCTTCATCCACGGGTGGCGGGGGCGGGATGTCGAGTGGACGTGCCGTGCTGTTCTGAGGCTGGTCACCATAGTGTACCCGGCCCTGGGCGTCTACCCATTTGTAAACGCCGGCAGCCTGCGCGACTGCCCCGCAAACCAGGATCATCAGGCTTGCTGCTATCAAAGAGTATTTCATTGTGTTTTCCGGCATTGCCATAATCTTTCACAAATAACGGCATTTTATGGCGCTCCCTTGAGAGGCGCTGCAAATACGACAATACGATCAGCTTAGAACCTGTTCACGATCTCGATCAAGGGATGCAGCGCAAGGCAAAAATAGCCGAAAAAGCGCAGCATACACGTAGTATGTGAGCATTTTGAGGCTATTTTTAACGCACCTTCTTCCCGCTGCTGATGATGACGCCATCCCGTTTTCTTTGCGCTTCCGGTTTGGCTTCGGGCGGTTTGCCCATGGCTTCCCGCCGTTGCCGCAGGGCCTCATCCACAGGTGGCGGGGGCGGGATGTTGAGCGGCTGAGCCGTGTTGCTCTGAGGCCGGTCACCATAGTGTATATGGCCCTGGGCATCCATCCATTTGTAAACGCCGTCAGCCTGCGCGGTTGTCCCGCAAGCCAGAACCATCAGGCTTGCTGCTATCAGAGAATGTCTCATTGCGCTTTCCGGCATTGCCATAACCCTTAACCGGTAGCGGCATTTTATGGCAGGTACTTGAGGCCGCCGCAAATCAGGCGATGCGAGCAGGCCCTTACTTTACCGCTATTCTCGCTCGGTTGCTGTCGATAATCTTGCTGCCGATGCCCTTGACCTGATCCAGGCCGTCAGCGGATTTGAAGGGTCCATGCTGTTTTCGATAGGCGACGATGGCTTCTGCCTTCTTGAGGCCGATGCCTTGGAGTGTGTCGTCCAGGGTTTTGGCGTCGGCGGTGTTGATGTTGACCTGTTTTTGGGAAGTGCCCCCTGTTTTTTGAGCATCATCTTTTCCGGGGAGGCGTCCTTCCGCCAGCGGTGCAGATTCGGTTTTTAGAGATGCCGGGGTTGCCGATGAAGATGGAATATCGAGTTCCCGTGCCTTTGCCTTTTTGCTGCTTTCAGGGTCATTACTGTAGTGCGTCTGGCCTTGCGCATCCGTCCATTTATAAATGCCGCTGCCAGCCCACAGAGGAGGGGTTTGGATCAATATCAGCCAGAGGAGCGCTGTTATAGCGTTTTTCATGGTTGGTCTTCGGTGTGTGGAGAGGGAAAAATAATTATAACAAATCGCATGGTTTGGGTATCGTTCACCCCGTACCAAAACAGGGCTCCCTCATTAAAAAGTAGGTGACAAATCTGTAGAAATCTGTCATTTCAGGTTTTTTCTGCAAGGATCGCCTGAAATGGAGGACAGCTCGGT
>LNEJ01000066.1 GCA_001464965.1 Gammaproteobacteria bacterium Ga0074134
ATGTATGGCTGCAATCTTTACCTGTCTTCCCTCATCAATTGAAAGCTTGGCATACTGGAAGCGTCCATGTATGTATAGCGAGCACGGCGACACTATCAAGATAAGTGTTTTGCGACGCGAGGATGGGTCAAGCTCTTGGGCCAGATATTCGCAGATGACGCGATTGAATGGCTCTGTGATTACCTTGCGGTTGAAATCTTCGATTTCCAGCTTGATTTCATCCGGGGCCTTGAAGAGTTCAATCTGGTTTTTGCGAACGTCGTAGATCTTGATCTCATCGCCGATCTTCCAGGCAATGCCGTTGGTGGAGAGCTCGGTCTTGATTTGAATCGGCGGTTCGTAATCGACAAGAAAGCCGTCGATGACGGCCTCGCGGTAGCTGTAGGTGTAGATCGGTGCACCGAAAATCTGCGTAGTATGCAGGGCCGGGGTGGCAGTGAGACCGATTTTGCAGGCGTCGAAGTAGTCCAGAACACGGCGGTACTTGGAGATGTAATCATCAAAACCACGGAAAGTCATCTCGGTGTCGGAGAGTTCACGGTCCAGTAGATAGCCACGGTGGCACTCATCCACCACGATGCAGTCATATTGGTCGACAGCGGGCAAGGCTGAATCTTCGGCAGCGAACAACAGGCGCTGCACCATGCCTTGCACGGTGGCGATGTGGACGGCGGTTTCCGTGTCTGGGGCCTGCTCCTCCAGCTCCTTGATGCCGAAGGTGTCGGCAAAGGTCTGGAGGTTTTCCATGCGGGTATCTTTGAAGGCGTTGGCAGCCTGTTCGCCCAAAGCCGAGCGATCAACCAGGAAGAGAATGCGGCGGAAGCGCTGGGCCTTGAGCAGGCGGTAGATCAAGGCGATGCAGGTTTTGGTCTTGCCGGTGCCCGTGGCCATGGCGAGCAGCATTGCGCGTTGCCCGGCCTCGATGGCTCGCTCGGCGGCGCGGATGGCGTCCTGCTGGTAGTGGCGCAGAGGGAAGCCGTAGTTGAATGGCGTGTTCGCCAGTTGCTCGTGAGCACGGGCTTCGTCGCGTTTGATGAGTGCGGTCAATCCCTCCGGCGTGTACCAGCCATCCAGAGGATGGCCGATGTTATCCGCGCGGCGCAGGTCGCAGAACCAGATGCCGCTCTTGGTGGCAAGCTGGCGCAGAAAAGGACGGCCATTGGATGAGAACGCAAAGGGGATGCGGTTGGCGGCATCGCTACCCCAATTTTCCGCCGGTAGCATGGTCTCGCTGCTCGGGGTGAATGTGCGACTGTAGCGCTTGGCCTGCTGCAATGCGCTGGAAACATCGACGTTCTTGCGCTTGGCTTCGACCACGGCAACCGGGGTCAAGCCGATGAACAGCACGTAATCCGCCGGGCCGCTTTCGGTAGGCCATTCGGCGATGGCGCGATTCCGGTTCTTCTCCGGGCGGATGCCCTGGTTGAATTTGAGGGCTTCTGAATCGGCTTCCCAACCGGCTAGCCGCAGTTGCTGGTCGATCAGCCTGCGGGTGTCAGCCTCGTCCAGTTGCACCGCGCTGGCGGCTGACTTGGCGGCGGTGAGCAGTTTAACGAAGACATCTTTGGGTTGTGCAGCGGCGATGCTCTGCTTTTCGGCCAGGCTTTTTACGAGTGCGAGCTTGGCCTGCTCCGTTTCGGTGGCCATGCTTTCCCAAAAGGCCTGCTCATCCTTAGCTTCGCGCAGGCTTATTTCGGTAGCGCTCAACTTTTCCGCCACCTGGGCATGGGTAGCCCGGTAATCGGCAAGCGTATGGTTGAGGCGTGCCATTTCAGCGCGCAACTCCGCACTTTCGTCCTTGGGCGGGGGCGGAGGAATAAAAGGGCCGGATTTATAGGCCGCGTCCTTGAAGGTGCGATGGAACCACAGACCCAGTTGCCAAGTGAGCTTGAGCGCTGTCAGCGCAGTGCGATGGTCGCCGGATAGTGCGTGGCTGGCCGCGTTGCCGGCACGGCGCACCTCGCCGAACATCTGGAAAACCTCGCGCGGCAGGATGCCGCTGTCCTGCAATCGACGCAGGAGGTCATGCTGGGTTTCTTCCGGGGAGACATAAAGGCCGGTGCGCGCTGCCAGCATTTGGGCCAGGGATTCGGCCAGTTGGCGCAATTTGAGAAGGCAGGTGTTGGGATCGTTGGCGAAATATTTTTCGGCGAGCATGCCCAGACGGAGCAGTTGCTCGTCGTGCTGGCTCAATACCGAAAAGTTTGACATTGCCGCTTCCCCTGCTTTACCGGGCCGCACTTGCCGGTTTGCCTTGCGTCTTGTTGGTTTTGATGCTGCCTTTTGCTGATTCTAGCATGGCCGCAGTAGGGGACGGCGATCACCCGCCACCCCTACCTGAACACCCCATCTAACTGCCGTTTCAAGGCTTGACCGTTCTCGCCTCGCGGCCTCTAAGCCCGTCAGGCAGGCAGATGTTCCCGCTCCAGCACCGATCTGAGAAACCGCCCGGTGTGCGAATCGGGGTGCGCGGCGATATCCTCGGGCGTGCCGACGGCCAGCACTTCTCCACCCTTGTCGCCGCCTTCCGGCCCCATGTCGATGAGCCAGTCGGCGGTTTTGATGACGTCGAGGTTGTGTTCGATTACCACGATGGTGTTGCCGTGGTCGCGTAACTGGTGCAGCACGGCGAGCAGTTGTTTGATGTCGTGGAAGTGCAGGCCGGTGGTGGGTTCGTCGAGGATATAGAGTGTGCTGCCGGATTCGCGCTTGGAGAGTTCACGCGACAGCTTGACGCGCTGTGCTTCGCCGCCAGACAGGGTGGTGGCGTTCTGGCCGAGCTTGATGTAGGACAGCCCGACATCCATCAGGGTTTGCAGTTTGCGGTGGATGACGGGCACGGCGCTGAAGAAGTTCAACGCGTCTTCGATAGTCATATCCAGCACTTCCTGGATGTTCCTGCCCTTGTAGCGCACTTCCAGCGTCTCGCGATTATAGCGTTTACCCTTGCACACATCGCACGGCACATAGATGTCGGGCAGAAAGTGCATCTCCACCTTGATTACGCCGTCGCCCTGGCAGGCCTCGCAGCGCCCACCCTTGACGTTGAAACTGAAGCGGCCCGGATTGTAGCCGCGTGCCCGCGCCTCCTGTGTGCCTGAGAACAGTTCGCGGATCGGCGTGAACAGGCCGGTGTACGTGGCGGGGTTGGAACGCGGTGTGCGCCCGATGGGACTCTGGTCGATGTTTACCACCTTCTCGAACTGCTCCAGGCCGATGATCTCCGCGCAGGGCGCGGGCTCTTCAGTGCTGCCGTAGAGCGCGCGCGCCGCCTGGCGGTAGAGGGTGTCGTTGACCAGGGTGGATTTACCGGAGCCGGACACGCCGGTGACGCAGGTCATCAGCCCTAGCGGGATGTCGACATTGACGCCCTTCAAGTTGTTGCCGCTGGCGCCGCGGATGAGTAGCTGGCGTTCAGGATCGGGTGCGATGCGTGCGATGGGCAGGTCGATCTTGCGGTGGCCGCACAGGTATTGTCCGGTGAGCGATGCGGGATTGGCGATGATCTCTTGCGGCGTGCCTTGCGCCACGATCTTTCCGCCATGCACGCCCGCGCCGGGGCCGATGTCGACCACGTAATCGGCGAGGCGGATGGCGTCCTCGTCGTGCTCGACCACGATTACGGTATTGCCCAGGTCACGCAGATAGACCAAGGTGTGTAGCAAGCGCTCGTTGTCACGCTGGTGCAGGCCAATGGAGGGCTCGTCCAGCACATACATCACGCCCACCAGCCCCGCGCCGATCTGGCTGGCGAGCCGGATACGCTGCGCCTCGCCGCCTGACAGGGAGTCGGCGCTGCGGTTCAGAGTGAGGTAGTCCAGCCCGACGTTGACCAAAAAATCCAGCCGTTGGCCGACCTCCTTGACGATCTTGGCGGCGATTTCACCGCGCCAGCCGGGCAGTATCAGCCCGCCGAAAAACTCCCGTGCCCGTCCCACCGGCATGGCGACCGTTTCGGGCAGGGTTTTGCCGCCCACAAACACATTGCGCGCCTCGCGCCGCAGCCGGGCACCGTGACAGTCGGGGCAGGGCTGGGTGCTCAGGTATTTGGAAAGCTCCTCGCGCACCGCGCCGGATTCGGTTTCGCGGTGGCGGCGTGTCATGTTGGGGATGACGCCTTCGAAGGGGTGGGCGCGCCGGGCGGGTACGCCGCGCTCATTGTAGTAATCAAATTCGATATCTTCCTTGCCGCTGCCGAACAGGATGATGTCACGCACGCGCTGCGGCAGATCCTGGAAGGGGACCTCGACATCGAAACCGTAGTGCCCGGCCAGCGCGCTGATCATCTGAAAATAGTAGGCATTGCGGCGATCCCAGCCGCGCACCGCGCCGCCTGCCAGGCTCAGCTCGGGATTGGATACCACGCGCGCCGGGTCGAAGAACTGCTTGATCCCTAAACCATCGCAGCCAGGGCAGGCCCCCGCCGGGTTGTTGAACGAAAACAGGCGCGGCTCCAGTTCGGTGATGCTGTAACCACACTGCGGACAGGCGAATTTGGCGGAAAATACCACATCATCATGAGTGGGGTCGTCCATGAACGCCACGCGTGCCAGGCCGTCGGCCAGGCGCAACGCCGTCTCGAACGATTCCGCCAGGCGCTGCTGCACCTCGGGGCGTACCTTGAAACGGTCCACCACCACCTCGATGGTGTGCTTTTTACGCAGATCGAGCTTGGGCGCCTGATCCAGCTCCACCACCGTGCCGTCGATGCGCGCCCGCACGTAACCTTGCGCGCGCAGCTCCTCCAGCACCTCGGCGTATTCGCCCTTGCGCCCTTCCACCACCGGCGCGAGCAGCATCAGCCGTGTTTCGGCGGGCAGTGCCAGCACATGATCAACCATCTGGCTGACGGTCTGGGCATCGAGCACCACGCCATGTTCCGGGCAGCGCGGCTCGCCGGCGCGGGCATAGAGCAGGCGCAGGTAATCGTAAATTTCGGTGACGGTGCCGACCGTGGAGCGCGGGTTATGTGAAGTGGATTTCTGTTCGATGGAAATCGCGGGCGACAGGCCCTCGATGTGGTCCACATCCGGTTTTTCCATGATCGCCAGAAACTGGCGCGCATAGCTCGACAGCGACTCCACGTAGCGCCGCTGCCCCTCGGCATAGATGGTGTCGAAGGCCAGGGATGATTTGCCGGAGCCGGACAGGCCGGTGATCACGATCAGCTTGCCGCGCGGCAGGTCAAGGTCAATGTTTTGTAAATTATGAGTACGGGCGCCGCGGATGCGGATGGTTTCCATGCGACTACCTACTACCTGACTAGGTCTGCTAGTATACGCCCTTTTACCCCCATCAGGCAAAGAGCAGAGCACACCGTGGTTCGACGAACAAAGCAACACGTACATCAGCAGGGCATGAACCCAGGGGAACGCAAGGCCGCGTTCTCGCTGTCCAGTATCTATGCGCTACGCATGATGGGATTATTCATGATCCTGCCGGTATTCTCGCTCTATGCGCACGATCATCTGAGTGGTGCTACGCCCATGCTGATCGGCCTGGCGATCGGGATTTACGGCCTCGCCAATGCCGTTTTCCAGATCCCCTTCGGCATGCTGTCCGACCGTTTCGGACGCAAGCCCATCATCGCATCCGGCTTGGTGATCTTCGCTATCGGCAGCGTGGTGGCCGCGATGGCCGACTCAATCACTGGCGTCATCATTGGCCGTGCCTTGCAGGGCAGCGGAGCAATCGCCGCCGCCGTCATGGCGCTGGCCGCCGATCTCACCCGCGAGGAACACCGTCTCAAAATCATGGCCGTGATTGGCATGACCATCGGCCTGTCATTCTCCCTGTCATTCGTCGCCGGGCCTCTCCTTAACAGTTGGATCGGCGTCCCCGGCATTTTCTGGCTCACCGCCGTGCTGGCGCTGAGCGGCATCGCTGTGTTGCATTTCGGCGTGCCGCAACCGGAGCACAGCACATTCCATCGCGATGCCGAGGCCGTCCCGGGGCAATTCAAGGATATTCTTGCGGACAGGGAGCTGCTGCGCCTGAATTTTGGCATCTTCGCGCTGCACATGATTTTGATGGCGAGCTTCGTGGTGGTGCCGGTGGCGTTGCGTGATCACGCCGGACTCGGCGCCGGCCAGCACTGGATGGTTTATCTGGGTGTGCAACTGGTGTCGATGGTGGCGATGGTGCCGCTCATCGTCCAGGCCGAAAAACACCGCCGCATGAAGCAGGTGTTCGTAGGCTCAGTTATTGCGGTAGCGCTGAGTCAAGCCGGACTGACCTTCGCCCATGATTCGCTGGCGGGCATCTCGTTGTTGCTGGTGCTGTTTTTTATGGCGTTTAATGTGCTGGAGGCCACGCTGCCCTCCCTGATCGCAAAGACCGCGCCTTCCCATAAAAAGGGCACGGCGATGGGCATCTACTCCACTACCCAGTTTTTGGGGGCCTTTTGCGGCGGGACGCTGGGCGGCTGGTTGTACGGCGCGTCCGGCCTGGGAAGCGTATTTTTGCTGTGCGCGATCATCGCGGCGGTTTGGGCGGGGCTGGCGGCCACCATGCGCTCCCCGCGTTATCTGAGCAATCATATGGTGAACGTTGGGCAGATCGACGAGGGGCAGGCGCGTGAGCTGACAACGCGCATGGCGCAAGTAAAAGGGGTGGCCGAAGTGACGGTCATCGCCGCAGATGGCGTCGCCTACCTCAAGGTTGATCCGCACATTTTGGATAATGACGCACTGCGTGAATTTTCAGCGGTGAAGGCGTAATATATCCGCAAGCGGCACCGCCCCCAATGCGTTACGTGCCCTCCGGGGCATAACTTGAAACCCGAAACCTTAAGAGGCTCCCCATGGCAAGAGGCATTAATAAAGTCATCCTGATCGGCAACCTCGGCAAAGATCCAGAAGTGCGCTACATGCCCTCCGGCTCCGCCGTAGCCAACGTCACCGTCGCCACCGCCGATAGCTGGAAGGACAAACAGACCGGCGAAAAGAAGGAGAGCACCGAGTGGCACAATGTGGTGTTTTTCAACCGACTCGCGGAGATCGCGGGCGAATATCTCAAAAAAGGCTCGAAGGTGTATATCGAGGGTTCACTCAAAACGGAGAAGTACCAGGATAAAACCACCGGAGCCGACCGTTACATCACCAAGATCGTGGCCAGCGAGATGCAAATGCTCGATAGCCGTGCCGGTGGCGGGGGGGATTTCCAGTCTTCGCAAGGGGGTGGGCGCAGCTCAAATCCCCAGGAGAGCTACTCTGAAGGGAGCAAGTCCGCAAAATCCCCCGCCGGATCGCAGCCAGCACCGGGCGGGAATTTTGATGACTTTGACGATGACATCCCGTTTTAAAGCCTGGTATGCCTGTCTCCCTTCAGGGTGAACACGAAGCAGCAAAAAGATGCCCCGCTTGATGCGGGGTTTTCTTTTTGCATGTAAGCTCCTGTTTAGAAAAAAATCGATTGTCCGATAACAGGTGACACCACTGCTGGAATTTCCCCATGATCACCGTGAAGGCATTGGCCCTTTACGGGTGTGACAATGAGGGGGCAATGCATTAACAAGGGAGATGAGATATGCCGATGAAAAGCACAATGCGTTCCTTCAAGTATGACTATATGGGACTGGATGCCGAGTCCATCAAATACTCGATGGCCAATCGACTTGAATACGAGGTAGGTAAGGATCTTCATACCGCTACCGATCGCGACTGGTACAACGTCACTGCCTATGCGGTGCGTGACCGCCTCATGGAGCGCTGGATGGAAACCATGCGCACCTATTACCGCGAAGATGCCAAGCGCGTCTATTACCTCTCCCTGGAATTTCTGATTGGCCGCACGCTGAGCAACAGCCTGCTCAACGTAGGGATCCAGGGAGAATGTGAAAAGGCGTTGCATGATATCGGGCTTAATCTGGAGGAGGTGCGCGAACTGGAGCCGGATGCGGCGTTGGGTAATGGCGGCCTCGGGCGGCTGGCGGCGTGTTTTCTTGATTCCATGGCAACGCTTGGCATACCGTCGTATGGCTACGGCATCCGTTATGAATATGGCATGTTCACTCAACGTATCGAGAATGGCCACCAGGTTGAACATCCTGAAAACTGGTTGCGCTACGGCAATCCTTGGGAATTCCCGCGTCCCGAAGTGCTCTACCCTGTGAAATTTCATGGCCGGGTCGTGGAATATCCGGATGAAACTGGCCAGAAGCGCTACCACTGGGTTGATGCCGATGAAGTAATGGCGATGGCCTACGACACGCCGATTCCGGGCTATAACACCAACACCGTTAACAATATGCGTCTGTGGTCCGCCAAGGCGACGCGCGATTTTAATTTGAAATATTTCAACGAAGGCAATTACATCAAGGCCCTGGAGGATAAAAATGAATCTGAAAATCTCTCCAAGGTACTCTATCCCGACGATACCACCGCGATGGGCCGCGAGCTGCGGCTAAAGCAGCAATATTTCTTTGTCAGCGCATCATTGCAAGACATTCTGCGCCGTTTCCATAAGGCTCATTACCACTTTGACAAGCTGCCGGAAAAGGTGGCAATCCAGCTCAACGATACCCATCCGGTGCTGGCCATTCCCGAGTTGATGCGGATATTGATGGATCTCCATGGCCTGTCATGGGAGCGCGCCTGGAATATCACGGTGCGCACCTTCTCTTACACCAATCACACGCTGCTGCCCGAGGCACTGGAAACCTGGCCTGTGAAGCTGTTTGAGGAAATGCTGCCGCGCCATCTGCAGATTATTTATGAAATCAACCACCACTTCCTGAAAGATGCCATGCATCAATTCCCCGGCAACTTCGATCTGTTGCGGCGCATGTCGATTGTCGATGAGGATAATGGAAAACGTATTCGCATGGGGCATCTGGCGGTAGTCGGAAGCCATAAAGTGAATGGCGTCGCGGCGCTGCACACCCTGTTGATGAAGTCGTCCACCTTTGCCGATTTTGAACGTTTCTACCCCGGCAAGATCGTCAACAAAACCAACGGCATCACGCCGCGGCGCTGGTTGCACCATGCCAATCCGCTGCTCTCTAATCTCATTACCTCGCGTATTGGCGATGAATGGACTGCAAATCTTGATGAGCTGAGGAAGCTGGCTCCACTGGCCGATGATCCCGTCTTCCGTGACGAATTTCGCGCCGTCAAGCGCGCAAACAAGGAGCGGGTTGCAGGGCTGGTCAAAAAACACCTGGGTATAGACGTCAATCCTGACGCGATGTTCGATGTGCACATCAAGCGCATTCATGAATATAAGCGCCAGTTGCTAAACGTGCTGCATATCATTACGGTGTACAACCGCATCCGTTCCAATCCCGGTGCGCATGTCGTGCCGCGCCTGGTGATTTTTGCCGGCAAGGCGGCGCCGGGTTATGCAATGGCCAAACTGATTATCAAGCTCATCAATGACGTTGCCGACATCGTGAATAACGATCCGGCCATCGGCAACCGCCTGAAGGTATTGTTTGTTCCCAACTACAACGTCTCCACGGCGGAAGATCTCATCCCGGCCAGCGATCTCTCGCAGCAGATATCCACGGCAGGCACGGAGGCTTCCGGCACGGGCAATATGAAACTCGCGCTCAATGGCGCCCTGACCATTGGCACACTGGACGGCGCGAATGTTGAAATCCGCGAAGAGGTGGGCGAGGATAATATTTTCATCTTTGGCCTGACCGCCCAGCAGGCCGAGGAGCTGCGCAGAAATGGTTACAACCCGTGGGATTATTACCATGGCAACCAGGAGCTGAAGCAAGTGCTCGACATGATCGGCTCGGGATATTTTTCGCCCGACGAGCCTGATTTGTTCAAGCCTATCATCAATGCCTTGACGCATAGCGGCGATCACTACCTGCTGCTTGCCGACTATGCCTCATATATATCGGCGCAAGAGCGGGTGGCCGAGCTTTATGCCGATCCTCATGAGTGGACGCGCAAGGCCATCCTCAATGTCGCGCATATGGGAAAATTCTCGAGCGACCGTACCATACGTGAATATGCTGAGGAAATATGGGACGTAAAGCCGGTAAAAATCACGCTGGAACAGCGGGCGGAAGGTAAGAAGGTCAAGCAAAAATAAGGGAGGCGGATTTTAGCCCCCCATCCCCTTCAGTGCATAGTTTGCAGGCCGACGGGTGTCCGTCGGCCTGCAAAAAATATCACCGCTTCATAGAATCAAAAAACTCTGAATTGGTCTTGGTTGCCTTGAGCTTGTCGAGCAGAAACTCCATCGCAGCCAGATCTTCCATAGGGTGCAGCAGTTTGCGCAGAATCCACATCTTTTGCAGCTCGTCGGGGTGTGTCAGCAGCTCTTCGCGGCGCGTACCGGAGCGGTTGATGTTGATGGAGGGGTAAATACGCCGCTCGGCGATCTTGCGATCCAGGTGGACTTCCATGTTGCCGGTGCCCTTGAACTCTTCATAGATCACATCGTCCATGCGCGAGCCAGTGTCGATCAAGGCGGTGGCGATGATGGTCAAGCTGCCGCCTTCCTCGATGTTGCGCGCCGCGCCGAAGAAGCGCTTCGGGCGGTGTAGCGCGTTGGCATCGACACCGCCGGTGAGCACCTTGCCCGACGAAGGGATTACAGTGTTGTAGGCGCGTGCCAGACGGGTAACGGAGTCAAGCAAAATCACTACGTCGCGCTTGTGTTCGACCAGGCGTTTGGCTTTTTCAATCACCATTTCCGCCACCTGCACATGACGGCTGGCAGGCTCGTCAAAGGTGCTGGAGACTACCTCGCCACGCACCGAGCGCGCCATCTCTGTCACTTCTTCCGGGCGTTCATCAATCAGCAGTACGATCAGGTAACATTCGGGATGCTTGGCGGCGATGGATTGGGCGATATGTTGCAGCATCATGGTCTTACCGGCCTTGGGCGGCGATACGATCATGCCGCGCTGGCCCTTGCCGATGGGCGCTACCAGGTCAATGACGCGCGCGGTCAGGTCTTCCGTGCTGCCATTGCCCATTTCCATGGTGAGCCGTTCGTTGGCGAACAGCGGCGTCAAGTTCTCGAACAGCACCTTGTTTTTGGCGTTCTCGGGTGCCTCGAAGTTGATCTCGCTCACCTTCAGCAGGGCGAAGTATCGCTCCCCTTCTTTTGGCGGGCGGATCTTGCCGGAAATGGTGTCGCCGGTGCGCAGGTTGAAGCGCCGGATCTGGCTGGGCGAGACATAGATATCATCCGGGCCTGCCAGGTAGGAGCTGTCCGCCGAGCGCAGAAAGCCGAAACCGTCCTGCAGGATCTCCAGCACGCCGTCGCCGGAGATGTCTTCGCCTTTGTGCGCATGGCCCTTAAGAATGGCGAAGATCACGTCTTGTTTGCGTGATCGGGCCATGCCCTCGATGCCCATGGATTGCGCGAGGTCGATCAATTCGGAGGGTGATTTTTGTTTAAGTTCAGTCAGGTTCATGATGGATGATCGTCAGGTTCTAGATGGGTATGCAGGTGAAGTTTAAAGAAACGAAAGCTCCTATGCGTAGGGGCGTAGGGGCGCTCGAATGTTTCTCGTGCCGCTGATGTGTTGCTGGGGGAGGTTCCGCTGTTGCCAGATATGCTGGCACTGCTCGAAAAAATTATTTGCGCTTTGTTGTAAAGCTACCACTAAAATAGCGCCGCGTCTAGCCCCTCGCGGATTATATTGCGAGAGGCTAGACGCGGCGCACGATACGGATTAAAGGTTGCTATCAATAAACGCCGTCAATTGAGACTTCGAGACGGCGCCCACCTTGGTGGCTTCAACATTGCCATTTTTAAACAGCATCAGGGTGGGGATGCCGCGTATGCCGTATTGAGACGGTGTTGCCGGGTTTTCGTCAATGTTGAGTTTTGCGACCTTGATTCTGTCCGCGTACTCTTCAGCGATTTCGTCCAGAATCGGGGCGATCATCTTGCAGGGGCCGCACCATTCGGCCCAGAAATCGACCAGTACCGGCGTATCGCTTTTCAGCACCTCGTTGTCGAAGGTGGCGTCGGTGACATAAATGATGTTTTTGCTCACGTTAGTGCGTCTCCGGGATTAATGTATGTGGTTTTGAGAGCCCGGTTATTGTTGTGCGGCTCTCTTACGTAGAGGGTTATATATTATATAAAGGTTTATTTTCGCACATTCAAGCTTAATCCGCCGCATATTTCAAGTCCAATCGCCCGGCAATTCTGTTATTCTTTGATTTATGAACGATCATTTGTCAGATATTTCCTTTTCCAGTTTTGATTTTCCCGATTCTTTGAGGCAAGGAATCGAAGGCGCGGGGTTTTCCCGTTGCACGCCGATCCAGGCTGCAACCCTTCCGCTGGCGTTGTCGGGCAAGGATGTCGCAGGACAGGCGCAAACCGGTACCGGTAAAACGGCGGCTTTTCTGCTGGCTGTGATGAATCGCCTGCTGACGGTGCCCGCTTCTCCAAAGCGGCGCGCCAACCAGCCGCGCGCCGTGATATTGGCGCCGACCCGCGAATTGGCGATTCAGATCCACAAGGACGCGCTTCTTCTGGGCAGGCATGCCGGCCTCACTCTAGGATTGGTCTATGGCGGCACAGGCTACGAAGCGCAGCGCGCCATGTTCGGGGAGGGCATGGATATCCTGATAGGCACGCCGGGCCGCATCATTGATTACTTCAAGCAGGGTGTATTTGACTTGAAGGCGGTGCAGGTGGCGGTGCTGGATGAGGCCGACCGCATGCTCGACCTTGGGTTCATCAAGGACATCCGCTTCCTGCTGCGCCAGCTGCCCAGGCCCGAAAAGCGTCTCAGCATGTTATTTTCCGCGACCCTGTCGCTGCGCGTCACCGAGCTTGCCTACGAGCACATGAATAACCCTCAGCTCGTGAAAATCGAGAGCGATAAGGTGACGGCCGACAATGTCTCGCAGATCATTTATCACACCGCCAGCGAAGAAAAAATCCCCGCGCTGATCGGTCTGCTGAAGCATATGGACCCCAAGCGCACCATCGTTTTCGTCAACACCAAGCGCGCGGCCGACCAGGTCTGGGCTCATCTTGAGAGTAATGGCTTCAAGTCCGCCATATTGTCGGGTGATGTGCCGCAGAACAAGCGCATGTCGTTGCTGGCGCAATTCCAGCAAGGCGAGCTGCCCGTGCTGGTCGCCACCGATGTCGCGGCGCGCGGGCTGCATATTTCCGAGGTCAGCCATGTGTTTAACTTTGATCTCCCGCAGGATGCCGAGGATTATGTGCACCGCATCGGCCGCACCGCGCGTGCAGGCGCAAGCGGCGATGCAATCAGCTTTGCCTGCGAGGAATACGCCTTTTCGATTCCTGAGATCGAAGCCTACATCGGCCACAAAATCCCGGTAGGCCGTCTCAGTGACGAGGTGCTGGCCACGCCTGTGACCCCTGCCGCCGCTGGCGGGTGGCAGGGCGGGGCGGGAGAGCGTAAGCACGGACCGCGCAACCGGCCCGCCCCCTCTGGTCAGAAGCACCGGAGGAGTTCAAGGCAAGAGCACAGACCGAGAAAAGGATAAACCCAAGAACACGTTATGGAACTAAGGAGCGAAGCATGGCGCGCATGATCTTTCCCGACCAAACCGATACGCGGGATTTGCCCGCTATTCAAGCCAGACTGGCGACGATAGGTATTACGCTACGCTACTGGCCGGCGCCTGCCCAGGCGCGCAGCCTGGAGCTGATGGAGAAGGCGGCGCTGGATGACGCCGAAAAGCAGGAATTGCTCGCTGTCGTTGATGATCGCTTTGAGGAGCTAAAGCGCGAGGCGGGTTATACCACGCGCGATATGATCGTGCTTCATGAAAACATCCCTGGCCTTGCCGAGATGCTCGCCAAGTTCGAAAAGATCCACTACCACACCGACGACGAGGTACGGTACATCCTTGCAGGCAAGGGGTATTTCGGTTTTGTCGAGCCCGATGGCAAGCAGTTTATGCTTGAAGTGACGGCGGGCGATTATATCAATGTCCCGGCCAACGCTGAGCACTGGTTCATTCTGGGTGATTCCAAGCGCATCAAGGCGGTGCGTTACTTTATCGACACGAGCGGCTGGACACCTGTGTATACCGGGCGTCCTTTGCAGTTCGTTGCCTGATAAGGAGAAGATTTTTGGCGGCAACATTGGACCAGCTTGCGCCGCGCGCCGCCCTCGTTGAGATTGCGCGCGACTTTCATGGGCGCGGCTGGATGGCCGGCACAGCGGGTAATCTTAGTGTCCGCGCGGATGAGGGCAGTTTTTGGATCACCGCCAGCAGTCTGCCCAAGGGGCGCCTGGAGGAGACGGATTTTCTGCGGATGCGCATTCAGGATGGAGAGATTGTTGAGCGCTTGCGCGCCAACGCCAAACCCTCCGCCGAGTGTTCTATCCATCAAGTCGTCTACCAACGTTTTTCTGAGGCGCGCGCTTGCCTGCATGTGCATACTGTCGACGCCTGCCTGGCGTGCGAAGACATCCCTTCTGCCGCCCAGGGAATGCCGCTGCCGCCATTGGAAATGGTGAAAGGGCTGGGAATATGGGAGCAGCATCCCGATGTCGCATTGCCGCTGTTCGACAACCTGCTCGATGTTACGCGCATAGCGGAGGCTATCGATCAACGCTTCCAGGCCGTCGTGCCGCGCGTTCCCGCGCTGATGATACGCGGGCACGGGATTACCGTGTGGGGCGGCGACGTGCAGGAGGCCTACAACCGCGTCGAGATTGTTGAATTCATCATGAGCTATCTCGCGCGGCGCAGATGAATTTATGCAGCCTTGCGTCCAGGCGAGCAAGAGGCCGTGGCGGGCACGCCCAGTTTCGTCAGGATTGTATCCATCAGGCACCAATTGGTGATGCCGCTCTGGAACAAATTCGCCCCGACAAACGCCGTGAACCACAGCCAATTCACGTTGTGAAACAGCGGGCTGGCTTCAACACCCAGGGCCAAGGATAACAGGATAAAAAAACCGGCGATGATACGGACAATACGATTGATGGTCATGGCGGCGTCCTTTAGTTTATTATGTAATTCTAATATACATGCCCACGTCGCCTATTTCAACCCTCAAAACGGTAGTTAGCTGGGGTGGTGTGCGATTTGCAGGGTGCGGTGTATTCACTCCCACAGGGCGGGAGGGCTGTGGAGAGGGTGGCCTGAAACGTAAAAATATGACAATTATGCCGAGAGCCGCTGAAGGTGTGTGGAGAATAAGGTTATGATCCTAAAAACCTCAGTTGGAGTCTACTGCGAATGCCTAATACACCGAATCTGCGCGAGAAAATCGTGAAATCTATCCTCACCGTAGCGGTTGGCTACGGCTGCGGAATATTTCACGATTTTCTCGCCCATCTTCAGCACCTTAGTCATTCTCGCTACGACTCCAACTGAGGTTTTTAGGATTATGACCGACTGGGGCCATTACGCGAAGGTTTTTACTGCCATATTCGTCATCGTCAATCCGCTTGGCGCTGTCCCTTTATTCCTGAGTCTTACGGCTGATCGTTCTGTCAGGGAACGCCACCGTATGCCGCGTATCACCGCGCTATCGGTGGCCATCGTGTTGGCTGTGGCCTGCCTGGCGGGTGACACGATTTTGGGCTTCTTTGGCATCAGTATCTCCTCGTTTCGTGTGGGCGGCGGCATTCTTATCTTGTTGATGGCCGTTGCCATGATGAATGCCTCGACTGTGGCCGCCAAGCACACGCCAGAGGAGGCGGCCGAGGCGGCAGACAGGCAGAGCGCTGCGGTTGTCCCGCTGGCGATCCCCATACTCGCCGGCCCCGGCGCCATCAGCACCGTAATCATTTACGCCCATCAGGCGACGGACTGGGTGGGGGTGGCGTTGGTCATTGTGAGCTGCATGGTTGTAGCACTCACAGTATGGGCGGCCCTGCGCATGGCGCTCCCATTGAGCACGATGCTCGGGCGAACTGGCATCAATATTGTCACGCGCCTGATGGGGTTGCTGCTTGCCGCTATATCAGTGGAGTTTATTGTGGATGGGTTACGTCAATTGTTGCCGGGGTTAAGCTAGTCAATATGTGCCATGCGCATGGCGAAGGTAGCGAATAGCTAATGACCAGGGTATTCCCCTCCCACCCGTAAAAAAACCAACCCTTGCACTCAACTATTCGCTACCAACCATTGTGACCGCCAGATCATATAAAAAGTTCTTTTTCTGTCCAGTAAGTTTTGCAGCCAGCACGGCGGCCTGTTTTACCGGCAGTTCGGTCAGCAGGACGCGCAGCACCCGTTGTGCTTCGGCGCTGCCTTCCGTTTCGTCGCGTGGCGCGGCGCCGTGTACCAGGACGACAAATTCGCCCTTTTGCTGATGAGCATCGGCGCCCATCCAGCCACACAGCGCCCCCAGCGTATCGCCATGAATAGTCTCGAACATTTTGGTCAGTTCGCGCGCCACCACCGCCCTGCGGTCCGCGCCGAATACCTGCGCCATGTCGTTCAGGGAGTCGAGGATGCGGTGGGATGATTCAAAAAAAGCCAGGGTGCGCGTGTCATTGGCAAGTTCGCTCAGCCGGTGGCGGCGGGCCGCCGATTTCGCAGGCAAAAAACCTTCAAAAACAAAGCGGTCTGTCGGTAGGCCAGAGGCCGACAGCGCGCTGATCAGGGCGCTGGGGCCGGGGACCGGAATGACGCGTACCCCCTGTTCACGAGCCGCGCGCACCAGATGGTAGCCGGGGTCGCTTACCAGCGGTGTACCCGCATCGCTGATCAGTGCGATTGATTCGCCAGCCTGCAAGCGGCTTACCAGTTCGGCGCAACGCTCGCGCTCATTGTGTTCGTGGACGGCGATGCACGGTGTCTTGATGCCGAAATGCCGCAGTAGCGGCATGCTGTGACGGGTGTCCTCGGCGGCGATTACGCCGGCTGCTGACAGCGCCTCCACCGCGCGCGGTGACATGTCGCCAAGATTGCCGATAGGGGTTGCCACGACATAAAGCACACCATTATTGTTGTTTGACACTGCTTGCGATCCTCAAAAACCACCGTACTTGGCATATAATCATGCCATGCAACCAATATTAGTCATAGCCAAATACATATCATTCCTGCTTCTCGGCGCAGCGTTGGTGTTCGCGGGGCGCGCATTTGCCATCAATCCAGATGACGTTGTTACCGCAATACCGGAGCAGGCGCGCCTGGCCGAGCCGCCCGCCAATATCGCGTTGCTGCTGCCTTCCGGCGGCCCGTTTGCAAAAACCGCAGCCGCGGTGCGTGACGGCTTTTTCGCGGCCTATTACCAGCGTCTCAACAAGCTTTATCAGCCCACCATCCGGCTCTATGACGCGGGCGTTCAGCCTGCTGCGGTGCTGGCGGCGTATCGGCAGGCACTGGCGGAAGGTGCGAATGTGGTGATTGGTCCGCTGGACAAGGACGGCGTGAAGGCGCTGGCGCGCAGTGCTGACTTGGCTGTGCCCACGCTCACGCTTAACTATACCGAGGACGAAAATATCGGGGCTGGCAATCTTTTCCAGTTCGGTCTGGCGCCGGAGGATGAGGCGCGCGCGGTGGCGGAGCGCGCGTGGCAGGATGGCCGCCGCCAAGCCGCCGTGTTAATCCCCGCGGGGGAGTGGGGCACGCGGCTGTTTAATACATTTAAAGCACGGTTTGAGGAGCTTGGCGGCAGCGTGGTTGCACAACAGACATATGACCCGGCGAGCAGTGACTTTGCAACCCCTGTGCGCACGCTATTCAATATCAGCAGCAAGGAGCGGCGCCGCCGTCAGGATGTAGATGCCTTGTTTCTCGCCGCCTTTCCACGCCAGGCGCGCCAGATCCGCCCTCAGTTGAATTTTAACTTTGCGGGTGATGTGCCGGTTTACGCCACCTCGCATGTTTACACCGGGCGGATTGACAAAAATGCCGATGCCGACGTGAATGATGTGCAGTTTTGCGACATGCCCTGGGTGCTGGAGGAAGGTCAGCAGGCCCTGTCGCGCACCATTGCGCAGCGCTGGCCTCAATCCGCAGACCAGTTCAAACGTCTGTATGCGCTGGGCGTGGACGCCTATAATCTCTTGCCTTACCTGAGCCGGATGCGTGCGGACCCGAGTGAACGGATGGCGGGGGAAACTGGCAACCTGAGCCTCGATAAAGGGCAGCGTATTCGCCGGGGTTTGGTGTGCGCGCGTTTCGTGGATGGCGAGCCGCGCATCATCGCGCAGCCCTAATGATCCCCCCCAGCGGAAGGCCGCCGGTGCGCGGCGGTGAGGCGGAAGATCTGGCCTGCCGCTACCTGCTGGAACGTGGCTTGCAACTGGTCGAGCGCAACTACCATTCTCCGTGCGGCGAAATTGACCTGGTGATGCGCCATGCGGGCAGCATCGTGTTTGTCGAAGTCCGCTACCGGCGCAGCGCGCGTTTTGGCAGCGGCGCGGAGAGTATCGACCGGCGCAAGCAGGCCAAACTTACCGCTACTGCGTTACACTATCTGCAGTCGCACAGGGCTGCGGCCAAATATCCGGCGCGTTTTGATGTGATCGCGATTTCACCCGGCGCGCAGCATGACGAAGTGCTCTGGATACAAAATGCGTTTGGGGCATGATGCCACTAATAAAATAGGAGATTGGCGTGAATAGAAAACTGTCTTTACTGATGATCATTGGATTTTTGACCGCCGCATTGTTGCAGGGCTGCGCCGGGGCAATCATTGCGGGCGGCGCAACCGGCGCCGCCGTGGCCAGCGACCGCCGCACGGTGGGCGAAGTAGTGGATGATCAGTCTATCGAATTTAAGGCAATGCGTGCGATATTCTCCGATTCCGAATTGTCGGACAAGGCACGCATCAGCGTCACCAGTTTTAATGGTGTGGTGCTGTTGACCGGGCAGGCGCCCACCGAAGAACTCCGTGCCCGCGCTGCCGATAAGGTCAAAGGCATTACAAAGGTGAAGCGGGTACATAACGAAATAACCATCGGCCAGCCCATCGCATTTCAGACCGCCAGCCGTGATTCCTGGATCACCACCAAGGTCAAAACCATGCTGCTGGGCGCAAAAGAGATCAGCGCCAATGATATCAAGGTGGTCACCGACAGCAGCGTTGTTTACCTGATGGGCGTGGTGACCCGCAAAGAAGCGGATATCGCCAGTGACATTGCCAGCCGCACCGATGGCGTGGAGCGCGTGGTCAGGATTTTTGAATATCTTGATTGAGGATTTGCCCCGGATGTTTCATAAATGTGCGTCATGAATTGATGAAACATCCGGTGGATTCAACGCGGTAAACTCTAAAAAACCATGATACCGCCTGTCTTTCTGGAACAGCTCACGGCCATCGCCGGAGCAGAAAATGTGCTGAGCGATGCCGCTGACTGCTGGCCGTATGGTTATGACAACAGCCGGCGCCATGCGTTGCCCGACGCAGTGGTCTTCGCCACCACGCATGAACAGGTGCGTGACATTGTGCGGCTGTGCAATCGCCATGACGTGCCGCTGGTGCCGCGCGGGCGAGGCACAGGCACCACGGGCGCCACTGTGCCATTGCGCGGTGGACTGGTATTGGCGCTGGAGCGCATGGATCGCATTCTGCGCATAGATCCGGACAACCGCGTCATGGTGGTGGAGCCGGGCGTCACCAATCAGCAGGTGCAGGATGCCGCTGCCACGCACGGTTTTTTCTGGCCGCCCGATCCCACCAGCGCCGCTTTCTGTACGGTGGGCGGTAACCTGGCCTATAACTCCGCCGGGCCGCGCGCCGTCAAATACGGCACGCCGCGTGAAAATACTCTGGGTTTGCGCGCGGTCACCGGCGCGGGCGAGGAGATTCGCACCGGGGTCTATACCACCAAGGGTGTCGTTGGCTATGACCTCACGCGGCTGATCATCGGCTGCGAGGGCACGCTGGCGATCATCACCGAAGCGACGCTGAAGCTCACCCCGTTGCCAGAAACCAAACGCACCCTGCGCGCCGTCTACAGCGACATGCGCGCCGCTGCCGCCGCCGTGTCACGCATCATGGCGCAGCCCGTCACACCGTGCGCGCTGGAATTCATCGACGGCCGCGCAATCGAGATGATACGCAGCTATTCCAAGGCCGATCTGCCAACAGGGGCAGGGGCGTTACTGATGATCGAGGTGGACGGCTCGCAGGCCGCAATGGACGATGCGGTTGCGGCAGTAAACCGCGCCGCGCAAGGCGAAGGGCTGCTGGACCTATGGGCCGCCCGCACCCCACAGGAAGTCAGCGATTTATGGGCAACCCGCAAGGCACTGTCCCCCGCATTGCGTACTATTGCGCCAAAAAAGATCAATGAAGATGTCGTGGTACCAGTGTCGCGCATGGCCGAACTCATCGACGGCCTGGACGTGCTGGCACGGGAACACAACATTACCATCGTCAATTTCGGGCACGCCGGCAATGGCAACATCCATGTCAACCTGCTTGTCGACCCCGATGACCCGGTGCAGATGCATAATGCCGAGCACTGTCTTGATAAGGTATTCAGCCTCGTCCTGGCGCTGAACGGCACACTCTCCGGTGAACACGGCGTAGGCATCGAAAAGCGCGACTTCGTCAGCCGCGAGATTGACCCTCCCACTCTGGCGTTGATGAAACGCATCAAGGATCAGTTCGATCCTAAGGGGATACTTAACCCGGATAAAATGTTTCCGGCAGGCGGAATGCCGTATAACTAACAATGATGATAATATTGATTTTTTTCACCGAGGCACATTCGCTCTCCGAGAAATACGGCGCCTTGTGGTACGGCAGCAGCACCCTGGAGCGGGTTCGTGGCTGAGCAACCCTAGACATAAAACAAGGAAAAAACCGTGACCATCCATGAGTATGGGATCACCAGCTTTCAGTACATTGCTGCGGGCGCCGCGATTCTTGCCAGTGGCGGGGGCGGTAGCTATCGCGACGCCGTCAACGTGATAGACGAGTTGGCCAAGAGATGGAGCGGCACTGTGAAGGTGCAGGATTACGACGGCGCGACAAACTGCTGCGTGATGGCCATCATGGGTTCGCCCGATGCCGCCGACAGCCTGACGCTGGCAAATATCGAATATTCCATCGCCAACACCGTCAACCTTTTCGAGAATACGACCGGCGTCACACTTGGCTGTGTTATTCCGGTCGAAATCGGGCCGATCAACTCAATTGTGCCGCTCATCGCAGCTTCCATGTCCAGCAATGCTATTCAATGGGTCGTCGATGGCGACGGCGCTGGACGGGCTGTGCCGGAGTTGCCGCAGACCACCTATAGCGGCAGTACCCTGCTCGCTGCGAGCCCGTGCGCACTGGCTAACGATGCCGAGACGACGGCCGCTTCACAGTCTGCCACGCTGAATGCCGCGACGGCCGCCCAGATTGAAACGCTGGCTGGCGGCATCGTGTCCGCCTTCGGCAGCTTCTCAGGGATTGCGCTCTGGCCTTCCAACGCCAGCAATGGCTATGCCTTGACAGGCAACTACATTGCCGGAACACTGGCGCAGGCATGGGCTCTGGGGCAATTCTTGTTAACCGCCTCAAGCGCCCCCTCAACCGCTGAGGTCGCGGCGCAGATCACCAGCATCACCGGACGCACGGCTACGCCCACAGTCACCAATTTTTACATCACCGCCGTTACGCAGTCGACTACCAATTCATCGCTTGATACGGGCATCATCCGTCTGGATAATGCGCCTGATCAGAATAGCAGTACTGAAACGCACTATCTCTACAATCTGAACGAAAATCTGATCATGTATTCGAGCCTGAGCAACGTGCCCGACATTATTGCGCCAGATTCAATTTGCTATTACTCCGAAAGCACAGGCTTTGGTTTCTCCAATGCCAGCGATGATCTGGCGGTGTATTTCGATTCAGACACAGGCAAGAGCACGGGCAAGACAGTCAGCGTCATAAAAGTAGAGGCCGCACCGGCATTCTACAAGGCGGCCGGTGTTATAGCGTCATTCGCCCACCTGCTGCGCAACATTGGCTATGCCGGTGCGCTTCCTTATGCTGGTTGAGATGCAGGCATGACTGAACAGGACATCAACAAGGATCGCCTGGAACTTGCCCTGGAAGCATCCGGTCTCGATCTTTGGGAGAACGATCTGGTTAGCGGAGATGTCACCTGCAGGGCGACGAAAACCTTTGCGGAACTCGGCTACAGCGATGAGGAAGCCCTCTTCTATATTGACGATCTTTTCACCATCATCCATCCGGATGACATCCCGGTGGTGAAGGCTGCCGTCGACGGCCATCTGACAGGCATTACAGCGCAATACCGTTGCGAATTCAGGTTGCGCGCGAAGTGCGGCGCCTGGGTCTGGTACGCCAACTACGGCAAAATCATGGATCGCGATGGCAGCAACCAGGGTCGGCGATTTATCGGCGTGACGCTCAATATAGATGACAGAAAACGCAAGGAAGATGAACTTGAACTCATCAACCGCAAACTGGCCGAGCAGAACGCGCTGCTCGAAAATGTGAATATCCTGCTGCAACACAACGAGGAGGTGTTGCGCGAAAGCGAAGCGTTACTTAGAGAAACGCAACTCATTGCGGGCTTGGGTACTTATGTGCTGGATATCCCCGCCGGGCTATGGAAAGGTTCGGACCTGCTTGATAAGGTGTTTGGGATAAACGAGGACTACGAGCGCTCGATAGAGGCATGGGTGGCTCTGTTACATCCCGGCGACCGCAGGATGGTGATCGACTATCTTAGAGATGAGGTTCTTGGCCAGGGCAAGGCCTTCGATAAGGAGTACCGCATCATCCGTCACGACGACCAGTCCGAACGCTGGGTGCATGGCTTAGGCAAGCTAGATTTTGATGCTCACGGGCGTCCCCGGAAAATGCTCGGTACGATTCAAGACATCACCAAACGCAAGCATTATGAAGCCGACCTGCGCATTGCCGCGACCGCCTTTGAATCTCAGGAAGGCATGATAATCACCGACGCCAACCACATAATCCGGCGGGTTAACCAAGCATTTACTTCCATCACTGGCTACAACGCAGAAGATGTCATCGGCAAGAATACGCGCATATTCAAATCTGGCCGTCAGGATGAAAATTTTTATGCTGCAATGTGGAAGACTCTCAACAACACTGGCGCATGGGGAGGCGAAATATGGGCCCAGCGCAAGAGCGGCGAAATCTACCCAGGGTATCTCACCATCACTGCGGTTAAGAACGCGGATGGTATGGTCTCCAATTATGTTGCCACACTCGCCGATATTACCGCGAGCAAAATGGCGGCTGAAGAGATCCAGCATCTGGCGTTCTACGACCACCTTACAAGTCTGCCCAATCGCCGTTTGCTGCTAGACCGGCTTCAACAAGCTTTAGCTTCCAGTGGCCGTAGCGGTAAAGAAGGTGCACTGCTGTTTATTGACCTGGATAATTTCAAGTCACTCAATGACACCCTTGGGCATGACAAGGGAGACTTGTTGCTGCAACAGGTCGCACAACGCCTGGTGTCCTGTGTGCGTGAAGGCGACACTGTAGCGCGCCTGGGTGGTGACGAGTTCGTGGTGATGCTGGAAGATCTGAGCGAACATACCATGGAAGCAGCAGAACAGACAGAAGAGATTGGCCAGAAAATCCTGGCCACTCTCAATCGTCCTTACCAGCTTGCTACGCACGAATATCACAGCACGCCCAGCATCGGCATCACCACGTTCAAAGGATACCAGCAGCCGATGGATGAACTGATGAAACAAGCCGACATTGCCATGTACCAAGCGAAGAAAGCAGGACGCAACGCCCTGCAATTCTTTGATCCGCAGATGCAGGAAACCATCAACACCCGTGTTGAATTGGAAGAAAAATTACGCGCAGCATATAAGAACCAGCAATTCAAGTTGTATTACCAAATCCAGGTGGATAGTGCATGGTCTCCTTTGGGGGCGGAGGTATTAATCTGCTGGCTACACCCTGAGCGTGGCTTGGTGTCTCCCGTGGAATTCATTCCGCTGGTGGAAGAAACGGGTCTGATACTGCCTATAGGGCGATGGGTTATGGAGACGGCCTGCGCCCAGCTCAAAATGTGGCAGCAAGATAGGCTAACCAGCGGCCTCGTTCTGTCAGTGAATGTCAGTGCCAAGCAATTCCGCCAGATTGATTTCGTGGCGCAGGTCCAAGAGCTCGTGCAGCGCCATGCCATCAACCCTAAGCTGATCAAACTGGAACTCACTGAAAGCATGCTGCTGGAAAACATCGAGGACACCATTGCAACAATGAATGCATTGAAAGGAATCGGTGTCCAGTTTTCATTGGATGACTTTGGTACCGGATATTCTTCTATACAATATCTAAAGCGTTTGCCGCTTGACCAGATCAAGATCGATAGGTCATTTGTGCGCGACCTCGTTGTTGACAGCAGCGACAAGGCAATTGTGAGCACCATTATTGCGATGGCGCAGAGCTTGAATCTGGAGGTCATTGCTGAAGGGGTGGAGACCGAAGAACAGCGGCAATTCCTCCTGAACAGTGGCTGCACTCACTATCAAGGATTTCTATTTGACAAGCCAGTTCCAATTGAGCAATTCGAAGTCTTGCTGAAGCAGCGATACCTGTTTGGCAAACCGGTGCCGATGGAGCAGCCTGAGGTGTTATTTACACAAGGTTGATTGTCGTTGATGATATAGCTTGCACGCTGTGCTGCGTCTTTGACCGAGATCGTGAACAGAGCTTCTGATGGGCCAATCCGTGATTTTCGACAGCCCTCCTTGGCAGGGATAGGCGGTAATACTGTGCGTTTCCCAGGGCATTTGGCCGCGCGCTATTGCCGAATAGTCCAATCTAAGGGAAAATAACGTTCTTTGGGTCCCGGCCAGGCCGGGTTAACTTAAGGTTTTAGCTTTTATTTTCAAAGAGATTAGAGGAAAAATGCATGCCTGCTTCCCGTAAAGATTTAGCCAATGCCATCCGTGCGCTTGCGATGGACGCCGTACAGAAGGCCAATTCTGGGCATCCCGGCGCGCCCATGGGCATGGCGGAAATTTCGGAAGTTTTGTGGAACCACCATCTGCGCCATAACCCGGCCAATCCCAAATGGCCTGACCGCGACCGCTTCGTGCTCTCCAATGGCCACGGCTCCATGCTGCAGTACGCATTATTGCACCTCACCGGCTACGACCTGCCGATGGAAGAGATCAAGCGCTTCCGCCAGTTGCACTCCAAGACCCCTGGGCACCCTGAATACGGTTACGCGCCTGGCATCGAGACCACCACTGGCCCGCTGGGACAGGGCATCACCAATGCGGTCGGCATGGCGATTGCCGAAAAGGTGCTGGCCGCCGAATTTAATAAGCCCGGCCATGAAATCGTGAATCACCATACCTACGTGTTTCTGGGCGACGGCTGCTTGATGGAAGGCATTTCCCATGAGGCTTGCTCGCTGGCCGGTACGCTGGGCCTAGGCAAGCTGATCGCCTTCTATGATGACAACGGCATCTCCATCGACGGCCACGTCGAAGGCTGGTTTACCGATGATACCCCGAAGCGTTTCGAGGCCTACGGCTGGCATGTGATCCCGAATGTCGACGGTCATGACACGGCGGCGATAGAGGCCGCGATTCAGGCCGCCAAGGCCAATACCGGCAAACCCACGATGATCTGCTGTAAAACCGTGATCGGCATGGGGTCGCCCAACAAGGCAGGCAGCCATGATTGCCATGGCTCCGCGTTGGGCGATGCTGAAGTGGCCGCAACCCGCGCCAATATCGGCTGGAATTATCCGCCTTTCGAGATCCCGAAGGATGTGTATGCGGGTTGGGACGCGCGCATCAAAGGCGAGGGTCTTGAGAAGCTGTGGAATAACAAATTCGCCGAATATGCCGAGGCCTATCCCGCCGAGGCCGCCGAATTCACGCGCCGCATGAGCGGCGAGCTGCCCGCCAACTGGAATGAGCACGTTGACGCTTTCATAGCCAAGGTCAACGACAAAGGCGAAACCATCGCCACCCGTAAGGCCTCGCAAAACAGCATCGAGGGTCTCGCGCCCGCGCTGCCGGAGTTGCTCGGCGGTTCCGCGGATCTGGCCAGCTCCAACCTGACGCTGTGGTCCGGTTCGCGCGGTGTTTCCAAAAAGGATGGCGGCAATTATGTGTATTACGGCGTGCGCGAGTTCGGCATGGCCGCCATGATGAACGGCATGGCGCTGCACGGCGGCGTAATTCCTTACGGCGCGACCTTCCTGATGTTCTCCGAATATGCGCGCAACGCCCTGCGCATGGCGGCGTTGATGAAAATCCGTTCAATCTTTGTGTTTACCCATGACTCCATCGGTCTGGGCGAAGATGGGCCGACCCACCAGCCTGTCGAGCAGACGGCCACGTTGCGCCTCATTCCCAATATGGATGTGTGGCGCCCCTGTGACACACTGGAGTCTGCTGTTTCCTGGGCGCGCGCCATTGAGCGCAAGGATGGCCCGAGCAGCCTGATCTTCAGCCGCCAGAATCTGCCTTTCCAGAAGCGCGACGCGGCAACCATTGCCAATATCAGCAAGGGCGGTTATGTTCTCTCCGAGGCCGCGGGTGGCAAGCCCAGGGTTGTGCTGATCGCCACCGGCTCCGAAGTGGCCCTGGCGACAGGCGCGCAACAGGTCTTGGCGGAAAAAGGCATCGCCGCGCGCGTGGTGTCCATGCCTTCCACCAACGTCTTTGACCGTCAGGACCAGGCCTATAAAGACAGCGTACTGCCCAAGGGCGTAGTGCGCGTGGCCGTGGAAGCCGGTGTGACCGAGTGCTGGCATAAGTATGTCGGTCTGGAAGGCGCGGTGGTCGGCATCGACACCTTCGGTGAATCGGCCCCGGCGGGTGACCTGTTCAAAGAGTTCGGCTTCACTGTCGAGAACGTCGTCAAGACCGTCGAGAGCGTTCTCTGACAAATTAAAAATGTAGGGTGCGCGTGCGTACCGAGCGATGTTGCTGAATGATGTCGTGGCGCGTATGACGCACCCTGCGTTTTGAAATCAAGAATTATCAGCTTGAGTTGGCCGTTTTAAACGGCTGAGCGAGCGAGCAAGATTTTTTTATTAATCGTTGGAGTTAAACCTATGGCTATCAAAATCGGCATCAACGGCTTTGGCCGTATCGGACGTATGGTGTTCCGCGCTGTCACGCAGGAATCCGAATTTAAAGATATCGAGATCGTCGGCATCAATGACCTGCTCGAACCGGACTATCTGGCCTACATGCTGCAATATGATTCGGTGCATGGCCGTTTCAAGGGCGACATTTCCGTAGACAACAACACCCTGATCGTGAACGGCAAGAAGATTCGTCTTACCGCCGTCAAGGATCCCTCCGAGCTGAAGTGGAACGAAATCGGCGCGGACATCGTCATCGAATCCACCGGTCTGTTCCTGACCAAGGAAACCTGCCAGAAGCATGTCGATGCGGGCGCCAAGAAGGTGGTACAGAGCGCGCCTTCCAAGGATGACACCCCGATGTTCGTCTATGGCGTCAACCACAAGACCTACACCGGCCAAGCGATCGTCTCGGCGGCTTCCTGCACCACCAACTGCCTGGCGCCGGTGGCCAAGGTGTTGAACGACAGTTTCGGCATCAAGCGTGGCCTGATGTCCACCGTACATGCCGCGACCGCCACCCAGAAGACAGTCGATGGTCCTTCCACGAAGGATTGGCGCGGTGGCCGTGGTATCCTGGAAAACATCATTCCGTCTTCGACTGGCGCCGCCAAGGCTGTGGGCGTGGTCTTGCCGGAATTGAAGGGCAAGCTGACCGGCATGGCGTTCCGCGTGCCGACTTCCGATGTTTCGGTGGTCGATCTGACCGTTGAGCTGAATAAAGAGGCCAGCTATGCTGACATCTGCGCTGCGATGAAGGCTGCCTCTACAGGTGAACTGAAGGGTGTCCTGGGTTACACCGATGAGAAAGTGGTGTCTACGGACTTCCGTGGCGTCAGCGCTCCCTCCATCTTCGATGCCGAGGCCGGTATCGCCCTGGATAGCACTTTCGTCAAGGTGGTCTCCTGGTACGATAACGAGTACGGCTATACCTGCAACATGATGCGCATGGTGCAGCACGTCGCCAAATAAAAATATAGGGTGGGTTAGCGATGTGTAAGCATCGCTAACCCACCAAGTTGTCGCGCAGCGACTCGATTGGTATTCGATCGGCTAACCCACCCTGCATTTGTTAGAAAGAGCCATCAGCCAAGGGGCGAGCCTTCGCTGATGACTTTTAAATTCAGCCAGGAGTAAACCATGTCTGTTATCAAAATGACCGATCTCGACCTCGCTGGAAAGCGGGTGTTGATCCGTGAAGATCTCAATGTGCCGCTCAAAAATGGCAAGGTGGCCGACGATACCCGCATTCGCGCTTCCCTGCCGACCATCCAGTTGGCGATGAAGGCCGGCGCCAAGGTGATGGTGATGTCGCATCTGGGCCGTCCTGAAGAAGGCGTCTACAGCGAAGACAACTCCATGAAGCCCGTTGCGGAGCATCTGTCCGGCCTGCTCGGCAAGCCGGTGCGGGTTGTCAGGGACTACCTGGGCGGCGTTGATGTCGCTCCCGGCGAGGTGGTGGTCTTCGAGAATGTGCGCTTCAACAAGGGTGAGAAAAAGAACACCGATGACCTTTCCAGGCAGTATGCCGCGTTGTGCGACATTTATGTGATGGATGCCTTCGGCACTGCGCACCGCGCCGAGGCATCCACCCACGGCGTCGCCAAATTCGCTCCCACAGCCTGTGCCGGCCCGCTGCTGGCCGCCGAGCTGGAAGCGCTAGGCAAGGCGCTGGACAAACCCGCGCGCCCTATGGTTGCCATTGTGGGCGGCTCGAAGGTGTCGACCAAGCTCACCGTACTTAAATCGCTATCGAAAATCGTGGATCAGCTGATTGTTGGCGGTGGTATCGCCAATACCTTTATCCTGGCGGAAGGCCACAAAGTAGGCAAATCACTGGCGGAAGCCGATTTGGTGCAAGAGGCCAGGGACATCATTGCCGAGGCCCGCGCCAAAGGCGGCGACGTGCCTGTGCCGGTGGATGTGGTATGCGGCAAGGAGTTCTCCGAGTCCGCCGTTGCCACACTGAAGGATGTGAAAGACGTGGCCGATGATGACATGATTTTCGACTTCGGACCCAAGTCCAGCAAGCAATTGGAAGAAATCATCGCCAATGCCGGCACCATTGTATGGAATGGCCCGGTTGGCGTTTTTGAGTTTGATCAGTTCGGCAACGGTACCAAGGCGTTGTCGATGGCTATCGCCAATTCCAAGGCATTTTCCATCGCGGGCGGCGGAGATACGCTGGCGGCGGTGGCCAAGTATAATATCGCTGATAAGGTTTCCTATATCTCCACCGGCGGTGGTGCCTTCCTGGAGTTTCTGGAAGGAAAGAAGCTGCCTGCCGTGGCGATTTTGGAAGAACGTGCTGCGAAGAAATAAGCTGTCGTTCACTGTAATCTGTACATTTAAAATGGTGGAAACGGCACAAGGGGTCGTAAAGGCTTAACCAGAAAAGCACTGGTTAATTCCTTAACGGCCCCTGAAATGTCGCGCAGAGCGCGAATAAACTGGATTACGCTACGGAGTTATTGATTTGCTAAGACGAACCAAAATTGTTGCAACACTCGGGCCCGCCACCGACGATCCAAAAGTGTTGGATGGCGTTATCGAGGCGGGTGTCGATGTGGTGCGCCTTAATTTTTCTCACGGCTCCTCCGAAGATCATAAGCGGCGCGCCGAGGCAGTGCGTAACCGGGCTGTTGCTTATGGCCGTCAGGTCGGTGTATTGGTGGATCTGCAAGGCCCCAAAATCAGGATCGACCGTTTCCGCGATGGCAAGGTTATTCTCGTTGAGGGTGCGAAGTTTGTCCTTGATGCAAGCTGTGGTGTCAACGACGGCGATGAGGAACGAGTTGGCCTTACTTACAAGGATTTGCCCAATGACGTGAATCGCGGCGACACCTTGTTGCTTGATGACGGACGTATCGTGCTGTGGGTGGAGCAGGTTACAGGTCAGCAGATTGTCTGTCAGGTGGTTGTGGGCGGTGTGCTCTCCAATAACAAAGGGATCAACCGCCAGGGTGGTGGCTTGTCCGCTGCGGCCATCACTGACAAGGACCGAGCCGACATCATAACCGCGGCGGAAATCCAGGCGGATTATGTCGCCGTCTCTTTCCCGCGCAGCGCGGCTGATGTCAACTATGCCCGCAGCCTGCTGCGTGCCGCTGGCGGCCATGGCAGCATTGTGGCGAAAATTGAGCGCGCCGAGGCCATTGAAGACCTGGAAGAAATCATTGCCGCCACTGATGCGGTGATGGTTGCGCGTGGTGATTTGGGTGTCGAGATTGGCGATGCCGAGTTGCCCGCCGTGCAAAAGCGCATCATCAAGCTGGCCCGTTCCATGAATCGGGTGGTGATCACTGCTACCCAGATGATGGAGTCGATGATCGAAAATCCGATTCCGACCCGCGCCGAAGTCTTTGACGTGGCTAATGCGGTGCTGGATGGCACGGATGCGGTGATGTTGTCGGCGGAGACAGCGAGCGGCAGATATCCCGCCAAAGCAGTGGCTTCGATGCACCGCATCTGTTTCGAGGCGGAAAAACAGCCATTGGCAATGACATCCGATCATCGCCTCAACACCCACTTCGGGCGTATTGACGAGGCCATCGCGATGGCGTGCATGTATACCGCGAATCACCTTGGTGTAAAGGCTATCGCGGCGTTGACCGAATCCGGCTCCACTCCCTTGTGGATGTCACGCATCAGCTCCGGCATCCCGATCTATGCCCTGACGCCGCACGTGGCAACGCGCAGAAAAGTGACACTGTACCGTGGTGTGTACCCCGTCAGCTTTGATGTCAATTCCACCGATCATGCGTTGGTGAATAAGGAGGCTATTGATGAGCTGGTGCGGCGTGGCGCGGTGCGCGATGGTGATCTGGTGATTATCACCAAGGGCGATCTGACTGGAGTGCAGGGCGGAACCAATGCCATGAAGATTGTGCGGGTGGGTGATCTTGTTGCCCCCCAAGGTTGACGGATGCGCTCAACTGGTGAATCATTAATAACAACTTTTAACCTTCGATAACCCTATGAGGAGAATACCATGGCTTTAATATCCCTGCGCCAGCTTCTGGACCATGCCGCTGAACACGGCTATGGCGTGCCCGCGTTTAATGTGAATAATATGGAGCAGATGCACTCCATCATGCAGGCGGCCGATGAAACCGACAGCCCGGTGATCGTGCAGGCTTCTGCTGGTGCCCGTTCCTACGCCGGCGAGCCCTTCCTGCGCCACCTGATGTTCGCTGCGGTGGAAATGTACCCGCATATTCCCATTGTTGTGCATCAGGATCACGGCGCTTCCCCCTCCGTGTGCATGCGCTCCATCCAGAGCGGTTTCACCTCCGTGATGATGGACGGCTCCTTGATGGAAGATGCCAAGACCCCTGCCAGTTATGACTACAACGTTGAAGTGACGCGCAAAGTGGTGGACATGGCCCACGCCTGCGGTGTTTCCGTGGAAGGCGAGCTGGGTTGTCTGGGTTCCCTGGAAACCGGCATGGCGGGTGAGGAAGATGGCAGTGGCGCGGAAGGTGTGCTGGATCACTCCATGCTGCTGACCGACCCCGAAGAAGCCGCGTCGTTCGTCAAGGCGAGCAAAGTGGACGCACTGGCCATCGCCATCGGCACCAGCCACGGCGCATACAAGTTTACCCGTCCGCCTACCGGCGACATCCTCGCTATCGGTCGTATCAAGGAGATTCATGCCCGTCTCCCCGACACCCATCTGGTGATGCATGGCTCTTCTTCCGTACCCCAGGAATGGCTGAAGATCATTGACCAGTATGGCGGTGATATCGGCGAAACCTATGGTGTGCCGCTGGAAGAGATTCAGGAAGGCATCAAGCACGGCGTGCGCAAGGTCAATATTGACACCGATCTGCGCCTGGCCGCCACCGGCGCGATGCGCAAGGCGATGGGCGAGAACCCCAAGGAGTTCGACCCGCGCAAGTTCTTCAAGGCCGCCACCAAGGCAATGAAAGATATCTGCAAGATCCGCTATGAAGCCTTCGGCACTGCGGGCAATGCCTCCAAGCTCAAGGCGATCAATCTGGAAGAAATGTACAAGCGCTATGCCAACGGCTCGCTCGATCCTCGCGTGAAATAAGCCGCGCGCCGGTTCCGGCCCCTTTCCCAATCCATGAAAGGGGCCGGAACCGGCATTTTTATCGCACCGGCATCTTGTTATTTTTCACAAGATCGGTATCATGCACCACCTTACGTTATCACTCCTGAACGGGCCGTTAGCTCAGTCGGTAGAGCAGCGGACTTTTAATCCGTTGGTCCTGCGTTCGAATCGCAGACGGCCCACCAACTTTTCTTTGTCATAGACATATCCTGCTTCTTGGTTGTACCAGAAATGAGTGCAACTGCCCATGCACTGTTTTTGCACCAGCCGCGAAATGCTGCAAACACATGGAAGCACAGACGCCGCAAGTAAGAAAGAACCGAATGTGGGGTGTTTTTATGCACTTTTCCCACCTTTCGATATTTCGGCGTAGCCAGCCAGATGGTCGGCTGGACGCATACTGAGAAACGACAGAGAGAGCCGGTTAAGAAGAATCAGCTTTCGTTTGGCAGGTTGGGCCGTCTGCGCTGTATTGTTATGTGAATCTCCTTGGACATCAGGATGAATCATCGACCCGGAAAAAACCGGGTAAGAAAAACAGCAGAAATGATGACAAGAATGACAATAAAAATGGCTACTAACCAAACACGACGATCGTTGAAGATAGATTGAAGGGTCGTCTCAGAAAACGGAAAATAAAGCACGTTAAGCCAAGATGGACCGGTTTGCAGGTTGTGGCTACTCCAAGGCTGTAGCCAGGGGCATGCGGGCCAGATCAATGAAGGCGTGGAGGTAGTCAATACCGGTATCCGTCTCACGTGTTCCCAGAAAGATCTGCTTGGCGATGCCCGTTGGCCCCAGGCGAACTGGAACCACGTCCATCTTGTCGGAATATTCTTCTACCAGCCAGCGAGGCAGCGCCGCAACGCCTCGCCCGCTGGCGACCATTTGCAGCATGATGTCGGTGGTCTCAATGACCTTGTGGCGTTTGGGGCTGACCCCTGCCGGCTGGAGGAACTGGTTGTAAATGTCCAGCCGGTCGGTTTCCACCGGGTAGGTGATCAGTACCTCGCTGCCTAGTTGTTTTGGCTCGACATGTGTTGCCGTGGCCAAAGCATGGTGGCTGCTTACGACCAGTACCTGCTCATAATCGAATACCGGCTCGAAGCGCAGCCCAGGCTTGTACAAGGGATCGGGCGTCACCAGCAGGTCGATTTCATAACCGAACAGTGCGCCAATTCCTCCGAACTGGAATTTCTGCTTGACGTCCACATCGACGTCCGGCCACCGGGCCAGGTAGGGTGACACCACCTTGAGCAGCCATTGATAACAGGGATGGCACTCCATGCCGATACGCAGGGTGCCGCGCTCCCCAAGGGCGTACTGACGCAAGTGCTCTTCCGCCCGATCCAACTGGGGCAACACTCGGTCAGCGAGCCCCAGCAAGTACTCGCCGGCCTGGGTCAACCGCAGGCCGCGTCCTTCGCGTAGCCAGATGTCGGTGCCAAGCGCCTGCTCCAGCTTTTTCATCGTATGGCTCAAGGCCGACTGGGTCAGGTACAACACGCCGGCGGCGGCGGTCAGGGAGCCTTGCCGGTCGACTTCACGGATGATGGCCAGATGCATTCTTTCAATCATGCGAACCCATGAACAAAATCGATTGATTATTGAAATAATACCATTTTACTTCATATGTTGGTTTTTTTACCATGCAGCCACTCCCATCATCATTCGAAGAAAAGGCAAACATGGTCACCACACACAATCTCGGCTTTCCACGTATCGGCGCAAAGCGCGAGCTGAAATTCGCCCTTGAGTCTTATTGGAAAGGCCAGTCCTCCCGTGACGAGCTGAAAGCGCTCGGCGCCCAACTACGTCAGCGTCACTGGCAAGAGCAGTCCGGTTTGGACCGGGTGCCGGTGGGTGATTTCGCTTTGTACGATCAGGTGCTCGACATGAGCTTCACGCTGGGCAATCTGCCCGAGCGTGCCCGTGGCTTCCACGGTGATCCACTGGATAACTACTTTCGCGTGGCGCGCGGTCGCTCCGCCCAGGGTGCAGAGGAACACACGGGTTGCTGCGGCGGCATCGCCGCAGGCGAGATGACCAAGTGGTTTGATACCAATTATCACTACATCGTCCCGGAGTTCACAGCCAACACCGAGTTCAAGCTGGATGTCTCGCGTCTTCTGGAACAACTGGGCGAAGCCAAGGCGCAGGGCGTCAAGGCCAAGCCCGTCATCATCGGTCCGGTCACCTATTTGTGGATTGGCAAAGCTAAGGACGATTCCAACAAGCTGGCCTTGCTGGAACATCTGCTCCCCGTCTACGCCGAACTGCTGGAGCAACTGGCCGCACAAGGGGTTGAATGGGTGCAGATCGACGAGCCGGTGCTGGTCACCGAACTGAATGCCGACTGGCAACATGCACTGAACCTGGCTTACCACAACCTCAAGAGCAGCCGCGTCAAGCTGCTGCTGGCCACCTATTTCGGCACCTTGCAGGACAACTTGCATCTTGCCAGCACTCTACCGGTTGCGGGCCTGCATCTTGATGCGATCAACGCCCGCGACGAAATCCAGCCACTGCTCAACCTGCTACCGTCGCACAAGGTGCTGTCGCTGGGGGTCATCAATGGCCGCAACATCTGGAAGACCGATCTGAACGCGGTGCTCGACTGGCTGGAGCCGCTGGCCCAGAGCATGGGGGATCGGCTGTGGATCGCACCATCCTGTTCGCTGCTGCACGTGCCGGTAGACCTCACCAGCGAGCAGAAACTGGATGCCGAGATCAAATCCTGGCTCGCCTTCGCGTTGCAGAAACTGGACGAACTGAAGGTGCTGGTTACGGCATTGAACCAGGGGCGCGATGCGGTGGCTGCTGAACTGGCCGCCAACCAGGCCGCGATCGCGGCCCGCCGCGCCTCGCCGTGGGTGACCAATCCGGCCGTCAAGCGTGCCGTGGCGAAAATCAACCCAGCCATGGGCCAACGCAAGAGCGCCTATCCCGTCCGTGCCCGGAAACAGGCGGCATTGCTGAATCTGCCGGCCTATCCGACCACTACCATCGGCTCCTTCCCGCAGACCGCTGAAATTCGCCAGGCCCGCAGCCAGTTCAAGGCCGGCGAACTGGATACGGCCGTCTACACGGCCGCCATGCAGGCCGAGATTGCCCGCTGCGTCCGCGAACAGGAAGCCCTCGGGTTGGATGTGCTGGTGCACGGCGAAGCCGAACGCAACGACATGGTCGAATACTTCGGCGAGCAACTCGATGGTTACGCCTTCAGCCAGTTCGGCTGGGTGCAGTCCTACGGCTCGCGTTGCGTCAAGCCGCCCATCCTGTTCGGCGACATCAGTCGCCCGCGGGCAATGACTGTCGAATGGATCAAGTTCGCCCAGTCGCTGACGACGAAGCCGATGAAAGGCATGCTGACTGGCCCGGTGACGATCCTGAACTGGTCCTTCGTGCGCGACGACCAGCCGCGTTCGGTATCCTGCCAGCAACTGGCCCTGGCAATCCGTGAGGAAGTGCTGGACCTGGAAATGGCCGGGGTGAGGGTCATCCAGATCGACGAAGCAGCCCTGCGCGAAGGGCTGCCGCTGCGCAAGTCGCAATGGCAGCACTACCTGGACTGGGCGGTCGAGTCTTTCCGCATTACCGCCAACGGCGTGCGGGACGAAACTCAGATCCACACCCACATGTGCTACTCGGAATTCAACGACATCATCGCCTCGATCGCCGACATGGACGCCGACGTCATCACCATCGAGACCTCGCGCTCGGACATGGAACTGCTCGATGTCTTCGACGATTTCAAGTATCCCAACGAAATCGGCCCCGGCGTATATGACATCCACTCGCCGAATATCCCGACGCAGGAGCACATGGTGCAACTGATGAAAAAAGCCGCCGAGCGCATTCCGGCCGAGCGATTATGGGTGAATCCCGATTGCGGCCTGAAGACCCGCCAGTGGTCCGAGGTCATTCCCGCCTTGACCAACATGGTGGCGGCGGCCGAGACCCTGCGCGCAGCTCTCTGAACCAAAACCCTGTATTCTCATCCGACATCCTGGACTCGTTCCAGGATGCTTTTTTCTGCAAGGACACACATGTTTGAGCGCGATCGCTACAGCATCGCGCAAATCCGGCGCAATGCCCTGCGGTTATTGCGCCCTACGCGTTTCCATTGCTATGTGCGCGAAGGCGTATTGTCTCCTGCATGGGCGGGAGGAGATCATGATGGAGAATTTGGTTAATGGCGGGTGGTGCCTGCCCTGTATGGCTACCTGAGTAGTTATCAAATAAAAAAATGGCGCTGAATAACCTTCAGCGCCCCGATGTTTTAGCAGCCGTTGGGTTAGGTTAAGGCCCGCGCTCCCGCATGATGTTCAATCCTTTGAGCAGGTTTAACGCTTCGGATAACTGGTAGTCAGTGCTGGCCAGTTTGTCTGTTGTTTTCTTAGCATCTTTCTTCTTTGTATCTTTAGCGTCAGCGGGAGCAGGCGTGGTGGAATCCGCTGGTTTTGTGCCGGATTCGTCGCCCGTCTTACGGTTGCCGTTTTGCAGGTGGCCGGTCAGGTCGGCTTCCTTGACAGGTTCAAGAAGGGGGTTTTCACCCGCTGAAACCTTGACGTTTTCAAGGGCAATGTCTGGCGTAATGCCTTCGGCCTGGATAGAGCGCCCGGAAGGCGTATAGTAACGCGCCGTTGTCAGCTTCAGCGCCGCATTATTGTCAATCGGCACCACGGTTTGTACGGAACCCTTGCCAAAGCTCTTGGTGCCCATCAATATTGCGCGTTTTTGATCCTGCAGTGCGCCGGCCACAATTTCGGAGGCTGAGGCGGAACCGCCATTAATGAGTACTACCAGCGGTGCACCTTTCAGGATGTCGCCCGGTGTTGCTTGGAATTTCTGGTGCGAATCCTTGAGCCGCCCGTCGGTGTAGACGATCAGTCCCTTTTCCAAGAAGGCATCCGAGACCGCCACTGAGGCGTTAAGCACGCCGCCGGGATTGTTGCGCAGATCCAGCACCAGCCCCTTGAGCTTGTCACCATTCTCCTGCTTGAGTTTGCTGACGAACTGATTCAGGTTGTCGCCAGTGTTGGACTGGAACTGGGAAATGCGTATATAGCCAAAACCAGGCTCCAGGGTGCGGCCTTTGACGCTGCTGACCTTAATCACCGCGCGCTTGATTGTGAATTTCAGCGGCTTTTCCTGGCCTTCACGGGCGACGGTGAGTGTAATGTCCGTGCCTGGTTTGCCGCGCATGCGGTTAACGGCCTCGCCCAGGGTGAGGCCTTTTACGGGGGTGTCGTCGATGCGGATAATCAGGTCACCCGCCTGGATGCCCGCCTGCTGGGCTGGGGTGTCGTCGATGGGGGAGATGACTTTCACAAAGCCGTCTTCCATACCGACTTCAATGCCCAGGCCGCCAAATTCGCCCGTTGTGCTGACTTGCAAGTCTTTGAATGCGTCGGCATCCAGATAAGCGGAGTGCGGGTCCAGCCCGGTCAGCATGCCGCGGATGGCATTCTGTAATAGGGTTTTGTCGTCCACCGGTTCGACGTAGTCGGTTTTGATTTTGTTCAGCACTTCGGTGAAGGTGCGCAGTTCATCGAGCGGCAGGGAGGCGGTCACGGTTTTTTCGCGTTCGGCGAAGACGCTATGCCCTACGCTGATGCCTATCCCCATCACCAATCCCAGGGTTAAAATTAAAAAATTACGGGTATTGAACTTCATGAATTACTCCAAGATGACACGTGAATATCCGCCACTTTCCTGCATTGCAACAGCATACAAGTTGCGAGTATCAAGATGCAAATAAACTATATAAAATTATGGTGATGATTATCTGCACCACAGAGCCGGATTGATAGGTGCGCCGGCGCGCCGGATTTCAAAATACAGGCCGGGACTCATCTGTCCGCCGCTGTCGCCCACGCTGGCAATCACATCCCCGCCGTTCACCCAGTCGCCGGTGTTCTTGCGCAGATTCTGGTTCTGCCCATACAGGCTCATGTAACCATCGCCATGGTCAATGATCAAAAGCAGACCGAAACCGCGCATCCAGTCAGAAAACACCACCCGGCCTCTGGAAATGGCCCGTACCTCCTGGCCTTCCGCAGCGGCAATCAGCACACCCTGCCACTTTGACGTGCCCAGCTTTCGAGAAGTTCCATACTGGGCGGCAATAGGGCCATGTGCAGGCCAGGGGAGCTTGCCCCGCAGACTGGCGAAGACCGATTTATCATCAATAGCTTCAGGAGTATCAGGCAGTGGCGTGGGAGGTAGGCCCGGAGCGCTGGGCTTTTCAGTCTGGGGTGGCCTTTGCGGTTTGTCTGGCTGGGTGCGTTTTGCGGCATTTGCCCGCCGTTGCGCTTCCGCGCGCCGTTGTTCCGCTGCACGCTGTTGCGCCTCTTGCAGCCTTTTTAATAGCTGGTTTAATTGCTGCTCGTCTTCCAGTAGACGTTGCAACTGTTGTTCTTTGCTCTGTATGTCCGCGCCGAGCTTGCTGAGCACGCCGCTGCGCTGCTGGCGGTTTTGCTCCAGGCGTCTTTTCTCCTGTTCGGTCTTGGTTTGTGCTTGCGCCAGCTGCTCAGCTTTGGTCTGGATGGATTGCTCCAGGGCTTCCAATTCGTGGAGGCTGGCGGTGACATTTTCAATGTGCGTCACGCGTGCGCGGTTGAAATAGTCATAGTAAACAACGCTGCGCCCGATGGCGGCCGGGTCTTGCTGGTTCAGGAGGATTTTCAAAAGATCCTGGCGGCCCATGGCATAGCTGGCACGCACCTGCTGGGCGAGGGCTAGTCGCTGTGCCGCAAGATTTGCCTGTTGCTGTTGTTGGCGTAAGCGTAGCTGCTTGAGGTCGTTGGTATGCTGTTGCAGTTCCTGTTGCAATATTTTCAGGGAACGGCTGACCTTGCCGGCCTCCATTTCGGTGGCCCGCAACTGGGAGCGCAACGCCGCCTGCTCGCCGCGCGCCGAATCCAGCGTGGAGCGCAGGCTTTGGATCTCGCCGCGCAGTTTTTTGAGTTCGGTGGTCTTGGCCTTTGGGTTGGCGTTGCTGTGTTTTTTGGCGGGTTCGGCAGGTGAATTTGCCGCCACCGCGTGCCCGCCGCCCACTCCCGCAGCGAGCAGCAATGCCAGCGTCATACGGATTTTCAAATCAATTTCATCAACGTCGTGCCACTCATCTCGGTGGGTTTGTTGATGCCCATCAGATATAGCATGGTGGGCGCCACGTCCGCCAGGATGCCGCGGGAGGCCGCCACCGCCGGGCGCTGGCTGACAAATACGAAGGGCACCGGGTTGCTGGTGTGTGCGGTGTGCGCCTGGCCTGTGCTCTTGTCGCACATCTGCTCCGCATTGCCGTGGTCGGCGGTAATCAGCATCTCACCACCCGCCTTCTTCATGGCGTCGTATACCCGCCCCAGGCAGGCGTCTATGGTCTCGACGGCCTTGATGGCGGCGTCCATGCGGCCACTGTGTCCCACCATGTCCGGGTTGGCGTAGTTGCAGATCACCACATCATATTTTCCGCTTTCAATGGCTTCGACCAGCTTGTCCGTGACCTGCGATGCGTTCATTTCCGGTTGCAGATCGTAGGTTGCCACCTGAGGCGAGGGGATGAGAACACGGTCTTCACCGGGAAACGATTTTTCCTCCCCGCCGTTAAAGAAAAATGTGACATGGGCGTACTTTTCGGTTTCCGCAATACGCAGTTGATGCAGGCCGAGCCGGGAAATATAGGCGCCGAACACGTTTTCCAGCCGTTCGGCAGGGAAGGCCACCGGAATGGCGAAGTCCTTTTTGTATTCGGTGAGGCTGACCACCGCGCCCAGGCGCGGCGTGGCGTTGCGTTCGAAGCCGTTGAAATCCGGTTCGATAAAGGCTTGCATGAGCTGGCGCACCCGGTCGGCGCGGTAGTTCATGAAGATTACGCTGTCGCCATCTTCAATGGAAACAGGTTTTTCTCCGGCGGGGACAATGGCGGTTGCCTGCACAAACTCATCAGTTTCGCCACGCGCATAGGCCATTTCCAGCGCGCTGGCGGCATCGGATGCTTGGTAGGAGGCTTTGCCTTGGGTGATAAGTGCGTAGGCGGTTTGGACGCGAGGCCAGCGTTTGTCGCGGTCCATCGCGTAATAGCGCCCGATCACGGACCCAAAACGGCCACGTCCAAGCTGGGTGAATACGCCTTCCATGGCGGCGATGGAGGCGGCAGCGCTTTTCGGCGGGGTATCGCGCCCGTCGAGAAAGGCATGCAAGAAAACGCGTTGCGCGCCGCGTTCCACGGCGAGTTTGACCATGGCATAAATATGTTCTTCATGGCTGTGAACGCCGCCAGGAGAGAGCAGGCCAAGGATGTGCACGGCCTTATTGGCGGCAACCGCTTCATCAACTGCGCGGGTCAGGGTCTGATTGGTGAAGAACGTGCCGCTTTTTATGGCGCGGTCGATGCGGGTCAGTTCCTGATAGACCACTCTTCCGGCGCCGAGGTTGAGATGGCCCACCTCAGAATTGCCCATCTGTTCGGCGGGCAGGCCGACCGCTGTGCCCGAGCCATGAATCAGGGTATGGGGGTAAGAATTCCATAGGTGGTCCCACACTGGCGTGTGCGCGCCGAGAATGGCGTTGCCTTCGGTTTTTTCGCTGTAACCCCAGCCATCAAGGATAATCAGGGCCAATGGACGGTTTTTGATGGATGGCATGATGATATCTTCACTTAAAAGCAATGTAAGGGCGGTTTTGTCTGTTGCTTATTCAACGGACTATCATTGTATAATGTTTCGCTTGTAAAGGCACATGTTGGAGCCTGGTTCTAAGGGGCTGGGTTTGCACATCTTGGCGGGTGCTATGGGCAACGAAAATGACGGGCAGCTTATCCTTCATGAAGAGGATATCGAACAAGCATCGCGTTCACTTAAGGCGATCTCCCACCCCTTACGCCTGAAAATACTTTGTACCCTGGGCGACCGGGAAATCAGCGTTCAGGATCTGGTGGAAGCAGTAGGCACCTCCCAGAGCAATATCTCCCAGCACCTGGCCATTATGCGCGACAAGGGAATACTCGTGTCACGCAAGGATGCCAACCGGGTTTTTTACCGGGTTGGGGATGTCCGCACACTGCGCCTGGTAAGCATGATGCGCGAAGTATTTTGCGACCATCAGCCTAAAAAGAAGCGCTATTGATTTTGCATAGCGGCTTTATCTTCTAAATTATTTTTTGCAGGCCTCATGGAAAAGCTCGGTAGTTTTATTCTTGATCACTGGATATTGTCGTTTTCCCTGGTGTTTGTCTTGGTGCTGTTGGTGAGCGAGACGTTAAAACGCAGGATGCTGGGATTCAAGGAGGTGAGTCCCTCCGATGCGATTCGCCACATCAACAAGGATGACGCTGTTGTGCTGGATGTGCGCGAAGACAAAGAGTACGCGGAAGGCCACATTTCCAATGCGCTGCATATCCCCGTGGGTGTTATCGATAAACGCTTGCAAGAGCTGGAGCCCTATAAGTCCAAACCCATCGTCGTCTATTGCCGCAGTGGCGACCGTGCGGCGCGCGCCAGCGCCGTCCTGCGCAAACAGGGGTTTGAATCGGTTTACAAGCTCAATGGCGGGATATTGGCGTGGAAAGCAGCCAATCTTCCCCTTAGTAAAAAATAGTTCCGGGGCCCGCAGCCCCTCATCATTGATTTAAATTTAAATTAAGGAAATATACCCATGTCGGACAACTCTGAAAACCAGCAGCAGCCTGCCCAGGGGCGTTTCATCATCCAGAAGATCTATGTCAAGGATCTGTCCTTTGAAACACCCAACTCTCCCCACATCTTCATGGAGAAATGGGAGCCCGAGGTGGGCTTGCAGATTGCCAACAATGGTGTTGTGCTGGGCGAGCACGTGCATGAAGTGGTGTTGTCCCTGACAGTGACCGCCAAGCTGGGCGACAAGGTGGCCTATCTTGCCGAGGTGCAGCAGGCGGGTATCTTCAACGCCGAGGGTTTCAGCGATCACGACCTGGCAGGGATTGTCGGCAGCTACTGCCCGAACATACTGTTTCCCTTCGCGCGCGAGGTTGTTTCGGACCTTGTGACTAAAGGCGGCTTTCCCCAGTTGCTGTTGGCGCCCGTCAATTTTGACGCCCTCTACGCGCAACATTTACAGCAGCAGGGGCAAGCCGGGCAGCCGCAGGTTGCACATTAGTCCACAAATCGGCGGCTAGCAGAACGCCGGTCACGCTGACAATGAATGCCGAAACCAAAGCCTCCCCCATTGTTGTGCTGGGCGCCGGTTCGTGGGGTACGGCGCTGGCCATTCTGCTTGCACGCAATGGCCAGCCTGTCTGGATGTGGGGGCGTGACGCGCGGCACGTGGCGGAGCTGTCCGCCGCCCGCCGCAATGCACGCTTTCTGCCGGATGTTCCTTTCCCGGATTCCTTGAGTCTCACCAGCGATTTGCCGCAGGTTCTCGCGGTGGCGCGGGATATTTTAATAGCCGTGCCGAGCGCAGGGTTTCGCGCCACCCTGGGGTTGGTTGCCCCTCATGTTGGATCGGATACGCGCCTGGTCTGGGCCACTAAAGGGTTGGAGCCGGGCACCGGCCGGCTGTTGCACGAGATAGTAGCCGAAGTGCTGGGCGGCGCCATTCCAACGGCAGTGATTTCCGGCCCTACCTTTGCCCATGAGGTTGCGAAGGGACTCCCTACGGCGGTTACGGTGGCCTCCACATCTGAGGGTTTTGCCGCGCATCTGGCGGCAAGGCTGCACAGCAGCACCTTCCGCGCCTATACCTCTGCTGACGTGACTGGTGTCGAAGTAGGCGGTGCGGTGAAGAATGTGCTGGCGATTGCGGCGGGCATTGCCGACGGCTTGGGTTTCGGCGCCAATACACGCGCGGCGCTCATCACTCGTGGCCTGGCCGAGATGATGCGTATGGGCGGCGCGCTGGGAGCCCAGCGCGAGACATTGATGGGGCTGGCCGGATTGGGTGATCTCGTGCTGACCTGTACCGACAATCAGTCGCGTAACCGCCGGCTGGGCCTTGCCTTGGCGCAGGGGCAGACGCTGAACGATGCGTTGGCCGTCATCGGGCAGGCGGTCGAGGGGGTGCAGTCCGCGCGTGAAGTGTTGCACGTCGCCCAGGCGCTGAATATCGAGATGCCCATTACCGAGCAGGTTTATCAGGTGCTGCATGCTGGGCGCAAGCCGCGCGATGCGGTGACCGCGCTGCTCAACCGTGATCAGAAGGCGGAGCTATGAACCTGAAAAACCCGGTCATTCACCAAGGCTACAAAAAAACACGAGAATATCCAAATACATATAGCGATTTTACTGGCTGCCCGTCCGGTGAATTGCTGAGGCAATTCATGTTTTTGCTTTATTGGGTGTTTTTCGTGGACAAAAAGCGGTTTTAAGGATGAAAGCCATGATCCTCGCTGCGGGCCGCGGAGAGCGCATGCGCCCCTTGACAGATCATACGCCCAAACCGCTGTTGATCGCCGGTGGGCGGCGTCTCATTGAGTACCACATCGCTGCGCTGGTAGAGGCGGGTATTACTGAAATCGTTATCAATCACGCCCATCTCGGCGCGCAGATCGAAGCGGCGCTGGGCGATGGCAGCCGCTATGGGGCGCGGATTTTTTATTCTTCTGAAGGCGAGACCGGGCTGGAAACGGCTGGCGGGATTTTCAAAGCCCTGCCGTTGCTCGGCAATGCGCCCTTCATAGTGGTCAATGGGGATATCTGGACGGATTACCCCTTGGCGCAGCTCCCGGAAGAACCCAAGGGCAGGGCACACCTGGTGCTGATCGACAACCCCGCGCATCACCCGGCGGGCGACTTCGTGCTGCGCGAAGGCTTGGTTTCAACCTCTGCCCCAGGCGACAAGACGCTCACGTTCAGTGGGATTGGCGTATATCGCCCGGAATTGTTCGAGGGGTGCGCCCCCGGCAAATTCCCACTCGCCCCGCTGCTGCGCAAGGCGATGGAAACGGGCGGTGTGACGGGCGAACACTACACGGGACGCTGGGTGGATGTGGGCACGCCGCAGCGCCTGTATGAACTGGATGACGCATTGCGCCAGAGTTGATGTGCCCCCTCTATACCCACTGTGTACACTATGGACGCCACCCGCATTGCAAGGAAGAGGTTACAGGATGCCAGCGGCAACAAGATTGCACGTATCAATTCGGTGAGGCTTCCAGAGTATTTTCCAATCCAGAAATGAGTCTGAACGGAGAGCGGGTAGACTCACCTGTGAGACCTCGATTCTGTATCGGTCTGGTTAGCAAAAGTGCACTGTTCGTGCTCCTGCGCTGTTTTCTCAAGCGCATTTCTTGAGCGCTACGGAAATGGCTTGGAACAACCGCTGCCTAGCCTTGTTGAGCGCGGCAGCGGCTTCATTGTCGCTTATCTTTGAAGCGATTGCATCCAGTTGTTCAAACGTCACGCCGGGCTTGAGATATGTGCTGGCTTTTGGCAGTGACTTGAGCTTCTCGTAGGGTGTCATCATCTGCTCGTAGCGGTATTTCTTCCGCGAAGTTAACGTAGGGGTTAAGGAAGTCCACACAAAACGCGTTGATCTTTTCGGCGAACTGTTGCGGGATGTGCGCATAGCCCAGATGCTTGCGCGCCACGGTGCCATTCTTGGATTCTGCCAGCGCGTTGTCGTTGGAATTCTGGGGGCGAGACTTGGTGAACTCGATTCGCAGTTTCTCCAGCAGCTTCGCTACCTGATAGTTGATGTACTCTGAGCCGTTATCCGCATGAAGTCCCAGGATGGCAAACGGAAACCCATCCAGTAACGGCCGGATGACCGGAAGCAGATAGGCCTCGCTGATCTTCTCGCAGGTGGTG
>LNEJ01000067.1 GCA_001464965.1 Gammaproteobacteria bacterium Ga0074134
ATTGCCGTCAGGTGTCTGAATCAGCAGGTGGTAGTGATTATCCATCAGGCACCATGCGTAACATATCCAGTTGAACTGGGTAATGACCCGCTCCAGAATCAACAGAAACGCCTGCCGATCCTGGTCGTCCTCAAAAATGTCTTCGCGCCTATCTCCACGCGAGGTGACGTGGTAGAGCGCATCAGGAAATTCGATTCGAATGGGACGGGACATGATGGATGAAATATAACAGGGAGTTCGCTATATTGCTAGACCTGACCCTTTTTTCTGCTTTTTTCTGCGAGTTTGGAGATGATCGCTAGACATAAAGGCAGGCTCTAAGTTTGCATCTTGTTTCAGCCGCCGCTGAAGTTCTCTATTTGTACCGCATTACGATACCCTTCAGCTTCATTTCCTGCTCCAGCTTCTGCTGCAATGCTTCCGCGTTGGATCGCAATAGCTCAGGGCCAATACGCACCCGAATGGCTACCCCCTCCCCCTCGGCAACACGCTCAACAAACGCGGGATAGCCTTTGGCACGCAGCCGGTCACGCAGCGTCAGCGCGTTCTGCTCGCTGGAGAAACTGCCAAGCTGCACTACCCATGCGGTAGGGGTGGCGCCAGTGGCCGGACTGGGATGAGCTGTCACCGGCTTTGACTCTGCCGGTTTAGGCGCCACAGCTTTTGGCTTCACTGGCTTGGGCTCAACCGGCTTCGAAGATTCCGATACGGGGATTGAGGTTGTCGATGGTTTTGGCTCGGCGGGAGGCGGCGTTGCGGCAAGCGCGGGGGTTGCCGAGTCCACAACCGTGTCTGCCGTAACATCCATAGGGGGGACGTTTTCGCCTGGCGCACCGCCATCCGCATCACCCGGCGCAGGAAAGGCTTGCGCAACAGTACCCTGATCCGGCACGGCAGGAACGGGAGGAATAGCAGCAATCGGCGCGGGTCCCTGTTCCTTTTCACTATCAGGAAGGAACAGCGGAATAAGTATGGCAGCCAGCGAAACCAGCACCAAGGCGCCTATCAAACGATGCTTTAATTGATTTTTTTCCATAAATAAATTATGACTCAGAAAGTTCAGCTAAAAGTAACGGGAGCCCGGATTCGGTTATGAAAACGGCATTGACTGTGGAGGTGTATATTTTTCCCGCCCGGCGCAATTCCGAAACAGCATCGGCATCGGCTCGCGCATCGATACAGTAAAAATGCTCACTTTCGATGAGGCGGTGATGCATACGCTTGAAGGCGCGAAACGCCGCCCCTTTGGGACGGCCCAGCATCTCGTCAATCTGCTTGAATGTTTTCAGGCGAGGATTTTGGGCAATATCAACACTGGTTTTCACGCGGGTATCATCCTGATATCAATTATACCGCCTGCTTCATTGCCTCTGCCACAGTATAAAAGGAGCCAAAAGCCAGAACCCGATCTTGGGGTTGCGCGCCGGCAATAGCTTGCGTATACGCCGTGGTGACATCGGCGTAAGTATGTACAGGGGACCGCACGCCTGATGCCAGCAAACGTTCGGCAAGGTATGTGCCTGATGCGCCACGCCTGACATTAAGGCCTGCCACATGCCACACATCAACAACATCGCGCATGGCGCTTATCACGCCCTCAATATCCTTGTCCGCCAGCATCGCCAGCACCGCATGAGTTTGACCTGTGCATGGATGAGCACGCAGCGTTTCCGCCAGCACCTGTGCGCCGTGCGGATTGTGCGCCACGTCGAATATGCGTGTAACACCGCCATCGGACATCACCTGAAAACGTCCCGGCAAGTGTACTGTCTCCAAGCCATGGCGCACGTCATTCTGGCTAACGGGCAGGTGGGCCTCCAGCAACTCCAGCACCATCAGCACCGCCGCCGCGTTCTGCAATTGAAAACCGCCGCGCAAGGCGGGATGAGGCAATGCCGTACGGCGGCGCGCAACACTCCACCATGACCACGCTGTCCCTTCCACTGTATAGCCGAAATCACGCCCAGCGCGATACAGGGGCGTCCCAAGCGTTTCAGCATATTGCAGCAGTGTTGCCGGGGGATCGAGATCACCGCAGACAGCGGGCCGTCCGGGGCGAAAGATGCCGGCCTTCTCACGCGCGATCGCCTCGCGGGTATTCCCCAGCCACTCGGCATGATCTATGCCGATGGATGTCACCAGCGCCACATCGGCACCCAGCAAATTCACGGCGTCGAGACGGCCTCCCATGCCCACCTCAAGGATGGCGATATCCAGCGTCGAGCGGGAAAAGATTTCCAGCGCCGCGAGCGTACCGAACTCGAAATAGGTCAGCGAGGTGCCATGACGCGCCTGATCGACGCGCTCAAACGCCTCGCATAGTGAGGAATCCCGAACCTCCACACCGCATATCCTGACACGTTCGTTATAGTGCAGCAGATGCGGCGAAGTATACACGCCAGTCCGGTATCCGGCGGCTTCAAGAATAGACTCCAGCATGGCCACACTCGACCCCTTGCCGTTGGTACCGCCAACTGTCACCATGGTAAACTCGGGGTGTCCCAGGCCCATGCGCTCCAGTACCGGCCGCACCCGCTCCAGGCCCAGCTCGATTTCTGCGGGGTGAAGTGTCTCTTGCCAGGCGAGCCATTCGTTGAGGGTAGTGAAACGCATCGCTGATAATACCTTTCGTTAAATACGTGAATTATGTCATGGATCGGCATGGAATCCACCCGTGATGTTATCATTAGATAACCATGACTCCCGCCCTGCAAACACTCCACGCCGTTTTTGGCTATAACGAATTCCGCGGCAATCAGGCTGCGATTGTCGAGCACATCATCAACGGCGGCGATGCGCTGGTGTTGATGCCGACTGGCGGCGGCAAATCTTTGTGTTACCAGATCCCGGCGCTGGTGCGGCGTGGCGTGGGGATTGTGGTATCGCCGCTCATTGCGCTGATGCAGAACCAGGTGGATGCCCTGCTGCAGGCTGGCGTTAAGGCCGCGTTCCTCAACTCCAGCCTGACCGGGCAGGCGGCCTTGCAGGTCGAGCAGCAATTACTGCGCGGCGAGCTGGACCTGCTGTATGTCGCGCCGGAACGTCTCATGACGCCGCGCTTTTTGCAATTGCTGGAACGCGCCGAACTCGCGCTGTTCGCCATCGACGAGGCACACTGCGTATCGCAATGGGGGCACGATTTTCGCGCCGAATATCTGCAACTCTCCGTGCTGCACGAACGCTTCCCTGCCGTGCCGCGCATTGCCCTCACCGCCACCGCCGACACGCCTACCCGCCATGAGATCGTCGAGCGCCTGGGGCTGGCCGAGGCGCGGCAATTCGTCTCCAGCTTTGACCGTCCCAACATCCGCTACCGCATCGTGCAAAAGGCCAGCACCCGCCAGCAGCTACAGGCCTTTCTGGAGGCAGAGCATCGCGGTGACGCCGGGATTATCTATTGCCTGTCGCGCAAACGGGTTGAAGAAACTGCTGCCTGGCTGGCGGAACGGGGCTGGGATGCCCTGCCCTACCACGCCGGGCTGGACAATGACACACGCCAGAAAAACCAGCAACGCTTTCTGCGCGAAGAGGGTGTCATCATGGTCGCCACCGTGGCATTCGGCATGGGTATCGACAAACCCAACGTGCGATTTGTCGCGCATCTGGATCTACCGAAAAGCATGGAAGGCTACTATCAGGAAACCGGACGCGCCGGACGCGATGGCCTGCCCAGCAATGCCTGGATGGCCTACGGGCTGGGCGATGTCATCACCCTGCGCCAGATGGTGGACAGCGGCGAGGCCAATGAACAACGCAAGCGGCTGGAGCGGCAAAAGCTCGATGCCCTGCTCGGCCTGTGTGAAACCACACTATGCCGCCGCCAGGTGCTGCTCAATTATTTTGGCGAACAATATAACGCGGCCTGTGGTAATTGCGACAACTGCCTGGAACCCGTGCAAACCTGGGACGGCACCGTCGCCGCACAGATGGGCTTATCCTGCGTTTACCGCACCGGGCAACGCTTCGGCGTAGGACACCTGACCGATGTGCTGCTCGGCAAATCCACCGACCAGGTGCAGCGTTTTGGCCACCATAAACTAAGCACCTTCGGCATCGGCAAGGAATTCAGCCAAACGCAATGGAGTGGCATCTTCCGGCAACTTGTGGCAGCGGGGATGCTGGCGGTTGACATGGAAGGGCATGGCGGCCTGCGGCTGACCGATGAAAGCCGCCCCCTGTTGCGCGGCGAACAAAAAATCGCCCTGCGCAAAGACCCGGAGTCACCCGGCAAAAAACCCAAGCCCCCGCAATCCGCCCTTTCATCCAAAGCGGCATACCGCTTTGATTCACCCGAATCCGAAGCCTTGTGGCAAGCACTCAAAGCAAAACGCATGGAACTCGCCCGCGAACAGGGCGTGCCGCCCTATGTAATTTTCCATGACAGCACCCTGCGGGAGATGGTGGAACGGCGCCCGCAACGGCTGGCACAACTCGCCGCCATCCCCGGCATTGGCAAACAGAAGCTCGAACATTACGGCGAGGAGTTTTTGGAAGTGCTGGTGGATTTTGCTTAAGCGCTCGTCAGCGCGCGCAAAGGAATCCAGGGGATTAGAACATAACAAGCGCACCCACCCAGAGGGCACTTCGAAATATCATGTCAAGATCTTGTTTTTCCTCTGCGTTCTCTGCGCACTCTGCGGTGAATTACCATTCTTGTGTTTACTTCTCAACAAAAGCACGCTCGATAACATAATGGCCTGGGTCGCCGATGCGCGGCGACATGACAAACCCCCGCTTATCCAGTAACGCGCAGGTTTCCGCGAGCATGCCGGGGCTGCCGCAGATCATCACTCGATCATGTTCCGGATTCAGCGGGGGCAAGCCGATATCCGTGAATAACTTGCCGTTTTCAATCAGGTCAGTGAGGCGCCCCTGATTTTCAAAGGCTTCCCGCGTGACGGTGGGGTAGTAAATCAGTTTCTCACGCACGCTCTCGCCAAAGTATTCATTTTGCGGCAGATGCTCCGTGATGAAATCGGAGTAGGCCAGTTCGTTGACGTGGCGCACGCCGTGCACCAGCACGACCTTTTCAAACCGCTCGTAGGCCTCAGGGTCCTTGATGATGCTCATGAACGCGGCCAGCCCTGTTCCGGTGCTCAGCAAATACAGCGTTTTTCCGGGCAGCAGATCATCCAGCACCAGCGTGCCAGTGGGTTTGCGGCTGACCAGCAGCGGATCCCCGACCTTCAGGTGTTGCAAGCGCGAGGTGAGCGGGCCATCCGGCACCTTGATGCTGAAGAATTCGAGATGCTCTTCGTAATTTGCGCTTACGATGCTGTAGGCGCGCATCAAAGGGCGCCCATCAACCTCCAGGCCAATCATGACAAACTGGCCATTCTCAAATCGCAGCCCTGGATCGCGTGTTGTGGTAAAGCTGAAAAGCGTGCTGTTCCAGTGATGCACGCTCAATACGTGCTCGGTTGTATACGTCGCCATGATGCAATCTCGATTCTCAGTTAAAAAATGATGGGTAACTCAGAGACTGAGCTCCAATTCCCTCACCGCCTCAAACAGGTCAGCGACCAACCCATAGTCTGCCCATTGGAAGATCGGGGCGTCCGGGTCATGGTTGATTGCCACGATCACCCGGCTGTCCTTCATGCCAGCCAGATGCTGCACGGCGCCGGAGACACCGACGGCGATATAAAGATCCGGGGCGACGACCGTGCCGGTTTGTCCGACCTGCCATTCGTTAGGGGCATAACCGGCGTCAACCGCGGCGCGGGTAGCACCAAGTGCCGCGTTGAGTTTGGCCGCAAGCGGCGCAAGCACCTGCTGGAACTGCTCGGCGCTGCCCAACGCCCGGCCACCGCTGACGACGACACGAGCAGTGGAGAGTTCCACGCGATCGGCTGGTTGAATTTCGGTGCTGAGCCATGTCGAAAGACCGGCATCACCTGTCGCCGACAGGGTATCGATGGCCGCGGCACCACCGTCGGGGGCGGCCGGAAATGAGGTCGCGCGCACCGTGAGCACCTTAATCGCGTCGGTGGTTTGCACCGTGGCGTTCAGATTGCCGGCGTATATCGGCCGCACAAAGGTGTTTTGATCCACGATCTGCGTGACTTCCGACACCATGCCCACGTCCAGCAAAGCCGCGGCACGCGGCAGCAGGTTTTTGCCAAAACTGTCGGCGGCCGCCATCACTGTAGTGTACTCCGGCGCAATACGTACCAGCAGAGGGGCGAGGTTTTCCGGCAGGCCATGGGCGTAGGCCAGATCATCGGCTATCCGAACCCGGGTGACGCCCTGTACCTTGGCGGCGGCCTGGGCCACCTCATCCAAGCCATGGCCGGCCACCAGGAGATGAATGTCACCACCCAAGGCCATCGCTGCGGTGACGGCCGAGCGGGTGGCGGGTTTGAGTTGGTGATGGTCGTGCTCGGCAACAATGAGGATGGTCATGGCAACACCTTGGCTTCATCACGCAGTTTTTGCACCAGTTCCGGTACGCTGGACACCTTGATTCCCGGTGGCCGTGCAGGCGGCTCCGCCACGCGCAGCAGCTTCCGGCGAGGCGCCTGATCCACGCCCAGATCGGACGATTTGATGGTTTCAATCGGTTTTTTCTTGGCTTGCATGAGATTAGGCAGCTTGACGTAGCGGGGTTCGTTGAGCCGCAAGTCGGCCGTGATCACGGCTGGCAATGGCAACGACACCTTTTCCTGTCCACCGCTGATTTCCCGTGTCACCACCACACGGTCGGCCGTCAATTCAAGCTTGGAGGCGAACGTGCCCTGCCCGACGTTGAGTAGCGCCGCCAGCATCTGCCCGGTTTCGGCGGCATCGTCATCAATGGCCTGTTTTCCGATAAGGATGAGGCCCGGCTGCTCGCGCTGCACGATGACCTTAAGCAGCTTGGCGGTCGCCAGCGGCTCAGCCACCGCGTCCGTTTCGACCAGAATCGCCCGATCCACACCCATGGCCAGCGCGTGGCGCAGGACATCCTGGCTCTGGACGGTGCCCACCGCTACGGCGAGAATCTCGGTGGCGATACCCGCTTCCTTGAGGCGCAACGCCTCTTCCACGGCGACTTCGTCGAAGGGATTTATACTCATTTTGACAGTGGCGATATCGACATCCGAGCCATCTGCCTTGGGTCGAACCTTGATGTTGTAGTCGACAACACGTTTTATTGCAACGAGTAGCTTCATCAAAAACTCCAGCGGCCTAGATAATAAACACGCGCTTATGCTATTTACGGCGATTTTAATAGCGGGTAGAATATTTGTAAAGTTAATTATGTTTATACAATAGATCAATTTTATTGATATGAAATTCTCCCTACGGCAACTTGAAGTTTTTGTCGCGATCAGCCGTTACGAAAGCGTATCACGGGCGGCGGGGGCGCTTGCGCTCAGCCAATCCGCGACCAGCATGGCGTTGATCGAACTGGAGAAACAGTTTAACACCCGCCTCTTCGACCGTGCCAGCAAGCGGCTGCAACTCAACGAACTCGGTCACTTGCTGCTGCCAAAGGCGATCGAGCTGCTGGATCGGGCCAGGGACATCGAAAGCCTGCTGGCAGGCGATGCCGGGTTCGGGCCACTGCGGATCGGCGCGTCGTTGACGATAGGCAATTATCTCGCCACCTTGCTGATTGGGAATTTTATGCAGCAACACCCGAGCTGCCATGTTCATCTTGATGTCGCCAACAGCGCCACTATCATCAAGCGCGTATCTCAGTTCGATCTTGACCTGGGACTGATCGAGGGCGATTGCCAGCACCGTGACCTTGAGGTGATTCCGTGGGTCGCGGACGAGCTGATGATCTTTGCGGCGCCGGAACATCCCCTCGCGCAGCAGCCCGAGGTCTCCCTGTCCGACCTCGTAACCGCCAAATGGATCGTGCGCGAAACGGGTTCCGGTACGCGCCAGACCTTTGATCATGCGATGCGCGGCGTGTTATCCCAGCTTAATATCCTTCTCGAACTGGAACACACTGAAGCGATCAAGCGAGCGGTGGAATCGGGACTGGGGATTAGCTGCATCTCCAGGCTCGCGCTCAAGGACGCATTCCGGCGTGGCAGCCTTGTGCCGCTGACGGTGCCGGGTCTCGATTTCGGACGTCATTTCCATTTCCTGCTGCACAAGCAAAAGTTCCGCACTCATGGCATGCAGGAATTCCTCGCGCTCTGTCAAAGGATTGCGGCCGATGTCCGTTACAGCGACGAGATCGTCCTGCCACTGCCGACATGAGCTTCACCCCTTTACGATAATGCACGGGGAAATCGTTTTTGCTCTGTGAGCTCTGCGTTCTCTGTGGCTAACTGCTTTTAATAGGATAACGGAGTGTAGTATGGAACGTGAATCAATGAGCTATGACGTAGTTATCGCGGGCGCCGGCCCGGCCGGACTCGCCACGGCGATTCGTCTAAAACAGTTGGCCGCCGAACGCCAGCAGGAATTGAGCGTTTGCGTGCTGGAAAAAGGCTCGGAAGTGGGCGCGCATATCTTATCCGGCGCGGTGATCGATCCTATCGCGCTGAATGAACTCATCCCTGACTGGCAGGCCAAAGGCGCCCCACTCCATACCCCTGTCACCGAAGAGCATTTTCTCGTTCTCACAGAGAGCAGCCGCTGGCAAATCCCGAACGGCTTGCTGCCGCCACTGATGCGCAACGATGGCTGTTACATTGCCAGCCTTGGCGACCTCTGCCGCTGGCTCGCACAGCAGGCGGAAGAGCTTGGTGTGGAGATCTACTGCGGCTTCGCCGCCGCCGAGGTTTTGTACGACACCAACGGGGCCGTCATAGGTGTCGCAACCGGTGATATGGGCATCGCCAAGGATGGCAGCCACACCGCCAACTACACCCAGGGCATGGAACTGCACGCGAAATACACCCTGATCGCCGAGGGCGTGCGAGGCTCGCTCGCACGGGAAATCGAACAACGCTTCACACTGCGCGACGGCGTAGAGCCACAGAAGTACGGAATCGGCTTTAAGGAGTTGTGGCGGATCGACCCCACCCAGCACCAGCCTGGATTAGTCCTGCATTCACAAGGCTGGCCGCTCGACAGCCATACGGGCGGGGGCTCTTTTCTCTATCACTTGGCGGATAATCTGGTCGCCACTGGATTCGTTGTGCATCTCAACTATGATAACCCGCACCTTTCCCCTTACGATGAATTCCAGCGCTTCAAGACCCATCCCGCGATCCGCCGCTTTTTTCAGGGTGGGCAACGGCTCGCCTACGGTGCTCGCGCGATTAACGAAGGCGGCCTACAGTCCATTCCTAAACTGTGCTTTCCGGGAGGCGCCTTGATCGGATGCTCAGCGGGTTTCGTCAATGTGCCGCGCATCAAGGGCAGCCACAATGCGATGAAGTCCGGCATGCTGGCGGCGCAGGCCGTGGCGGATGCGATCATGGAAGGCCGCACCAGCGATGAGTTAACAGCCTACCCGGAGGCCCTTAACACCTCGTGGATTCAGAAAGACCTCCACAAGGTGCGCAATGTTAAACCGGCCTTAACGAAATTCGGCACCGTGCTTGGCACGCTTTATGGCGGCCTCGACATGTGGCTGCACTGCCTCGGCGTAAATGTGCCGTGGACGCTGAAACATGGCCAGCCCGATCACGCCAGCCTGAAGCCGGCCAGTGAGACCAACCCCATACACTACCCTAAACCGGACGGCGCGATCACCTTCGACAAACTTTCTTCAGTTTACCTGTCGAACACGAACCACGAAGAGAATCAGCCCTGCCACCTGCACCTCAAGGACGCCAGTGTGCCGATCACAGTCAACCTCGCGCGTTTCGATGCGCCGGAACAACGCTATTGCCCAGCCGGCGTGTATGAGATCGTAACGGAGCACGATCAACCCCGCTTGCAGATTAACGCCCAGAACTGCGTGCACTGCAAGGCCTGCGACATCAAGGATCCAACGCAGAATATTGTCTGGACAGTGCCGGAAGGTGGCGGCGGGCCAAACTATCAGGGCATGTAGCGTTTACACCTCTGAGTAAATCAGAGGGGTTCCTATGCTTTATAATGGTATTTTCGTCCAGTCTCACCTATTTGGACATATGACGCTCCCATATAAGAAATGCGCAACAGGCAACGCATGACAAACAACCGAGGGATGAAGTGAAAATCTATCAAGTCGGTGGTTCCGTGCGTGACAAACTGCTCGGCCTGCCCGTGCAGGACCGGGACTGGGTTGTTGTGGGCGCCACGCCGCAACAGATGCTGGACCAAGGCTTCAAGCAGGTGGGCCAGGATTTCCCTGTGTTTCTGCACCCGGACACGCACGAGGAATACGCCCTCGCCCGCACCGAACGCAAGACTGGCCCCGGCTATAAAGGCTTTAGCGTACACACCGCGCCCAATGTTACCCTGGAAGATGATCTGGTACGCCGTGACCTGACCATTAACGCCATGGCCGAAACCCCCGACGGCATGCTGATCGACCCCTACGGTGGCGCAGAAGACCTGCGCCAGCGGCGCTTGCGCCACGTCTCGGCCGCCTTCGTCGAAGACCCGGTGCGCATCCTGCGCGTGGCGCGGTTTGCCGCGCGGTTTGCCCCCCTGGGCTTCCGTGTTGCCGATGAGACCAATGCCTTGATGCGCCAAATGGTCGAGTCGGGCGAAGCCGATGCGCTGGTGCCGGAGCGGGTGTGGGCGGAGCTGGCGCGCGCGCTGGGCGAAGCGCTGCCCTCGCGTTTTTTTGAGACGCTGCGCGATTGCGGGGCCTTGGCACGGTTGTTTCCCGATATCGACTGCCTGTTCGGCGTGCCTCAGCCGCCCGAACACCACCCCGAGATCGACACCGGCGTGCATGTGATGCTGGTACTGGACCAGGCCGCGCGCCTGTCTCCCGATACGCAGGTGCGCTTTGCAGCGCTGCTGCACGACCTCGGAAAGGGGACAACGCCGTCCGAGGAATGGCCGCGCCACATCGGCCATGAAGCGCGCGGCACCGATCTGGTGAAGGCAATGTGCAAACGCTGGCGTGTGCCTGGTGACTACCGCGATCTTGCCGTACTCACGGCAAAATACCATACCCACTGCCACCGCGCCGCCGAGCTGCGACCGTCCACCTTGCTTGACACCCTGCAAGCACTGGACGCCTTGCGTCGCCCGCAGCGCTTCGAGAGTTTTTTACTGGCCTGCGAGGCGGACTTCCGGGGCCGTCCCGGCTATGAGGACAAACCGTATCCGCAGGCCGACATCTTCCGCGCCGCACTGCAGGCCGCGCAAACCGTGGATGCCAAGGCGCTGGTGACGGAGGGCCTTGCGGGCGAGGCATTGGCCGATAAACTTCGGCGCCAGCGCATCACGACGATAGCCCGCATCACAAAAATACAAGAGAATTAAAGTATGAGTATTCTGCTTACGCGCGCCGTCGAATCACTGGTGCTTCCGCCTGCCATAAATCTGGTGCTGGGCGTGATGGGGCTTATCCTGCTGCGCAAGTACAAACGCGCCGCCATCACGCTGTTGGCGCTGTCGATGGTGACCTTATATATCTTCAGCATACCCTTCACTTCACTCTCGCTGATGCGCTCGCTGCAAACCTATCCTGCCCTCACCGCCGAAGATCTGCGCCACCCTGAAGCGCAGGCCATTGTTGTGCTCGGCGCAGGGCGCAATTATGATGCGCCGGAATACGGCGGCGATACGGCGTCCAAACTCGCCCTGGAACGCCTGCGCTATGGTGCGTATCTACACCGCCAGACCGGCCTGCCAGTGCTGGTTACTGGCGGCGCCTTGCATGGCGAGACATCCTCCGAAGCGCGCATCATGAAAGATGTGTTGGTCAACGACTTTCATATCCCGGTGCGCTGGACAGAGGAGCGCAGTCTCACCACCACCGAAAACGCCAGCTTGAGCCGCCCTATTCTTGCACAGGCACACATTCAGCGTGTCTACCTTGTCACCCACGCCTGGCACATGCCACGTGCCGTGCAGGCCTTCCAGCAGGCGGGAATTAATATCACTCCCGCCCCTACCGGCTTCACTACTCCTTGGCCGATCGAACGGGGCGGATTCGCCTGGCTGCCTTCCGCCCACGCGCTGCGAACATCCAGCTACGCCCTGCATGAATTGGGCGGGCGGCTGTGGTATGGGCTGCGAGGATTTATTAACAGCGGGGACAAGAAAACAAACGGCCCCGGCTTATAGAAGAACCGGGGCCGTTCCTAGTCTACAAACTCGCGTATGATGTGACAAACCTTGCGAATGTCACCGCGACAACGAGGACTACCAGAATACCTGCGACGGTGGGAGCAATATCCTTCATGGGATAAAGATCCTTCACCTCCTTTTGTTTGCTTGGCTGCATAGACACATCCCTCCCAGATAAACACCATGACAGTGACTAACCCAGTTGCTAAATGCATCGGAACCTACCAAACTGCACCACCGGACTACAAAAGCTCCGTTGCACGAATAATTCTATAGCAAAAAACTCGGGTATTCCAAGAGAAATATTTCAGCACACGATTTGCTGGATATCTTATGAAATAAGGCTTTATTTACACAGAAAACAAATGGCTATCGTCGAAAATATTTTCATGCCTTGTTAAACAATCACGTGTTTCAATCCGAAATTTTCTATAAAGACAGCAAAGCTGCATTTCCTCCAACCGCTGCTGTATTGGCACTCACCACCCGTTCTGTGGCGAAACGCAGCAATGTGTGCGGGCCGCCCGCCTTGGGTCCGGTGCCGGAGAGGCCTTCGCCGCCGAAGGGCTGCACACCGACTATGGCACCAACCATATTGCGGTTGACGTAGATATTGCCGACACGCGCGCGGTTTTGAATACGGCGTATAGTTTCCTCGATGCGACTGTGGATACCCAGGGTAAGGCCGTAACCAGTGCGGTTGATCGCGTCGACTACGTGATCAAGCTTGTCCGATGAATAGCGAATGACATGCAGGCAGGGGCCGAATACTTCGCGCTCTAATCTCTCCAACCGGTCTATTTCATACACACGCGGAGCGAAGTAGGTACCGTACTCTGTCCCAAGGGGCAAACTCAGTTGATGGATGAGCTTGCCTTCACTTGCCATACGTTGCGCATGTTTTTCCAGTGTTCCTCTGGCAGAAACATCTATTACCGGTCCAATATCCGTCTCAAGCAATGCAGGGTCGCCAATGCGTAATTCATCCATTGCGCCTTGTAGCGCAGAAAGCACACGCGGGGCAATCTCATTTTGCAGAAATAACACTCTCAACGCGGAGCAGCGCTGCCCCGCACTGTTAAAGGAAGAGCGAATGACATCATTCACTACCTGCTCGACAAGCGCGGAGCTGTCCACAATCATTGCGTTCTGCCCGCCTGTTTCGGCAATGAGCGGCACGATAGCGCCAGTGCGGGCGGCAAGCGTTTGATTAATGCTGCGTGCGGTTTCGGTAGAGCCGGTAAAGGCCACTCCAGCAATGCGCGGATCGGCGATGAGTTTGTTACCTACCACATCGCCCTTGCCAGGCAACAGCTGCAGCACATCGACTGGCACGCCCGCCTCATGCAGCAGACGCACGGTGTGTGCCGCAATCAACGGGGTTTGGCTAGCGGGTTTGGCAATGACAGCGTTGCCCGCGGCAAGCGCCGCGGTGATCTGGCCGGTAAAGATCGCCAGGGGAAAATTCCATGGGCTGATACAGGCAAATACGCCGCGCCCATGCAGGCTAAGTTCGTTGCGTTCACCCGCTGGCCCGGGCAGCACCATTGGCGCGGCAAAGTCGCGGCGCGCAAGCCAGGCGTAGTAACGGCAATAGTCCACGGCCTCGCGCACTTCCGCATGCGCATCCGAAATCGTCTTGCCTCCTTCGCGTACGCACAAGGCGATAAATTCCGCCTGGCGCTGTTCAAACATGTCAGCCGCCCGCAGCAGACATTCTGCTCGCTTTTCCGCAGGTGTAGTGTCCCAGCCATGGGCCGCATTCGAAGCACATTGCAGCGCCTGCTCCACCATGGCGGCATCAGCCAGGGCCACAGAGCCCGCTTCTCTGCGATTATCGTGCGGATCAACCACGCGGTGGGCTACGCCTGGGAGCATCTCACCTCCAACGATGGGCGCGGCAAACCAATGACGTGTCAGCGGCTCGCACAACGCCTGGGACAGCCTTTCGATTTCCAATGGATCAGAGAGATTGATGCCATACGCATTGCGTCGTTCTGCACCATACAAATTGGCAGGCAATGGCAGACGCGGATGCGGTTTTATTTTTAAACTGTTCAACTCGATCACCGGGTCTGCAATCACCTGTTCGATCGGCGCCCGATCATCCGCAATGCGGTTGACGAACGAGGTGTTGGCGCCATTCTCCAGCAACCGCCGCACCAGGTAGGGGAGTAGATCTGTTTCGTTACCCACCGGCGCATACACCCGGCATGCCACATTTAATTTGTCAGCCCCTACCATCTCGCCGTACAAGGCTTCACCCATGCCGTGCAGGCGCTGGAATTCAAAATCGCGTTCCTCCCTCGCCAGTTCGAGGATATACGCCACAGTGTGCACATTGTGCGTGGCAAATTGGGGATAAAAGGTATCACGTGCGGCAAGCAAGCGCTTGGCGCATGCGAGATAAGAGACATCCGTGGCGGCCTTGCGGGTAAATACCGGATAACCCACCAATCCTTGCACCTGTGCGCGCTTGATCTCTGTATCCCAGTAGGCACCCTTTACCAAGCGTAGCGGGATGCGGCGCTTCTCGCTGCGTGCCAGGCTTGCCAGCCAATCCAGCACATAAGGCGCACGTTTCTGGTAGCTCTGCACGGCAAGGCCAAACCCCTGCCAATCTCTCAACATCGGATGGCGGAACACCTCCGCGAAAATATCCAGAGACAACTCCAGCCTGTCCGCCTCTTCGGCATCGAGCGTCAAAGCGATATGCGCCGCTTGGGCATGTTGCACCAGCGCCAGCACCTTGGGCACAAGCTCACGCAACACACGCTGGCGCTGCGAAAATTCATAACGCGGATGCAGGGCAGAGAGTTTTACTGAGATGCTGGGAGCACTGACAATATCCACGTTTAGTGCAGAATTGGAAAGGCTTGCGATGGCGTGCGCATACGCATCAAAGTAACGCTCAGCATCATCCGTACACAGCGCCGCCTCGCCCAGCATATCGAAAGAATAACGGTAACGCTGGTTTTCCGCTGACTGGCTGCGCCGCTGGGCCTCCTCTATCGTCGGCGCCATAACGAATTGCTGTGCCATGACGTACATCGCCTGCTTCAACGCCAGACGCACCAGCGGCGCGCCACTCTTCGCCACCAGACGTTTCAGCGATGACATGATGCCTTCGTCAGTCGCCGGTTCGAGCTTGACGATTTGACCTGTCAGTATCAACCCCCATGTGGAGGCGTTTACCAGCAACGAATGGCTTTGGCCAAGATGTGCATCCCAATGCCCCTGGGAAAGTTTGTCGTGGATCAACCGATCCGCTGTAGCAGCATCAGGAATGCGCAACAGTGCCTCCGCCAGACACATCAATAGCACACCTTCCTCCGAGGAAAGATCGTACTCGCTCAAAAAGGCATCGAACCCATGAGCAGATTTTTCCCGCACCGCGCCAACCAGTTGCACTGCCCACGCATGCACGCGAAGTTGCGCATCGCTGGAAAGCCGCGCTTCATTCAGCAAAGATTCGACACAGAGGGTTTCATCCGCTAAATAAGCAGTACGAATAGCGGTGCGCAGTAGTTCCAACGAGAAAGGAGTATTTTCAGCCATGCTTTACTATGCAACGATTCCCCCAGGGGATCAACCGTGATTACCTTCCAGACTGAATTGAACTTTTCGCAATCGGCGAGCAGAATGTCGAATTGTAAGCCGATGCTTCGCTCGTCCAATAGGCGGTCCCCTTCGAAGGAGATGACATGGACAATGTGGCAACAACCACCCCAACCATCCTGGTGTTATTCGGCGCAAGTGGGGATCTATCCCAGCGCCTTATTGTACCTGCGCTGTTCGATCTTTACCTGGATGGGCATCTGCCGGAACGCTTCGCGCTGCTCGGCGCGGGCCGATCCGATCTGGATGCGGCGGCGCTTGTCTTGCGCTACCGTGACGGTGTGGTGGCCCACGCGCGTCACGGCGCGCCCGATGACGCGGCATGGCAAGCGTTTTCCGCCATGATCGAATATTTGCGCACCGACGCCGTCAGCCAGGATGCCAACGCGCAACTGAGCGAGCGGCTGTCCCGCTATGAAAAGGATTGGGGCGCCTCGGCGCAACGAATCTATTACCTTGCCACACCGCCCATCCTGTTTGCGCCCATCGCTCGGGGCCTGTGCGCCGCCGGCCTTACGGCAGACCACGAACGGACACGCATTGTCGTAGAAAAACCGCTTGGCCATGACCTGGAAAGTTTTCTTGAAATCAACCGGGCGCTTGCCGGCTGCTTCAGCGAGCGGCAGATATTTCGCATCGACCACTTTCTGGGTAAGGAAACGGTGCAGAACATACTCGCGCTACGCTTTGCCAATCCCATCTTCGAGCCCATCTGGAACCGCCGTTATGTGGATCACGTGGTGATCACCGTCGCGGAAACCCTGGGCGTGGAACATCGCGCCGGTTACTACGAGCACGCGGGTGCGCTGCGCGACATGGTGCAGAATCACCTGATGCAGGTGCTCTGTCTAGTGGCGATGGAACCGCCGGTGGCCTATGACGCGGAGGATGTGCGCGGCAAGAAGGTGGATGTGCTGCGTGCCTTGCGGCCGATCCCCAGGGACGCAGTGGGCGAGTTCACGGCCCGCGGCCAGTATGGCGCGGGCTGGATACGTGGCGAACGGCGTCCCGCCTATCGCGAGGAACCCGGGATTGATCCACGCTCCAACATCGAGACCTACGCTGCACTCAAGCTGCTGGTGGATAACTGGCGTTGGCAGGGCGTACCTTTTTATCTGCGCACTGGCAAACGCATGGCCGCGGATGTCTCCGAAGTCTCCATCCGTTTTCGCGATGTGCCGCACCATGCCTTTCCTGCTGCGGGCGGGCTCCAGGCCCAGCCTGTGCGCCTGGTGATCCAGATCCAGCCAGAACAGGGGGTGGTGCTCAAGTTCATGGCCAAGGAACCCGGCTATCAACTGCGGCTGCGGCCTGTGGACATGAGCTTTCGCTACGGCGAGGCGTTCGAAACGCCCAGTCCCAATGCCTACGAGACCCTGCTCTGGGATGCGCTGCGCGGCGACGCCACGCTGTTCATGCGCGCCGATCAGGTGGAGGCGGCCTGGCACCTGCTCATGCCGGTGCTGGAGGTATGGGGCGAGAACCCGGCTCCGGACTTCCCGAATTATCCCGCCGGCTCGTGGGGACCGGAGGCCGCCGAGATTCTGCTGGCACGGGACGGACGCAGTTGGCTGACACCGAGCTTGTCACGCGAAACATAACGCCCAGAATCCAATTGCAAATCTTCAGGTTGCACCAAAATCATGGTAGAACATGCCCCCTGGCTGCAGCATGCCTTGAGCCTGGCACAGCCATACATCGAACGCTATGGTTATCTTGCTGTGTTTGGCGGCATTATGATTGAAAGCTTCGGCATACCTGCGCCGGGGCAATCATTGCTGATCGTAGGCGCATTGGCGGCATCCCGAGGGGAAATGCACATTGTGGCATTGCTGTTCACCGCATGGAGCGCGGCGATCATCGGCGACAACATAGGCTATGCGATCGGTCGATTCGGCGGCCGTCGCCTCATTCTACATCGTGGCCGTCATGCCGAAGCACGCACGGCGTATCTGGAGCGGGTTGAACGATTCTTTGAGCGTTACGGGGGCTGGATAGTTGTTGTGGCACGCTTCTTCGATGTCTTGCGTCAACTCAACGGCATTGTTGCCGGCACCAGTGGAATATCCTGGTGGCGATTTCTCGCATTCAACGTACTTGGCGCGACGTTATGGGTTGGAATCTGGGGGATGGGCGCCTACTATCTCGGGCGCCACCTCGAACCGGCTCTCGCTCTTTTCAAACGCTTCGAGCCATACGTCATCGGCGCTGGCCTGCTGGCGATTGCGCTCGTAGTGTTGTACGTTTTAAAGCGCCGTTTTTAGCCCCGCCAGATATCCAGGACACCCTGTTTTATTTACCATCTTTGCGAGATTGCGCATCATTACTTGATCACGCCTTGAGATGTTTCTTGGAGAGATGGAGTGAACCGCCAATCGAATTGTGCATGCTGATTGCACCGATCCGCTTTCATTTTCTCCATTATTATCAGAGGTTCTCTTACAGCATTCCAATCAAATCTTTAATGTCGGCCTTTATACTCTCGAAGACCTGTTTTTCCTGCTCAGCCCAACAACCACTCCAACGGTCGTCAAGCTTTTTTTCGAGCGACACCACAGTCTTTTCTATTTCCTGAATTTTTGGCATACCAGGACTCTCCATAGCGGCCTGTGCATGCCTCAAGTAAGATTGAACGAGCCGCATTTCAGAACGCACCAACCCAGGGTCAGCAGAGAAAACCTGGGTTAATTCACTGAGAGTAACGTGGAATCTGGCTTCAACCAGATAACGCTTCGCCAGTTGATTTGTAATAGGCGTGACTGCATCAACTGCGGAGTAATCACGATCACGTTCAAATATCGCCCTGTCATACTCCCAGCGCCGGACCTCTGGTGTCACTGTCTCGCTGCATTTAGCCTTCCATGCCGACTTGGCCTCCTGCAGCGCTTTTTCGGGGGATGTGTCTGCCCGCAGCATGGCAGGCATGATTACGATCAGGCATGTGATCAATGATGTGATTATGTTACGTAATAATTTTTTCATGTTGGCGTCCCATTAATGAGAGACATTAAAATATTCACCAAAAAAATTTTCTAGCCACAAAAAGAAACAATCTGGCCGAGTGAATGGAAATTTTCATACTTAGTGTCAATGCGCACTAAAAAAGGGCTTTCTAAGACTTTTTTATGATCCGGCCAAAGGATCATCCGTTTGATCCCCTTGCATGCTCAGAATCCTACCGGTCTTGCCGTCCACGTGCACGTCCGTGGTTTTGCCGGCATTGATAATTCTCACTCTGTAAACCGGTTCGCCATGTTCATCATTCAACTCCACCCTGGCAGCCTTGCCATGGGCATGCCGCTCCGCATAGGAAACAGCTTGGGTCAGGCTGATTTTGGCCTGTTTAATGGCAACCGCATCGTTTACATCCTGAAGCATTTCCTGGCTGGCATACAACATGGCAATGGCCAAGGCGGCAGCAGTCACAGCGACAATAATGAATGACAATTTCTCGCCCATGATATTCCTCCTGAAGTAAAGCAAGAATCAATAACGCTTACCGCGTTACCGTGATTGGCAGATTACCTGTGGATACTTAAGCCACCTTTAACCTGCAGTTGAAAAGCGCAGTTTTTATCGATAAGCCTGCTTTTGCAGGTCGAAATTGAATCCACGAAGGAAATTAATGCGTTATTTCTCCAGTTCATTCAACATTAGGATATCTCAAAAGCAATAACCACAGCCGCGATAGCGACAAATCCGAGCGCAATCAGGAACACCATTTCAGCAAGGATTTCTAGCCGGCGTTCGAGACGCTGAACCCGCATCGACGTGAAGGACACGATGGCGCTCCCCAAAAACATGATGGTGGTTAGAGCAAGCAGCTTGTCGACAAAAAATCCGGCACGCCCCAAGTGCATTAACTTGACCAGGCTGACCGCCGTGATGCATGCTCCAACCAATGTGGCCGAGGTAGGAAGGATATGTGTCGAGAGCCCGGCATTTTTTGTATTTTCCAAAGATCTTCTCCTTGTCATAGCAATCACGCCATGCCAGACGGCCGCTTCCGCAATAACATGCTGGTTATGAAAAAAGGTGAGGCGGCACTCGATTTGGCCACGAGGCCACTCCATTTTTGATGGCTGGTTGCCTCATCCGATGGTGACCGGCACAAAAAGCTTGGCGTTGTCCCGCTGCACCAGCAATGCAACGTGTTTACCAGCCTTGCTGGCCAGCACGCGCAGCTGCTCGATGCTGGCAATCGGTTCACCGTTAAACGATAGAATGACATCACCCCTCTGGATACCGGCGCGTGCCGCAGGACCAACGGCATCCTCAACCAGGATGCCACCGCTTACCTCAGCCTGCCGCTGCTCATCCGGCGTAAGCGGCCGTACGGCGAGGCCGAGACGCCCTTTATCCATATCGTTCGGATTTGCCGCGGCAAGTTTGGGATTTTCGAACTCTCCAATGGTGAGGGTATTCTCCATGGCATGATCTTTACGCCAGATTTCCAGCTTCACGCTGGAGCCAGGCTTCATGTCAGCCACCTGGGGCGGCAAATCAGCGGCACTGACAACCTCCTTACTATTGAATTTGAGAATCACGTCGCCCGGCTGTAGACCCGCCTTCTCCCCAGGACTGTCTTTCTCGACCGAACTCACCAATGCACCTACCGGCTGCTTGAGGCCAAAAGAGTCGGCGAGGGATTGGGTCACTTCCTGAACCATCACGCCTACCCTTCCGCGGCTAACCTTGCCATGCTGCACAATTTGTTGCTCGACCTTCATCGCAATATCGATCGGAATCGCAAAGGATAAACCTTGATAACCTCCGGTACGGCTGTATATCTGTGAATTGATGCCGATCACTTCACCGTTGAGATTAAACAGCGGGCCACCGGAATTGCCGGGATTCACTGCCACATCGGTCTGAATGAAAGACACATAGCCCTCGTCGGGCAATGAGCGCGATTTCGCGGAAATGATTCCGGCGGTCACGCTGTTCTCAAAACCGAAAGGCGCGCCGATCGCCACCACCCATGTACCGACGCGGGCCTGCGACGGATCACCCAGCCTGACGGCTGGCAGGTTCTTGGCGTCAATTTTGAGCACTGCGACATCGGTGGGTTTGTCGACGCCAATCACCTTGGCCTTGAACTCACGCTTGTCTGTGAGTTTTACGGTAATCTCGCCCCCATCCGCCACCACATGGGCATTGGTAAGAATCACCCCGTCTGGACTCACAATAAATCCCGAGCCGAGTCCATGGACGGGCATACCTCCCTGCTGTGGAACTTGCGGACGAAAGCGCCGGAAAAACTCGAAAAACGGATCATTCGGTTCAAGCTGCGAAAATGGCGCCATTTCAGCGGAGGTCTTCATGGGGCCAGTGACGCTGACATTGACCACCGCCGCACCATTCTGTGCAACGATACTCGAAAAATCAGGCAGCGTAAGGGCCGCGCTTGTGGCAGCCGTGGCCGCGAGCGGCAACGAAGGGGTGAAAGCATGAGCGGACATGACATTCTTGTCGAATATGACGTACCCACCGGTAACTGCAACGGCCACGGCTGCCGCAACCAGTGTGCGTTTCAATGTTTTTCGTTCCATGGTTATCTCCTTCTCTATAGCTATTCATGAAGTAATGCACTTCACGTTGATGTAGACTTTACATCCATTAAACTTAAATCTGACTTAAGGCATCTTCCTGGCATTGGCATGAGTCGTGCGTTTGTTATAGAGACAATACTCCGCGAACAAAAATGGCCGTTTATAGAAAAATTCTATCGGGAGCCGCAAGATAAACACTCCGTATAAAACGCCCGGCACGGAAGATTCAGGGCTCACTGGTGTCAGGCAGGCACCCCGTCGACTCCTGAGAAAATTAGGGCCGGGACTCGTCTCCGGCGCCGCCGACGACGACCCGAGCGGGATCGCAACATATTCACAGGCGGGCGCCCAGTTTGGGTTTGGATTGTTGTGGACAGTAGTTCTTACCCTGCCGCTTATGATTGCCATTCAATTAATCAGCGCACGTATCGGCCGTGTAACTGGACGTGGCATTGCAGGCAACATGCGTCAGCATTACCCGGCAAAACTGGTCTACTTGCTGATAGCCCTACTGGTCTTTGCCAATACGGTGAATATTGCGGCGGACATCGCCGCCATGGGGGACGCACTACGGCTGGTTGTGGGCGGCAGTCAACACATAAATGCCATCATCTTCGGCCTGCTTTGCCTTGTCTTGCAGATATACGTGCCTTACCGCCGGTTTGCATCGATATTGAAATGGTTCACGCTTAGTCTGTTCGCCTACGTCGGCGTTCTTTTCACGGTACAGATTCCTTGGGGTGATGTGGTTTACCGGACGGCTTTTCCTTCAGTCTCGCTCTCTGGCGATTTCATCATGAATGTCGTCGCAGTCTTTGGAACCACCATCAGTCCCTATCTTTTTTTCTGGCAAGCGTCCCAGGAGGTTGAAGAGCAGCGTGCGTCAGCGCAGGATCAACCTTTGATCAACGCGCCCAGGCAAGCAAGTGTACAACTTCAGCGGCTGAAGATAGATACAGTCATCGGTATGGTCTTTTCCAACGCCATCGCATTTTTTATCATACTCACTGCCGCGGTAACGCTGCATCGGCAAGGCATCACCGATATTCAAACCTCGGCCCAGGCAGCCGAAGCGCTGCGTCCAATTGTTGGCGATTTCGCCTTTCATCTCTTCGCGGCCGGAATCATTGGAACCGGGCTCCTCGCCGTCCCAATACTCGCCAGCTCAGCCGCCTATGCTGTCTCGGAGGTGCTTGGCTGGCGTAATGGCCTGAATTTGAAATCCATGGAAGCAAAAGGCTTTTACGGTATTGTCGCAGCCGCAACGATTATAGGTACATTGCTGGGCTTCACTCCAATCGACCCTATCAAGGCGCTCTACTGGAGCGCCGTGATCAACGGCGTGATCGCAGTCCCGATTATGGCGATGTTGATGGTAATGGCTGCGGACAAAAGTATTATGCAGCAATTTGTAATTTCACTCCGGCTCAAAGCACTCGGATGGGTTGCCACGCTTGTCATGGGACTGGTCGCCGTGGCGATGTTCATCGCAATCTTCGCGACCTGAAATTACAGCTCATCTACATCCAGCAATAAGCAACCGGCCAATACTCGATCAAGTTATGCCTGTTGCGGCAAATTCGATACGAGCCCGCAGCCCGCCACCGTTCGCCTCACCAAGTGTCACTGTGGCGCCATGACGTTCTGCGATCGCCTTGACAATCGCCAGCCCCAATCCAGTGCCGGACTCTTCGGTTCCGGCGCGGCGATAGAATCGGTCGAATACCCGCTCGCGATCCTCGGGGGGAATGCCCGGTCCGGTGTCGGCGACTTCCGCAAATGGCCGTCCTTCATCAATACCAACCGACACATCGACCTTGCCACCCGCGGGAGTATAGCGAATGGCGTTCTCGACCAGGTTCGCAATTAAAATGCGTAACGCGTCCGCGTCGCCTTGCACCAACACGTTGTTATCCACGGAAGAGACGCCGAGATCAATCTGTCTTGCTTCGGCCAGGCGCACATGCTCGGCAACAACCAGTCGGACAAGCTCTCCGAGCTTCACTGGCGCAAATGGGCGCTCGACCTCGCCCGGTTCCTGGCGCGCAAGGGTGAGTAACTGTTGCACTGCATGAATCGCGCGTTGCAACCCTTGTTCCAGCTCATCAATAGTCTCAGTGCGCTCCTGCGCATCCGTTGCTCTTTTGACGAGCTGTACTTGAAGCTGCAAGGCAGCGAGCGGTGTGCGCAGCTCGTGGGCGGCGTCAGCGATGAATGCACGCTGAGCTTCCATTGCGCTTTTCAGCCTTGCCAGGAGATCATTAAGCGCGTGCACCAGCGGCTGCACCTCTTCCGGCACCCGTTGCTCAGAGAGTGGATTCAGAGCTGCCGGCGTCCGGGCAGTCACCGCTTGCGCGATTTGTGCCAGCGGTGACAAGCCCCGGCCTACAACAACCCATATAAGAACACCCAACACCGGCAGCAGGATAAAGAACGGCATCAAGGTGCGCAGTGCGGCCTCAGCGGCCAGTTCATTGCGCACGCTCATCGGCTGGGCGACCTGAATGGTCTGCCCGTGCAGCTGGGTAGTGAAGACACGCCATGCGCCATCCCTGGCCTGGATGGTGGAGAAACCAAGTTGTGCGTGATCGGGTAGCCTGCTATACGGATGCGAATAGTAAAGCTTCACACCTTCACGATCCCATACCTGGATGACGAAATCGAAGTCTTCCTCATCGGCTTCGCCTTTGGGTGCCACTGCATTTTCAAATGCCTGGTCGCGTAGCGAAAGTGCGACTTGCCGCAAGTGGTAATCGAAGATCTCATCCGCCTCCTCACGTGCCATACGATACATGGCAAATGCACCGAGCAGCATCACGGTAGTGACCGCCCCGAGCAGTGCCACCAGCAGATAGCGGCGGATTGATGTCACGGCTCTTTCGGCACCATGTAGCCCACACCCCGGATGTTCTTGATAAACTCCGCACCCAATTTTCGCCGTAACGCGTGGATATAGACCTCAACCGCATTGCTCTCGACCTCTTCGCCCCAGCCGTAGATACGCTCCTCCAGCTGGATCCGGGAAAGAGGTACGCCGGGCCGTTCGAGCAGCGCATGCAATAATGCAAACTCCCGCGCCGATAAGTTCACTGGCACACCATCGAGAAGCACCTCATGAGTGGCAGGGTATACAGCGAGCCTGCCATGCTCGATGATTGGCTCGGCACGGCCAGCTTGCCGCCGCAGCAGCGCACGGATGCGTGCTGCAAGCTCGTCGAGATCAAAAGGCTTAACAAGGTAGTCGTCGGCGCCCGCATCGAGTCCCTTCACACGATCAGCCACAGAGTCCCTTGCTGTGAGAATGAGTACAGGAATGCGGTTTTTCATGCGGCGAAGATTAGCGAGAACATCAAGCCCAGCCTTGCGCGGCAGCCCAAGATCGAGCAGCACCAAGTCATATACGCCATTTTCCAGTGCCAACTCGGCAGCCTGTCCATCGCGAACCCAATCGACCGTATAGCCATCCTGTTTGAGCCCCTTCTGGGCGTTTTTACCAATCATCGAATCGTCTTCGACGAGCAACAAACGCATGGATCTACCTCACGGATGCAGGATGTTGTATGCGCAAAACCACCCGCCGGCAGGTTTACTCCATACCGGCGGGTACGTGTCATGCGTCATCATTAAAAACGTGTGGCTGAGCTGTTCCAGCACTACAATCAATTCACTGAATATGATAAGCAATATGGTCAGACAAACGTGCCACTATCGCCCCATGGATCATCATCGACTGCTCCGCCGGTGGATGACAGAAAATCACCGTCCCCCGTCGAATTAAACTGGGAAGTACCGGGATAATAGTTGTTGATAGTGGTATTCTCAACAACCTCATCCGTTGGCGTGGCGAAATTATTGCCGCCAGATCCATGATGCCCAAAAAGACTTTCCATCCCTTGAAACAGAAACGCTCCGCCAGCCACGCCAGCGGCGGTAGCCGCGATGTTCTTGAGCCACGGTGATCCACCCGATGGCGCAGCGGCAGGGGTAGAAACTGGAGCTGGAGTAAAAGATTGCGCGGGTGTGGCAGGTGCCTGAGACGTGTTGCCGAAGGCGCGCGGACCGCTGCTTCTGGCGGTTTGCAGCGCGGATTGCATCTGTGCAATTTGTTCCTTGGCGTGATCGAGCGCCGTCTCCAGCAGCAACACACGCTGCGTCAACAGATAAGCGGCATCCGGCTGCTGAGCAATAGCTTGCGCAATCAACCCATCCGCCTGAGGATCTTTTTCAATGCCACGCACACGAACAAGTTGTTCCAGCATCAGGGAAAGCCGGGGAATGTCTTGGTTAGTCATATAGTCTCTCCAAAATAAAAAGCATTCAGTTAGCGTAAACGCATGAGACGGGGGCAGATTCCTGCCCCCGCTTGGCTTACCCCTCATCTTCCTCCTGCCCTTCATGCTCGGCGTCGGCCTTGTCCGGCTTGGCACTGATGACCTTGCCGTCGGCGCTATCGACCTTAACATCCATTACTTTTTTTGCGCTCGCTACCTCTATCTCATAGACAAGGCGGCCATTTTCGTCTTCCAGCGAAGCTCGTGAGGCCTTGCCGGATACATGCTGCTCCGCGACTGTAATCGCCTGGGAAAGCGAAACTTTCGTCTTCGCCAGATCAGCGATAGCATCGTTCTCGTGCTTCGCCTCGGAATCCGCATAGGCAAATGCGCCAACCGTACCCAATGCTATGAGTGCGCCCATCAAGATAGTCGTTTTCGTAGCCATGATTACTCTCCTTTCAATGGAATCATCGATCCGGCATGATTGCCGTTTCGTGGAGGCCATATTAGAGGCAGATACTTAAATGGGGCTTAAAGTCGAGAAGGAATGTTGACGGCTCCATTCCAGCGCTATCCCCGCTTCGCCACTCCCGGCCTGAAACGGTTCACAGACCCACAGCTCCGCCACGGCCGCGAGTTGGTCGCCTACATAAATCAGCGGTATGCGATCGCGCTGCCAGGGTGGTATGCCCTGCTCCTGCAAGAGTTTTTTCAGGATGTGGGTGTGGCCGCGCCCTGCGGGACGGCATCGCTCACCGCCTTGACGGAAACGCACGCTAACGGTTGATGCGTAGCACAGCGATGCCTTGAGACCACTGCCCGTCATGCTGTACGCGGTCAATCTTCCATTGCCATCCGGTAATATCAAGGATTGTTCCAGATCCCACGCCAACACGGTGCTGGCATCATGTACAGGCAGTGGAGGCATGGCATACAGCAGATCGCGATAACGGCGCACCTCGGCGCCGGCCCAGCACACACACGGGGTGCTGTCTTCGGCAGCGGCGAGCACGTCACACTGAACCCTTTGGAGATGCGCCGCCCACGGTGCAGGGAGACCTAATATTTTGAACCAGCGGCGTAGTGCATTGCGCTGGCGCGCATCATCCAGCTTTAACAATTGGCTTACCAGCAATGTGCCCGGCAGCGGGCCACGCAATGCTTGCAGATCATTGTCCGCCAGCACATCCAGCAATGCCGCCGCCTCGGCGGCGTTCACGGCGGCGCGTGACAACGTGCTTGCGCATGCCGGCCAGCGTCGCATGAAATGTGGCATGACTTCATGGCGCAGGTAATTGCGCTCAAAGCCAGTGTCGAAGTTGCTGTGGTCATCGACCCAGGAAAGATCATGCTGAGCGGCATAGACGGCCAGTTCGTCGCGCGTAAAGCCAAGTAGCGGACGCGCGAGACATCCATTGGCAAACGGGGCATACACAGGCATGGCGGCCAGGCCATGCGGACCGGCGCCACGCAGCAGTTGCAGCAACAGGGTTTCGGCTTGGTCATCCTGATGATGGGCAGTGAGCAGGCAGTCGCCCGCCTCGATGAGTGAGGCAATGGCCTGGTATCGTGCCTGGCGTGCTGCCGCTTCGGGGCTCTCGCCGGACTGGGGCACGGCATTGACGCGCAGCGTATGGCAAGGAATGCCAAGCCGGGCGCAGACTGCCTCACAATGACGCGCCCATGCACCCGCGTAAGGGCTCAGGCCATGATCGACATGCACGGCGCACAACTGTAAATCGGGGGACAAGAAGGCGCGTATTCCAGAGAGCGCATGTAGCAGCACTGTGGAATCACGCCCGCCACTGTAAGCTACCCAAAAACGCCGTGCGGGCGGTAACTGGTCTAACGAACTGAGAAGGCGCCGGAAAAAATCATCTGCGGGGGAGCGTTGGGAGGTCACGGGTGGATTCGGGTAAAGTTGGATCGCTGCGCTTGATCCAACCTACATTTTAATTATAAAAGCGCGCATTCACTTACGCGCCGAGGCAAAATGCCCGAACTTCATGAGCCGTGCATAACGCGCCTCAAGCAGTTTGTCGATATCAATCTGGCTGAGGCGGTCCAGATCCTTCACCAGCACGGCCTTGAGATTCGCCGCCATGGCGTCGGGATCGCGGTGGCTGCCGCCCAAAGGTTCTTCGATCACATTATCCACCAGGCCCAGCGCTTTGAGTTTGGCGGAGGTAATGCCTAATGCCGCAGCAGCCTCGGCGGCCTTATCCGCGCTTTTCCATAGAATGGAGGCGCAACCCTCGGGCGAGATCACCGAATAGGTACTGTATTGCAGCATTTGCACATGATCGCCCACCCCAATGGCGAGTGCGCCGCCGGAACCACCCTCACCGATGACGGTGCAAATGATCGGGATGCGTAATTCGGACATCACGAACAGGTTGCGGGCAATGGCCTCGCTCTGATTGCGCTCCTCAGCGTCGATGCCGGGATAAGCGCCGGGCGTGTCGATGAAGGTAAGCAGAGGCAGCTTGAAACGCTCGGCCGTCTGCATCAGACGTAATGCCTTGCGGTAACCTTCCGGTCGCGGCATGCCATAATTGCGCCGCACCCTTTCCTTGGTATCACGCCCCTTTTGCTGGCCGATCACCATCACCGGCTTGTCATCCAGGCGCGCAACGCCACCGACAATCGCGGCGTCATCGGCATAACTGCGGTCACCGTGCAATTCTTCAAAATCAGTGAAAATCCGACTCATGTAATCCAGCGTGTAGGGGCGCTGCGGGTGACGCGCCACCTGCGCGGTCTGCCACGCGGTAAGCGAAGAAAAGATTGACTTGGTCAACACCCTGCTGCGCGCCTCGAGGCGCGCAATCTCTTCGCTGATATTGATCTCATTGTCGCTACCTACGTAACGCAATTCTTCGATCTTGGCCTCCAGCTCGGCAATGGGGCGTTCAAATTCAAGGAAGTTCAGATTCATGGGGTTTCAAGTAAAGCGGTTAGTGAGATGTTTGGTTGAAATAACAAAAGCGGCGGCACGGCAAGCACTGCACCTGCTTTCTGCCGCAAAAAACCAAGATAAATATACTCCGATGCCTGGCGCTTGCCAAGCAAAGCATGCCTATTGGGGTATCCCGGATAATGGCGCAACAGGGAATGCCCGCATCCGTTGGACACTGACGTAAAAGTGTGTATAAATAGCAAAATGATGAATGATGATTTTTGCTTGCATAGAGGAACAAGGGCATGAAAGTAACCCACATTTTGAAGCAGAAAGGACCCAATATTTACAGCATCACACCAGATCGGTTATTAACCGAAGCGGTGGCGCTGATGATGAAAAACCAGATTGGCTCACTGGTGGTGATGGATGAGGGCCACCTTGCCAGCATTGTCACGGAGCGTGATGTGATGGGGGCGGTGGACAAGTACGCCGCCAATCTGGCCGAGGTGCGGGTGCGTGATGTCATGGCGCCGAAGCTGATTACCTGCGATGCCCAGGACACCCTCGACCATGTCATGAATTTAATGATGAGCAATAGCCTCGGACATCGCATTCGCCACTTGCCGGTCATGCGCGACGGCGAGTTCGCCGGCCTGATTTCCATCGTCGACATTGTGCAGGCCCTGCTCACTGAAACCCAGTTCGAGAACAACCTGCTCAGAAATTACATCAAGAACTGGCCGGAATCCCAAGAAGCGTAGGCGCGCCAGGAGCCTGTTTTTTATCCCTGATGGAAATCTTCAATTTGCAGCCGGTTGCTTTTGGCGAAGTTCATCAGAAAAGCGAACACCATCGGCTCATCCTGCTCCAGGCTCTTGTCCACCAGCACGCAACTGATCCCCTCGATGGTGATCATGCTGACCTTTGGATGAAACTCTATGCGGCGGCCTGCACCAACTTTACCAACCGCAGTGGTGATGCGCTCGGCCCAATCGCTGGGACGGAATTTTCTGCCGTCCTCGGTAACGCCCCTGATAATAATCCTTCCAGTTAAGCCGCTCATTATCTAACCGTGTCCGTGTCCAATTTCATCCAGCAAGATGCTCGTTTTCCCGGCGCTTGTCAAACAGCGCATAAACGTTAAGGAACCTCTGATTTATTCAGAGCTGCCTTAATAAACCACCCGTACCCTGTCTTTCCCCGCCAGCTCTTGCAGGCGATGCAGCAGTTCATCGCTGGGATGAACGCGCCATTCCTGGCCCAAGGCGAGCTGCGCGCGCGCGGTGGGTGCGTGGTATTCAATCCATACCGGGCAAACACCCTCGCGGAACGGCGCCAGCCGCTGCGCCAATTCACCTGCAAAGCCGTTGCCCGCCTGGTGCTCTTCGACATCGATCACCAACCGCTTGGCATAGGCCTCGCGCGCCTGGTCGATGTCAAAAATCTTGTCCGCGCTCATCTTGAATCCGCCGGAATACTCATCCACGCTCACTGTGCCTTCCACCACCAGCAATTTGTCCTTGATGATCAGGTTGCGGTATTGACGGAAGTTTTCGGGAAACACCGCCAGCTCGATGCGCCCGCTGCGGTCATCCAGGGTGATGAAGGCCATGCGGTCGCCCTTGCGGCTCATCATGGCGCGCATGGCCACTACCAGGCCGGCGATAACAACGGACTGGTCGCGGCCGGGCTTGAGATCGACAATGCGCGCGCTGATGAAACGCGCCAGCTCATGCTCGTAACGCGCAATGGGGTGGCCGGTGAGATATAACCCGAGGGTTTCCTTTTCCCCGGTGAGACGCTGCTCTTCATTCCACTCGGGTGTTTCGACATAGCGTGTTTCATGTACCTCGCTCTCGTTCACTCCGCCTGGGGCCGCGAACACACCGAACAGATCTTCCTGCCCTGCGGCATCATTACGCGAATGCTGTTCGGCCAACTGCGTGGCGGCCGTGAGCGAGGCCATTAGCGTAGCGCGGCCGGCCCCTAGTCCATCAAGCGCACCAGCGCGGATCAGCGCCTCCAGCACGCGCCTGTTGGCCTTGCGCAGGTCGATGCGCTGACAGAAATCGAACAGATCACGGAACGGAGCCTGCCTGCGGGCGGCAATGATGCCCTCAATGGCCGCGCTGCCTGCACCCTTGACCGCGCCCAGGCCATACAGGATCGTGTTGTCATTGCTGACGGTGAAAGCACATTCACAGGTATTGATGTGCGGCGGCAGCACCGTCAGCTTCATGTCGCGGCATTCCTCGATCAGCGTTACCACCTTGTCGGTGTTATCCATATCTGCGGACAACACCGCCGCCATGAAGGCCGCCGGGTAGTGGGCCTTGAGCCAGGCGGTCTGGTAGGACAACAAAGCATACGCCGCTGAGTGGGATTTATTGAAGCCATAGCCTGCGAACTTTTCCATCAGGTCGAAGATGTAGGCGGCAATCTTTTCATCAACGCCGTTGTTCTTGGCACCATCCACAAAAATGGCGCGCTGCTGCGCCATTTCTTCAGCTTTTTTCTTGCCCATGGCGCGGCGCAGCAGATCAGCGGCGCCCAGACTGAATCCGGCCAGTACCTGGGCGATTTGCATCACCTGCTCCTGATAGAGGATCACGCCGTAGGTAGGCTTGAGAATCGGTTCCAGCGCGGGGTGCGGGTATTCCACCTTGGTGCGCTTGTGCTTGCGGTTGATGAAGTCGTCCACCATGCCGGACTGTAATGGGCCGGGACGGAACAGCGCCACGAGAGCCACGATGTCTTCGAAGCAATCCGGTTGCAGGCGCTTGATCAGATCCTTCATGCCGCGCGATTCAAGCTGGAAGATTGCCGTCGTAGCGCAACGTTTGAGCAGGGCGAAAGACGGTGCGTCATCCAGCGGGATGCGGACAATATCCAACAATGTCTCGCCGCGTGTGGCGCGCTCCTGGTTGATGGTCTTCACCGCCCAGTCGATGATGGTGAGCGTGCGCAGCCCCAGGAAATCGAATTTTACCAGTCCCACGGCCTCGACATCGTCCTTGTCGAATTGCGTTACCGTTCCCGCCGCGCCTTGTTCACAGTAGAGCGGCGTGAAATCGGTGAGCGCCGAGGGTGCGATCACCACGCCACCGGCATGCTTGCCGGCGTTGCGCGTTAATCCTTCCAGCGAGCGCGCCAGGTCGATCAATCCACGTACGTCCTCTTCCTGCTCGTAGCGGCGGCGCAGCGTCTCTTCCTTCTCCAGCGCATCATCGAGCGTGATACCCAGCTCGAAGGGGATCAGCTTGGCGATCTGATCGACGAAGCCATAAGGATGTCCCAACACGCGCCCAACGTCGCGCACCACGGCCTTGGCCGCCATGCTGCCGTAGGTGATGATCTGCGACACGCGGTCGCGCCCGTAGTGCTCTGTCACATACTCGATGACGCGGTCGCGGCCTTCCATGCAGAAGTCGATATCGAAATCCGGCAGCGAGACACGCTCGGGATTCAGGAATCGCTCGAACAGCAGGTCATAGCGGAGGGGGTCAAGATCCGTGATTTCCAGCGCATAGGCTACCAGCGACCCCGCGCCCGAACCACGCCCCGGCCCCACTGGCACATCATTCTCCTTGGCCCAACGTATAAAATCCGCCACGATCAAAAAATAACCGGCAAAACCCATGGTGATGATCACATCGAGCTCGCGCGCCAGGCGCTCGTCGTAAACCACGCGCTGCTGGGCAAAATTTTGCGCCTGGGTATCGAACAAGAAAGTCAGACGCTTTTCCAGCCCGGCGCGCGCGCACTCGCGGAAATAGGCGTCCATGGTCATGCCTTCCGGCACCGGGAAATCAGGCAGAAAATTCTTGCCCAGTGTCAGTTCCAGCGTGCAGCGGCGCGCAATCTCCACGGTATTTTCCAACGCCTCGGGAAGGTCGGCAAACAGCTCAGCCATCTCCTGCGGGCTGCGCAAATACTGCTGCTCGGAATAGAGGCGCGGGCGGCGCGGGTCATCCAGCACGCGCCCCTCGTGGATGCAAACCTTGGCCTCGTGCGCGTAAAAATCCTCTGGCTTGATGAAGCGCACATCGTTGGTGGCCACCACCGGCACGTCGAGCGCCTGCGCCAGATCGACGGCATCGTGCAGATAATCCTCCTCGTGCTCGCGGCCACTACGTTGCAACTCCAGGTAGAAGCGCTCGGGAAACAGCGCCTTCCAGCCATTGAGCAGCGCTTCGGCTGCTCCCCGGTTACCCGCCAGCAGGGCTTGCCCTACATCACCGGCGCGCCCGCCGGACAAGGCAATCAATCCATCACTCGCGCCCTCCAGCCACTCCCTGCGGATCATGGGGATGCCACGCTGCTGGCCTTCGATATAACTGCGCGACACCAGACGCGTGAGGTTGAGATAACCCTCGCGGTTCTGGCACAGCAACACCAATCGCGACGGTTGATTATGATCCGCCTCATTGTGCAGCCACACATCCACCCCGATGATCGGCTTCACGCCTGCCGCCTGGGCCGCACGGTAAAATTTCACCATGGCGAACAGGTTGGATTGGTCCGTCACCGCGCAAGCCGGCATACCGGCAGCGGCGCACGCTTTCACCAGCGGCTTGACGCGCACAACGCTGTCAACCAGGGAATATTCAGTGTGGAGATGGAGGTGGACGAAGCCAGGTGTCATTTGTGTAATTTTCGGGGTTTGAAGTGCAGGTTGCAAGGTCTATGAAAGACGACGGCCGTCTCCATGAGGAACAGATCATATAATATCAAACAACCAGGGTTAGCAGGACGCTGAAAAATCCCATCGCCTATTTCAGAACAGATACAACCACCTACATTTCAGACACAAGAGCTTGTTCATGCCCGCCGCCATATAACACATGCAACGCGGCACTCACAAACGCAGCCAGGCAGGCGAGAACGGCGTTCAAATTGCATGAACCTTCCAGGCCGAAATCTGTGCACAGGGCAATCATGGTATTTTTACCATGGATAACCGCTTGCAAGAGCGCTATATTTGTCTTGTACTTCCCTAGACAGTGTCGTCACGAGATTAGTGATAAAATGCGCACTGCATCGTATCTTAGGGCGGAACCATGACTGAAAGCGCAAGGCGACACGACTTATCGGA
>LNEJ01000068.1 GCA_001464965.1 Gammaproteobacteria bacterium Ga0074134
TGTCCGTCTGCTTTTTGCCATTTCGTCACCTGTTTTATATTGAGGGTGATGTTATCACCCATAATCAGGTGGCCAAATTAACTATGCCACTACACACATCGATGGGGCGAAAAACAATAGGGATGAGCAATTATGGTGCATGACAACCTGGCCGCCAATCAAAAAATAACTCATTTCATTGAATTTTAAATAAATAAAATTATGGCATGACGCTTGCTGTTGTGATCGAGAGGGTCTTCCGCACAACAACAAGAGGGGGCATTACCATGATGCACAGTCGTAAAGCTGTTTTGTCTATAGGTGTTTCTGTTCTCGCCCTGTCAGCACTTTCGGCCCCTGTTCTGGCTGGCCCCATACTTAAAATCGACGACACTAAATGGATCAGTATCGGCGGCGGGCTGCGCAGCAGTTTCCTCTCCGAGGACAAGGCAGCGCCGAACGGTACGGATCGCTCCCTCGACTTTGCAGTGGATAGTGTGCGGCTCTACCTGAACGGGCAAGTACATAAGGACATCAAACTGACCTTTAACACCGAAAAAGATTCGACCAACAATAGCGCCGCGCGGGTGCTCGACGCCATCGTTCGGATCGAACCTTCGGACACATTCAACGTGTGGCTAGGGCGTTTTCTGCCGCCCAGCGATCGCTCCAACCTCTCGGGGCCGTATTACCTGGCTTCGTGGGATTTCCCCATCGTACAAAATTACCCTGCCCAGTTCGCAGGGCGCGATGACGGCGCGGCGGTGTGGGGGCAAGCTGGCGGCGGCATGTTCAAGTACCAGGTTGGCGCCTTTCAAGGGCGCAATGGTGCTAGCACCTCGAACAGGGCGGACGATTTGCTCTACGCCGGCCGGCTGACCCTCAACCTGTGGGATCCGGAGCCGGGTTATTACAACAGTAGCACTTACTATGGTGAAAAACAGATTCTTGCCTTCGGCCTTGCCGCGATGACACAGAAGAACGGCGCGGGGACAGCCGCTACACCTGGCGATTTCTCCGGCTGGAACATCGATGCACTTATGGAGAAAACCCTTGGCACCGACATGCTGTCACTAGAAGGTGCCTATTACCACTATGACAGGGGCAGTGTGAGTGATGCCACGTTGTTTCAGGGCAATGGCTACATGGCCCGCGCTGGCTATCTCTTTAACACAAAGATCGGCATAGGCAAGCTCATGCCGCAGGTACGCTTCCAAAGCCTGGATCTTGATGGCGCCACGGATAAACGCAATCGCTATGATCTCGAATTGCACTATGTGATTGACGGCCACAATGCCCGTGTCACTGCCGCATACACCAATGACAATATGGGGGCGGCACCAAATACCAATATCTTCAAGATCGGCGTTCAGCTTCAGATCTAGTGGTTTATGCATTGCGGAACCCGCCGGGCTGGCCCGGGCGGGTCCGCCTGTTACGAAACATTTCTAGGATTAACCCAAGGGGGATAACATGAAGTCGTCTTATTTGCTGGGTATTGCTGTAGGCAATCATTTCACCCGTTCCATCTTCACAACAGCCGTTGTCGCCGCAGGCATTACGTTCGCGGCGGCGGCACAGGCCGCAGACACCATCAAGGTCGGCATTCTGCATTCTCTATCCGGTACCATGGCTATTAGCGAAACCTCGCTGAAAGATGTGGCGTTGATGACTATCGAGGAAATCAACGCCAAGGGTGGTGTGTTGGGTAAAAAACTGGAAGCGGTGGTGGTGGACCCGGCCTCCAACTGGCCGCTGTTTGCCGAGAAGTCGCGCGAGTTGTTGCAGAAGGAAAAAGTGGCGGTGGTATTCGGTTGCTGGACTTCGGTATCACGCAAGTCGGTATTGCCGGTGTTCGAGGAGTTGAATGGGCTGCTCTTCTACCCGGTGCAATATGAGGGAGAAGAGCTATCGCAAAACGTATTCTACACTGGAGCCGCGCCCAATCAGCAGGCGATTCCGGCGGTGGAATATCTGATGAGCAAGGACGGCGGCGAGGCCAAGCGCTTCTTTCTGTTAGGCACGGACTATGTGTATCCGCGCACGACTAACAAGATCCTGCGCGCCTTCCTGAAGTCCAAGGGTGTGAAAGAGGGCGACATCAAGGAGATCTATACGCCATTCGGCCACAGCGATTATCAGACCATCGTGGCAGACGTCAAGAAGTTCGCCGCTGGCGGTAAGACGGCGGTGATCTCCACCATTAACGGTGATTCCAATGTGCCTTTCTATAAAGAATTGTCCAACCAGGGCGTGAAGGCCACGGACATTCCGGTGGTGGCGTTCTCAGTCGGAGAGGAAGAACTGCGCGGCATCGACGCCAAACCGCTGGTCGGCCATCTGGCGGCATGGAATTATTTCATGTCGCTAAAAAACCCGGAAAATGACAAGTTCATCAAAATGTGGAAGGACTATGTCAAGAAACAAAAGCTTCCCGGTGGCGACAAGCGTGTGACCAACGATCCTATGGAGGCGACGTATGTTGGCATTCACATGTGGGCGCAAGCAGCGGAAAAAGCGAAATCTGTCGAGGTGAACAAGGTGCGCACCGCCATGGCGGGCCAGACGTTCAAGGCGCCCAGCGGTTATGAGCTGAAGATGGACGAAAAGAATCATCACCTGTGGAAGCCGGTGATGATCGGCGAGATCCGTCCCGATGGCCAGTTTGACATTGTATGGGAAACGAAGAAGACCCTGCGCGCCCAACCGTGGAGCCCCTTCATACCGGGCAACGAAAAGAAAAAAGATATGTAGCACGCCCATCTCCTCGCTGTCGCGGCGGGGAGATTTATTGCAGATAACTACAACACCATGAAACACCTCTGCCGATACTGCATAGCCACGTTATTCGCTGTCTGGTTGGGCAACGCACACGCCCTCGACGCTACGGCGCTGCAAAACCTCGCCATGGGTGATAACGACGCCAGAATCACCGCGATTGAAACATTGGTGGCGGCGGGTGATGTGGCGGCTTTGCCAGTGCTCCAGGCCTTGCAGGACGGCGCTTTGCAGGCGACGCCGACAGGCCGGCTGCTGATCGTGACGGAGGCTGGCGTGACCGATGCCGTAACGAATCAACCCTTGGCGCATGCACCCGAAGACGCCTCGCGCATCACCATCAACAACCGAGTACGCCGCGCCCTGGAGGCGGCACTGGCAGCCTTTAAACTCTTCTCTTCAGACAGTGCAAAGCGCCTGGAAGCGGCGCAACAGTTGGCCGAGGGCGATCCTGTATTGCTGCCTTTGGTGAAGAAGGCGCTGGCTAGTGAGCGCAACCCCACAGTACACAATGCGCTTGAGCTGGCGCATAGCGGTATGGAATTAAAAAGCGATGACCCGCAGCAGCGTCTAGCGGCGGTGCAGACCTTGGGCAACAGCGCTCAGGAAGCCACAAAAAACCGCCTACTGGTACTGCTGGAAAAAGACGGTGCGGGCCAGTTTGCCGAGCCGGATGCAAAGGTGCGTGCGGCGGCGGAAAAAGCCATCGCAGCTATCGAGCAACGCCTGAAGGTTGCCGAATATGCGGGCCACGTATTCACCGGTATCAGCCTGGGCAGCATACTGCTACTCGCAGCTTTGGGGCTGGCGATCGTTTACGGCCTGATGGGTGTCATCAACATGGCCCACGGCGAGTTGCTGATGATTGGCGCCTATGCCACCTATGTGGTGCAAAATCTGTTCAAGACTTATTTGCCGCAGCATCTCGACCTCTATCTCATCGCTGCCGTGCCCGTGGCGTTTGGCGTGGCGGCATTGGTAGGTATGGCGCTGGAGCGTGGCGTGATCCGCCATCTCTACGGCCGGCCTCTGGAAACGCTGCTCGCCACTTGGGGCATTTCGCTAATACTGATTCAGCTCATGCGCACTATGTTTGGCGCGCAGAATGTGGAGGTAGCCAATCCATCCTGGATGACAGGCGGTGTGACAGTGTTGGGCAGCCTGGTGCTACCCTATAACCGCATTGTCATCATTGTCTTTGCCATGCTGGTGCTGTGCCTGGTGTGGCTGGCGCTCACCCACACCAGGCTGGGACTGCATGTGCGCGCCGTGACACAGAACCGCAGCATGGCCGACTGTATGGGCATCCCCACCGGCCGCACCGACATGCTTGCCTTCGGTCTAGGAGCGGGCGTGGCGGGACTGGGGGGTTGCGCGATGTCGCAGATAGGCAACGTGGGGCCGGAGCTGGGTCAGGGATATATCGTCGATTCCTTCATGGTGGTCGTGCTGGGTGGCGTGGGCCAGATTGCCGGCACGGTATACGCCGCGCTGGGACTGGGTGTGATGAACAAATTCCTTGAGCCATACTGGGGTGCGGTGCTCGCAAAGATCATGCTGCTCGTGTTCATCATCCTGTTCATCCAGAAGCGCCCACAGGGACTGTTCGCCGCCAAGGGCCGCACGGTGGAGGGATGATCCATGATGATTGAACGCCTATCGCAGTTGTACGGTGCTAAGGGCTGGCTTGCCATAGCCATATTTCTCGCACTGGTGTGCGTGCTAATGCCCGTGCTTTACCTCGCCGTTCCCGAAGACTCGCCCTTCCATGTCTCCGCCTGGCTGATCACGCTGCTAGGCAAAATCATGTGCTACGCCCTGCTGGCGCTGGCGATGGATCTGGTATGGGGCTACGCGGGCATCTTGAGTCTGGGTCACGGGTTGTTCTTTGCTCTGGGTGGCTATGCGCTGGGCATGTACCTGATGCGCATGATAGGGCGGGAGAGCGAGTCCGGTAGCGACCTGCCCGATTTCATGGTGTTTCTGGACTGGAAGGAATTGCCATGGTACTGGGCAGGTACCGACCAGTTTTGGTATTGTGCATTGCTCATCGTGCTGGCGCCTGGACTGCTTGCGCTGGTGTTCGGCTACTTCGCCTTCCGCTCGCGCATCAAGGGCGTGTACTTCTCGATCATCACCCAGGCTCTCACCTTCGCGGCAATGTTGCTGTTCTTCCGCAACGACACCGGTTTCGGAGGCAACAATGGCTTCACCGATTTCAAGCGCATCCTGGGATTTTCTCTGGCCGATCCCGCGACCAAGGCCACCCTGTTCATCGCCAGTGGCGTGGCGCTGATCCTGGCGCTGCTGCTGTGCCGTTACATTGTCACTTCCAAGCTTGGGCGGGTGCTCACTGCCATCCGTGACACCGAGAGCCGCGTGCGGTTTTGCGGTTACAATCCCCTACCCTACAAGCTTTTCGCCTGGACGCTGTCGGCCATGCTATGCGGCATTGCCGGCGCGCTGTATGTGCCGCAGGTCGGCATCATCAACCCCAGCGAGATGTCGCCCGCCAACTCCATCGAAATCGCCATCTGGACCGCCGTCGGCGGCCGCGGCACTCTCGTCGGACCGATCATCGGCGCCGCGTTGGTGAATGGCGCGAAGAGCTGGTTCACTGTTGCCTTTCCCGAATACTGGCTGTACTTCCTGGGATTGTTGTTCATCCTGGTGACACTGTTCCTTCCGCAGGGCATGATGGGACTTGCGCAGCGCCTGAGGTCCAAACGCAACACACATGAAAGCTGAGTTGACAACATCTGGAATTGACGGAATAGACGGCAACGAAATAACGGGCCTCGCCCATGTCGCTATGCCGGGAACTCTGGATCTGAGCCACGGCACAGTGCTGTATCTGGACGCCATCACCGTCAGTTTCGACGGTTTCCGCGCGCTCAACGAGCTATCACTCACCGTGGACGCCGGTGAACTGCGCTGCATCATCGGCCCTAATGGTGCGGGCAAAACCACCTTGATGGATGTGATCACCGGCAAGACCCGGCCCGACAGCGGCACCGCCTATTTCGGCCAGACCCTCGATCTAACACGCCTCAACGAGCACGAAATCGCGCGCACCGGCATCGGCCGTAAATTCCAGAAACCCACCGTGTTCGAGCACCACACCGTATTCGAAAACCTGGAACTCGCCATCAAGGTGGACAAAGGTATCTGGGCGTCACTGTTCTGGCGGCTGGGTGCGGAACAAAAGGACCGCATTGCCGCAACGCTCGATCTCATCGGCCTGTCGGCACTCGCGGGCCGCGAGGCGGGCACGCTATCGCACGGCCAGAAGCAGTGGCTCGAAATCGGCATGTTGCTGGCGCAGGAGCCCAAGCTGCTCCTGCTGGACGAGCCGGTGGCGGGCATGACGGATGCCGAGCGCGAGCGAACCGCTGAGCTTTTCACCTCACTTGCTGGTGAGCACTCTCTCATCGTGGTCGAGCATGACATGGAGTTCGTGACCTCGATCGCTCGTAAGGTCACCGTGCTGCACGAAGGCCGCGTACTGGCGGAGGGCGCGATGGAGCATGTCCAAAACAACGAGCAGGTCATTGAAGTGTATCTGGGGCGCTGACATGCTGCTTGCGATCGAACAACTCAATCATTATTACGGCGGTAGCCATACGCTGCGCGGCATCTCGCTGGAAGTCCAGAGGGGAACCTGTACCGCGTTGCTGGGACGAAATGGCGTGGGCAAAACGACGCTCCTCAAGTGCCTGATGGGCGTGGAGCGGGGCCGTTCCGGCCGCATCACCTTTGTCGGACAGGACGTCACTAGTGCACCGCCGCATGTCCGCGCCCGGCTCGGCATGAGTTATGTGCCTCAGGGGCGCGACATTTTTCCGCGTCTGACAGTGGAAGAAAATCTGATTACCGGCTTCGCCGTGCATGACCGCCCGCCGCGCGAGATTCCGGCCGCAACCTTCGAGATGTTCCCGGTATTGGGAGAGATGCGCCGGCGGCGCGGCGGCGACCTGTCCGGCGGCCAGCAACAGCAGCTCGCACTTGCCCGCGCATTGCTTATGGAGCCCAAGCTGCTGATTCTCGATGAGCCGACCGAGGGCATTCAGCCCTCCGTCATAAAGGATATCGGGCGCGTCATCCGCCTGCTCCTTGAGCGCGGCGACATGGCTATCCTGTATCTGGTAATGTCGCGGGGTGAGGTAGTCATGAGCGGAGTGGATATGGAGGCCGATCAGGTGCGGCGTCATATCGCAGTATGATAGGTCATGCCCTTGCTCCTGCGGACGATACCCCGTGCTGGCGCGGCCATCTGAATCTGCGTTTCAGTCAAGCCCCAGGCACGGTGATGGAGGTCGTCAAGGCGCACATGCCGCTGGCGATACAGCGACCCTTTTATCCGGAGGGCGCTGACGTATGCCATGTGCTCGTCCTTCATCCGCCGGGTGGCATGGCGAGCGGAGACCGGCTGGAAATCGCGCTGCACCTTGAACCCGGCACACAGGTGTTACTCACCACACCGGCAGCCAATAAGTGGTATCGCAGCAGCGGTAAAGTCGCGGAACAAATCGTGCGGGCGCATGTGGAAGCGGGGGCGCATCTCGAATGGCTGCCGCAGGAAGGTATCGTGTTCGATGGCGCCGTGGCGCATCAGATAATGCACGTGGAGCTTGCGCCAGGCGCAACCTGGCTTGGCTGGGACATCACGCGTTTCGGCCGCAGTGCTTGCGGCGAACGCTTCGCTCATGGGCAGTGGAGGAACAGCATCGAAGTGTGGCGCAGTGGGGTGCCGTTATGGGTTGATCGTCAGCGGCTGGAGGGCGGCAGCCGTCTGCTCGACAGCTCCTTCGGACTCAGCGGAATGCCGGTGATAGGCTGTCTCGCCTGGCTCGGGCAGGCGGTGGAAACAACATTTGCCGAAGAGGCGCGCAGATTATGGACAGTTCAACCCCGTCAAGGTGAAGCTGGCGTGACGCGGCTCGAAGAAGGATTACTGTGCCGCTATCGCGGCTCGTCGAGCGCCGAGGCGCGCGCCTGGTTTACTGCCGTATGGAACATGCTGCGGCGGCATCACCGGAACCGCGCGGCCTGCCCACCGCGCATCTGGAATACGTAAAGGAGGAGAGATGCATCTGTCACCGCAAGAAAAAGACAAGCTGCTGATCTTCACCGCCGCGCTCCTCGCCGAACGGCGCAAAGACCGCGGACTCAAGCTCAATTATCCCGAGGCGGTAGCCTATATCAGCGCAGCGATACTCGAAGGCGCGCGCGATGGCCGCAGCGTCGCCGATATGATGACCTATGGCACAACCCTGCTCTCGCGTGGCGATGTCATGGAAGGCGTGCCGGAAATGATTGCCGATGTGCAGGTAGAGGCAACGTTTCCCGACGGCACCAAGCTGGTGACGGTACACAACCCTATCCGTTAAAGGCCCTAAGGAGGCTACAACCATGATCGCTGGTGAAATTCTGGTGACAGAAGGCGAGATTGAGCTCAATACCGGGCGTGACACTACACGCGTTAGCGTCGCCAATACTGGCGACAGGCCGGTACAGGTCGGCTCGCATTTTCACTTTTACGAAACGAACGCGGCGCTTCACTTCGAACGCGGCCGCACCTACGGCATGCGCCTGGACATTCCCGCTGGCACCGCAGTGCGCTTCGAGCCGGGCGACGAGCGCGAGGTGCAACTCGTCGCCTTCACCGGTCATCGCGAGATATACGGTTTCAATGCCAAAGTGAACGGTTCTCTGGAGAAAAAAACATGAGCATCCTCATGGGCCGGCGCGCCTACGCCGAGCATTTCGGCCCGACAACGGGCGACCGCATCCGCCTCGCCGATACCGGTCTTTTCATCGAGGTCGAAAGGGATTACGCTGTCTATGGCGACGAGGTGAAATTCGGCGGTGGCAAGGTGATCCGCGACGGCATGGGGCAATCGTCCATCACTAACGAGGCAGGCGCGATGGATCTGGTGATCACCAACGCCGTGATTCTCGACTGGTGGGGCGTCGTCAAGGCCGATGTAGGCATCCGGCACGGCATGATCGCGAAAATCGGCAAGGCGGGCAACCCCGGCACGCAGTCCGGCGTGGACATCATCATCGGACCCGGCACGGAAATCGTGGCGGGCGAAGGCATGATCCTAACCGCCGGCGGCATCGACAGCCACATCCATTTCATCTGCCCGCAGCAGATTGAGACGGCCCTGGCTTCGGGCGTAACAACACTGATCGGCGGCGGCACCGGCCCGGCTACCGGCACCAACGCCACCACCTGCACACCGGGACCATGGCACATCCACCGCATGCTTCAGGCCGCCGAAGGCCTGCCTGTGAATCTAGGCTTTCTCGGCAAGGGTAACGCGGCCCGGCCAGAAGGCCTCGTCGAACAGATCGAAGCGGGCGCCGTCGGCCTCAAACTGCATGAGGACTGGGGCAGCACGCCGGCGGCCATTGACACCTGCCTCACCGTTGCCGACCAGTATGACGTGCAGGTGGCGATTCACACCGACACGCTCAACGAGGCTGGCTTCGTGGAGGATACTGTCGCCGCCTTCAAGGGGCGCGTCATTCACGCCTACCACACTGAAGGCGCTGGCGGTGGTCACGCGCCCGACATCATCCGGTTGTGCGGTGAGCCCAACGTTCTACCTTCTTCCACCAATCCCACCCGCCCCTATACGGTGAATACGGTGGATGAGCATCTCGACATGCTGATGGTCTGCCACCACCTCGATCCCAGCATCGCCGAGGACGTGGCCTTTGCCGATTCGCGCATCCGGCGCGAGACCATCGCCGCCGAGGATATCCTGCAAGATCTTGGCGCGTTCAGCATGATGTCTTCCGATTCCCAGGCGATGGGGCGGATCGGTGAAGTCATCATCCGCACCTGGCAGACAGCGCACAAGATGAAGCAGCAGCGCGGCAGTCTGGCGGGCGATCCGGTGCGCCACGATAATTTTCGTGCGCGTCGCTACATCGCCAAATACACCATCAATCCGGCCATCACCCACGGCATCGCCAGCCATGTCGGTTCAATCGAGGCAGGCAAACTTGCCGACCTGGTGCTATGGAAACCGGCCTTTTTCGGCGTACGCCCGGAGCTGGTCATCAAGGGCGGATTAATCGTCTGGGCGCAGATGGGCGACGCCAACGCCAGCATCCCGACGCCGCAGCCGGTGCACGGCCGCCCCATGTTCGCCGCGTTTGGCGGCGCCATCGGAGCAACCTGCCTCACCTTTGTGTCGCAAGCGGCACAGGCGCAGGATATTGGTGCGCGACTTGGCCTGCGCCGCCGCACCGTGGCCGTTTCCGGCACGCGCCAACTCAGCAAGAAAGACATGATGCTCAACGACACGTTGCCAAAAATGGAGGTCGACCCGGAAACCTATGAAGTCCGCGCCGACGGTGATCTGCTGGTCTGCGAACCGGCCAGCGTGTTGCCGCTCGCGCAACGCTACTTCCTGTTTTGACCGTGCTCAGCCTGACCGAAATCCTGCCGCCGGATCAAAACGCCACCGTCGCGCTGACACTGGTGCTGGCCGCCGAAGAACGCGCCCGCAGCCGTATCCGCCTGACCGCCGAAGACGGCACGGAAGTCCAGCTCGTACTGCCACGTGGCACTGTGCTGCATGACGGTGACCTGCTGCGCGCCGCGGGAGGCACGCTGGCGCGAGTTCGCGCTAAGGCCGAGCCGGTGCTGACTGCGCGCGTCTCTGATGCCCTGACGCTGCTGCGTGCAGCCTACCATCTCGGAAACCGCCATGTGCCGGCCGAGATTGGCGAAAACTATATGCGCATCCTCCCCGATCCCGTCCTGGCCGGTATGCTCGAACAGCTTGGCTTGCACGTGGCGCATGAAATCATGCCGTTCGACCCAGAGCCAGGCGCCTATGGCGGGCGTCATGATTGAGCACGACGCTTCGCTGCTGCGACTGCTCCAACTCGCAAGTCCGTCACTACCGGTCGGCGCATACAGTTATTCCGAGGGACTGGAATACGCCGTGCACACTGGTCAGGTGAAAGACGCTGCCACGTTGCGTGTCTGGCTGGAGGATGGGTTGCATGATGGCTCCGCGCTGCTTGATGCCGCAGTTGCATGCCGCGTATACGAGGCCCGCCAGCGTGACGATGGTGCGGCAGTACGGCAGTGGAACCGCTGGCTCACGGCGTCACGCGAAAGCGAGGAACTGCGCCAGCAAAGCCACGACATGGGCCGCGCACTGCTACGCCTGCTGCGCGACCTCAAACCCTCCCTGCCCGATTGCGAATCATGGCAGGACGAACCATGCAACTTCGCCACTGCCTATGCGCTCGCCGCAACGCACTGGGGCATACCATGCAGCGATGCCATCACCGGCTATCTGCAAGGCTGGGCGGCGAATCTGGTGAATGCTGGCGTCAAGCTGATCCCGCTCGGCCAGACCGCCGGGCAGCAAATGCTATGGGATCTGCAAGCCGCGATACATGTAGCAGCCAGCACGGCCATCGCCGCGACAGACGATGAGCTCGGTGTAGGCGGCTGGGGAATGGCGCTTGCCAGCATGGCGCATGAGACGCAATATACGCGACTGTTTCGAAGTTAAGGAGAAACTACCATGAATGCCTTTCGTGTCGGAATAGCCGGGCCAGTGGGGTCGGGTAAGACCGCTCTGGTCGACGCGCTGTGCAAGGGCATGCGCGACACCTGCCGCCTGGCAGTCGTCACCAACGACATCTATACGCAGGAAGATGCACAATTCCTGGTGCGCAGCCAAGCCCTCGCGCCGGAGCGTATCATCGGTGTCGAGACCGGCGGCTGCCCGCACACCGCCATCCGCGAAGATGCCTCCATGAACCTCGCCGCCATCGAAAAACTCGAACGGCGCTTCCCGGACGTAGAGCTGATCTTCGTCGAAAGCGGTGGCGATAACCTCGCCGCCACCTTCAGCCCGGAACTGGTTGACCTAACGATCTATGTCATCGATGTTGCCGCTGGCGACAAAATCCCGCGTAAGGGCGGTCCCGGCATCACCAAATCCGATCTCCTCGTCATCAATAAAACCGACCTCGCACCCTATGTCGGCGCCAGCCTCGAAATCATGGACAGCGACACGCGCCGTATGCGTGGCGAACGACCGTTCGTGTTCACTAACCTGCGACAGGGCACCGGGTTGAACACAATTATCGAATTCATCCAATCTTGCCGGGTGGTAGCGGTCTGAAATTTTGCGTTCGCTGAGGAGGTGTACCTGCGGAGTGATAGCCTGGCTGCCCACCCGCCTTGATCACTGTATGCCGTATCAATATGATCAATGGGGGCTTGGGTCTACTGGAAACAGTAAGCATTCAGGTTGATCCGAATACTGCTATCACCAGTGTATGGTCCGAAGGCCTCTCCAGTTTGCGCGGTGTTTTGTCGATCTGGCAGGAGGTGGTCGCCCCACATAATTCCTGGCTCGCCAGGATGTGGTCGATACGCAGTCCCATGTTGCGGCGGAAGGCGGCCATGCGGTAGTCCCACCAGGTGAATTGGCTTTCTTCCTGATTAAAGAGCCGGAATGTGTCACATAAGCCAAGGCCGGTCAGTTGGCGGAAGGCGGCGCGTTCTGGTCCGGAGCACAGCACGCTGTTTTCCCAGAGTTGCGGGTCGTGTACGTCACGAGGCTCGGGGGCGATGTTGAAATCGCCCAGTAATACCAGGCGCGGGTGGGCGGCAAGCTGTTCTTTCACATAAGCGGTGAGTTTTTCCAGCCAACCGAGTTTGTAAGCGTATTTATCCGAACCTACGGCCTCGCCGTTGGGCACATACACATTAAGTACTCGTATATCTCCATACGTGGCTTCGATGATGCGGCGCTGATGGTCGTCCAAGCCGGGAATATCGGTCACAATGTCTTGTGCGGCGGTGCGGCTCAGTATCGCCACGCCGTTGTAGGTTTTTTGGCCTGAGTAGATCGCCTGGTAACCCGCTGCCTCGATCTCGGCCACTGGGAAGTTTTTATCCTCCAGCTTGGTTTCCTGCAGAGCAAGAATGTCCGGCTGTTCGGCGGCTATCCAATCCAATACCTGCGGCAAGCGCACGCGCAATGAGTTTACGTTCCAGGTGGCGATTTTCATTCTGGGCAACTCACGATCATGCCGTAATCCCGCTATGCCGCAGCAGCGCGTCGATTTGCGGTTCTCTGCCGCGGAATTCGATGAATAGTTCCATCGGGTCGCGCGAGCCGCCTTGTTCGAGGATAGCGGAGAGGAATCGCAGGCCGGTGTCGCGGTCGAAGATGCCGTTTTCCTCGAATTTGGAAAAAGCGTCCGACGATAGCACCTCAGCCCATTTGTAACTGTAATATCCCGCTGCGTAGCCGCCGGCGAAGATGTGCGAGAAGCTGTGCGGGAAGCGGTTGAAGGAGGGTGGTTTCATCACCGCCACTTGTTGCCGCACTTCGTTCAGGATCTCGTAAATACGCCCGCCTTTGGCAGGGTCGTATTCCAGGTGCATGCGGAAATCGAAGATCGAAAACTCCAGTTGCCGCACCATCTGCATGCCGGACTGGAAGTTCTTCGCTGCAATCATTTTGTCGAACAGGGCCTGTGGCAGCGGCGCGCCGGTCTGAAAATGACCGGCGATCAGATCCAGCGCCTCGCGTTCCCAGCACCAGTTTTCCATGAACTGGCTGGGCAGCTCCACTGCATCCCACGGCACGCCACTGATGCCCGCCACGCTGGGGTAATCCACCTGAGTGAGCATGTGGTGCAGGCCGTGGCCGAATTCGTGGAACAGCGTTAGCACCTCATCGTGGCTGAACAGCGCCGGATCCGAGCCGATGGGAGAGGAGAAGTTGCAGGTGAGATAGGCAACCGGGGTCTGCACGCTGTTTTTGTCACGCTTGCGCGTCATGCACTCGTCCATCCATGCCCCGCCGCGCTTGTGCGGCCGCGCGTAAAGATCGAGATAAAACTGGCCGCGCAGCGTGTCCTGTGCATCGCGGATCTCGAAGAAGCGCACATCCGGGTGCCAGGTCTCCACGCCCTTGACCTCCTGGATGTTGAGGCCATAGAGGCGCTGTACCACGGCGAACATGCCGTTCACCACGCGCGGCTCGGGGAAATAGGGCTTCACTTCCTCCTGCGAGATGGCGTATTTGTGCTGGCGCAGTTTTTCCGAATAGTAGGGAATGTCCCAGGATTCCAGATCGTCCATGCCGTGCTGCGCACGGGCGAACTCCCTGATCTCCTCCAGATCCTGGCGTGCAATGGGCAGCGAGCGTTGTGCCAGATCATGAAGGAAATCCATTACCTGTGCAGTGGAGGCCGCCATTTTGGTGGCGATCGAGCGTTCCGCATAATTGGCAAAGCCAAGCAGTTGCGCAACTTCGTGACGCAGTTGCAGGATTTTTTCCATAACCGCTGTGTTGTCCCACCGGCCCGCATTCGGCCCCTCGTCGGAGGCACGCGTCACATAGGCCTCGTAGACTTCGCGGCGCAATGCGCGGTTGTCGGCGTAGGTGATGACCGGAAAATAGGAGGGAAATTCCAGGTTGAGCAGCCAGCCCTGTTTGTCTTCGCGCTCTGCGGCTTGCGCTGCCGCCGCCTTGGCGGATTCCGGCAGGCCCGCCAGCGCCGTCTCATCCTCGATGAATTTCTGCCAGGCGTTGGTGGCATCGAGCAGATTTTCCTCGAATTTGCTGGTAAGCGCGGACATCTCTTGCATGATGGTTTTGTAACGCGCCTTGTGTTCCAGGCTCAGATCAATGCCGGAGAGCCGGAAATCGCGCAGGGCGTTGTCGATGATTTTCTTCTGCGCGGTGTCGAGCCTGCCGTACTCCGGGCCTTCCGCGATGGATTGATAGGCACGGAATAACGCTTCGTTTTGCCCCATTTCGGTGGCGTAATCGCTCAATTTTGCCAGGCAGGCGTTGTATGCCGCGCGCAACTCCTCGGAATTGACTACCGAGTTCATGTGGCCGACGGGGGACCACGCACGGCTTAGCCGTTCACCCATGTCTTCGATCGGTTGCACCAGATTATCCCAGGTGCAGGGGCCGGGCGCGGCCAGTAGCGCCTGCACACCCGCGCGGTTTTCCGCCAGTATCTGATCGATGGCAGGTTCAACGTGCTCGGGGCGGATCTGGGTGAACGGTGGCAGGCCGGTCATTTCAAGCAGGGGGTTGTTGTTCATTGTTGAATTCCCTAGTAAACGGCTTTATTGGCTTCGGAGAGGGTGATTGCCAGGATCCCGGTGTTGTGAGCGCCCTAATTTACCATGGACGGCCATGGCGCAACAAAGGGACGCTGGAGTTCTTGGCGGGATTTTTTCTGTATCCTGCTTGCTGTAGGCCGCTGATTTGCGTATCATGTTGCGTTCCTGTCGCGGAGCGTGGTGTGCGACGCAAAGTTTTGATACATGAGTACGAGGTTGCAAATGAAAGCCGATATCCATCCCGCCTATAATGAAATCACCGTAACCTGCAGTTGCGGCAACACGTTTAAGACGCGCTCCACCTCCAGCAAAAATCTGGGACTGGACGTGTGTTCAGTTTGCCATCCTTTCTACACCGGCAAGCAGAGAATTGTCGATACCGCTGGCCGCGTGGATAAATTCCGCCAGAGATACGGCACGAAATAATACGCAGCGATGCCGTTGGGTCGTTGTTTTGGAAGGGTGCCCCGCAAGGGCGCCCTTTTTGTTTTGGGCAGCATAAGCAGGGTATTCGCCAGAATATCCATTGTCTGCTGCGTGGCCTCCCTTGCCGCTTCCTGCTCAGCCAATGACACCCCCGGTGGTTCGGCCGCTGTGGCCAGTTGTGCTTCGGACCGCATCGGCGAGCAGGTGACGGTTGATTATGTCTATGACGGTGATACGGTGCGGCTCAGCGATGGCCGCAAAGTGCGGTTTATCGGCATCGACACCCCAGAGGTTGGGCACAACGGCGCACCGTCGCAGCCCTATGCCAGTGAGGCGCGCAACGCGCTGGAAACCCTGCTGGGTTCCGGCAAGGTTATCAGCCTGCGGTACGATGAGGAGCGCCACGACAGATATGGGCGCGATCTTGCCCATATCTTCCTGGAAAACGGCGTGAACATCGAGGCACGGCTGCTGGAGCTGGGGCTTGCGAGCGTGTTGACCTACCCTCCAAACACGTGGAATCTGACCTGTTATCAGGCCGCCGAACAGCGCGCGCGCAGGGCGCGGCGCGGCATTTGGTCTTTGCCGCAGTACCAGCCTGTCGATGCCGCAAGCATGACGGGTGATGAACGGGGTTTCCGCCTGATCAAGGGAAAGGTAACGCAGGTCAGCGAAGACCGCGGCGGTCTGTTGCTTGAGCTCAATGGCGGGATACGGCTGTATATCTCCCCCAAAAACAGGCATTACTTTGCCGATTCACCACCGGAAGGCTGGCAGGGCCGCACCGTGCTTGTCCGGGGCAAGTTGTCGTCCTCCGGCGAAAACAGGCCACGTATCCATATTCGCCATCCTGCAGCGTTGCAGGTTCTCGATTAGCCCTGTAGCGGGCAAAAACCAAGATCATTTGGATTGCGCTTGACACTTGGCTGGTCGCATGGCATAAAAGCAGGCTGTTGAATGTGCAATTCAACAAGGGAAGGGCGCTGTTTTTCTTTGGGATAGCAGCGATTTTCTCATAAAAACCACCGCAAAACCTCGCATGCCGCTGAATCTTGGTTGAGGCGCGCCGGCAGCGTGGTTTTTGTCAGTCAAATGTAAAGGAGAGAAAAGCATGAGAGCACGTTTGTTGGGTGTTTCAGCCGCCGCCGTGATGTTGCTGGGCGCAGGTCAGGCCAGCGCAGATCTGGAACTGGCTAAGGCCAGTGGTTGCTTGGCTTGCCACAGCGTAGAAAAGAAAGTTGTTGGTCCGGCTTGGAAAGATGTCGCTGCCAAGTACAAGGGTAATGCCGGTGCGAAGGCTGAACTGGTTGCCAAGGTCAAGGCCGGTGGTAAAGGCAACTGGACCGCAGTGACCGGCGGCGTGCCGATGCCTCCCTACTCCCCCCGCGTTTCCGATGCCAACATCGAAAAGCTGGTAGATTTCGTTTTGGCCCTGTAAATAAGCCAGAATCGAGTCTTACAAAAGCCAGCCTCCGGGCTGGCTTTTGTTTTTCCGCAGGGGTGATTTACTCACTGATAAGCTCTAAATGTCCATCATCTCGAAATCTTCCTTGCCTGCCCCGCAATCCGGGCAGCGCCATGTAAGCGGCACATCCTCCCAGCGGGTGCCGGGCGCAATCCCTTCCGCAGGCACGCCTACGGCCTCGTCATAAACGAAACCGCAGATTACGCACATATAGGTTTTTAATTCCAGTGTCTGAACAGTCACAAACGGGCTCCAAGTGTAATCAAGTGTGATCCGGTATTATTCCGGAGCGAATCTTCGCATTTTTTTGTGGCGAGCGGAATGCTATAACGGTGTAATATTCGAATATATATGTAGGCATAATGGCGGTACAATTATCGCTTTTCAAGGAAGCGCGAGTATGACTGAGCAACAATCCATTCCGGTGGTCATGGTTTTTGCCGGCTGCGACTCCACTGGCGGGGCGGGAATTCAGGCCGATATCGAGACGCTGGCGAGCATGGGGTGTCATGCGGCGCCGGTAATCACGGCTATCACCGTACAGGATACCCAGCAGGTGCAAGGATATACCGCCACCGACGCCACCTTGATCATTGCCCAGGCGCGTGCCGTGCTGGAAGACATGCCGGTGGCCGCCTTCAAAATCGGGATGGTGGGCAGCGTGGAGAATGTGGAGGCGATCCACAGCTTGTTGCAGGATTACCCGGATGTCCCCGTCGTGCTCGACCCGGTACGTGCCGCGGGTGGTGGCGGAGAACTTGCCGATGAGGAGGTCGTGGACGCCATGGTGACGCTGCTGTTTCCGCTGACTACGGTATTGACGCCCAATACCCTGGAGGCGCGTGCCCTGGCGCCGGAGGCTGATACTCTCGATGCCTGTGCGCAGGAAATCCTGGAAAACGGCTGCGAATTCGTCCTCATCACCGGCGCCCACGAAAACACCACAGCGGTAATCAATACGCTGTACGGTAACCGGCGTCAATTGGAATCATTCTCCTGGGAGCGCCTGCCCGCGAGCTATCATGGTTCCGGTTGTACCTTGGCATCCGCCATTGCTGGCCTGCTGGCTCACGGCATGGAGCCCTTTACCGCCATCCATGAGGCGCAGGAATACACCTGGGAAACGCTGAAGCATGGCTATCGCATCGGCATGGGGCAATATCTGCCCAACCGGTTGTTTTGGGCGCGGGAGGATGAGGACCATGGCGCGTGAAAGTGCCGCTGCGTGGTCTTTACGCCATCACTGACAGCAGCTTGATTGCGCCGGGGCGCCTCCTGGAGGCCGTGAGCTGTGCCATCACGGGCGGCGCCACAGTGATTCAGTATCGGGACAAAGGCCTGGACGGCCCGCGCCGCGAGAGCGATGCTCGTGATCTGCTTGTATTGTGCCGCTCGCATGGCGTGCCTCTGATTATCAATGATGACGTGGCGCTTGCCCAATCTGTTGGCGCGGATGGCGTGCATCTTGGGCGCGACGATATACCGCTGGCAGAGGCAAGGCATATTCTGGGCGGGGCGGCGGTGATCGGTGTCTCCTGTTACAATAATTTTGAACTGGCAGTAACGGCGCAAGCGGAGGGTGCCGATTACATCGCCTTTGGGCGGTTTTTCGCCTCTCAAACCAAGCCCGGCGCCGTGCAGGCGAGTATGGATTTGATTCGCCGCGCCAAGGTAACCCTCGCTATTCCAGTGGCGGCCATCGGCGGTATTACGCCGGATAACGGCGCTGTACTGGTCGAGGCTGGCGTTGACATGCTGGCTGTGGTCGGGGGCCTATTTGGCCAGCCTGACCCGAGGCGCGCGGCACGGCGATATACACAACTTTTCGAACAAGAAGGAAACATGCAATGACTCGATCCCATGAACTTTTTCAAAAGGCCCAGCGGCATATCCCCGGCGGTGTGAACTCGCCGGTGCGCGCGTTTCGTGGCGTGGGCGGCGAGCCAGTGTTCTTCAAGCGCGGTGCTGGCGCGTATGTGTATGACGAAGACGGCCAGCGCTACGTCGATTACGTCGGCTCATGGGGGCCGATGATTCTTGGGCACGCTCATCCCGAAGTCATCAAGGCAGTGCAAGAAGCCGCCGCCAACGGCCTTGGCTTTGGCGCGCCGACTGTTATCGAAACCACCATGGCCGACCTGCTCTGCGAGCTGGTGCCATCCATGGAGATGGTGCGCATGGTCAGCTCCGGTACCGAGGCCACCATGAGCGCGATTCGTCTGGCGCGCGGTTACACCGGGCGCGATAAGATCGTCAAATTTGAAGGCTGTTACCACGGCCATTCGGACTCGCTGCTGGTCAAGGCCGGCTCCGGCGCGCTTACCCTCGGCGTGCCGACTTCGCCGGGTGTGCCGGTGGCGCTAGCCGAGCACACCATTACGCTCGATTACAATGACCTCGCTCAAGTGGAGGAGGCCTTTGCTCATGTCGGCGGGCAAATTGCCTGCATCATCGTCGAACCCGTGGCGGGCAATATGAACTGCATTCCACCCTTGCCCGGCTTTCTGGAAGGGCTGCGCACTATCTGTGATGAATACGGCGCGGTGCTGATTTTTGATGAAGTGATGACCGGCTTCCGTGTCGCGCTGGGTGGAGCGCAACAGCTTTATGGTGTGACGCCGGATCTCACCACCTTGGGCAAGATCGTCGGCGGCGGTCTGCCCGTCGGCGCCTTCGGTGGTAAAAGGGCGATCATGGAACGTATTGCCCCGCTCGGTCCGGTCTATCAGGCCGGCACCCTCTCTGGCAATCCCGTAGCGATGGCAGCCGGTTTGGCTACCCTTACCAAGCTTCTCAAGCCAGAGTTTTATAGCGGCCTGACAGCCATGGCCCAGCGCCTCACCGATGGCATCACCGCGCGCGCCAAGGCGGCGGGTATTCCCATGTGTGCCAGCCAGGTGGGCGGCATGTTTGGCCTGTTTTTTAGTGACGAGCCCACTATCCACAGTTATGCCCAAGTGATGAACTGCAATGTGGAGCGTTTCAAGCTATTCTTTCATGGCATGCTGGAACAGGGCGTATACCTTGCGCCATCGGCGTTCGAGGCCGGCTTTGTCTCATCGGCACACGGCGCGGCAGAGATCGATGCCACGCTCGATGCGGCGGAGAGGGTGCTGGCTGGATTGTGAGAGAGGGGCGTAGCCCAAATAGATGGGAATTGGCCAAAAAGGGGCTTGTTTTCAAACAAGCCCCTTATGCCGTTCCCGCCATCCTAAATGTACAGATTAATTGTCCATCACAAGGTTTAAACCACCGGCTTTAGCCGGTCAGCTTTAGCTGCGATACTGTTGCACCAGGAGGTGCGACATGGACTATAGATACG
>LNEJ01000069.1 GCA_001464965.1 Gammaproteobacteria bacterium Ga0074134
CGCTCATCCGACAGAGATGCCGCTATCGTTACGGCTTACGCGACAGGAGGTTATTCATACCAACAGATTGCCGATTACTTCGGGGTGCATTTTACGACAGTGGGCAGAATTGTTCGGGGAGAGCGTAGTGAGGGGGCGAAGCCGGGTGATATGCATCGACTATAGACCTGACCCTAGCTTCTGTGACCCTAGCTTCTGCAACGACAAATTGACCGGTTTACTATTGATTGCGTAGTGGATGGCGGAATACTATGAGCTGATGAAGCCGGATGGGTTATAAGAGATAAGCGGAGTATGACGCCAGCCAACACGAGACACATAGGGATAGTCGTTCAACAGCACGCCGAGGAAGCGGCGCATCTGCGCCACATGCGCTCTGTTCTCATTGCGGCCCCCCATGTCAAGCTCCACCACCTCCGGCGCCTCGACGACCGCTTGGAGGCCCACCTTGACGGGTTGGCGGTGGCGGGTGAGTTTGGTTCGGGTTTGTGCGAAGCTGCGCTGGAGAACCCTGGTGTCGGCGAGGTGTTTGCGGCAGCCGTGCGTGCCATCGAGGAGAAGGACGAGCGGCGGCTGGACAAATTGTTTGCCTTGGTCGGCGCCGTCCCAGAAGCGCAGCCGGGTTTAATTTCCGCCTTTGGCTGGGTTTTGGCCAACTACCTGCAGGGGACTGGCGCCAAACTGCTTGCTTCCAAGGAAACATTGCGACGGCTGGCGGGTATCGCCGCTTGCGCTACGCATAGGGTTGATCCAGGCACGGCGCTTACGCAATCGGTCACGGATCCGGAGCCACAGCTTCGTGCCCGCGCCTTGCGTGCGGCGGGAGAACTGGGGCGGCGCGATCTGCTTGCGGTGTGTGTGAATGCGTTGCAGGATGAAGACCCCGCTTGCCACTTCTGGGCGGCGTGGTCGGCGGTGCTGCTGGGTGACCGAGCCCATGTAGTCAGGGCATTGGAGAGCTTCGTCCTCCTGCCCAATGCGTTCCGAAGCCGCGCGCTGCGGGTGTTGCTGAAGGTGCTCGACTTGCCGGGCGCCCAGCAGTTGCTCAAGGCAGTGGCGCACGACCCCGCCAACAAGCGACTGCTGATCCAGGGCTCTGGCATTACCGGCGACGCGCAGTACCTGCCTTGGCTGATCGGACAGATGGCTGATGATAAGTTTACCCGCTTGGCGGGGGAGTCGTTCTCGATGATCACCGGCCTGGACCTCGCCTATCTCGATCTCGAACGCAAACCACTGGAGAACGTCGAGGCTGGGCCAACTGAAAATCCGGAGGATGAAAACGTCGAGATGGATCCGGACGACAGCCTGCCCTGGCCGGATGCGGCGAAGATTCAGGCGTGGTGGCATGCGAACCAGACGCACTACCAACAGGGCGTGCGTTATTTCATGGGTGAGCCGGTGGGCGCGTCCCATTGCCAGAAGGTGCTGCGCGAAGGCTACCAGCGCCAGCGCATCGCTGCAGCCGAGTATCTATGCCTGCTCAATCCGGGCACAATCCTCTTCAACACCAGTGCCCCGGCCTGGCGGCAGCAGCGCTGGCTCGGCAAGATATAAGTTAACTTTCCGGAGGTGGCTATGGCAGCGGCAATCATCTCCGGTCCAGTCAACGTGATCTGCCTATTATCATCGACCTAAGTCCGACAGGCTGCTAGAACCGCAATGCCGTTTCCCGACCCTGTTGGATTGCAGGCGATTTGTATGCTATCTGTAATACTATTTGGCTATCTTGTGATTGTGAGGTAGGCTGAAAAAAGTGGACACCAACGTAATGCGCCTATGGAAAGCTTTTGGGGGCTGCTCAAAAGTGAATTGGCGCACCACCGGCGTTTTAAAACCCGTACCGAGGCCATTGAGGCCATCACTGAATATATAGAAATAATTTACAGGCAGCAGCGCAAACAAGCTCGATTGGGATACCTCTCTCCCGCTGCATTTGAACGTCAATTCCGCGAAAAAAGATTGGCTGCATGAACCCGTTGGTTTCCATTCTTGACGACCTGCCTCAGCGCTTTGCACATCCATTTTTCTGGGCGCCATTTTATCTGGTTGGCAGCGCGCGGTGATTTGCCTGCCGCTTATATAAATGCTTACACTACTGTTCGGAGATTTCCGGCGCATCCCTCATTAACCTACTGATAAAAGGTGAATAAATGATTTTCCAATGCCAAGCTCGACCAGGAGGAGATTAAAAGCTCATAAGCAATTGATTATTTAAAATAAATATCATTATAGTAGTGAAGTGCTTAATTGTCCATCATAAGGTTTAAACCACCGGCTTTAGCCGGTCAGCTTTAGCTGCGATACTGTTGCACCAGGAGGTGCGACATGGACTACAGATACGGGAGTCATACGGTATTTCAGGAGGAGATGATCAAAGAGTATGTGGAGTATCATTTTGAACCTAATCCGAATGACAACTTTAGGATGGAACCCGAATAGACGCGTCGTTGAGTCGACGCGTATCCGGACTTTCAGTCCGCAACCCCAACCCACCGGCTTTAGCCGGTGGTTGTTGAGTGATTTTAGCGCGTGTGATCTGTCCAACCCCGAAGTTAATGTAGGACCGCCGATGGCCGCGAAATATATTCTCGCTGTGTTGTCCATTATTTTTCTGTTTACAGGTATTACCCGAGTGATCCGCGAAGGTGGCCGCATTGGTCCGGCAAGCAAGGCGTGGTTGTTGGTCGGCGGCATTTTCGCGGCGGTCAGTCTGTGGCTCTGGTATAGTCTGTAAAGGTGCGTTGCCTGAAAGTCTGAGTGTTTCATTGAGTAGCGCGACCCCTGCCAACTGCGGTAACATCATTAATGATGGTAACGCCCCATCGCGCTGCTACATGCAAGCTGGGGTCGTAGTGGCGAGGTGAACCGCCCCGGGTTTTGAGGAGGCTCCAACATTTGAGAGAATGGAGCCATGAACAAGTCGAACAAGTTTTCACCTGAGGTCCGTGAGCGTGCGGTGGGCGGCCGTGGCGTCGATCGCCCCGAAGATTGGCTGCGTGCCGCAGACGCTGCTGGATTGGGTCAAGCGTGCAGAGGTCGATGCCGGAGCGCGTCCGGGGGCGACCACGGCCGAGATGCAGTGTAGTGCGCGAAAAGGGGTCAAGTCTAGCAAAGTATCATACGTGGGCAAGGCCAAGACCGGTCTCGCACTGGCCGAGGCACTTTACGGGTTTGCAGCTCAAACGCATCGGCAAACGTATTTCCGAGAACCATCGTATCCCGTTCACCTATGACGACGACGTAGTGAGCCTGATTGCGAGCCGGTGTACCGAAGTGGAAAGCGGTGCGCGCGTAGTGGATACGATTTTAACCGATACCGTGCTGCCGCGTATCAGCCAGGAGTTTTTGTCCCGCGTGATGGAA
>LNEJ01000070.1 GCA_001464965.1 Gammaproteobacteria bacterium Ga0074134
TCCGATAAGTCGTGTCGCCTTGCGCTTTCAGTCATGGTTCCGCCCTAAGATACGATGCAGTGCGCACTTTATCACTAATCTCGTGACGACACTGTCTAGTGTAGTGCGCCAATCTGCCTGGAATTTATGTTACGCAAACCGTTTACCCGGAAACTTGCCTGAACGTCCCTTCTCTCTGAGGGAGAGCGGAGCGAGGGTGGCGAAGCCGGACAGGATGAGGGGGGGTGGCACAAAAAAGCCGGGGCGGTTGCCTGACCCCGGCTGAAAGAACCCGATGAGTGGGTTGTTGTTATGCCTTGACAGCTGCGCGCCGCCTTGCGGTGAAGGCAAGACCCGCCAGGCCGCCACCGAGCAGCAGCATGGTGCCGGGCTCCGGAATGCTGGCGTTGACTCTCTCCCCCATCTGCACCGACAAAGTGTAATTGCCTGCTGCAAGTGCAATTGGCACTCCTTGTGTCCCGGTGGTGGCGGAAAATCCGCACACTGTAGGTGCGCCCATCATGGCCCCCGCGCCTAGCTGGGGTTCAGCGGCGCCCCCGCAGCCCCAAAGCAGCGGGCCTGGATTCAGCGGATCGGCGAACAGGCTGTGATTCAGGTCCGTACCATCCGTGAGCACGTTAGCGCCGAGGAGTCCGTTGCCCGAGCCATCTGGACTCCAGTTAAACACCGGGTTCCCCTGTATGTCTGTAAGAGCAATAGTGAAGTTGATGGCGGCCTGTGCCCAGTCTGTTCCCAGATGGGTGCCCGTGGTCTGCGCCTCCAGGTAAGGACTGGCGTCGAATTTGAAAAGGATGGTAGTCGGGGCGTTGAGCACGATTCCACCGTTCAGACCGTTTACACCACCTCCGCTACCAGTCCCGAGGCCTTCGACATAAGTTTCGCCGATGTTGGTGGCATGGGTGGGGTTCCAGATCATGGCATCCCCGGTGCCATAGAAACCGTTGCGATCGATCTTGTTAAAGTTGTTGTCCGCGCCTGCCGCCGTACCCAGATTCTGTATCGGGGCATTGGTGCCTATCCCCCCGCCAATGATAATGGCGCCGTTCAAGTCCGCATGGGCCGTAGAAGTGTAGGCCGGTCCCAAGACTGGAATGTTTGCGCCCGTGTTGAAGTCAGTAATTGACCAGTTAAAGACATCATTGAATGAAACGGCATACGAGTACGGCGCCGCACTGGCATTCCCCGCCATCCCCATTCCCAATACCACCGAGGCGGTGGCGGCCACAAGCATCTTTTTGTTGAAGCATTTTAATAAGGTGTTCATAAAAAACCCTCCTTTGGGTCGTCCGTACATCTGCTCTATCGTGAAAATCCGTAACACTTTCCTTGAGACATGGGTTTTTATTGTTGTTGCTCATAACCATTCACAAAATGTGCCATATTTATTTTTAATAAACAAAATCAGCATGTTGATAAAGGTCATTAAAAATTGCGGCAAAAAACTCGTGAGGGTTGTAAATATTTCCGACAGTTTTTGGGGTCTTTGTGGGACGAAAATTGAGAAATTCTGAAGAAATTCTTCGGTGGAGAGAGGGTGAGGAGGGGCCGAGTTGGTGGAACGTTAATATTAATTTACTGATTTAATTGTAAATAATATATATTTTGTTGTCTTGGGATTGCCCCTGAAAGGGAGGAATAGGGGGATTTTAGAGGTGTAAAAATTTCCGACATTAAGAGTTTGTCGTGAGATTGTTAAGAGCGCTCGGCAAAGCAAGTAGAAGAAACTGGTGTTCCCGGATTGTTATCCGGGCCTTGCTGTCACCAGTCGCCATCTGAGCGGCGTATTCGCAAAATCCACTGGTTACAGACCAAGTTCGCTGTGCGAGCCGAGACGCACCAGATGTAACTCCGAGTCATCCGGTTTTCGGTAGATCAGCACCAGGTCAGGTTTGACATGGCAATCCCGGTGGTCTTTCCAGTCGCCGGTTAGCGCGTGGTCGCGGTGCTTCTCGGCCAGCGGTGCGTCGCAGGCCAACGCCTTCACGATTTCCACCTTGCTCAATGGCGCCATTTTGTCAGCGTGCCGAATAGCCCCCCAATCTGGGTGTGACGCGGCATTTGAGCAAGGTATTCTTCAGATCCCATTGCTCGTTTGCATTTACAGCATCCATGAAGCGCACTTCCCCTGCTATCTGAATGGCGACAGGCACGCCGTCACGGTAGAGCACGCGGTTGGCGGCGAGTGCGGGGACCTTGGGGCCGGGGGTGATGATGCCGGCGAGATTCAGCGGATCGGCGCCGCATAGGGCGATGGTGGCGCCATCCTTGGCCTGGCGGCGGATGTCGCGCAGTGTACCCACCGCTTCGGGCAGTGCATATTGTTCGCCGGAGAATCCGGCCACGAAGCGCCCGCCGCGGATGTCGCCGCGCGCTTCGAGGCGCCGGTATACCCACAGCAGTTCACGCCAGGGTGGCAGCCAGGCGGCCTCGCGCTCGATTACGCGCCGGAACACAATGCCGTAGCGGCGCAGCAGGGTGTGTGCGATGAATTCCACGGTTTCAGGATCGTGCTGGCCGCCGCTCCAGGGACGTGGTTGCGCCCCTTCCGGTTCGGGGGCGCGTGCCGTGCCGTTGCGTTTGAGCAAGACCCAGCGCCCGGCCTCGGCAAGACCAAAAGGCGCGCCGCGATGATGGCGCCTGCCTCCCGCGAGCGGGCGGCGGCGGTCGGCGGGTGTGAGCAAGGCGCGCAATCCGCTGAAGCTGTCGGCGCTCACTTGGCCTGCCGCCACCAGCTCACCAAGGGCTTCTTCCAGTTGCGATTGCAGTAGTCCCGCGTGGCTTGTAAGGTCATCGAAGAACGATGCGCCGTGCGCGGCAAGATAATCCGCCACTTTGCGCGCCGATGCCGAAAGATGGGTTGATTTGTCCTGTGACTCGGATGCCAGCGTATTCCAGGCTGCAAGATTGCGGCGGCTGAGCAGGGCGATGGGGGTGGTGCGCACCGGCCCGCTCCCTGGGGTTTTGTCTGCCACTGTGCGCGGTGGGGTGAGCCTTGCCCAGACGATGCGGCCAGACAGGCATAAATTGTCTATGAGTGATGATTCATAGCTGTTTACGCGGGCAGGCAGGATGTCGCCTTCCCACGCCGCCGCCTGCGCCTCGAACCCTTCCAGTTGTTCGATGATGGCGGACAAGGCCTCGCCCCCTTCGCCGCGCAGTTCAGGCATGACGCGCTGCCAGTGGAAAAGAAAGCGCATGAAGTCGGCGCTGCTGACCGGCTCGATCTCCTGGCGCAGACGTTTGAGGGTGTAGCGATGAATGCGCGCGAGCAGGCGGCGTTCGCACCATTCAGTCTCATCCGTAGTATCAGCCGTCCTGGGCGTGAAGCTTCCGCGTAATACAAAACCCTCACCTTCGAGGGCCAGTAGCGCGGCCTCGATGTCGCGGACGGGCAGCCCCAGCGGCTGTGCGAGTTGAGCCACGGTGATGGGCCCCAGTCCTTCGAGCCGCCCGCGCACAATCTCAACCAGCGCGGATTCGCGGCTCCAGGTGTGCGTGAGGTATTCGGGCGGCGGCACGATCACCGGCGTCAGGCGCAGTTCGTTATAGAGGGCCTGGAACTGAGGCAGGCGCTCAACCGCGATCCACAGCGCGGGTTGGTCCAGCGCTGTATGCGCCACAGTGGCCCGCCCGGCTTTCGACAAGTCTGCGAGGTATGGCCGCCAGTCCACGCTGCCGCTCATGCCTTCTGGCGCGGTCACAAAGCCCAACGTCACCAGCGCGTCGTGCAGTTCATCGGCGCTTGCCGCCTCGGGCCATACTTCATCACGCACCCGTTGAATAGCCTCGGGGTCGAGACGGCCCAGATCGGAAGCGGTTTCGGGATCCAGCCAGCGGCGCGCCATGACGGCCTGGGTGCGCCGCTCTTCCAGGGGTGCATCATCGAGATAGGCGTAAGGGCGTGCGGTGAGAATTTCCTGCGCCAGGGGCGAAGGCCCGGCGAGGTCGCGTGCGACGGCGCGGATGTCGCCGCGTTCCAGCGCGGTGAGCAGCCGCTCCAGCCCCTCGATGTCCATGGCCTCGTGCAGACAGTCGTGGATGGTCTGGCGTACCAGCGGGTGATCGGGAATCTCGCGGTCGCCCACGATGTTCTCCAGGCAGGCACGCTGATCGGGGAACACCAGCGCGATCAGATCTTCGGCGATCATGCGCTGCAACTGCGGTGGTGTCTTCTTGCCGCCGCGAAAGCGCGGCAGGGCGAGAGCGATGGAGGCGTCCCAGCGCCAGCGCGTGGTGAACATCGGGGCATCGAGCAGCGCCTGCACCAGCAGCGGCCGCACTGTCCTGGCGTTCAGGTAACGGGCCACCTCGTCGAGCGCGAAGCTGTGGGTGGCGGTCAGCGAAAGCACAATGGCGTCTTCAGTGGCGGCGGCCTGCAGTTCAAAATTGAAGGTGCGGCAAAAACGCTTGCGCAAAGCGAGTCCCCAGGCGCGATTGATGCGGCTGCCGAACGGCGAATGCACGATCAGCTGCATGCCGCCGGATTCATCGAAAAAGCGCTCCAGCACTACCGTGTTCTGGCTCGGCAACACGCCCAACGCCGCTTGAGCGGAGGCGAGGTATTCAACGAGCTGTGCGGCGGCCGCCCCCGTAATCTCCACTTCTTGCGCCAGCCAGTTAAGCGCCTCATTCGCAGAGGCCGTGAGCCGCTGTGCCAGCTCGTTGCGCAGGCGCGAAACGGCAAGCGACAGTTGATCGCTGCGGCTCGGCGCCTCGCCGATCCAGAACGGGATGGTGGGCGGTTGCCCGTGGGCATCCTCCACCCGCACTCGCCCGGCCTCGATGCGCAGGATGCGGTAGGAATGATTGCCGAGCTGGAAGATGTCTCCCGCCATGCTCTCCACGGCGAAGTCTTCGTTGAGCGTGCCGATGAAATGACCCTCAGGCTCCAGGATCACCTGATAATCGGCGTTGTCAGGAATCGTGCCGCCCGAGGTGAGGGCCGTCAGCCGCGCGCCGCGCCGGGCGCGCAGTTGCCTGTTCACGCTGTCGCGGTGCAGGTAGGCGGACCGGCGTCCGTGGCGGGTGCTGAAACCCTCCGCCAGCATGTGGATCAGGCCATCGAAATCCGCGCGCGGCAGATCATGATAGGGCCAGGCGCGGCGCAGGCATTCATAGAGTTCGTCTTCCTGCCATTCGCGGCTGGCAACCTCGGCAACGATCTGCTGCGCCAGCACGTCGAGCGGCTTTTCCGGCATGATCAGACGGTCCAGTTCGCCGCGTCGCACCGAATCGAGCAGTGCCGCGCACTCCACCAAGTCATCGCGGCTCAGCGGAAACAGTCTGCCCTTGGGGATGGCGTCCAGGCTGTGGCCGGAGCGTCCCACGCGCTGTAGAAAGGCCGCGATGGAGCGCGGCGCGGCGAGCTGGCAGACCAGGTCGACATCGCCGATATCGATTCCCAGCTCCAGCGATGCGGTGGCCACCAGCACGCGCAACGCCCCCTGCTTGAGGCGCTGTTCGGCATCCAGGCGCTGCTCACGCGACAGGCTGCCGTGGTGAGAGGCAACATGCGCCTCGCCCAACCGCTCGGACAGATGCCGGGTGACGCGTTCCGCCATGCGCCGGGTATTGACGAAAATCAGCGTGGTGCGGTGCGCCTGGCTCAGCTCGGCGAGGCGGTCATAGACCTGCTGCCACACCTCGCCGAACATCACTGCCTCCAGCGGCGAGCCGGGCACTTCCAGGGCAAGATCGCGCTGCCGGATATGGCCGGAATCGATGATCGCGCAATCGGGTGTGCCAGTGGCTGCAATGCCGCCTGCGCCGGTCAGAAAACGCGCCACATCCTCGATGGGCCGCTGCGTGGCGGACAACCCAATACGGGTGAGCCGCCCGCCGGTAAGTGCTTCCAGGCGTTCCAGCGACAGGGCGAGATGCGCGCCGCGTTTATTGGCGGCCAGGGCGTGGATCTCGTCCACGATCACCGTGCGCACGCTCTTTAGCATGTCGCGCCCGCTCTCGCTGGTGAGCAGGACATACAGCGATTCCGGCGTGGTCACCGCGATATGCGGCGGACGGCGCCGCATCGCCAGGCGCTCGCTCGTAGGGGTGTCACCGGTGCGCACCAGAGTGCGGATCTCCACGTCCGGCAAGCTAAGCGCTTCGAGTTCGGCGCGGATACCGGTGAGCGGGATCTCCAGATTCTTGTGGATGTCGTTGCTGAGTGCCTTGAGCGGTGAAACATACACCACCTGCGTCTGGTCCGTGAGCTGCCCCGCCAGACCTTGTCGCAACAGCGCATCAATCGCCGCCAGAAACGCCGCCAGCGTCTTGCCCGAACCGGTGGGCGCCGCAATCAGGGTATGCCGCCCATCCAGAATCTCCGGCCAGGCCTGCACCTGCGGGAGGGTGGGCGCAGGGAAGGTGTTGCTGAACCAGCTTGCAACGGCGGGGTGGAAGCGGCTGAGAATCACGTGGTTTGATCCCATGTCATCCTGAGAACCGCAGATGCAAGCCACAAAACTCACAGAGGTGATACGGGTTCGCGTATTTATTCCTGATCATCGGGCGGTGAGAACAATATTTACGGTAAACAATAGTTTTTTCTCTGTGAACTCTGTGGATAACGCAGAGCTAAGCAGCGGCGCAGCCATCCGCTTGAGAACCGGGTTTACAGATCATTTGGAGATAGGCCTGTATGCTTTGCAACGCGCGCCAGCATTCTTGGGCCGATTTCGTCGCCATCATGGAAGGCAAAAACAAAATCAGGCCAGCCATTGCGGGAAAGGGTTTTGTGAGAACCGGATTGTCGCTTGATCTGCCAACCAAGGCGCACCAGCGCAGCGAGAAGTCGCTTGGCTTTGACCGATGGCCATTGGCTCATGCCACAACCGGAATGGAAATGTTTATAGAAAAGGGGCGATTCTCGCTGTGCTCAAGCCGTTCAGCAATCACACGAAGGGCGAGAATCTCGACTTTGGAGACGGCTTCCAGCGAAGAGGCGCCGTAAGCAAGGACACCAGGCAACTCCAATACTTCAGCCAACCAACGCCCGTCTGATTCTTGTTCCTGTTCTATGGTGAAATTCATGTTGTCCTCCTGTTCAATTCACGTGAACCGCTCAATTATACTCCGAAATTGCTTCTTTCCCCCTAACTACTGTTTATGGAGTCATTCTTTGTGCTTGTTATCCAAGCCAAACAACCGCTCAAGCTGTTCCCGCGCAGCCTCTGCCTCCGGGCGTGCTCTAGCCTTGCTCATGGCGGGCTCTCCATTGGCCACCGGGGCCGCTCCGAATAACGCTTCGAGCTGGGCCTGGGCGATCTTGGCCTTCTCATCCGCGCGCGGGTTATAGGCGCCAGCCTGAGCCTGAAAATAGCCGCAAAAGTTTGACCGTTCCTTGTCTTTCACAAGCTCTGCAACGGGCTCGCGGCAACTGTTGTTTACACTCGGGTCGTAAAATGCGCATAACCGGCAGGCGTGCAGATCGGCACGGCAGGCTGGGCATTCCGCAAGGCGTCCCAAGGGTATGGGTAGCTCCGCAACCGAAGAGCCGCATTTCCAGCAGACCAGTTCTTTTGTCATGTTCACATATTTTGACGAAGGGCTCTTTCACTATGGTGGCTTAGTGCCGGACATTCAACACCGGTTCTTTTGGCGGCAGTTGCAAGTAGTATCCCTGCGCCTGCAATTGTTGGCGTACCTCTTCGGGGTTCGCCTGCGCCAGGCTCCGCTCGGGTGTCAGTTCAATATTCATGACATACTGTAGCTGCCCCAGCAATTTCAATAGTGTCTCTGGAACGCGGGAAAAGTCGTCTTCACGTTCCGTGTACAAATATGTGTCCATTTTTTTTAGCGACTTGTAGATGACGCATTTCATGGGTTGCGGATCTCGTTGATGGTTGCAGCGATGGGCAGCCTACATGATAGGTCTGCATCTGTTGAGTGTAAACCAAGGCATGATTTGAACAAGAGGCTGCCTGGTATGCGTTATTTTGTTATATGAAGGGGCGCTGAATAATTCCATCCTGAAATTCTCAGGGTATGAACAGCGAAAAACACGGCTTTCTTTCTTTTTTATTGGGTAAAAAGGGCGGGGGGACTGCCGTTCGCTGATGCTATTTACCCCAAAGATCGAGCCGTTGAATGCCGTGCTTTAGTGGTGACGTAGATTTTTGCGGCATGCGGCCGCCAGAAGAGGCAATCCATGTAACTCTAAGAATCCATAAATCCATTAACAATCAATGTATAATCGCGGTTTTATGAAGCCCGGATGGACTGAAAGGAAATCCGGGATTTCGGTTGCCTAAACCGATGCCACTTGCTGGAGCGATCCGCAAGATTCTTACCCACCTGGGGCTGTCCCCCCATCCACCTTCCCTGTCTCTTGATCACAATGTGGCACGCGCGAGCTTGCTCATTTGATAGCCCTCAAGTCGCTCCTGCAAGCGAAACCAGCCATGCCACATCGTGTC
>LNEJ01000071.1 GCA_001464965.1 Gammaproteobacteria bacterium Ga0074134
ATGTCCGTCTGCTTTTTGCCATTTCGTCACCTGTTTTATATTGAGGGTGATGTTATCACCCATAATCAGGTGGCCAAATTAACTATGCCACTACACAGTCACGGAAAAAGTTTGACCCGCCAAGTGAACAGGAAACACATCCCGACACAAGATAAAATGGCTACCCTCTGGGGGCCTCAGTATGGTTGCACCTATAGGGCTTGATCGGACGGGGCGAATCGTAGAAAAACCAATATATGAATTTGGTATCGTAGCAACTCTGTCAATATAATCTAATGCGGTTTCATTTTGGTCAATCAATGGAAAACTAAAAAAATGTAACCTTTCGCAATATTTATCTACATTGGCAAAAATTCTTGAATAATACGCATTATATTCGGCAAAAAAATCCGGGTCTTGCACTGGATATTGTTTAATAACGGCCGTACAGCCATGAGCAATCACTTGGTTAAGTACATTGATCAGAGGATTGAACCGCGGCGGCTTGGCTAAAGGAGCGTGCTCGATAAGTTTACCGAGCACATTCTTAAGCATTTCTTCGAGTGTGGTTATTTGGTAAATCTGAAGCCGTTCAGACATAATACGTTTGCAATTCCGAATAGAACAAAGCCACTATACGCGCGGCGCGTATAGTGGCTTTGTTTGGAGAGCACTTAATTATCTCAGCGTCAATCCCTTGTTTTCCTCGTAGGCCTGTCTCTGCTTAGCGCGAATTTCCTCTATCTTAGGGGAGACGCGCTCATAGAAATCAAGATAAAAACTTTGCTTTGTTTCCTCGGTCAACTTTTTTCGCTGTCCAGTCCGAAGAACCTCCAACATTAAATCACTCAGTGATTCAGTCGCCATAAAAGTCCTCCTAATCTCTAATCTATTTTGCCAGCCTTTACGATTCTGCTCGTCCTGCCTTACCCTTTTTTCTAGCCACAAAACATCACACAATGCCCTGAATATCATTTAGAACCAGAAGCTCGATTCCGTCAAGCATTTTCTCTGTTCCTGTTTTGGCAGCACCAAAAAAGCGATACTTAAATTATCGGCAATAAAACCGTCTCCTGAAGCATCCAGGTTTAATATGCAAAAAATGAACCTAAAAATATTTCTCCTGAGAAAGCCGCTCGGAACGGTTCAGGCCAGCTTCCCATGACAATTCTTGTACTTCTGGCCCGAGCCGCACGGGCAAGGTTCGTTACGCCCGACCTTACGGCCTTCGCGCACGATGGGGGTGTGTTGTTCCTCACCCACAGCGCCTTCCTCTACCCCGCCAACGGCCATGGCACTCATTTGCGCATGTTCAAAATGCATGGGAACATGCGAGCGCCGCTGCTCTTCGACGGCCTGCACATCTTCCTCGGCGCGTATCTGTACCCTGGAGAGGATGCTGATCACCTCGCGCTTGATATTGCCCAGCATCATGCCAAACATCTCGAAGGCTTCGCGCTTGTACTCCTGCTTGGGATTTTTCTGGGCATAGCCGCGCAGATGAATGCCCTGGCGCAGGTGGTCCATCGCCGCCAGGTGATCCTTCCAGTGCGTATCCAGTACTTGCAGCATCACGGCCTTTTCGAAATGGCGCATCACGGGGCTGCCTGCCTCGGCTTCCTTGGCGGCATAGGCCTTTTCCACTTCATCACGAATGCGCTCGCGCAGCGTCTCTTCGTGCAGGTTTTCGTCGGCATGCAGCCATCCCGCGATATCAAGCTTCTGACTGAACTCCGCCTCCAGCGCCTCTTGCAGGCCGGGGATATCCCATTGCTCGTCAAGGCTGTGCGGCGGTATGTACTGGCTGATCAAGGTCTCCAACACGTCGGCGCGTATCGCGGTAATGGTTTCGGACACATCCTCCGACTCCATCAGGTGGTTGCGCTGCTCGTATATCACCTTGCGCTGATCGTTGGCGACATCGTCGTATTCCAGCAATTGCTTGCGGATATCGAAGTTGTGCCCTTCCACCTTGCGCTGGGCGTTTTCAATCGCCTTGCTGACCCAGGGATGCTCAATCGCCTCGCCTTCCTGCATGCCCAGTTTCTGCATGATCGCGGATACGCGATCAGAGGCGAAAATGCGCATCAGGTTGTCTTCCAGCGACAGGTAAAAGCGCGTCGAACCCGGATCGCCCTGGCGGCCGGCGCGGCCGCGCAACTGGTTGTCGATGCGCCGCGATTCGTGACGCTCGGTGCCAATGATGTGCAACCCGCCCAGCGCCAGCACCTGGTCATGGCGTTTCTGCCATTCGTCGCGCAGCGGCTGCGCTGCCTGCTCATCGGACTCTTTCAGCACCGCAATCTCCGCCTCCAGGCTACCGCCCAGCACGATGTCGGTACCCCGTCCCGCCATATTGGTGGCGATGGTCACAGCACCTGGGCGCCCGGCCTGGGCTATGATCTCCGCCTCACGGTCATGCTGCTTGGCGTTGAGCACCTCATGTTTGATCTTTTGCTCGGTGAGCAGGCGCGACAGAAGCTCGGATGCTTCAATTGATGCCGTGCCCACCAATACCGGCTGGCCACGTTCCCGGCATCCTTTGATATCTTCAATGATCGCAGTAAATTTTTCCTTGGCGGTAAGGTAAATCAGATCTCCATGATCCTTGCGGATCATGGGCCGGTTGGTGGGTATGACCACCACCTCCAGGCCATAGATCTGCTGGAACTCGTAAGCCTCGGTATCCGCCGTGCCGGTCATGCCCGCCAGCTTATTGTAAAGCCGGAAATAATTCTGGAAGGTAATCGACGCCAGCGTCTGATTCTCGTTCTGGATCGGCACCCCTTCCTTCGCCTCTACCGCCTGGTGCAAGCCATCCGACCAGCGGCGCCCCGGCATGATGCGGCCCGTGAATTCGTCGACGATGATCACCTCGCCGTCCCGTACGATGTATTCGACATCACGGTGGTAGAGCGCATGCGCACGCAAGGCGGCATTCAGGTGATGCATCAGGCTGATATTGGCGGCATCGTACAGGCTCTCGCCTTCCTGCAGCAGCCCGGCATTAAGCAGCAATTCCTCGGCGTGCGCGTGACCTTCCTCGGTGAGATAGACCTGCCGCGCCTTTTCGTCCACGGAATAGTCGCCCTGCCCTTCCTCCACGTCCTGCTTGGTCAGTTTGGGAATAAGCACATTGATCTTTTTGTACATATCCGAGCTGTCTTCGGCAGGGCCGGAGATGATCAACGGCGTGCGCGCCTCGTCAATCAGGATCGAATCGACCTCGTCAATCACCGCATAATGGAGGGGACGCTGCACGCGGTCGGCGGGACTGAACGCCATGTTGTCGCGCAGGTAGTCAAAGCCAAACTCGTTGTTGGTACCGTATGTGATGTCCGCCGCATACGCCGCGCGCTTGGTGGCTGAATCCTGCCCGGAGAGAATGACGCCTGTGGTCAGCCCCAGGAAACCATAGAGCCGACCCATCCAGCCGGAGTCGCGGCGCGCCAGATAATCGTTGACCGTCACTACATGCACACCCTTGCCAGCCAAGGCATTCAAGTAGACGGGAAGCGTTCCAACCAGGGTTTTACCCTCGCCAGTGCGCATCTCGGCAATCTTGCCATCGTGCAGCGTCATGCCACCGATCAACTGCACATCGAAGTGACGCATGTTCATGACACGCTTGCCCGCCTCGCGCACCGTAGCGAAGGCCTCCGGCAACAAGGCATCCAGAGCCTCGCCCTTGGCGAGCCGCTGCCGGAATTCATCGGTCTTGGCGCGCAGCGCTTCGTCGGACAGGGAAGCAAACTGAGGCTCGAGCGCGTTGATGCGCGCCACAGCGCCTTGCATGGCTTTTACGAGCCGCTCATTGCGGCTGCCAAAAATTTTGCTCAGGAATTTGGTGACCATGGGATAATCAATTTCAGAAATCGGAGGATGGGGAAAAGAGCCAGGATACAGGCCCCAGTCTATGTTATGTTTTCGTCTGCATCGCAATCATTGAAAAACATGCCAATCAAGACACCTAAACGCGTAGCCGGCCTGCTGGCGGGAAGTCATGACATACTCCAGCCGCTGCTCGCCCGCGCCAAGCGGCTGGAACATCTGAACCATGTCTTGCGTAACCAGCTACCGCCGCCGCTAAACCAGCACTGTCAGGTCGCAAACATCCGGGGTGATACGCTGGTATTGCATGCCGATTCATCCGCCTGGGCGCTGAAACTGCGCTATAGCGTGCCTGTTATGCTCGCACAACTGCAAAAGCAAGCTGCCCTGCAGCACCTGCGCGGCATCGACATCAAAGTCAGGCCCGCCAGCGTAGCCGCTGCCCCGGCAGAAAAACCAAGGCGCGCGCGCATGTCCGGGGATACCGCCAGCCTGCTTGACAGCATGGCCGATGCCATCGCCCACCCCACGCTACAAGCCGCGCTGCATCGTCTGGCGCGGCATGGAAAGCGCAGCTAAGGGCACCTCTAATACTATTTCTATCTCAAAACACCAATAATTAGGGTACGCGCACCCGAGTCCATCCCTCAACCCGCCGTCACCGGCTGCAGGAAAGAGATGGGGGCCGATGTGTTTTCCTCTTCGAAAGTCACCAGCTCCCAGGCGTTCTCGTTGGCCATCAGCGCACGCAACAAACGGTTATTCAATTGGTGCCCCGACTTGTAGCCGCTGAACGCGCCGATCAGGCTGTGCCCGAGCAGGTAGAGGTCGCCTACGGCGTCCAGCACCTTGTGCTTGACGAACTCGTCCTCGTAACGCAGGCCATCTTCGTTGAGGATGCGGTAGTCGTCCACAACAATCGCATTATCGGGACTGCCGCCTAATGCCAGTTTGTTTTTGCGCAGCATCTCTATGTCGCGCATAAAACCGAAGGTGCGGGCGCGGCTGACTTCCTTGACAAACGAGGTCGTGGAAAAGTCCACAACCACCTCCTGAGGACGTCCCTTGAAAGCCGGGTGGTCGAAGTCTATGCTGAACGAAACCTTGAAGCCGTCAAAAGGATCGAATCTGGCCCACTTATCGCCATCCTGAACAAGCACGGACTCCTTGATGCGAATGAAACGCTTGGGCGCGTTCTGCTCTACCACGCCAGCCGACTGGATGAGGAACACGAAGGGACCGGCGCTGCCATCCATGATGGGCACCTCAGGCGCGCTGATGTCGATATAGGCATTGTCGATGCCCAGACCCGCCAGCGCCGACAACAGATGCTCCACGGTGGATACAGACGCGGCACCGCTGCCCAGTGTCGTGGACAAACGGGTATCACCGACGTTGTCCGGGGAGGCGTGGATTTCCACCGGCGGATCAAGATCCACGCGGCGAAACACGATACCCGCATCGGCGGCGGCAGGCCGGAGTGTCAGGTATACCTTTTCACCCGTGTGCAAGCCGACGCCCGTGGCCCTGATGACGTTTTTTAAAGTGCGCTGCTTGATCATACTAACAATACCACGATATCCATACACGATAGCCTACCCTGCCCCGCCATCATGACGGGACACTGCGAGGCTTCTTTGGCCTCATGTTATCACAGCGCAACAAACCCTGCCTAGTAAAAACAGGGCCGCCGCTCCCACGTGCCGGCTGGAGTTCCGGCCAGCACGGCCACTCAGTCCGCCTGCCGGCGCAGAAACGCGGGGATATCCAGGTAGTCCAGATTGGAATCCAGGTTGATCGCCTGCGCATGACGCCCAGCCACGGCCTGGTTACGCATGACTGTCGGGCGGTCCAGCTTGCCGTAATCAATGTCGCCCATGCCAAATCCAGCGTTTTGGTCGCTCGCATAGCCACTCTGCGCATTGCTGTGCCCGGTGCTCAGCCCGGCAACGCTCTGGTAAACCAGCTTGACCGGCTTCTCGGTAATTTCCTCACGTCCGCCCAGCCCGGTGGCGACCACGGTGACACGCAGCTCGCCAGCCACCATATCAGGATCGATTACCGTCCCCACCACCACCGTGGCATTCTCCGAGGCAAACTCTTTGATGATATTGCCGACCTCTTCAAACTCACCAATGGACATGTCCAGACCAGCGGTGACGTTCACCAGGATACCGCGCGCGCCGGACAGATTAATGTCTTCCAGCAGCGGGCTGGCGACGGCGGCCTCGGCGGCGCGTCTTGCGCGATCATCGCCGCTGGCCGAGCCCGATCCCATCATGCCCATGCCCATCTCGGACATCACGGTGCGCACGTCGGCAAAGTCGACGTTGATCAGGCCGGGACGGGTAATCAGCTCCGCGATACCCTGCACCGCGCCTAGCAGGACGTTGTTTGCCGATTTGAAGGCATCGAGCAGGGATACTCCCTTGCCCAGCACGGAGAGCAGCTTTTCGTTGGGGATCGTGATCAGCGAATCGACATGCTGTGCCAGCTCTTTGATGCCGGCCTGTGCCACCTTCATGCGCTTGGCGCCTTCAAAGGGGAACGGCTTGGTCACCACGGCCACGGTAAGAATGCCCATTTCCTTTGCGATCTGCGCCACGATAGGCGCAGCGCCGGTGCCAGTGCCGCCGCCCATGCCGGCGGTGATAAACAGCATGTCAGTCCCTTCGATCAGCTCCATGATGCGGTCACGGTCTTCCAGCGCCGCCTGTCTGCCGACATCGGGATTGGCGCCCGCGCCCAGCCCTTTGGTCATGCTGCCGCCCAGTTGCAGCACGGTGCGCGCCGAGGAGTTTTTCAGTGCCTGCGCGTCGGTATTGGCGCAGATGAAATCGACGCCATCGATGCTCGCCACCACCATATGCTCAACAGCGTTGCCGCCACCGCCGCCCACACCAATAACCTTGATAACTGCGTTTTGACTGTATGCATCCATTAATTCAAACATGATTTTATCTCCTAAAATAACCCGCCATTGAACCGTTATTTCCACAGAGTCACCGCACGCTCCGTGGCCAGACCTATGAAACTAAAAACTCCCCTGAAACCAGCCCCTCATCCTTTCCCACATATTCTTGACGCCCTCTTTCACCTTCGCCTCCCCGCCACGTCCGTGACGCTGCTGGCAACCGAACAGCAAAAGTCCGACACCCGTGGCATGAATCGGATTGCGCACCACATCCACCAATCCCGCAACATTCTGCGGAACTCCCAGGCGTACCGGCATGTGGAAAATTTCCTCTGCAAGCTCGACCACGCCTTCCATCTTGGACGTGCCGCCGGTCAGCACGATGCCGGCAGCAATCAGGCCTTCAAAACCGCTGCGCCGCAGTTCGGCCTGAACCAGGCTCAATAATTCTTCATAGCGCGGCTCAATCACCTCGGCCAGTGTCTGGCGCGCCAGACGGCGCGATGGGCGCTCACCAACGCCGGGCACTTCGATGGTTTCATTGACACTGGCCAGTTGCCGCAGCGCGCAACCGTATTTGATCTTGATGTCCTCGGCAAACTGGGTTGGCGTGCGCAGCGCCACGGCAATATCATTGGTCACTTGATCACCGGCGATGGGTATCACCGCCGTATGGCGAATCGCACCGTCGGTAAAAATGGCAATGTCCGTGGTGCCACCGCCAATATCGACCAGACACACACCCAGCTCTTTTTCATCTTCGGTCAATACCGCGTAGCTGGATGCGAGCTGTTCGAGGATGACATCGTCCACTTCCAGGCCGCAGCGCCGCACGCATTTCTCGATATTCTGCGCCGCGCTCACCGCGCCGGTAACGATGTGCACCTTGGCCTCAAGGCGCACGCCCGACATGCCGATGGGTTCGCGGATGCCCTCCTGGTGATCGATGATGAATTCCTGCGGCAGGATATGCAGGATCTTCTGGTCGGCAGGAATCGCCACCGCGCGCGCGGCGTCGATAACGCGATCAACATCGGCGGAGGTCACTTCCTGGTCGCGGATCGCCACGATGCCATGCGAATTGAGGCTGCGGATGTGGCTGCCCGCGATGCCCGCATAGACGGAGTGGATCTGGCATCCCGCCATCAGCTCAGCCTCTTCCACGGCGCGCTGGATGGATTGCACGGTAGACTCGATATTCACCACCACGCCCTTCTTCAGGCCGCGCGATGGATGCGAGCCGATGCCAATGATCTCGACCTTCCCCTCCGGCGTGATCTCGCACACAATCGCCACCACCTTGGAGGTGCCGATATCGAGACCTACGATCAAATCTTTGTCAGACTTCTTGGACATTTAAATCTTTTACCCCTAGTTAAGAAAGCACATCCGTGTGCCGCCGGAATCTCTGAATAAATCAGGAATTCCTTAAATCTTTCTCCACGCGGATCATCCGCCTCATACCTTTTTCCAGCGCACCGCAAATCCATTCGTATAACGCAGATCCACCTCGCCGATGTCCGCCGCGCGCGCCGCGAGCGCTATCGGATAGATGCGTGCGAAGCGCGTCAAGCGCGCATCGTCGGCAACGTGGCCCAATACCACCAGCAGGGTGCCGTTATCCAATTCGATCCGCCAGGAACGGCGATCATCCAGCGATACGCGGCTGACATGCAGCGCGAGTGGCTTTAAGGTCTTGTCCATATCCCGGTAACGCGCGGCGACCACGGTCTCGCTGCCTTGCGGCCCCTGCAATTCGGGCAAGCCTGCCGGATAACTTGCTGCGGGAGGAAAGAACAGCGCGCCATGACTGTTGATTAGCCCGCCACTGCCCCAGCGCGCCATGGGCAGGTGCTCCACGACGGCAATCTGTAGCGTATCCGGCCAGACGCGGCGCACGCTGACGGCATGCACCCATGGCAAGCGCAGCACGGCATCCCTGACCGCATCGACATCGACATTGAAAAACCCTCCCGCCGTATACGCGGCAGCCGCCTGCTGCAACTGTTGTGCGCTCAGGTGATGAAGCTGGCCTTCAACCTTCACCGCCGTAATCGGCAAGGTACGCGGGTCATCCAGCCTCACCCAGCTCCATGCCGCCAATCCACACAATGTCACGCCTAGCGCCGCCATGACGATCAGGCGGCCATTGATGCGCTCTCGCCAGCCGCCACTTTGAGCCGGCTCGATGCGTCGATTGGTTTTAGGAGGGCGCTTGCCAAACATGTTCGTTAAAATTTCTTTCCATCTCTCGCTTACAATGTTGTTTCCAATACCCGCCACACCAGCTCTTCAAATTCGATTCCGGCCACACGGGCCGCCATCGGTACCAGGCTGTGGCTGGTCATGCCGGGAGAGGTGTTCATCTCCAGAAAATACGGATTGCCCTCGCGGTCTATGATGAGATCCACCCGCGCCCAGCCACGGCACCCCAGCACGCGGAAGGCGCGCAACACGATGTCGTGCAGGCGGCTCTCCTCTTCGGCGGGAAGGCCCGGGCAGTAGTAGCGCGTGTCATCGCGGAAATACTTGGCCTGGTAATCATAGAACTCGCACGGCGTTTCGATACGGATCGAAGGCAGCACGCGATCACCCAGCACAGGGAACTGCACCTCTTGCCCTTCGATAAACTGTTCCGCGAGCACCAGGCTGTCGTATTGCACCGCCACACGCCAGGCCTCTATAAGCTGATCGGCACGGGTCACCTTGGCGATACCGATGCTGGATCCCTCGGTAGCCGGTTTGACGAAGATCGGCAATCCGAGCTGGGCCACCACGACATCGGGGTCGAAACCTTCCTCCAGCAACATATAGCGTGGCGTAGGCACGCCTGCGGCCTGCCACACCAGTTTGGTACGCCATTTGTCCATCGCCAGCGCACTGGCCAGCACGCCGCTGCCGGTATAGGGAATGTCCATCAGCTCCAGCGCACCCTGGATGGTGCCGTCCTCGCCATAGCGTCCGTGCAAAATGATGAAGGCGCGGTCATAGCCGCGCAGATCAGCCAGATCACGCTCGGCGGGATCGAAGGGGTGGGCGTCGACACCGCGGTTGCGCAGTCCGGTGAGCACGGCGTTGCCGCTCATCAGCGAAACCTCGCGCTCGGCCGAGCGGCCGCCCAGCAGTACCGCGACCTTGCCGAAATCTTTGGGATTGTCAGTCTTGCTCATAAGCGTGTCACCTCGCTCGGGCGTGGCTCACCGATAATGTGCGCCTCCCGGATTAATCTAATGCCGTGATCGCGCTCCACCACATCCGCCACATGCGCGATCAGTGCCTCTATGTCCGCTGCCGTAGCATTGCCGGTATTCACAATAAAGTTGGCGTGTTTGCTGGATACGCAGGCGCCGCCGATACACGTGCCTTTCAGTCCGCTGGCTTCGATCAACCGCGCCGCATGATCGCCGGGCGGATTGCGGAATACTGAACCGCAACTGGGCTGATTGGTCGGCTGGGTGCGGTTGCGTTTCTCCAGCAATTCCTTGATGCGCGCCTGGCTGGCCTCGGTATCGCCGCTTTGCAGCCTGAAATGCGCGGCGATGAACCATTCTCCCGCAGGTCCGGTGACGCTGCGATAGCCGATGCGGTATTCGTCCGGCGCGCGCAGATGGCGCACGCCCTTGTGATCAATGGTTTCCACCGATTCCACCAGCGGCCAGGTCTCGCCACCGAAGGCGCCCGCATTCATCGCCAAGGCGCCGCCTACCGTGCCGGGGATGCCGGCGAAAAACTCGATACCCGCCAGCCCTTGGCGCGCGCAGTAACGGGCTACTTTGGCACAAGGCACGCCCGCCTCCGCACGTACCGTGACGCCGTCATGCTGTACCCCGCCCAGCGCACCGGCAATCATGATGACGGTGCCGGCAATGCCTCCGTCACGCACCAGCAGATTGCTACCCAGACCAACCCAGAAGAGCGGTTCGTGCTCCGGCAACTGGCTAAGGAACAGCGCCAGATCGTCGATGTCGGCGGGCTGATAAAACTGCCGGGCCGGACCACCCACGCGCCAGCTGGTATGGCGCGCCATGGGCTCATCACGGAGCAGGGTACCGCGCAAAGCCGGTGGCTGGTGCATGGCTATCACGCCATCAACTCCTTAAATTGCTGCGGCAACTTCGCCGCCGCCGTGCCGATGTCGCCCGCGCCCAGCGTGAGCAGGATGTCGCCCTTGCGCAGCAGCCCGGCCAGCGTTTCCGGCAACTCAGAAACACGTTCCACGAACACGGGATCGGCATGGCCGCGCGCCCGGATGGCGCGGCATAGCGTTCGCCCGTCGGCCCCGGCAATCGGCGCTTCACCCGCGGGATACACCTCCACCAGCGCCAGCACGTCCACCTCGGAGAGCACCTTGGCGAAGTCTTCAAACAGGTCGCGGGTACGCGTGTAGCGATGCGGCTGGAACGCCACAACAAGACGGCGCTCCGGCCAGCCGGCGCGTATCGCTTGCACCACGGCGGCGACCTCGCGCGGATGATGGCCGTAATCGTCGATCATCAGCACGCTGCCCGCGGGGGTGTCGATCTCGCCGTAATTCTGGAGACGCCGCCCGACGCCCTGGAACCCTGCCAGGGCGCGCAGAATCGCATCGTCGGCAACATCCACCTCATGGGCGATGGCTATCGCCGCCAAGGCGTTCAGCACATTGTGGCGGCCCGCCAGATTCGCGGTGACCGTCAACCAATCACGTTGGCCGGGGCGCGACACGGTAAAGTAGGTGCGGTCCTGCTCCTGGCGAATATCGCTGGCGAAAATATCCGCGCCGCTGTCCTCACCGATGCCATAGGTAATCACCGGACGCGTCACCTGCGGCAGGATCTGACGTACCACCGGATCATCCAGACACAGCACTGCCAGCCCGTAAAAGGGCAGATGATGCAGAAACTCGACAAAGGTCTGGCGCAGCCGCCCGAAATCGCCACCGTAGGTCTCCATATGATCAGCGTCGATGTTGGTCACCACGGCGATCATCGGCTGTAAATACAAAAATGATGCGTCGCTCTCGTCGGCCTCGGCTACCAGGTATTGGCCCGCACCAAGACGGGCATTGGCACCGGCGCTGTTGAGACGCCCACCGATAACGAACGTGGGATCCAGCCCCCCTTCGGCGAGCAGGCTAGCGGCCAGGCTGGTGGTGGTGGTTTTACCGTGAGTGCCCGCCACGGCAATGCCTTGGCGGAAACGCATCAGTTCGGCAAGCATCTCGGCGCGCGGCACCACAGGAATACGCAGACGCTGCGCCTCGATCACCTCGGGATTATCGGCGCGCACGGCGGTGGAGGTCACCACCACGTCGCAGCCGCTGACACACTCCGCGCTGTGGCCCAGCGAGATGGAAACACCCAGCACTGACAGGCGGCGCGTCGCGGCGTTCTCATGGACATCCGAACCGGACACCTGATAGCCCAGGTTATGCAGCACCTCCGCGATGCCGCTCATGCCCGCGCCGCCGATGCCTACAAAATGAATACGTTTAATGCGCCTCATGCTCGCGCCGCCTCCATACACAGTGCCGCCACTACGCGGGTGGATTCCGGTTTCGCCAGACGCCGTGCAATGCGCGCCATCTCTAAAAGTTTTTGCCTGCCCTGCTCCGGCGCCTCGCAGAAACCGGCGAGCAACTTACCCAGCGACTGCGCGGTAAGCTGCGGCTGTGGCGCCAACATGGCCGCGCCCGCATTCGCCAGGTACGCCGCGTTGTGCGTCTGATGATCATCCACGGCAAACGGATAAGGCACCAAAATCGATGCCACACCTGCTGAAGCCAGCTCCGACACCGTCAAGGCGCCTGCACGGCACAGCACCAGATCGGCCCAGGCATAGGCCTCCGCCATATCACCGATGAAGGGATCGACACGTGCCGCGACGCCCGCTTTCCGGTATGATTCACGGGCGGCCTCAATGTGTTTTTTTCCTGCCTGATGCCATACCTCGGGGCGCACCCCCGGCCCCATGGCCTTGATAGCATCGGGCACCGTTTGATTGAACACCTGCGCGCCCAGGCTGCCGCCCACCACCAGTAGACGCAGCACGCCACCACGCCCGGCAAGGCGTTGCTCCGGCGGCGGCAGCGCGGTGATCGTGGCGCGTACAGGATTGCCGGTGGCGACGGCCTGACACCGCGCCGGAAAAGTGCCCGGGAAGGCTTCCAAAACCTTATTCGCCAGCCGCGCCAGCCAGCGATTGGTCATGCCTGGGATGGCATTCTGTTCATGGATCACCAGCGGCTTGCGCAACAGCCAGGTGACAAATCCGCCTGGCCCAGTGACAAAGCCGCCCATCCCCAACACCGCCATCGGACGGCGGCGCATCACTATCGCCAGCGATTGCGCCATTGCAACCATCAGCTTGAAGGGCGCCAGCAGCAGGCTAAGCGGCCCTTTGCCGCGCAGGCCGCTGATTGACACCCATTCGATGTCGATACCGGCGCGCGGCACCACCTCGGCTTCCAGGCCGGCACGGGTGCCCATCCACACCACCTCAACCCCTTGCGCGCGCAGCTCATCAGCCACCGCCAGCGCCGGAAAGACGTGCCCGCCAGTGCCGCCCGCCATAATCAAAACCCGCTGCACGCTCATGACGCCACGGCTCCCGCAGCACGCACCACGGGGGCGGTATGTGCGTGGTCGTGCGCGCGGGTTTCATGCGCAATGCGCAAAAGCAACGCCACGGCCACGCACATCACCACAATACTGCTGCCGCCGTAACTCATCAGTGGCAGCGTCAACCCCTTGGTCGGCAGCACGCCCATGTTGACGCCGATATTGATAATCGCTTGCAAGCCGATCCACAGTCCCAGCCCATAGGCGAGATAGGCCGCGAAACTGTGCCCGGCCTTTTCCGCTGTCCGCCCGATGATATAGGCACGCACCACAAGCAGCGCGAACAGGGAGATCACCGCCAGTGAACCCGCCAAACCCAACTCTTCGGCCAGCACAGCAAACAGAAAATCGGTGTGCGCCTCGGGCAGATAGAACAATTTCTGCACACTCGCACCCAGCCCCACGCCAAACCACTCGCCGCGCCCGAAGGCGATCAGCGCCTGCGTCAACTGGAAGCCGCTGTCGAAGGGATCGGCCCACGGATTCATGAAACCCGTCAGGCGCGCCATGCGGTACGGCGATGAAAAGATCAGCCCCGCCACCGCCAGCGCCAGTGCCGCCATCAGTGCCGCGAACGGCCAAAGGCGCGCGCCGCCCAGGAACAACATGCCCAGCGCAGTGGCAAACATGACCGCAGTGGCGCCAAAATCCGGCTCCAGCAACAGCAGCAACGCAATCAGCGTCAACAGCAACATTGGCTTGATAAAACCCAGAACCGAGGCGCGCACCTCGGCCCCGTGGCGCACTAGGTAACCAGCGATATAGACCACCACAAACAGCTTCACCGGCTCCGAGGCCTGTAAATTAAACAACCCCAGGGAGACCCAACGCTGACTACCGTTGATCACCTTGCCTATCCCCGGCAACAACACCAAAGCCAGCAACACCATGCCAACCAGCAGCAGCGTGCTGCCCGCCTTTTCCCAATAAACCAGACGGGTGCGCACCACCAGCACCGCTGCCATCACTCCCACCATCACAAATGCGACCTGCCGGATGATGTAATAAAAGGGATGTCCAAACTGGCGCTCGGCGATATTGAGCGATGCGGAACTCACCATCACCACCCCCAGCACCAGCAGAGTGAGCGCCGCACCGAGCAGCCAGGGATCGCCCAACGACAGCGTGGCCGCGGATCGCGCCGGTGCGGACGGGCGCGCCGCGCTACGCGCACGCGGCATCACCACCCCACCTCGCCCAGCAACCCTGCTGGCGTTTTTTGCGCGCGGCGCCCAGATCTTCATGACACGCGCAATCATGCAGTCACCTTCAACACGGCGTTGGTGAATACATTGCCGCGTTCTTCATATCCGCTAAACATGTCGAAACTGGCGCAGGCCGGTGACAACAGCACAACATCGCCCGGTTGCGCCAGACGGCACGCCTGGGCCACGGCATCCTCCATGTCCGCCGCATGCACCACTGGCGTCACGCCAGCCAGCGCGGCTTCAATGAGCGGCGCGTCACGCCCGATCAACACCACGGCGCGCGCTCTGTCCATGGCGGCCTGGCGCAACGGTGTAAAATCCGCCCCTTTGCCCAGACCACCGGCAATCAACACCACCTTGCCCGGCATACCTTGCAGGGCGGCGAGTGTGGCGCCGACGTTGGTACCCTTGGAATCGTTGTACCAGGCCACCCCATCCTTCTCGGCCACCCACTGGCTGCGATGCGGCAGGCCGGGGAACTCGCGCAGTGTTTGCAACATTGCCTCCATCGGCAAACCCACAGCATCACCCAAGGCCAGTGCCGCCAGGGCATTGGCGACATTGTGCATGCCCTTGATACGCACCTCGGCCACCGGCAGCAGCGGTTCGCTATCCCGCGCCAGCCAGGGTCCGTGTACCCGCTGCATAATCCCAAAATCCTTGAACTCCGGCTCGCCCAAGCCAAAGCGCGCCGTGCGCCTGCCCGTCTGCGCCATGCCCATTACCACAGGATCATCAATGTTGAGCACCATCACGCCGTCGCCATGAAAAATGCGCTGCTTGGCGGCGGCGTATTCGTTCATGTCCAGATAACGATCCATATGATCAACACTGATATTGAGCACCGTTGCCGCCGCGGCATTGAGCGAGGACGTGGTTTCAAGCTGAAAACTGGATAGCTCCAGAACATACAGATCCGGTTCGGCGGTACTAATCAAATCGAGCGCGGGTTCACCGAGATTTCCGCCGACGCGCACATTGCGACCAGCATGCTTAGCCATCTCGCCTACCAGCGTGGTCACAGTGCTCTTGCCGTTCGAGCCGGTAATCGCCACCACGGGCGCGGCGGCATGGCGCGCAAACAATTCAATGTCACCCAGCACTGGCACGCCACGCCCAATGGCCTGAGCAATCAACGGCTCGCGTAGCGACACACCGGGGCTCACCACCAATTGCTGCGCGGCGGCAAAGGCGGCTGGATCAAAACCGCCAACAAATACCGCCATGCCCGGAAACTCCTGCTCCAGGGCAGCTAATCCAGGCGGGAAATCACGGCTATCGGTCACTGCCACCGGCACCCCGCGCGCGGCGAGAAAACGCGCGCAAGACAAGCCTGTCTTGCCCAGACCCACGATCAAAGTATTGAGTTTCTTATCAACGCTCATCGTATCTTCAACGAACTCAAACCAACCAGCACCAGGATCACAGTAATAATCCAGAAGCGCACGATGACGCGCGGCTCCGGCCAGCCCTTCAATTCATAATGATGATGCAGCGGCGCCATGCGGAAGATACGTTGCCCAGTGAGCTTGTATGACCCCACTTGCAGCATCACAGACACCGCCTCCATCACGAACACCCCGCCCATGACGAGCAGCACGAGCTCCTGACGCACCACCACCGCTACCACGCCAAGTGCCGCGCCGAGGGCAAGGGCGCCGATATCGCCCATGAACACCTGCGCCGGATAGGTGTTGAACCACAAAAACCCCAGGCCCGCCCCTACTATTGCACCGCAAAACACCGCCACCTCACCTACACCCGCGACATAGGGGATGCCGAGGTAAGGTGCAAATTTGGCATGCCCCGCGACATAAGCAAATACCGCCAGCGCCCCTGCCACCAGAACAGTGGGCATGATCGCCAAACCATCCAGGCCATCGGTCAGATTAACTGCGTTGCTGGTGCCGACGATCACGAAATAGGTAAGCAGGATGAACACCACCCCAAGCTCGATGGAGGCATGCTTGAGGAACGGTATCAGCAGATCGATTTCGGCCGGGGTTGCCGCGTAGTGATAGATGAACACCGCGGCACCCAGCCCCACCACCGACTGCCAGAAATATTTGGCACGTGCCGACAGACCCTTGGAGTTACGCAGGATCAGTTTCTTGTAATCATCCACCCATCCGATCACGCCAAACAGCAGGGTGACAATCAGCACCAGCCAGACATAGCGGTTGCCCAGATCGCCCCACAGCAGCGTGCTCAACGCAATCGCCACCAGGATCAGCGCACCACCCATGGTTGGCGTGCCGGCCTTGGTCAGATGGGTCTGCGGACCATCGTCGCGCACGCTCTGCCCCACCTTGTACATCGTCAACTTGCGGATCATCGCAGGCCCCACCAGCAGCGAAATCGCCAGCGCAGTGAGCGCGCCGAGCACGACGCGCAGCGTCAGGTACTGGAACACACCGAAGCCGGTGTGAAACTGGGACAGATATTTGAAAAAATAAAGCAGCATTTAATTGGCCTTCACGAAATCACGCCTTTTCCACCAAGGCATCAACTACACGCTCCATGCGCATGAACCGTGACCCTTTCACCAGCACTGTCGTCCCTGCCGCCAGATCCGCCAGCAGCGCAGCAATCAATTCATCATGGCTGGCACAGTGCCGCCCGTTCGCGCCAAACTCCCGCACCGCACCCGCACTAAGTTCTCCTGTCGTATAGAGACAGCCTATGCCGGCCTGTCTCGCTTGCTTGCCGACTTGCTCATGGAACAGCGGCGCATCATCACCCAGCTCGCCCATGTCGCCCAGCACCAGCACCTTTTCGCCCTCAACCGTAGCCAGCACGGCAATCGCCGCCTGCACCGACGGTGGGTTGGCATTGTAGGTGTCGTCTATGATGCGCGTGCCGTGGATACCCTTTTTAACCTGCAAGCGCCCTTTCACCGCGCGCATAGCCTCCAGTCCCGCCTTAATGTCGGCAAGCGTTGCGCCTGCCGCCAATGCAGCAGCACTCGCCGCCAGGGCGTTCATCACGTTGTGCACACCCATCAAAGGCAACACCACAGAGGCATCACCGGCGGGCGTGTGCATATGAAAAGAAGTTGTAATTGCGGTATCGTCAACGATACATCGCACGCTCTCTGCCATAGCGTAAACATCCGATGAATGATTCATGCCAAACGTCATGCAGCGGCGCGCGCCCAGCAGGGCGCGCCAATACCCGGCGTAGGCATCGTCGGCATTCACTATGCCGATGCCGTTTTCATCCAGCCCTTCGTAGATTCCACCCTTGGTATGCGCGATTTCATCCAGGCTGCCAAAGCCTCCGATATGGGCCATGGCAGCGTTGGTAATCAGCGCCACGGTGGGCCGCGCCAAATTGCTCAGATAGGCGATCTCGCCAGGATGATTGGCGCCCATTTCGATCACCGCGCAACGGTGCTCACCGCGCAGACGCAACAGCGTCAGTGGCACACCGATGTCATTATTCAAATTACCCTGGGTCGCCAGCACCGGCCCACGCTGCGCCAGTATCGCGGCGAGCATCTCCTTGGTGGTGGTCTTGCCGTTGCTGCCGGTGACTGCAACCAGAGGGATGGCAAAGCGCGCGCGCCATGCCGCACCCAACTGGCCTAACGCCAAACGGGTATCCGCCACGCGCAGGGTAGGCAAAGCGGCATCAACAGGTGCGCTGATCAGCGCCGCCACCGCACCGCGGGCGGCGGCCTCCGCCACAAAGGCGTGGCCATCAAAATTCTCGCCGCACAGCGCAACGAATAGATCCCCTTGTTGCAATGTGCGGGTATCGGTGTTCACCGCCGCGAACGCCACATCTTCGCCATGCAGCTCGGCCCCCAGCGCCTTGGCTGCTTCGGACAACATCATCATCCTGTAACTTCTCCGAGCAAGGTGCGTACCTGGGCGCTGTCGCTGAACGGCCGCTTTTCGTCACCTATGATTTGATAATCCTCGTGGCCCTTGCCGGCCACCAGCACCACGTCATTCTCTTTTGCCTGTTTCAAAACATGGGCAATTGCCCGAGCCCGGTCACGCTGCACATGCACGTGGCCGGACTCATGCAGACCCGCCGCGATCTCCGCGATAATTTCGTCCGCATCCTCATGGCGGGGGTTGTCATCGGTGAGCACCACATGATCGGCGTAGCGCTGTGCCACCTCGCCCATCAGCGGGCGCTTGCCGCGGTCACGGTTGCCGCCACAGCCGAACACTACCCATAGCGCGCCCCGGCAGTGTTCGCGCAAAGCCTGCAAAACCTGCCGCAGCGCATCCGGAGAATGGGCGTAATCGACTACCACCAGCGGCTTCCCGTCCTTTCCGCCGAAGCATTCCATACGCCCCGGCACCGGACGTATCCGGCTGACTTTATGGAGGGCATCGAGAAAATCTATGCCCGACAGCACAAGCGCCGTCAGAACCGCCAGCAGATTACTGGCATTGAAACGGCCCAGCAGCCAGCTGGGGAAGCGCCCTTCTCCCCACGGGGTGACAACGTGCATTTCCAGTCCATTGATATATTGATGCAGCACTGTGCCCTGCACCCTGTTCACTTTGGCGGCAACATGACGGGACGGAATGCCGCCTTCACTACCCTTAGCATGTCCGGCAAGAGAATAACTGATCGTTTCCACGCTCGAAGGCATGGATTGCAGCAGCTCGACACCAAAGGGATCATCAGCATTGATCACCGCATAGCGCAGCCCCGGCATTTCAAACAAGCGCCGCTTGGCGCGCGCATAAGAGGCCATATCACCGTGATAGTCGAGATGATCGCGACTGAGATTGGTGAAAATTGCCAGGTCGAACTCAACACCGTTGACCCGTCCCTGCTCCAGCCCGTGTGACGACACCTCCATCACAACGCTCTCAGCGTCCTTCTCCAGCATGTCAGCCAGCAGAGCGTGCAAGGTAATTGCGTCAGGCGTAGTATGAGCGCCAGCCTCCAGCCGCCCGAACAAGCCATTACCTATCGTGCCAATCACACCGCAGGGCGCGTTTTCGTTGAGCGCCTGAGCGAGAAACTGGCTACACGAAGTCTTGCCGTTGGTACCCGTCACCCCCGCCACAAACAGTTTGCGTGTGGGATTGCCGTAAAACCGTTCGGCGATAATCCCGGCGCGCCGGCTCAGATCCGCAACGCCGAACACAGGAATACTCTCAGACAACTTCGGTGCGGCAGCTTCTCCATCAGCCTCATACGCAACAGCAACCGCCCCCGCCTGAATCGCAGCGGCGATAAAATCGTGGCCGCGCTGAGATTGCCCCGTGCAGGCCAGAAACAGATCGCCAGGCCGAGTCTTGCGGCTGTCCATCGACAAGCCCTGAATCTCCCGGTCACTGGCGGCATCAACGTGCACGTATCCTTCCAGCAACATACCCAATCTGCAACTACGCGACACCATCACAATACCCTCTCTCTATGTTTGGGCTGCGGATTCGACACATGGGCTTGATGAACCGCGGGCTGCACTGGCATCGTCTGCGCCGCAACACCTGCAGCATTTTTGTTAACCCCATCCCCCTGCACTAATTGTGTTCTCAGCGATTGCACATCGTCCGGCGCCACATCGAGGAGGCGTAGCGCACCTGCCATGATCCGTCCAAACACCGGAGCCGCCACCAGCCCGCCGTAATATTCGCCACTGCTCGGCTCGTTAATCATCACCACCATGACCAGACGCGGCTTGCTGACGGGCGCCATACCAGCGAAAAGAGCAAGGTAGCGGTTAGCCGCATACCCGCCCGCCTGGGACTTGTGCACCGTGCCGGTTTTGCCCGCCACCCGGTAACCCGGCACGCCCGCCGACAAACCGGTGCCGCCGGCATTCACCACCGCCTCCATCATTTTCAACACCTGCCCGGCGATTTCAGGGCGCATCACCTGTTCGCTTTGAGGCGGCTCGGTGAGGCGCGCGAAGGAGACCGGCTTGGATTGCCCGCCATCCGCCAGCACCATATAGGCACGGGCAAGTTGCAACGGCGTCACCGACAGTCCATAACCATAGGAAAGCGTTGCGCGCTCGACCTCACCCCAGCCTTTATAGCCGGACAGCGCGCCGGTCATCTCCCCAGGGAAACGCCCCCCGCTGGCGGCACCAAATCCGACCCGCGAAAACATCGACCATAGCTGCTTCGGCTCCATCGCCAGGGCCATTTTGGTGGCGCCGACGTTGCTTGACTTTTGGATAACGGTAGATACGTCGATGACGCCATAGTTATGCACATCACGCACCATATGATTACCCACCTTGAACAAACCGGAGCCGGTATCAATCATGGTGGCGGGGCGGAATTTTCCGGTTTCCAGCGCTGCGGCAACGGTAAATGGCTTGATCGTCGAGCCCGGCTCGAAGACATCCGTTACACCACGGTTGCGGAAATCATCCCCGCGCAGATTGGCGCGATTATTCGGATTAAACGAAGGTTGATTAACCAGCGCCAGCACCTCGCCGGTATTCACATCAAGCATCACCACCGAGCCCGAGCGCGCATGACTGCTCTGGATTGCCGCCTTCAATTCACGGTAGGCGAGATATTGAAGACGCCGGTCTATGCTCAAGGCCACATCCTTGCCCGGCAGCGGCTCGCTGACTCTTTCGACATTTTCCACAACCCGGCCCAAGCGATCCTTGATCACCCGCTTGCTGCCCGGTATGCCGTGCAGCCATTCGTCATAAGCCAGCTCCAGTCCTTCCTGGCCGGCATCATCCACATTGGTAAAGCCGACCACGTGCGCCGCCACCTCGCCCGCCGGATAATAACGGCGATACCCGCGCTGCAGGGATACGCCCGGCACGCCCAGCGCCATCACCTGCTCGGCCAGATCGGGGCTGACATTGCGTTTGAGATAGACGAATTCACGCCCCACGCGGCTGGTCAAGTGACGCTCCAGACCTTTCGCATCAATATTCAGCAGTCGCGCCAGGCGCGGCCATTGCGCACGCGCCGCCAGCAGTTCCGGCGGATTTGCCCACACCGAATCGACCGGGGTGCTAATCGCCAAGGGCTCGCCATTGCGATCAGTAATCATGCCGCGATGCGCGGGTGTTGCCACCTCTCTCAGGTGGCGCGCATCACCCTGATCCTGCAAAAAATCCTTGCTCAGTATTTGCAGATCCAGCGCACGCCAGACCAGCAGCAAGGTAATCGCGCCCAGCACACCCAGCACCACCAGGAGCCTGACCGGCTGGGTATGGGGCGTGTTGTGCGTCATGGCTTGACGATCACCACGGCTTCGGGCGGAGGCAGAATCATGCCCAGGGTAGTACGCGCCGTACCTTCAATTCTGCCATGCGTCGCCCAAGTGCTTTGCTCCAACTGCAACTGCCCCCACTCGACAGCCATATCGTCACGGACCTTCTGCAGGGCCTGTAACTCGACAAACAACTTGCGGCTCTCATATTTGGCGTAGACCACCGCGAGGGCAGACGCCAGCACCACCGCCGCCAGAAGGCCGCCTCTGAAGTAACGGCTATGCAACAAAGCCGGCTGTGAAGTTTTTGAATTACTCGCCATCATCTTCTTAAACCTTCTCCGCCACGCGCAACACAGCACTGCGCGCACGGGGATTGGCCTGCAACTCCTCCGCGCCCGGATAGATCGCCTTGCCCACCGCGCGCAAACGCGGACGCAACTGCGCCTGCGTCACCGGCAGTCCCGGCGGAAAATCATCGCCGCGCACCTGTTCACGGATAAAACGCTTTACGATGCGGTCTTCCAGGGAATGAAAACTGATCACCGCCAGCCGTCCGCCGGACGCCAACGCCTCGACCACCTGCGGCAGGCAGGCCTGCACATCGTCAAGTTCGTGATTGATAAAAATGCGTATCGCCTGAAAAGTGCGCGTAGCGGGGTGTTTGTCTCGCTCCCAGGCCGGATTGGCAGCGGCCACAATCGCCGCCAGACGGCCGGTGGTGGTGATAGGCGCTTCCTGCCGGGCAGCCACGATAGCGCGCACAATGCGCCGGGCGTATCGTTCTTCACCGTAGGTATACAGCACCGATGTAATCTCCTGCTCCGGGGCGGCCGCCAGCCACTGCGCGGCGCTGATACCCGTCGCGGGATCCATGCGCATATCGAGCGGCCCATCCTGCCGGAAGCTGAAACCACGCTGGGGGTCGTCCAACTGGGGCGAGGAAACCCCAAGGTCAAGCAACACGCCGTTGACCTTGCCCATCCAACCGCGCTCCTGAACATACTGCCCAAGCATGGCGAACGTCCCTCGCTCGATCGAAAACCTTGGCTCACCCTCAAACATCTGCCGCGCCGCAGCCACGGCCTGCGGATCCTTGTCGATGCCCAGCAATGCACCGTGCGGACCCAACTGCTGCAATATCACTTGCGCATGGCCGCCGCGCCCGAAAGTGGCATCCACATAGATGCCCGCCGGCGTGATATTCAAGGCGTCCACCGCCTCCGCCAGCAGCACTGGACGGTGAAGATAGGTGTCAGTCACTGTGGCGCCGGATTCCATATCAAACTCCCTAAAGCGACAACGACTCCAGCTCCATGGAAAGACCTTCCTCGCCCGCCTCTTCGCCCGACCAGATGGCGCTCCAGGCTTGCTCATCCCACAGCTCAAATTTATTGACCTGACCAAGCAGCATCACCTGCTTGTCGAGCCCGGCATACTCACGCAACTTGGGAGGTAGTAGGATACGGCCCGCGCTGTCCAGCTCGCACTCGGTGGCATGACCGATCAGCAAACGCTGCAAGCGGCGCGCCTGCTTGTTGAGACTAGGCAATTTCGCCAGCTTGCGCTCGATCTCCTCCCACTCCGGCAGGGGATATACCAGCAGGCAGCGGTCATCACGATCCACGGTGATCACCAGTTGACCGCCGCACAAATCCTGCAGACGATCACGATACTTGGCCGGCATTGCCATGCGGCCTTTGGTATCCAGATTCAGTGAAGTGACCCCGCGAAACAAAATCTATACCCCACTTTTTCCCACTTTGCCCCACTTGCCGACACTATAGGTATCACAAGCCGCCCCTGTCAAGAAAAAATCATCACAGAAATGGATAAATTCCTGCTTTGCGGACAGTGACTTAGCGCAACAACGCGGGAAACCGAAAGAGGCGGGAACAAGAAGGGAAACAAGCGGCAATCAAATCAAAAAGTTGGAGCGAATGATTACAGTAAAACATTAAGAGAGGGAGGAAATCTCCATACTGGACATGGAAATAAAGGAGTCGGCCTATAAGCCGGGTTCTGTCGTGGACAGCCATTCATCTGGGATGTACGTCACCGCACACCTCAAGCAACCTACCCGGGAACAGTGCGGGCCGCACCATCGCTCCCCTATTTGGTCTTGCTCCGGGCGGGGTTTTCCCTGCCACGGCTGTTGCCAGCCGCGCGGTGCGCTCTTACCGCACCATTTCAACCTTACCTGCCTCTTGCGAGACATCGGCGGTATATTTTCTGTGGCACTTTCCGTAGACTCGCGCCTCCCAGGCGTTACCTGGCGCCCTGCCCTGTGGAGCCCGGACTTTCCTCCATACCCTCGCGGGTACCGCGGCTGTCTGGCCAACTCCACATATTAGATTACGCGTGAATGCGTAACTTCGCAAATATTTGCGCCAGTGTCACGCCGTTCCTGTAAAGAATAATTCATCATTCTGTTACGAGCCCGTAACAAAAAATCGCCATCCTTTGCCAGAACATACGTGAGTGCCGCAGGCGCGGTCTAAAACTAATGAGGAGCAGAGGCCATGGCTTTGGCGGCGATACAAAACCAATATTTTGAGATCGAATCACACCAGGGGCATCACCTGCATGTCGGCCTGGCAAATTCGAAAAAAGACATCGAGGCCGCCCAGCGCCTGCGCTATCAGGTGTTTGTCGAGGAAATGGGGGCACGCATCTCGTGCAAACAGCCCGGCATGGAAAGCGACCGCTTTGATCCCTACTGCCAGCACTTGCTGGTGCGGGATCTCAATAACGATCAGGTGGTAGGCTGCTACCGCATCCTCACCGGCACTCAGGCCATCGAAGCCGGTGGTTTTTATTCGCAAACCGAGTTTGATCTGAGCAACATCCTCGCCATGCCCGCGCGCATCATGGAGGTGGGCCGCACCTGCGTCCACCCCAATTACCGCAATGGCAGCACCATCGGGCTGCTGTGGGCGGGACTCACACGTTACATGGCCATCAACAATTTCGATTACATGATGGGCTGCGCCAGCATCCCCATGAGCATGGGCGTGAAGAAGGTCGCGGCGACTTACCGCCACCTGCGCGACAATCACCTCAGCCCCGATGCGTGCCGCGTCACGCCCAGGCTAATCGTACCCGGCCTGGACCTGTTTGCGCACGACACAATCACCCCGCCCAGCACCCCGCCCCTGCTCAAGGCCTACATGCGCCTCGGCGCGGTGATCTGCGGTGAGCCCGCGTGGGATCCACACTTTAACGTAGCGGACATGCTGATCCTGCTCGACAGGGATAGGCTGGATGCGCGCTATGTGCGGCATTTTGCGAGCCGGGCAGCGTGATGATATTAGGGAACCTCTGAATAAATCAGAGGTTCCCTAGGCTGCTTTGGCATGGAGCTTTATTCCCAACGCCCGCACTACCTTTAGCACCGTAGCAAACTCTGGGTTCCCTTCAGCGGAAAGCGCCTTATACAGGCTCTCGCGCCCGAGACCCGTATCACGGGCAAGTTGCGCCATTCCTTTGGCCCGCGCGATCACTCCAAGCGTATGCGTGATCAGCACGGGATCGCCATCTTCCAGGGCGGCCTCCAGATAAGCTGCCATATCTTCATCGGTTTTCAGATATTCCGCCGGATCATAGGGGCGGGTCTTGGTCTTCGCCATAATAATAACCTCCTACAGATTGCGCGCCAGTTCCAAGGCGGTTTTTATGTCACGCTCTTGCGTGCGCTTGTCGCCTCCGGCCAGTAACACGATCAACACGGCGCCACGCCGCACAAAATACACTCTGTAACCCGGCCCGCAATCAATCCGCAATTCTGAGACACCCTCACCGACCGGTTTCACATCGCCGGGGTTGCCCAACTGTAAGCGGTCGATGCGAGTTTGAACCGTGCTCGCGCTTGCCGATCACACAAGTTAGGAAACCATTTGGAAAAGATCTCGGGCTGGCGGATTGCGATCATGCTCAGCATGTATTCTACAAGATACGCCCTGTCAAGAAGCATTTCAAGGCAACGATCTGATCCCGGCTAACCAAGTTCCCTGGAAAAATGGTGGGCGCTAATTTTCATCTTCCGCCTTAGATACAGGCGGTGGGCGTCATGCCTGTGCACACCAGAGTCAAGATGGAATTGGTCACAAGACAGCTCCTTTGCCTTCTCCATGAGCCAATCGAGCAGCTTTCCGCCATAACCAAGCTTGCGGGATGCGCCCACAGTAATGAGGTCATCCACATAGAATGCTCGCCCCCACGCCAAGAATTCAGCGACGCGATAACCCGCTGCTGCGACCACCTGACCTTGCGAGGCGATATAGACGAGAACATAACCATGATTCTTCATTTGGCGCTGAACCTGTGCCACGAAGTCTTGCTCCAAGAGATGTGGCCTCAGCTCATGAAATGCCGAGAAACAAGCTTTTATCTCGGCTTCGGTAAGGGCTGCGTGAATATCCATGTATTTTCCTGATTACCAGCTTTCACCGTAAGAGAGCCGTTTCGTTAAGGAAAAACGGCGAAAAAATTGTATTTCAAAATACGGCTCCATAACGAATTGAGCGATAGCTCTTGACCGTGGAGCATACTCCACACTTTACGATGTCCATCCCTTTCATCTGATGGAGTCGCGTTATGCCACACATTCCTGATAGCAATCGCTCTCGCTCGAAACGCATCGCATCATGGGCAGGCATTCTCTGCATCGCATGTTGCGCTGTGCCGATCATGGGCATAGTGATGGGTTCGGCAGCGCTTGCTGGGCTTGCCGTTTACACGGAAAGAGCCGTCCTGGTTGTACTGATCGGCGTGGCTGCTTTACTCGCCTACTAACTCTTTACCCGAAAACCCCCGCGTTCTTGTGGTACCGATTGTAGCTGTCGACCTGAATCTACCCGTGCGAGCCAAGCCAAAAAAGACGAGACGCCTTAACTGCACGCGGAAGACTTTCCGTTTTCCTTATCGACCCCTATGCAATCTGGCAGGCCATTGCTTGTGCCGCATGCGCCGGTGCATGCTTGATGTATCTGGAGAAGCAAGTAGCCTGATGTGATGACGGGTTCAGCCTGTTCGCGCATGAATAATCTTTCAGGCTATGCTCTACGCTGACTATCTGTCATGTTGTTACCCTCTGCCAATTTCTTTGCTCAATACCTGCCAATTGGGAAAATCGTACTCAGTGGCGTCAACATAATTTACTGCATTGAATTTTCGTTCCCCTTTCCGTTCCGTTGGAAATAGCACAAGGTTTTGTCCGCCCGGCTTTACCGCACTGGGATACACGATTCCATCCAGAGCATTTCCTTGCTCACTGTGCGTGAATATCAAGGCGAAATATTCAGACACCACTTGGGAAGGCACGTATTCGATATGTTCCCGACCATCCTTCCGAACCGGTTGTGAAATCTCCAGCACAAAACGTTCGAGGAACAATAGGCCTTCGTGAATCCTGCGGCGGGCGCTGTCAAACACAGATGGCAGCTCAGGTAACCTTGTGAGGTTTAGAACCACTAAATTGCGTGTTGCACGAAATTCTGCCAGCACCCCTTTTACTGGTGGTGCATTCACAACTTCTGCAAAGGCTGTGGACGCATCGAGTGCGAGATATAGGTAGCTAATTCCAGCGGGATTCATACGACCAGCACGAGCTTTTTGAGATGGTGGAGCTCCCATTGTCGCAGCATTCGCTTCCCACTCGGCCTCTTCGAGCCTTGCCCGTACACGGAAAAAACTAGACCCCTCTGGCACGATAGTTACAAGGCTCAGCGAGTGCACGAGGCTCTCAATGGCTGGAAGCATAGCCCTTGGCTCATACTCTTCTGGCCCAGAAAATTCCGGTAAGCGCGCCTTGTCGAAGAAGAAGCGAGTGTCATATTTTACCGACCGCACGAAGCCGTCCCAGGAGCTAATGAGCACATCATGAAGATGGGAGCTAGCCCAATGCCCACCCGCCGCAGGAACCCATGCATCGTTATGAAATGCCTCAACGATGTCATCGAATAGCTTCTCGTCACAGTCCAAACTCAATGACATTAGCACATCCACTGTATACGTTGGTTCGATTACTGGCGAGCCATCATCCCAAGGCACCCCCGCAGCCGTGGGGTCGTTAAAGTAGTAGTAAACACTATCTGCAATTGGCGCTAGGATGTCCTCCATAGGCGCCGCGATGGGCGCTGTCGAAGAACGCCCACAGTAGTCACAGGTATTGGACTGACTGTTACTCGAAATGACTGATTTAAGAAAATGGTCATCAACGCAATCTGCGCAAACATATAAATCCGGGGCATCCCAGCCCCTCTCCTGCGATTCCATCCATTGGCTTTTGACGAGTCCCAAAGTCTTTTTCCATTCAATCTTGTGCTTTTCGTACGGTTGCTAAGGGGAAAAGGGTAGGGTAGAGAGCAGGCTCTGCCTCCCCTCCCTCATCAAACCATGCATGCGGTTCTCCCGCGCACGGCTTTCCGATGTTTTTCTCCCCAAGGCATGCGCCGTTTTCCAGCCTGCCGTTATCGGAACTTTGTACAATCCTTAGTTCGAATAAAGCTTCTAGAAAAGAAGAAAAGGGGGCGCTACCATTTTTCTTCGGAGGCCTACTTCATTCGCCCAGAAACACCTAGTCACCGCTTCCCGTCAATCCCTCGACATCCGCGCGCCATGATAGAACCCTTCGCTCGCAATCATTGCCCACACCCCATCCGGCACCAGGTAGCGCGCGCTTTTGCCTTCTTTTATCAGGGCGCGGATACGGGTGGCGGAGATGTCCAGTTGCGTGACTTCCTTAAGCAGGATATGTCCCGCCGGGCATGCGCGCAATAGGGCGGTATTATCCGTAATGTGCTCCGCAAGCAGTGCGGCGACTTCGCCCTGTGCGGGTGGCTGCGAACCGGGGCGGTGCATGACGATGATGTGCGCCAAGGTGATGAGTTCGCGCCAGCGGCGCCAGGTGTCCAGACCCCGAAAGGAATCCATGCCCAGCAGCAGGCAAAGCGGCCTATGATCTCCGAGTTCTGCGCGTAGCGAGATGAGTGTATCCACGGTGTAGGACGGCCCGTCGCGGCGCAGTTCGCGGTCGTCGACCTTCAATCCCGGCACGCCCTGGATCGCTGCTTCCAGCATGGCCAGGCGCTGCACGGGGTTGGCTACTGGTGCGGTGCGGTGGGGTGGGACGTGGCAGGGGATGAGCCGGATTTCGTCCAGCGCCAAGTCTTCCAGCACCTCCAGCACAGGGCGCAAATGGCCGATGTGGATGGGGTCGAAGGTGCCGCCGAAGATGCCGATCATGCAGGGGTCGGGGGCGAGAGGCCGGGAATCAGTGAATGAAGGGTGACGCCCGCCCGCCTCCTACTTTCTGACATGCCCATCCCCCAGCACAACGAATTTCTGGCTGGTCAAGCCTTCCAGCCCTACCGGGCCACGCACGTGCAGCTTGTCGTTGCTGATGCCGATCTCGGCACCCAGTCCGTACTCGAAGCCGTCGGCCAGTCGGGTGGAGGCGTTCACCATCACCGAACCGGAATCGACTTCACGCAGAAAGCGCCGCGCGCGCGTGAAATCCTCGGTGACAATGGAATCGGTGTGGGCGGAGCTGTAGGTCTGAATATGGTCTATTGCCTCGTCCAGGCCCGCCACGATGCGGATCGACAGAATCGGCGCAAGGTATTCGGTTTTCCAGTCTTCTTCCGTGGCAACCTTGTTGTCCGGCAGAATGTCGCGGGTGCGCGCGCAGCCGCGCAGTTCGACACCCGCCTCCTGATACATGCGACCCAACTCCGGCAGGATATGCGCGGCAACACCTTCGGCCACCAGCAGCGTCTCCATGGTATTGCAGGTGCCGTAGCGCTGGGTCTTGGAGTTGTAGGCGACTTTGACGGCCTTGCCGTAATCCGCCTTGTCGTCGATATAGACGTGGCAGATGCCATCCAGATGCTTGATCACCGGCACCTTTGCCTCAGCGGAGATGCGCTCGATCAGGCCCTTGCCGCCGCGCGGCACAATCACGTCCACGTATTCCTTCATGCGGATCAGCTCACCCACGGCGGCGCGGTCAGTGGTATCGATCACCTGCACGGCGTCGGCGGGCAACCCGGCACGGCTCAAGCCAGCCTGAATGCAGGCGGCGATGGCCTTGTTGGAGTAGATGGCCTCCGAGCCGCCGCGCAAAATGGCGGCGTTGCCGGACTTCAGGCACAACCCGGCGGAATCAGCTGTGACGTTGGGGCGCGACTCATAGATGATGCCAATCACGCCCAGTGGCACGCGCATATGCCCCACCTGGATGCCGGAAGGCTGGTACTTAAGGCCGGTGATCTCACCGACGGGGTCCGCCAGCGCGGCGATCTGGCGCAATCCCTCGGCCATCAGGGCGATGCGTTGTTCGTTGAGTGTCAGCCGGTCGAGCATCGCGGCATCCAGGCCGTTTTCCTTACCGGCCTGCAAATCCTTGGCGTTAGCTGCAACCAGAGATGCAGCGCTTTCCTGCAACGCGTCGGCCATAGCCTGCAACGCGGCGTTCTTTGCGCCGGTATCCGCCCGCCCCAGCGCGCGTGCCGCCGCCTTGGCGCGCCGACCTACGCCCTGCATGTATTCTTTGATGTCCGCCATGTTTCACCTCGTATTTGCTACGGTCATACCGCCTGCGCCTTGCAAAACCGCACACCGGCCATTGATAACGTCAATTCTAACAGCTCATCCCACGCATTGCCCGCCGCCGCACCCTTGATGACGCGGTCGATGCGCGAGGCGGTACGCAGCAATGCTTGCCACCGCGTCACCTTGTGGCGCTGCAGGCCTTGCCTGATCAATGGCTTGCGCGCATCCCACACCTTGTGCGCCGCCATCGCCTGATCCATGGAGGCGCCTGCTTGCACCTCATACGCCATGCCTGCCAGTCCGCGAATCTCGCGCACCAGCGCCCACAGCACCAGCACTGGATCGACGCCCTCGCTACGCAGACCGGCGAGGATGCGCGTGGCGCGTGTTGCGTCTCCGGCCAGCGCCGCGTCCACCAGATCATAGACATCAAAACGCGCGCTATCGACCACCGCGCCGGTCACGGCAGCGTCGTCGATGCGCCCTGCGCCGTGCAACAGAAACAGCTTTTCGATCTCCTGCGCGGCGGCCAGCAGATTACCTTCCACCCGTTCCGCCAACGCCGCCACGGCATCAGCGCTGGGCTCCATACCCTTGCCGCGCATGCGCTGGGCGATCCAGCCGGGCAGTTGCCGCCCCTCCACCGGCCACACCTGGATGACAACGCCGCTCCTGTCCAGCGCACTGCACCATTTGCTGGCCAACACCGCCTTGTCGAGCTTGCCAGTGGTCACCAGCAACACAGCATCATCGGCGGGACGTTCCGCGTATTCGATCAATGCCTTGCTACCTGCATCCCCCGGTTTGCCGCCGGGCATGCGCAGTTCAATAATGCGCCGCTCACTGAACAGCGACAAGCTGTTGGCCGCGGCGCGCAGAATGCCCCAGTCAAAGCCCGTTTCCACATACATCACCTCGCGCCCGCCATAACCCAGCTCGCGGGCGCGGGCGCGAATCGCGTCGCACGCCTCGCCCACCTGCAGCGGCTCATCACCGCTGACCAGGTAGACAGGCATCAGGCCTTTGGCGAGATGGGATTTTATCTGGTCGAGCTTCAGTTTCATTTTATACCGGCCCTACTTCTCCGCCGCTTTACCTATCGCGCTCAGGCGCCGCAATATGCCCTGTATCACGTCGCGGCGCATGTCACGGTAAAGCAAATCTTCCTCCGCGCCCTTGGCCAGCACATCGGCCTGACTGAAGGAGACGGCGCGCTCCAGGCTCACGATTTGCGTGGGCTGCAGTGGCTTGCCCTCCTGATCATTGACATCGTAGGTTACCGCGTAGTGCAACTCAAACTCGCTTGCCGTGCCGGCGGTCCCCACCGACAGGACACGGCGGCTCTTGTCTTCATTGAATACTGTCAGGATCGCTTGCGCCTGCTCCCGGTCCTCGGTGACTTTCACTCCGGCACCGTCCAGCGCGCGGCGCAGCTCGGACAGCAGTACCACGCTCGCATTTGCGCCCTGCACATACGTCACCGGCAAGGATACGCCGACACCCGCGCTGCCGCGTAACCTGAAGCCGCAGCCGTCCAGGGGCAGCAGTGTGCATCCCACCATCAGCGCAACAAGCAAAAATCGCATTCTCATCACTCACTCTTACTCATCAAACAGGCTAAATGATATAATTTTAGGTTACTCAACCGTATGCATGCCCCAATAATACTTGACTAAATTAGTCAGCTTTATTAGCATAATAGCTGACTGCTTGGGCAGGTAGGTAAACCACTTTTTTGCCTTTGCCACTAAAATCAAGCAGATCTTGTTGTAATATAGAGCATTTCCAATCATTCGCAAAATCGGTGTGTTGCACCCATGGCCAATCGATGGCACCCATGCTGCTCGCAGCCAACTCATCCATCACTCGGGATTAACGGGAATTTGCGCCTGGCGGTAGTCCGGCAGGTTGTATGCTACACCGGCTACAATCTGCGAATCAGGAGAGAATCATGAGCACAACGCTAGAGGCGTTAATCAACCGGCCTTACGAATACGGTTTTGTCACGGACATCGAGTCCGACGCCATCCCAAAAGGGTTGAGCGAGGACGTTATCCGGCTGATCTCAAAAAAGAAAAATGAACCGGACTGGCTGCTGGAGTTCCGCCTCAACGCCTATCGCCACTGGCTGACGATGACCGAACCCGTCTGGGCGAATGTCTCGCACGCCAAAATTGATTATCAGGACATCATCTATTACTCCGCACCCAAGCCCAAAAAGAAGCTGGCGAGCATGGACGAGGTCGACCCCGAACTGTTGCGCACCTTCGAGAAACTCGGCGTGCCGATGCACGAACGGAAAATGCTGGCGAATGTCGCGGTGGATGTGATTTTCGATAGCGTATCAGTAACAACCACGTATAAGGAAAAACTGGCGGAAGTGGGCATCATTTTCTGCTCGTTTTCCGAAGCGGTGCAGCATCATCCTGAGCTGGTCAAACAGTACCTTGGCAGCGTGGTGCCAAGCGCGGACAATTTTTTTGCGGCGCTAAATTCCGCCGTATTCACCGACGGATCATTCTGTTACATCCCGAAAAATACCCGATGCCCGATGGATTTGAGCACCTATTTCCGCATCAACAACGCGGAATCCGGGCAATTTGAGCGCACCTTGATTATCGCCGAGGAAGGCAGCCACGTCAGCTATCTGGAAGGCTGCACCGCGCCGCGCTTCGATACCAATCAATTGCATGCCGCGGTAGTAGAACTTGTCGTGCTCGACAATGCGGAAATCAAGTATTCCACGGTGCAGAACTGGTACGCCGGCGATGAGAACGGCGTGGGCGGTATTTACAACTTTGTTACCAAGCGTGGCCTGTGCAAAGGCGTCAATTCCAAGATTTCGTGGACGCAGGTGGAAACCGGCTCGGCGATCACCTGGAAATATCCCAGCTGCGTGCTGCTGGGCGACAACTCCATCGGCGAGTTTTATTCCGTGGCGCTGACCAATCACCATCAACAGGCCGACACCGGCACCAAGATGATCCACATCGGCAAAAACACGCGCAGCCGTATCGTCAGCAAGGGCATCTCCGCAGGCCAATCGAACAACAGCTACCGCGGGCTGGTCAAGATCAGCGCCAAGGCCGATGGCGCACGCAATTATTCGCAGTGCGACTCGATGCTGATCGGCTCGGCGTGCGGCGCCCATACGTTCCCCTACATCGAGGTGATGAACAGCACCGCCAAGGTTGAGCATGAGGCATCCACCTCGCGCATTGGCGAGGATCAGATGTTTTATTTCGCAAGCCGTGGCATAGGCGGAGAAGAAGCGGTGTCCATGATCATCAACGGCTTTTGCAAAGAGGTGTTCAACCACCTGCCGATGGAGTTCGCCGTGGAAGCCACCAAACTGCTCGGCCTTAAACTGGAAGGAAGTGTCGGGTGATTAGCAGCAATAGCAAAGTGATTCTGGAAGTGCGCAACCTGTCGGCCTCCGTAGCAGGTATAGAGATCCTCAAAGGCATCAATCTCACGGTGCGCAGCGGCGAAGTACATGCCATCATGGGGCCAAATGGTTCGGGCAAGAGCACGTTTTCCAAGGTGCTGGCCGGCCACCCCGGTTATACCGTGACGGGCGGTGAAGTGCTGTTCGAGGGGCAAAATCTGCTTGAGCTACCACCGGAAGAGCGGGCGCGTAACGGCGTGTTTCTGGCATTCCAATATCCCATAGAGATACCCGGCGTGAGCAATAGCGCCTTCTTGCGGCTGACCTACAACACCCAGCAGGCGCATCGCGGCGGCGAAGAACTCGACCCGCTCGAATTCAATGACTTCATACAAGAGAAGTGCAAGATCGTTGAGATGGATCCAAGTTTTCTCGACCGCAGCGTGAACGAAGGTTTTTCCGGCGGCGAGAAGAAGCGCAATGAGATTTTGCAAATGGCGGTATTGGACCCCAGGCTTGCGATCCTCGATGAAACCGATTCCGGGCTGGATATCGACGCGCTACGTATCGTCGCCAGCGGTGTGAACAAACTGATGACACCGGACAACGCCGTGATCATGGTGACGCACTACCAGCGCCTGCTCAATTACATCACCCCCGACTTTGTGCATGTAATGCGGCGCGGACGCATCATCAAGACCGGCGGCAAAGAGCTGGCGCTGGAGCTGGAGACGCGCGGTTATGACTGGCTTGATGATGAACATCAGAAGGCGGCATCTGTATGAGCGCAGTGATGAAAGCGCCAGACGTGCGGGACGCGTATCTTGCCAGCCTGGCGCCGGACGTCCACTCATTGGCCGGTCCCGGGCCGGAGTGGCTGAATGCACTGCGCGCCGAAGCGGCGGCCTGCGTAAATTCACAGCCCTATCCCACGACACAGGATGAAGAGTGGCGCTTTACGGATTTTGGCCTGCTGCGCAAGACGGCCTTTGCGAGTGCCGCTGATATATCGCTTGAAGTATCGTTGGCGGACATCGAGCCATTCGTCCTTCCCGAATCGGAAAAAAGCCGCCTGGTATTCGTCAACGGTATTTACGCGCCCCATCTTTCGGCCTGCGCCGGTCTGCCGCAAGGCGTAGTGATAAGTAATCTGGCAGCAGGCTTGCCTTTGCACGACGCCGTTATTCGCACACACCTGGCGCAACAAGTGGATTTCCACAACGAGGCATTCGCCGCGCTCAATACCAGCCACATCCGCGATGGCGCGCTGGTGCTGATCACAAAAGACACGGCGTGCCCCGCGCCCATTCACTTGCTGTTTATTGCCACCGGCGCGGACATGCCGCAGGCCAACTATCCGCGCTGCCTGATCATTGCCGATGCCGGCAGCACCTGCGCGCTGATTGAAGATTATGTATGCCTGAACCAGGGCGTTTATTTTACCAGCGCCGTGAGCGAGATCACGCTTGGCGAAAATGCCGCCGTCGAACACACTCGCTTGCAGCGGGAGTCTCTCTCCGCCTTCCACATGGCCTATGGCGCAGTGGCCTTGGCGCGCGGCAGCAACTATACGGCGCACAACATCGCTTTTGGCGCGCGTATATCCCGCCATGACTTGCGCATCAAGCAAAACGGCGAGGCCGCACAATGCACGCTCAATGGCTTGGCGTTGATTTCCGGGCGGCAAATAGCGGATACGCATACCGTCATGGATCATACAAAGCCCAACGGGCAGAGCACGCAGCTTCACAAATGCATCGCGGATGGTGGTGCGCACGCAGTGTTCAACGGCAAGATTTTCGTGCGCAAAGACGCGCAACATACCAATGCTGCGCAGCAAAGCCGTAACCTGCTGCTGTCCAACAAAGCGCGCATAGATACCAAGCCTCAGCTTGAGATTTTCGCCGATGACGTAAAGTGTGCGCACGGCGCGACCGTCAGTCAGCTTGAGACAGAAGAAATGTTTTACTTGAACAGCCGCGGGCTGGACGCGCTCACTGCACGCAACCTGTTGATATACGGCTTTGCCGAAGAGATTGTGGACAGGATCCCCGTCACATCACTCATAAAGCAGCTTAGCAAAACACTTTCGGAACAGATCCTGGAACACACATGAGTAACGCTCTTCACAAAAGTGGAAAAACCTTGCCAGGCGGCCTTGATGTTGACCGTGTGCGCGCGGATTTTCCCATCTTGCAGCGCAGCATCCATGGCAAACCGCTGGTCTATCTGGATAACGCCGCGAGCAGCCAGATGCCGCAGCCGGTGATTGACCGGCTGGTACATTATCAGACGCACGAGCATGCCAATGTGCACCGTGGCGTGCATACCTTGAGCCAGCTCGCCACCACGGAATACGAAAACGCCCGCCATAAGGCGATGAATTTTCTCGGGGCCGCGGATGCGCGCGAGATCATCTTCGTGCGCGGTACCACGGAGGGCATTAACCTGGTAATGCACGGCTATGGCCGTGCGTTTCTCAAAGAGGGTGACGAGATCATCCTCTCTGCAATGGAGCATCATGCCAACATCGTTCCCTGGCAAATGTTGCGCGACGAGAAAAAGATTGCGCTGCGCATCATACCCATGGACGACACGGGCGAGTTGCTGCTCGACGAGTATGAAAAATTATTCAACGCGCGCACCAAGCTTGTCGCCATCACGCATGTCTCCAATGCGCTGGGCACCATCAATCCGGTGCGCGAGATGATCGCCACCGCGCGCCAGCACGGCGTGCCGATATTGCTCGATGGGGCGCAAGCCGCACCGCACATCCCCGTCAACGTCCAGGAGCTTGATTGCGATTTTTATGTCTTTTCCGGCCACAAGCTGTGCGGGCCGACCGGCGTTGGCATCCTCTACGGTAAGGCCGCGCTCCTGGAAAAGATGCAACCCTACCAGGGCGGCGGCGACATGATCTTGAATGTCACCTTCGAGCGCACCACCTATAACGAGATACCGTACAAGTTCGAGGCGGGAACACCCTCGATTGCCGCGGGCATAGGACTGGGCAGTGCTATCGACTATATTACCGGCATCGGTCTGGAGCGGATCGCCGCACACGAACATGCTCTATTGAGCTATGCCACCGACGCGGTACGAGACATCAAAGGCCTGCGGATTATCGGCACGGCGCGGCACAAAGCCGCGGTGCTGTCATTCACGCTGGATGACATCCACCCCCACGACATCGGCACAATACTCGATCACCAGGGCATCGCCGTCCGCGCCGGGCATCATTGCGCGCAGCCTGTAATGCAGCGCTTTGGCGTAGCCGCCACGGCACGCGCGTCATTTGCTTTCTACAACACGTTCGAGGAAGTGGATGCGCTGGTGGAGGGAATACATACCGTACAAAAGGTGTTTGCCTGATGGATCCGCGCGAGCTCTACCAGGAAATGATTCTGGAACACAATAAAAAGCCACGCAATTTCGGTGTAATCGCGCAAGCCAACCGCCATGCGGAAGGCCACAACCCTGTGTGCGGCGATCACATCACACTGCACCTGCACCTCGAAGGGGAACAGATTCAGGGGATAAGTTTCGAAGGGCACAGTTGCGCCATCTGCAAGGCCTCGGCCTCGATGATGACTGGCCAGGTAAAAGGCAAAACCGTCGCGGAGGCCGAAACACTGATCCAGGAGTTCCGCGACATGGTGACGGGCAAGCTCGACACCAAAACCCAGCCCCACCACCTGGGCCGCCTGACGGTATTAGCCGGCGTAAGCGAGCTGCCCTCCCGGGTAAAATGCGCTGTTTTGCCTTGGCATACCTTGCACTCGGCGTTTGCCGCGCAAGAGACCGCATCGACGGAAAAAGAGTTTTGATACCATGCCAAAAATAGCCGATATAGAAAAGACCCCGAACCCGAACGCGATGCGCTTCGTCCTCAAGGAGCCTGTCACCCTGGGTGTCGCGCGCTCGTTCGAAAATGCCGGGCAGGCCGCAAACGATCCACTGGCCAGCGCACTGTTTGCCATACCCCATGTCACCAATGTGTTTTACGTGGATCGCTGGCTGACCGTAACGCAGGATGGCGAGGCCTACTGGGACAAGTTACTGCTGGAGCTGGCGCCGCCCATCCGGTCCGCCGAAGCAGCAACACCGATTGCAAGGGATACCGGCGATGCAACAACGCATAAGACGCTGGTCGCCCCGGAAGATGAAGACCGCCTCGCACGTATCACCGAGCTGCTGGATGAACGGATCCGCCCCGCCTTACTGAGCGATGGCGGCGGACTCGAAGTGCTGGAGTTTTCAGGGGACAAACTCGTCATCCGCTATCAGGGAGCATGCGGCACCTGCCCCAGCTCGCTTTCCGGCACGCTCATGGCCATTGAAAGCGTAATACGCACCATCGAACCGGACATCGAGGTTATTGCGGTATAGGCCTGTTTATTCGCAAGTCAGGCTGCGCGTTACCGATCCGGCAATATTTAAACGACTCTTGAGAAACAGAATGTCTGATTGGATCACCGTCGCCAAAGCAGGCGACATTGCCCCCGGAGAATACAAAGTTGTCGATGTTGACGGCGTGCTGATCGCCACCTTCAATATCGACGGTGAATATTACGCCATTGAGGACGTATGTACCCACGACGGAGGTCTGTTGACCGGCGGCAAGATTGACTGCGATGCCATCGTTTGCCCCCGCCACGGCGCGCGCTTCTGCATCAAGACCGGCGAGGCATTGACCGCCCCCGCCTATGAGCCCACCGCCACTTTCCCGGTGCGGCTAGAGGGTAATGAAATACAGGTACGGGACGACCGCTGGGATTAAGAGCCTGTTCAAGATCTCGATCAAGGGAAGAGCGCAGCGAAGGGTTCCAAGCGGCAAGGCGGGAACTGGCGAAAAAGCGGAGTGTACACATAGTACAAGAGCACAAGAGGCCACTTTTAACGCCGCGATACGCCCTTCAGCGAGATCTTGAACAGGCTCTTAGACAGTGTCGTCACGAGATTAGTGATAAAATGCGCACTGCATCGTATCTTAGGGCGGAACCATGACTGAAAGCGCAAGGCGACACGACTTATC
>LNEJ01000072.1 GCA_001464965.1 Gammaproteobacteria bacterium Ga0074134
CAGAGATGTCGTGTCGATGAAGGGTGGCTAGCATTCGGTTATGGACTCTTGAACGAAAACCGCATTTTGACACATCTTGTGACGACAGTATCTAGCAGTGTTGCATTATTTTCTCAAACACGGCTTTCGCTAGAAGAGGCGGCACGGCATTGCCCACTTGCTGCTGCTGAAATCCTATTGACCCTTTGAACTCGAAGCTGTCGGGAAATGATTGTAATCTGGCGGCTTCCCGCACCGAAAGCCCTCTGTGTTGGCGCGGGTGTACCAGCATGTTTTTCCTGAAGTTCCCAATAACCACGGAAGGCTCGGTCTCCTTGAGCCGATGATAAATTCCAGTGTGACAGCGGCTTCTGTCGGCGTAATTGTCCATCATGCATTCAGGAATGTCTTCCCAATTGCCGCCTTGGGGAATATGCCGGTAACGGTCAATGATATGGGGTGCATTTCGGGTTACCAGGTGATTGGCGGATTTCTTCAATCCTCCCCTCATGTTGCGCGCGTACTCCGATTTGGACTCGCTCTTGTATGGCAGCACGTCCTGAGATGCTCCGGTTTCTAGGTCGGGAAGATCCGAAAGTGCTTCGCGCACAGTCACCGGAATGGAAGTTGCAGGCTCAGGTATGTTCACACTAATTCCATGCAGTGATCCGATTACAAAGAGCCGTGACCGGTTTTGCGGCACGCCAAAGTCCTTTGAGTTCAACACATCGTACGACAAAGTGTAGCCCAAGTCACTCAGGCCATTCAGGACATGATCAAGAAAAGAGGCTCCTTCCGTTTCCAAGATGCCCTTTACGTTTTCAAAAACTACGAAATCGGGCCGCAGGTCTCGAGCAAACCGGAGGTATTCAAGGAATAGCCAATTCGTTGGATTGGCGGACGACCTCGTCCGCTGATTCGACGTGGAAAAGCCTTGGCAAGGAGGGCCGCCAAATAAAACCGAAGGCTGGGCGTCATGGTCAGCGACCTCCATTGCTTTGATTTTCCTGATGTCTTTGTTCAGCATCCGAACGCCAGGGTGATTGTGCACATATGTCGCGGCTGCGTGTGGATCGGCCTCAACTGCAACAGTTACACGAATGCCGCACATTTGGGCCCCCAGTGACATCCCTCCGGCACCAGAAAATAGGTCAAATCCAATCATAGGGCAAGTATTCTTGTGTCTGGAAATTTCCACGCAGCGTATCACAAGCACTGGACTTGTCAATTGGGTTTAGCGCATCTGGCCCGCCGCATTCTACCATCTATCGTTTGGTAATCTCTTTGCGTCTTTTCTTGGCATCAAAGTGCTGCGCACACAAAATGATCACCCCAAATGGCTGTCGCAAAGGGCCAAAACGGTTGGGAAGGGAAGGGGGTTGTTAATGGAAAGGCCCTATCCTAAAAGGGCTGTCGCAAAGGGCCAAGGGTTAAAAAGGGCAAAGGCCGCTGACACTGATCCAAGGCCTTTGCCGCATCGTCCACGCCGCGCCCGACGGCGATTCAAGCAAGGTGACCGGCCAGCGCGTCAAACTGACAGTGGTGCCAGAACAGCTGGTGTTCATGGAAAAGTAGGGCAGGGCGGCGTATATTGATGCCGTTCTTGATTTGGGGAAGTTGGAGTCCGATCCGGACCCCTTAGCCTCGGCCTTCCCAGGGTTCGAGGGCGCCAGATGATTCATATCAAACGAAGGAGATTGATAGTGAGCAATAAGACAGTCAATAAAGCAGACCTAATCGACGCCGTGCATGCCAGGCTCGACACAATGACCAAGAAGGATGTGGCGGCGGTCATCAAGAGCTTGTTCGAAGAGGTGACGCACACGGTCGCCAAGGGCGGAGAGATCAGCCTGATCGGATTCGGCAAGTTCCATGCGGCCCAGCGTGCGGCACGCACCGGGCGCAATCCGGCCACCGGCGAGGAGCTCAAGATCGCTGCGTCCACCGTACCGAAATTCACCGCTGGCAAGGCCTTCAAGGATGCGGTTGCCAAGAAGAAGTAACTGTCGCAACAAACAGCAGGCCGGTGCTTGAAGCGGGGGCTGTCCGTTATTGACAGGCACCACCTCAAAGCCAATGCAGCCTGCAGGTTTTGTAATCATTTTGTCACAAACTTGCGGCAGTGCAGATTTGTGTGGGGTACGCACAGAGTTATCCACAGATTCCGTGGATAACTCAAATCGACCATCAATGATCCTTAGGCGGGCGAAGGGGTATCACGTTGTTGAACTGATGGTCGATTTCCCACTGGCGTGAGAAAGCCTCCAGCTGGTCAGGCGTGGCGCCCTTGCCGATCTGCTCCAGCATGGCCACCAGCAGGTCGTTATCGACTTTGACCCGGAATAGGTCGGGTTCCTTGCGGTCGATGTATTCGATGTCGTCCATCGACATCGACCGGATCATATCCGCGTACCTGGGCGGGACGCCAAGGCGGCGCAGGGCATCCAGATCGCCGTTTTCGATCGCCTTTTTGGCGGTGGTCAGGATGATGTAGGTCATGCCCATGGCGGCGCCCTCCGTGGTGGCGGTGTATCTTGGAATAGGGCGAGGATTATAGCTGGCAAACCCCGTCCTCCGCTAGATTGATAGTGTTGGCCCATTACAATAGGCTTAAGGCAAAACAACAACGGGGGTGTCACTTGAAATACATAAAAATGTTTTCCATCATATTCCTTCTCGGCGTTCTCGCGGGTTGCGCGCACGCCCCTGGTTACCGGGGAAGTGATTTGACCACTTTTGTAAACGGCTTTGGAGTAGTAGATCCGAATAACGAGAAGGACCTTATAGCCATAGCCAAAAAACATTTCGCTACGCATGCGAGGGCCGCCATCTATGTCGTTGGCCAGGTAGCGATCCGTCATTTTTCGTTCTCACGCAATTCCAGCAATGGTGTGAAATCAATGGCGGTTCATTAAGTTACGTCCCGCATGCGTCATCGAATAGAGACTTTCTTCGGGCCTCTGGGACTCTAAATTCAATAAAAGCCGAGGAAACGGGGATGGGCAACTATGTGGCCTATTCGTGCGCGCCTACCAAAGAGGGCGCGTCTTACCCGTTAGGATCCCTACTTGTGTATAGCGTTGGCGATCGCCGGTCGCTAAGGTACGCTCTCGACGAAAAAGTGCCTCAGGTTTTCTTGTTTTATGACGCCATGGCGATGCGGCAATTTTCGACATATTACAATGCGGAACAGGGGAAGCTGGATCGCGCTACGGTGGAAAAACGAGAGCACGAAGTAAGGGTAAAAATGGAGCGAGATAAAGCGCTGAGGGATAATATTAACGTGGGTGCTGAAGTTATTTATCAATATAACATCGGTCTCGTCGTCGAGATAAGGCCTCCACTTGCGCTCATTCAAATAAGAGGGCCTTCGGGTGCCGAAACTGTATGGGTACCAATTGATCGGCTTGAGTCCCGATGAATTGCCCTAACGACACGTTGGATGCCGCCTAGGGAAAGCGAGCGGTGGCGTCAGTAATCTACACGGCCCGCCTGGCGGCTACTTTCCAGTATGCGGTTGTTCGCGGGGACATTCGGCGCGTTGTGGCCAATCGCTTTCCGTACAGCGTTTATTTTCGCGCGGAGAAACATCGCATTGTTGTTTTGGCGGTATTCCATGGCAGCAGAAATCCTGCCATTTGGCTGGACAGAGCCTAACCCGCAGGCGCAAAAACCACTTTCACTGGCAGATACCTGCCAGCTGTGTGCAGTATCACTGAAAGCAGGACGGATCACCTATGCCGCCGCTTGGCTCTGTGGCAGGGGATAAATCAAATCACCGCAGCTGCGCTCTGAATAGCCCAGCGACATCCTCCAGCATGCCATAGGACTTCTGCAGCCGCTCGAACAGCGAATACGCCGGGCTGTAATCCTTTGCGCTCTCGACGCCAAATTCCTGCTTCAAAACGGTGGACAGATCGGACAGGCCGTCCGCCAGCCCCAGTTTCACCGCCTCGCCGCCTGTCCAGAAATCACCGGAGAACAGTTCGTCTTTCGGGCCATGCAGGCGCGGGCCACGCGCCTGCATTACCGTATCGATGAAATGGGCATGCATTTGTCCCAGCACCGTCTTGACCTTCGTCTCGTCCTCGGGCGATACCGCCTTGAAGGCATCGAGGCGATCCTTGTGGGCGCCCGCCGTGTATACCCGGCGGTCCAGCCCGATGCCGTAGCGCTTGTTGAGCTGTTCCAGATCCACGCTGAACCCGCCGAGGCCACCCTGCATGATGACCCCGATGGATCCCACGATGCTGGATCGGTTGACGTAGAGCTTGTCGGCCGCCACGGCGATGAAATAGGCGCCGCTGGTCGCGGCGTCCTCGGCGACGGCGATCACCTTGCGGCCGGGATAGGCCTTGCGCAATGCCTGGATGCGGTCATGGATCAGCGCGGACTGCACGGGTGTTCCGCCGGGCGAGTTGATCAGCAGCACTATACCCTTGGCCTTGGTATCCTTAAAAGCCTCACCCAGGGCTGGGTTGATCTTCAGGGCCGACACCCGGCTGTCCGGGCCGATCTCGCCCTCGATGCGCACCAGGGCGGCATAGTCGCCGCTGATACCGTCCCCACCCAACACAAAATACACGGTGAGGATATAGATCGAGGGACCCAGCACGATCCCCGCCAGAAATAGCCAGAATCGCCGCTTGCGGAAGCGCAGATCCTGCTCTTGCAGGCTCATCATCCGATCCATTAGCAGACTGTCCGTCTGGCGCCGGAGCGGGATGGGATCGGCTGGATTGTCGCCGGTGTGATCAGTATTCATGTGTGGGATCCTTTATTGATTGGTTCGTGGTGGAAAATCACGGGTGTGACAATGTTAAAACCGCCTCCATCGGGTTATATGAGCAGCGCGCACACCGGCGGCCCGAAGATGATGAGCGCCCAGAATAGCCAGAGGCGCCGGTCACGGGATTTCAGGCGCGCCACAGGCGTGGACAGCCACCGTTCCAGCAGAAGCTGGTCGGGATACCGGGCGAGGTCTGGGGTAGCGACGGCGGCATCCGCGCCGCGTGGGGAAGCGCCGCCCGGCCACCCGGCCCGTAAGGTATCTTGACGGTTAAGAAAGAACGGTATTCTCAGGGAAATAGTCATCTTGAGTCTCCTTTTGGCTATGTCAGGTAATGGGTAAAAGAGGTTGCGCCCGCTGGTCCAGTGGCGGTATAGTTGAATCGGGTTTTTGCGCCACAGCCAATGGTTGGGGCATGAATGTAAGGAGCGATTCGTGACGGTGATCGTGCTCGACAAAGACATTGAAGAACGGCTGGAACGGCACGCCGAACGCGTCCACCGCCCAGCGCCGGAGCTTGCAGCCGAAGTGTTGCGGAAATACCTGGAATACGAGGAGTGGTTTGTCCAGGCAGTTGAGGAAGGCATACGTGCGGCGGATGCGGGCGAATTCGCCGACGACGCGGAAGTGGAAGCGTTTTTTGCTCGATGGGGTAGTGATGCCGAAGGTCAAGTGGACCACGCTGGGGCTGCGTGATCTTCGCGAGACGGTCGAATTCATCGCCAAGGACAACCCGGTTGCGGCAAAGAATGTCGCCGGGCGGATCCGGAAAGCGACGTGGCTTCTTGCGGACCATCCCTCTCTCGGTCGCCCAGGCCGAAGCGTCGGCACCCACGAACTGATCATCCCCGGACTGCCATACATCGTCGCGTACCGGGTGCGTAACGGGATGATCGAGATCCTGCGCGTATTGCACGCGGCGCGGGCGTGGCCGGAACCATTGTAGGGCGCAGAATGTCTCAAGAAATAGAGGTGTCATCATGAATATCATCAGAATCTTCTTCGAGTTTCTCCCGTTGCTGCTGCTGTTCATCGGCGTGCTCATCATCGTGCGCGGTCGCCGGCGGCTGGCGAGGATGACGCCCGTGCAGCGGAAAATGCATGTGGAAAACGCGCGACGTGAGTCGAACAACTGGCATGATGAAATGATGGACCCGACGAATCTAGCCGGATGGACAAACCCAGACTCGGGGGCGTATGTGGGCCGTCACGACGACGACTGATTGTGTTCGTTACCACTGCCCCGATGTCCCCCGTCCTTTCCCCTTCGCCCACCCCGGCGGCGCGACATTGGGTGCGGGGAGATCGGGGAGGGGCGGGGCGCCTGCCTTGTTTTCCTCCCAGGTTCCGCTCGCGCCATGCTCCGATCGCGGCGGGAGTCCCGCCCCCATCTTGCCCAATACTTGCTGCACCATCTGTTCCGGGTTGCCGAAAGGCGTATCCACATTGGGGATTATTCCCACCACTGCGGCCGCCGCGGCATCGCCGGGCAGCGAGCTGTGGTTGACCTTGGTCTCCGCGTCCCGCCGCACCGCGCCCCCGCGCGCAGCTACCCCCGTCTCCACTGACTGAATGTGACCTTGCGCTTCGCCCTGCAGGGCCTGCGCCTTCGGGGTCACGCTATCGGCGGGCAGCGCGCCCGGCGTCAGTCCCGCCGCCTGTTGTTGCCCCTCCACCCTGTCGCGGTTTTCGCGGTGCTGCGCCATGACCTGTCCGGGGCTGAAGGCGGGATCGGTAGACGCCGCCGCATGGAAATCGCCCGGCGCGCCGGGATCCACGCGTTGGATGCCGTTGCGGTACAGGGCCTCGTCGGCATGGTTGGCCACGTACCGGTTGGCCCAGCCCTGCACCTTGCCCGCACGCTCATGGCCGGTGAGCGCGTCCCATGCCTCGGCGTTGCCGCCGTGGCGCAAGTAGTCCTTCCAGAAGTCGCCGGCGAGGTTCGTGCTGGTCTGCGCCCCGGCGCTACGGGTTTCGGAGGCCGCCTGCTCGTAGGCGGCGCTCTTTTGCCGCTGCACGCTGCTTTCCTGCCGCCAGCCGTCCGCAATATCGAGGTTGGCGCGCACCCCGGCGAGCGCGTTGCGGCTGCCCGCGTCGGCGTGCTCGTAGGACTCGGTGGTAGCGCCCTTCTTCATCAAATCAAACTTCTCCTGCCAGTTGTTTTCCTTCATGTACTTGCTGGTATCATCCAGCGCCGTTTGTAGCTGTGCGTCGCTTTTGCCCTGAAATTGCCCGCTCGCCTTCAGTACACTGACCCCCCCTCCAGGCGTGCTTACTGAGGCAGCTCCAAGCAGCGTAGCCGACTGAGCCGACGACCACTTACGATCCTCGCCAAACTGATCCACGAACTTCGCCACCTGCCCCGCCCCTGTCCCGGTCGAACCCTCCGTCCCCGTCGAGGCGCCCGTGCTGTGCCTGCCGGACGCGGCGGCGGCCTTGTCATAAGCATAGTACTCGGCGACCGCCGCCGACATGGCGCGCGACGCGGACAGCGTGGCGCTCTGTGCCGCCGTGTCGGCGTGCTTCGAGGCCTGGCTCCAGGACGCGCCGAGGGCACTCTGCGCGGAGATGTTCGCGCCCAGGTTGGGGATGCTGGCCCCCACGTCGTACAGCGCTCCGCTGGCTCCGTTGCCGTAGGTGCTGACCGTCGCGCCGGTATTGGTCTGCACGGCCATCCCGCCGCTCTTCATCGACACGTTGGTGTCCATCTTGTGCCCCGCCCAGGTGTTGACCGCGGCGTTGTCCATCTTGAAGTCGCCAAGGCTGATGTTGCCGCTGCCCACTTGGCTGCCCGCCTGCTGCGCGGCGCTCTGCGCGGGCTTGTTGAGTTCGCCCACCACGGCGGTGCCGGCCACGGCGCCGGCCTTGACCAGCATCCAGGCGATCATCGGGATGCTGACGGCGATGTAGCCGGCGGCGGCGACCATGTCGCTGTTGGTGGACAGCAATGAGGCGGCGGTCTCCAGCGCCAGGCCGTTGGCGGACCCGCCGCCCATCATGCTGGCCGTGCCGTTCTGGTACTGGCCGTACCAGGTCATCACGGAGTTGATGATGGCGTAGATGGGCGCCCACAGCTGCAGCCAGACCAGCACCTGCACGTAGGTGAGCAGGGCCTTGCCCACCATCGGCAGCAGCAGCGCCACGGCGACGATGGGAAATAACCCGTAGACCACCGCCTCCAGCACGTTGCGGAAGATCGGCAGCAGCTTGCCCATCATGTTCCCGCCCGCGCGGGCCATGACGCGCCAGGTGGACTCGGATTGCGCCTGGGCGATGTTGACGGCGGCGGCCGCAGCGTCCGAGGAGGCGGCGTAGTTGAGCAGCGCCTGGCGCGTGGCGTTGATCATGATCTGCTGCTTGATCAGGTCGGAGGCGGCGATGCTGGCGCCCGTCATGTAGCTGTAGGCGCCGGAGGCGGTGGCGAGGATCGCCGCTCTGGCGTCCGCCGATGTCTTGCGCGGCCACAGCGCCTTGCCCCAGAACGTGGCCGCATCGTTGATCTGGGTATTCCAGCGGGTGTTGATATCGGCCATCGCGTCGCGGCAGGTCCACAGGCGGCTGCCCGTCGCGGGGTTAGGATGGGAGAGCTGCACGTAACGCAATGTGGACGCATTGGCGGAGAGCAGCCCCCAGATGTCGGGAGCCTTCATGAGGGCGTCCTCGCTGATGATGCCGCGCGTGATCAGCCAGAATCCGCACTGCTCCAGCCAGGCGTTCATGTCGTGGGCGAAGTCGGCGTCCGGCGCCTGCAGCCCGGCCCCGGCCTTGATCAGGCTGGAACCGAACAGCATGCCGTTCTGGGCGTATTTCTGGTCGCCGGGGATGCTGATGAAGGTCTCGTACATGCGCGTCAGCCCGTCGCCGACCGTGGAGGTGAGGTGCGCCAGGATGCCGATGCCCAGCGGCACGCTGTCGACCACCACCGGGCCGCTGGAGGGCGGCTCGATGCGGTCCACGATCGCCACGTCGACCTTGGGCACCAGCAGGATGAAGTAGACCATGGCGAAGCGCACGAAGTACATGAAGTCCGGCATCTGGTACTTTTTACCCAGCATCTCCAGCGTGACCCACAGCAGGCCCACGGCGCCCGCGAGCCGGATCAGGGTGGTGAAGCTGTCCGACCCCATGAACAGCTTGAGCGAGGTGAAAAGCTGCGCGAGGTACGCGCCGCCGCCGTAGGTGTAGATCTCATAGGCCATGGGTCACTCACCCTCTTCTCGCCGGCGGCTCCGGTTCCGGTGGTCGTAAATTAATTGGTGATAACGTTCCGGGTCGTGTATCCATTTCAAAATACAGTAGACATCCGCCGTGCCGGCGGTGCTCAATTCGAGGGTGCCAATATTCAAAAGACGATCTGTCACGGATTGCTTGATGTCGATAGTGCGGATGTCGATGATGGACACGATGGCCGTGTTGTTGGCGATGATCCCGTGGCGGGTTTCCACCCGCTCCGGCGTGATCGTGTAGAGGTTGGCGAGATAGTGGTAGGCCGCTCTTCCGGCCGCACCCAGGAAAAGCATCGCGCCGCCGATCATCATTGCCGTGGCCAGCACCACATCGACATGGGCCATCCACGGACTATTCGCCGGGAGCGCGGCGCCCACCTGACCGTAACCGCCCGCCATGAATTCCTGGATAAAGGGGAGCACCGGTACAATGACCGACCCTAACATCAGCGCCAGTCCCAGCGCCGCCCACAGGTAGAGTTTGATGAAGCAGCGCCGTGCGGGCCTCAGGTAGATCGTCGCTGGCGCGGGGCTTGCTGCCCGGCCTGGGGGGTTACCGTCTGGTTGGCTCATGCGCATGTCCCTCACCGTGTATCCAGCATCTTGGCGAAGGCCAGGCGCTGTTGCATGGTGGGGCTGAAGCTGGCGGCCAGCTTGCGCTGCAGCAGCATGATCTTCTCGATCACCTCGGCCATGCCGCCAGCCTGATTGATGCGCATGTTGCGCTCGGACTGGGCCTCCTGTACCGCCGCGTTCATCTGGGCGGTCAGCGATTCGCGCCAGTCCTGCGATCCGGCATTGGAACGCTGCAGGGCGGCCCGGGCGATATCCACCGCCGATTTCATGTAGCTGTAGAGCATGTCGGCGACGATGGCCTCGCTGTAGGGCATCACGATCGCGCCCGCTAGGTCGCCGTTGATGTCGGCCGCCACCTGGATGAGCTGCGCCACCGGCAGCCCGGTGCGGGCGAGCAGCGCCTCCTGGCTGGGGGTCAGCGTGACCGTCGTGCTGCCGGTGTCCGTGGCGATCTTGGATACTACGGCGGCCAGGTCTTGTTCCACCCGGTGTCTCATGCTGCCCAGTTCCGCATCTTCATGATCGAGGTCCATGCACTCCGTCTCGCTGTCGAGGCACTTGTAGATCTTCTCCTTGACACCGGTCCTGGCGCTGAGCAGGGTGCGGAAGCTGACGATCTGCGGCCAGGGGTAGGGCTCCGGCGCGCCCCCCGTGGCCGCCGGCTTGGGCAGTACGATAGTGCCGGTGATCGACATCAGCATCCGGGCGAATTGCTTGTCGGCCTTGAGATAGGCGTCATCCATCATGCCCTGCCACACCACGTTGCCAGTGATCGAGGCGGCGACCTTCTGGTGTTCGGCGGCGCCGAGTCCGCCCGTCAGCAGCCCGTTGGCTCCTTCCTTGATGGTAGTGTTCGCGAAGTCCTGATCCTGACACTTGATGCGGGCGTCGGCGGCATCACTGGCCTTGCCGCTGCTGTTCGCCATACGTTCGCACAGCGCCTGTTGCCCGCCAGTGACCAGGTCTTTCCCCGCATTGACCAGATTGATGCCGGCCTGGCAGGTGTTGATGCTCTGGTTGTTGATGGCGGCGGCATAGGTGTTCATCTGGTCTATCACGCCGCCGCATTTCGGGCAGATCGTGTCCAGAGCGAGCTTGAAGGCGTAACCGAGCGCGGAGCTGCCGATGTTCTTGAGCATGGTGATCAGTTGGGTGGCGTTGATGAAGCTGAAGCCGCCCGCGTACAGGTCGATGCCGCCGCAGCCGGCGCGGATGCTCGGGGCCTGCACGCTCGCCAGATTGAAGTTGCGGATCGGGGCGCGCGCCGAGAAGCCGCCGCCGCTGAAATAATTGGCCGACTGGCCCTGGTAGAGGGCCGCGCCGGAGAAGCTCGATCCGCCGCCGACGCTGGCGTAGAAGCTGTCCATGTCGGAGGCGACGTCGGCGGCCGCGGGCTGGATCAACAGGGTCATCGCCGTCACCGCGGCGGCGGTCTTTTTGAGTGTGTTCTTCATTTTCATCGTCATCTCATTCATCCTCCAGAATCAAAACTCGCCCGGCCTGGCCTGGGTCAGGGCGTGGATCCGCTCCAGCAGTTCTGATTCGCTCTGGATGCCGAAGGCCACCGGCGTGATGGTGCGGGTGCGGGGGTTGGCCATGAAGATCGCCGGCGTCACGCCCACGCCGATCTGCCGCGCCAGGCCGTTGTCGGGCACGGCGTCCGGAAACTCCGGCAGGCCGCTGCCGTCGAGACTCACCGCCTTCACGTTGAGGCCGTAGGTGCGCGCGAAACGCAGCAGGATCGGCGCCTGCGCGGCGCAGTAGGGGCAGGAGGCCTGATAGAAGAAGAACAGCCCCTCGGTCCGGCCCAGGGCGCGCACGGCGTCGGCCTGGGCGGCGCGCTTCAGGTCGCGCTCCAGCGCCACGCCCACGGTAGTGACGGGGTGTGTCACGGTGGTATCGAGATCGGGATTGCCCCACAGCACCCGCCGCCAGGTGTCGGCGAACAGCCCGGAACGCTCCATCGCCTCCATCTGGAGAGCCATGTAGCGCTTCACCTTCCCCTCGTCCTTGGGGTGCATCACCGCCAGCGCGCGCGCATCCTCCAGCCGTTTCTGGTAGGACTGCAATTCGGCCTGGGGATCGGCGGGCGCGCCCGCCGGGGGGCGGCGCCGGGTCGCAGTACCAGAACCACCCTTCGGCGCGTTGCGTGAAGTAGCGGCCCTCGGCGTCTGCCGGACCGCAGTTCGCCCCCGTTGGGATGGCGGCGTGCGCCGCGATTGCGGTCAGGCCGAAGGCGAGGGCGGCCAGACATTTGAGCGTGGTGTGCATGGCATTCCTCATTATTTTACGACGCTGGGCGCGAGGCTCGGGTCATACGGCGCCGCGCCGCTGTCCGGTATGCTGTGCGTTCCCGAGCTGTAGTAATTGGTGATGCGGTTGCCGACCGCCGTGCCCATCTGGGCCGGATCGAGTTCCTTGGCCTTGAGCATGGCGTCGGTGTAAAACTCGGACAGATCCATCTTGCTGAAGTCCAGACCCTGTATTTCGGCCGGCGTCAGGCCTCGGCAGTCGGGGCTTTCGGGCGATCCCCAGCCCAGGCCCAGCTGTGGCCGGCCCTGTTCCTGGAGGAGGCGGGCGAGCTTGGAGTTGAAGCAGCAGTATGTCTCCTTTTTCGATTCGCAGAACCCCAGGACGTTTTTGCTGGAGCAGTAAGATCCCACCAAGTGACAAGTCTTGGCCTGCCGGTTCATGCCCAGCTGCTGTTCTTCGGCGGTGCATTTCGTCAGGTCGAGATCCATGCCCCATCCCGAGTCGTTACAGCAATTCTTGAACCCCAGGATCGGGGTTTTGCTGCACCGCTCTTCCTTGCCCTTGAAGATCTGCATCAGCGTGGCGTCGAAATCCTTGCCGGCCTCGAACATGATGTTCAATGACGTGACCGCCAGGCCAAAGTCCGGATTGGGGGCGGACTTGGCGTCGAAACACTTGCCGTCCATGCAGAAGGCGTTGCTGCCGCAGTCGACCACCGTGGAGCTGACGCCTGGGGAGGTCTGGCACTGGTATTTCTGCTCCCACAGCGAACACTGGCCATCGATGAGTTTCTGGATGCAGGCCGAGCCGATTTGGGAGCAGCCAGCGCTGAGCAACGGTGCACAATCATTGGTCGTGCCCGTCAGGCATTCGTACTGTGCGTCGTATTTCCAGCAGGCGCGGGTGACCGGCTCGCCGCTGATGGTCTTGGTTGCCGGGCCATCCACGCACCCTTCCGACGTTTTGAAGCAGGTTGCTCCGGCGGCGATGCCGGGCGCCGCCAGCAGCGGTAATAAAAGGACCGCCGCCAGTCTCACATGGACGGATGTCATGCATGCGTGCTTTCGTGATAAATTCGCAACAATCGCTGGCTGAAGCAGAGGAGATCGCTCATGGCGCTGGCGCCTTGCAGAGAATGTAAAACCAGGGTAAGCACGTCGGCGATGGAATGCCCGGTATGCAGTGCCACGAACCCGGCCGACAGGATGAGCGTGCAGGGGAAAAGACGCCTCCGGACGATGATCAGGGTGCTTTTCAGTCTGGGGGTGGCCATCGCCGCCGTGCTCTATTTCTGGTACGGCATTCTGTCTGGCCTGCACCAGGGCATCCTGAACCAGGCTCCGTAGCGTGGCGAAATCCGCGTCGAGATCGGACCTTGACCATGAGAGCAGTGTGTAGAGCGAACGGGGACGGTGCGCCATCACCGGCAGCGCGAGGGAAAAGCACAGATCGTCACGCAGGTTGAACATGCCCCGGATGTGCCAGGGGCAGCGGAGCCGCGGCCGCTCGCGGCAGAGGTCGCCGTAAACCAGCCGGTTGAAGACGCTAACGAAGGCGAGCGTCGCCTGAAAATACACATAGGGCGCTTTTACGCCGCGCCAGGTGAGATGCCCCTCGCAGGACGCGAGGGTGCGGCATACGCCCTCCGCGTTCAGCGCCTCCACCAGCGGCCGGATGCGTGGCTCGATGGGGCAGTCCCCGAGGGTACCGGCGTCCATGATCATTGCGCCTGCTCCAATCCGGCATCCTGGCCGTCAAGGCGCGCCGCCGGTTCGGACACATGGCGCTCCCGTTCGATCCGATCCAGCTCGCCGTGCGCGCGCCGGATCGCGTCCTCCAGTGCCTCGCGGGCAATGCCGGCGGCATTGAAGACGAGGGAGGGCGCCACCGTGGACAGGCGCGCCTTGACGGCCAGGATGCGGTCATGGAGGTTGTCGGGGATGTTGATCTTGACGCCCTTTCTGGCGCCTTTGCGCGCGATGGCGCGCTGCTGGAACACGGAATCTCGCATGGGGGTCTCCTCTGTCATTTTGCCTGCGCCTCCAGCCCAGCGCACTGGTTGTCCCAGGCGTCGGTTTCGGTCACTTTTTTCACAAGCCTGGCGCGGGCGAAGTTGAGAGTGTTGGCGTCTCCGGTGACGGTGTAGCCGGTGGGGGCGTTCGTGATCTGCAGCCGTTGACAGCCGACGGGCGTGTAGGTGGCAAAAAAGCCGCTGCCCGATTTCGTGTAGGCGCTAATATCGCCCGCCGCGCAACCAAAGCCGGACGTCGGCTGCGCGGCAAAACATCCGCCAGGAGGCGGCAGGGGGGCATAGGTGGGGGCGCCGCCACCAGAGCTTGCAGTCATGATGTATAACGACTCCGCCGCCGTCGTCCCTGAAGGACACGCGGGGTAGGTGTAATCGAACTGCCCCTGGTCCATAATCGTGTAGCTGCAGCTGTCGCCGGTACATCCCCCGGCGTAATAGACATGCCTGGTCGATGATCCAAACCCTATGAAGTCGATATAGCTGTATAGCGGCTGTGGAATGGCGGTCGGCGCCTCCGGCACCCAAAAGGCAGGGGCGGTCATCAACGAAAGATTGGGCGCGAGGCCGGCGCCGCAGCCGGAGGCGCCCAATTGTCCCTCGTCGATCGGATCGCGCCGGTGCACGATCTTCTGGCGTCCGGCGCTGCTGTAATCGCACACCGCCGAGGCGTGGTAGCCGTGCCAGTCGTCGGCGCCGTCGTGTTTGTCGCAGGACTGACCCGCGGCGGAGGTGGCGATGACGGTGCCGGAGGCGCAACTCGGAACCCAGTCGACCTTGACGGCGACGTTGAGGATCTTCTGGCAGGCCTGCGGCGCCATCGTCACCGATTCGTGGCAGATTTTTTCTTCGTACACCGGAGGCGTGGAGGAGGTGATGCTGCTGCAGCCGCTGTAGGTGCCGGTGATGGCGCCGGCCACAGCCTCGGGATCGTTCTCGATGGTCTGCGACTTGGTCATCATCGGATCGGTGGCCGGATCAATCGTGAACACCGGCCGTGTTCCGAAGGTGGTGGTGACGTGACTGCCGGCCTCGCTGGCGCCCAGGGCGCTCGTCGGGTCGAGCGTTCCGCCGCCGCCCAGCGCGGCCTCGGGCGGCTTGTCCAGCGCGCCCGTCGCCCCTTGCGCGGCGTTCATGTCCATGACATCGCCGATGCCGTAGGTCTTGCCGCCGAACGTGACGCTGCCTCCGCCTGTCTTGGCGGCGGCGCCCGGGTCGACGGCGCCGGTGTAGCTCTTGCCCGCCGTGAACGCATCCCCCGTCGTCATCGGCGGGCCGGCGGTCACTGCCAGCGGCAGGGACAGCAGCGCGGCGACCGCCATGGATGGCGGAAGTGCTGGAAGTGCAGGAGCAACTTTCCAGCCGCCCATCCACCCCGGCAATCTAGCGGCGGTCATAAAATCCTCCGCGGCGCAAGCGCGCCAGATACGGCTCCACCGTGGCCCTGGCCTCCGGTGCGGCGCGGCCGATCGCTTCCAGCGCGTAATCCAGCGAGACATCCCCGCCGATCGCCCAATGCGGCGGCGTGGGGGTGTTGCAGGCGCTGTTTTCACAGCGCGGCAGGGTCTTGCCCGGCAGCAGCACCAGCGCGGGTATCTGCCTGATATCGAACTTCTGGAACAGTGTCGGGTCGATCAGGAAGGATACGTTGCGGTTCTTCAGCAGCTTGCCCATCTGCTCGGCGGTGCCGTTGAGGTCCCCGGGCTTGATCAGGCCGCGCACCACCAGGGCGGCGCCCGCCTGCGCGGCCTGATCGATGGCGCGGTCCAGCGACGCCGCCGGCATGGAGAGGCTGACGAACAGCAGCAGGCCCTGCTGTTCGTTGCGTCTGCCCTGCGCCGCCTCGGGATCGAAGGCGTGCTTGTTCTGCCGATACTTCTCCACCAGAGCGCCGATGTCGATGCCCGCGCCCGGCGTGATGTTGATCGGGGTATTGGCGCCGCCCTTTTGCGCCTCACGCAGAGCGCGTTCGGTGTCCTGCCGGTTCTTGCCGCGGACGGCATCCAGTTGCTCCGGGGAAGGCAGGGGATGCTCCGCCCGCGCCTTTTCGACCTCGGCCTGGGTGGGCGTGCGCTCGGCCCACGCCGGAGCAAGGGACGCGGCAGCGATCAGCAGCACCGCCGCGGATACGGCCCGCCTATGTCCCGCGATGAGCAATTTCACCGGCAGCCTCCTTTTTTGTTGATGGATTAAAACGCACAGCAGTTCCTCTTGCGCCAGATGAGATAGGCGAAATCCTCGCCCTTGACCGGGAACTCCTTGCCGATCCCCCACAGCGCCTCGGTGCGCCCCAGGGGCTGGCAGCAGAACGGCATCAGCGGTCCCGCGCCGAGGGTCTCCGGCACCGGATAGGTCAGCTGGGTCTTGTACTGGCCCTTGGTGAGGATCGGCATCGGGTATTTGCCGCACAGCGCACCTGCGCCAACGGACCCCCACAGCAGACCCTGGCGGTGCAGTTTGTAGAGCATGCGCTGCACCATCAGGGCGGAGGAGGCTACGCCGCCGCTGGTCACGGCGCTGCTCTGGATGTTGCCCGTCAGCGGGTACATGCCACCCTGGCAGCCCGCGCACCAGAACAGCGGGGTCAGCGGGAATCCCACGGAAGCCGCCACGCAGTCGGCGGCGCACGCCATCTGAGCGATGGGATTGGCGAAGATGACCGCCTCGGGATTGAGGATGAAGGCCAGCTCGTCGTCGGCCCACAGCGGATCCAGCTCGGTGACATACCCCACGTCGAAGGCGGGCGTGGGGTCCATGCAGGCCGTTTTGGTGACCATGTCGATCAGCGCCGCCACCGGGTAGATGTAGTAGTGCACCTGGTAGAAGGCGCTGGAGGTCTTCTTGTCCGCGGCGGCGACGGCCTTGATCGTTCCGCCGGGCGCGAACACCCCCGGCGCCAGCTTGACCCCGCCTATGGAGATGAAACAGTAAGGTTCGCGCGTCACCTCGACGATCCGCACCGGCTCCCAGAACGAGATGGTGACACCGGGCCGGACGAAAACCGGCGGCGGGGCGGGACAGAAGCATACCGGCGCCCCCGCCGAACCCTCCGCGAAGTCCTCTGCGCCGAACGAGGCCACCGGCACGCCGCCCACGGTGATGGGGAACACGCACTTCCAGCAGATGTCGGTGATGGGATTGATCATCCTGCCCGAACACAGGCCGACGGCGGCGGCCGTCAGGGGCAGGGCCAGCAGGCATGCCGCCAGCAGTCCCAGCACAGGGCGCGGCACGCCAGGGGTGTTACGGTAGCATTTCATCGATTCTCAACCTCCCGCCTTCCTGATAGACCAGCGCGGGCACCTGTTCGATGCCGAAGCGTGTCGTCAACAGTCCCTCCTGGTCGTAGTACACGGGCGTCTGCCAGCCGCGCGACAGCGGCATGAAATCCCCTGCGACCAGCACCGGCTTGAGCCGCATGCCGTGTTCGGCGATCAACTGCGACGCCAGACGGCGCTGGCGCGGGTCGCGCCCGTCGAAGAACAGCAGCCGTTTTGTCATGGGCACGGTATCCAGCGGATTGATGCGGGTCCCGGCGGCGGCCAGCACCTGCCCCTCCGGGGTGCGGATGTCCTGCGGCAAGGTGATGGAGGGGTCGAATGTGAAGCTGCGCGGCTCCGTGGTGGTGCGCACGCCCGCCACTGGCGGCAGCGTCTCCAGGTGCTGCCGCGTCTTGTCGCGCATCGTCTTGCCCAGCGCATCCAGCTTGCCCGAGCGCTGGGCCTCCTTGAGCTTGCGCTCGATGTGCTTGAGGAAGTCCTCCTCCGCGATGGGGTAGACCGGCCCGATCACGCCCAGGTGGCCGGTCGCCGCCCATGCGGGCGCTGGCGCGGCACAGACGCACAGGACGAGCGCCGCGGCCAGCAGGGTGTGATCAAAACAGCGGGAACGCACGGCCCACCACCTGTTCCGGCCTGATCCAGCCGATGTCCGCATACCGCGAGTCATAGGAGTCCTTGTGTGGCGTGTAAATGAAATAGTGTCCCGGCGGAATCACGCCCGTCGGGCCGGGCGCCAGCGGTTCGCCGAAGCGGGTGCGCGGTTTGGCATGGCCGATGCGCTGGCCGTTAACGTAATACCAGCCGTCCGCCGCTGTCACCCGGTCGCCGCCCACGCCGCCCACGATCTTCACCCACGGGTAGTTCGCCGGATAGCGCTTGTTGGGTCCGCCACGGAAGGCGAGCAGTTCCCCGCGCCCCAGCGCCCCCGCTCCCGCCCCAGCGCCCTTCTCGATCAGGTACACATGCCCGGGCAGGCTATGGGTCTCGTTCAGCCAGATCTCGTAATAGACTTTCACCCACGCCATCAGCGCCCACCCGGCCATCAGGCCGGCCAGAGCGCCCCCTACCCAGCGCCAGAAGCGCTGGCCGCGCGCCACGGTTTCGGCGCTCAGTTCCGGTGCGCGGCTAAGTGCCATGGTCCGGGTCCCTCGCTGCGCTCTCCCGCGCCGCCAGCCGCCGGCCCGCCTCGGCGGTCAGGTCCGGCAGGACGCCCGCCGCGACCGCCTGGCGCTGCACGATCACCACGCCGCGCTCCGCCGCCAGCCGCGCCAGCACCTGATCGAGCCGCCGGCCGAAGTGCGTGATGGTTGCCTCAAGCGCGGCGATATCCTGCGTCCGGCTGTTGGGTGAGGCCGCCAGTTGCAAGGCACGGGTGCGCTCCGCCTGCACGAGGGACGCCATGTCGACCGTTGCCAGCCGCGGGGCGCGGGGCGGCAGATCGGCCACCTGCGCGATGGCCAGCACGAGGGCGGCGCCCGCCATGCCCCAGATCAGCCCCACGCCGGCCTGCGTCAATGATTGCCGCCACTGCATCATGCCACCCCCCGTTCGCCCAGTACGTGGTCGATGGCGTCGGCCACGGACAGCCCCTGCGCCTGCAGCTGCCGGACGCGGATGAAGTCCTCGTTTTTCGAGGAGTACAGCAGCGCCGAGTAGGGGTCGACCACCAGCCGGCCCACGGCGTAACCCTGCGGCCCGCGCACCAGGATGTCGGCATACTGGCCCGGCACGGTGGTCAGGCTCAGCAGCACGCGCTTCATGTGGCTGTCCACCTGGAAACGCCCGGAGCGTTCCAGCTGTTCGATGGATTCCGGCGTCTGGCGCAGCAGGAACACCCATCCCGAGTTTTCCCACGCCGCCAGCGCCGCCGAGGTCTTGTAGTAGTCGTTGACGCCCTGCGTGGCGGAGAGGAATGCGCCGCCGTACTTGGCGATGCGGCGGTAGCCCTTTTCGATGAAGGTGGCCGCATTCTCGCTTTTGAATAAGTCCCAGGCCTCGTCGATGATGCACACCTTGCGCTGGCCGTCTTCGCGGCCCAGATAGACGCTCTGGTTGATGCGCATCATCAGCAGCAGCAATACGCTGGCCTGCAGGTCCGGCTTGGAGTTCAGCTCCTCCAGCTCCAGGACGATGAAGGGGTTGTCGAAATCCAGCGTGGCCGGCCCCTCGAAGAAGCGGGCGTAGACGCCATCGCGCGTATAGGGAAACAGCGCCTGGCCGAGTTCCCTGGCGCGCGGATGGTCATGGGACTCCAGCCAGGCGGCGACGTCGGTCAGGGTCCCCGCGGTACCCCTAGCGGTCCAGACGCTGTTGATGGCCTGTTCGATCCAGGCGTTTTCCAGATCGTCGGTCTTGCGGCTGGGCAGCGCCATCTGGGCGACGATGGGCTTGAGTTCCGCCACCTGCTCGGCGAAGACCTCCGGGTTGTCGCCGCACAGTGTGGTGAAGGGGTTCAGGCACATCCTGGACCCCTCGCCGAATTCCACGAACTGCCCGCCCAGGAGCTGGCAGATCTTTTCATAGGACCGCCCGATATATCTCGTTGAGCAGGAAGGACTTGCCGGACCGGCTGGCGGCGGCGATGGCGACGTTGAAGTTGCTGCCCACGGCGTCGAACAGATCGATGAACTGGATCTGCCCGCGCCGCCCGATCAGCATCAGCGCCGGCGTGCCGCTGCCCTGCCACTCGCCGATCACCGGCATCATGTGGCCGGCATTGCGGGTGGTTTTGGTGCTGAGCCGGCCGAGGTTGCCGATCTCCTGCGCGAATCCGCCCGACAGCGTCAGCGGCAGCGCGCCGAGCAGCGCCTGGATCTGGGCGCCGCTGTCGATCTCCATTTCCCAGCCCTTGGTGCTGTAGAGGGCCTTGACGGCCTGTTCGGTGCGCTCGCCTTCGCCTGTAGCCGAAAAGGTCACCAGCTGATGGTAGAGGCGCACCCCGCCATGGCCTTCGTCGATGGCCTTGAGCATGATGTCCCAGTCGCGTTTCTTGTCCGAGAACTCCGGCAGGTATTTCGCCATCCGGCTTTCCGCGTTTTGCGTGGCGCGGGCGCCGCGCAGCTGGGCGGTGCGGCGGATGTCGGTCTGGCGGGGAATCGTCACCCCGAGCGTGAGCAGGAAGGGGCAGGGCATCTGCAGCGCCCCCTGGAAGCTGTCGCCGATCAGCTCCCCCATATGGCACAGGGACCAGGAACGGGGGTAGCTGCGCACGCTGTAGCAGCGCACCGAGGTGTCGTTGATCGCCAGACCCTTGCGTCCGGCCAGGACGCGGGTGGCGGGGGACACGATCTGGTGCTTCAGCAGCCGCCCGTCGTCCCAGTTCAGCGCCGCGCGCCGCTGATGCCCGGTGATGGGGTTGAGGATCTCGTCCAGCAGATTGATCAGTCCGCCGGCATCCATCACACGGCTGGCAATATCGGCCGTCGACAGCAGGCTGGCGATGCCGTCGCGCGCATCGAGCAGTCTGGTCAGTCCCTGCGGGTCGATGCCGCCGGCATTGTCACGTTTTACGGTGGGAAAGGTGACGCTGACCGCGAGACGGAAGTCGCGCACCAGGAAGGGCTGGCTGCGGAACAGCGAGCGGTGGGCGCCGCGCAGCAGATACTCGACGCGCCGCCGCGCGATGCGGCGGTAGATGTTGTCGTTGCGCACCGGGCGGAACGCGGCCTCCGAGCGCTGCGCGATGTCGGGATCGGCCAGGCGCCGGTCCGCCCACTGCGAGAGCCGCGGCAGGATATGGGGTCCACCCCATAGCATCACCTGGATGCCGGCGCCCTCTGGCAGGGTCTGATTATTGAACAGGTTGCCGAGCATCGTCGCCACGGATTCGCCCGCGCCGCTCAGCGGCAGGCAGTCCAGCACGAACCCGTAGCTGTCGTCGTTCTCGAAGACGCCGCTGGCGGCGTCGAACCGCTCGTAGGGCAGCAGGTCCGAAAACCGGTGCACATTCAGGAATTCGCTGACCCGCGCGATGGACGGCGGAAGGGAGCCGCGCAGCAGCGCATCCTCCGGCGTCTCCTGCGGCGGCGCAAAAAAGCCCTTCAGCAGGCGGGCGATCACTTGCCGTCCCCCGGTTCTTTCTGGTCCTTTGCACCCACCAGATCGGCCGCCTCCTTGCGTGCCTCCTCCTGGGTCATGGGGGGCGCCGCGCGGCTGTCGCTGGCGTCCGGCGCTGCCGGTTGACGGGCGGGTGGGGCAAGGCGTCTGAAGCGGCGCGGCTCATCCAGCATCCCGCGGTTCTCGTGGAGCAGCCAGCGGCCCGGGTCGGTCACCATGTAGAGATAGCTCTGGTCGTGGAAATCGCCGTCCGAATCCACCCAGGGCGTGAACCACACCGCCAGGACGGCCGGATCGCGGCGGATCGGGGTTCCCGGCGTGAGAGGTATGGGGTAGGGCGCTGGCGTGGCCGCTGCGGTTTCATTCTTTCCCTCAGGCGCGGCGCTGTCCCGGCCGGCGGTTACTGCCGGTATCCGTGTCTCGCGCGGCACTTGCGCATCCTGTGCGGCGGGGCGCGTTGCAGGCAAAGTGCCGCCGATGCTCTTTTTGTAAACCTCGCCGATGCTCATGCAGGGTATGCCCTCGGGCGCGTTGCAGGCGTATTTCGGCGCGCAGCCCGACACCGCCGCCGCGGCGGCCAGGATGGCCAACAGGTGCTTCGCGTGTTTAATCATCGGTCTTCGCCTTGTGTGTCTTGTTGCTGCCTGCGTCGATCCATGCCTGGAGCTGTTCCAGCGGACGGTAGCCGGCCAGCACAGCGCCGTCCCCGCGCACCAGGGTGGGCGTCCCATAAAAGTTGTTCGCCTTGCCGAACGCGATGACGCGGTCGATGGCGCCGGCATCGCACGCTTTCGCGGGCGGCGGCAGGCGCTGGTCCTTCATCGCCTTGTCCAGCGCCGTTGCCCGATCCGGGCTGCACCACACCGCCCTGGATTTGGCGATGGCCTGCGGATGCAGCTCGGCCAGCGGGTAGAGGAATTCGTGGATTTCCACGCCCTTGAGGCCGGGCAGGATGTCGCGCAGCTTGCGGCAGTAGGGGCAGTCGGGATCCGTGAACACGGCGAGTTTCGCCGGGCCGGGCGCGCCCCAGCGGATGGCGGCATCCAGCGGCAGTGATTGCCATTCGATGCGGCGCGCGGCGTTGGCCGCGGATGCCGCGGGCAGCCGCGCCTGGGTCAGGTCCTGTCCGGTCCTGGTGTCGAAAATATGCCCGACCAGGAGATAACGCCCCTCGGCTGCGGAGTAGGCGATGTTGCTGCCCATGCGCAGTTCGTACAGGCCGGGGATCTCCGAGACCTGGATGCTGTCGATGTGCGTGCCGGGATAGGCGGCGCGCAGCGCCCGCTGCACGTCCTCGGGAGCGTCCTGTGCGGCGTGAGCGGCCATACTGGCCACCAGCCATACACCGGCGATGGCCATTCCAGCCCTCTGCGGAATGGCCATCGCCGCCGCCCGCCATGCACGGGCCATCATCGTATTTATCCCGGCGCGCCACAGTCCTGTTTTCATGGGATTTCCTCCTCGTCAGTTTCATCAGATCCGCCAGCGGCGGCCAGTTTGTTGATGTCGGCATCCAGCAGCACGCCGCCGGTCATCACCACCTCCACCGTCCGTCCGGCGGCCACCTCGACGATCGGAAAGGTCTTCTCGGCCAGGGAGATGTAATACTGCGCCAGCCGGTCGAGGGCCCGTCCGATGCCGCTATAGGCGCCGCGCTCGAATACCTTGCTGGGGTCCACCGTCTGGGTGGCGCCCAGGGGGCTGATGGAGACCGTCGTGGCGGTCTGCGCCAGCGCCTGTCCGAAACCCGACCCCAGGCCGGCGATCAGCGCCATCGCCAGCAGCTGCCCGTCCTTTTTCACCAACCGGCCGCGGATCCCGGTCTTGCCGTCCTCGCCGGCCACATAGCCCTTGAGGGGAATCTCCAGCACCTGCCCGTTGCGCAGCACGCAGCTCAGCGTTTCGGTGCGGATGTAAGCGCGTTCGCTGGAGATGTCACCGAAACCCGCGCCGACCACATGGCATTCCCTGGTGCGGGCGCGGAAGCGGTTGGGCAGGATGCTGTTGTCGCGCAGCTGCAGCACCACCGGATGAGGGTTGCTCTGCGCCTGGCCGCCGGTCGGCGCGTCCAGGCCGCCGAGCAGGACGGCGCTAGTAATGCTGCCGGCGGGCAGATAGGTGCCTACCTGCTTCGGCGCGGCACGATCCGCATCCGGGCCGATCTCGCCGCGGGGCGCGTTATCCGCAGCCGTCTTCGGCGGCGCCAGACTGATATGCAGTATTCCCGATCCGCCCTCTGCGGGCGTGCCGCCTCCGCCGGGCGCGGCGGGCGCATTAGCCCCCTCATTGCCGCTTGCGCGGTGGCCGCTGGGGGGCGGCGGCACGCCGGGGGGCAGGGGACGCACCGCACCATTCCCGGCGGAGGCGCTGGGAATGGCCGGTGGCAGGGTGAAGGCGGGCATCGGCGGCGCCGGAGACGGCGTGCCGGGCGGCGGGGCGGCAGCGGGGCTTCCGGCCTGGACGGCCATCGAGGTCTCCTTCTGGCGTTGTTCCTGCTGTTCCTTCCAGCGCTGCAGCTCCTTGAGCTGCGACTCGTGCTCCTTGATCTGGACTTCCCCGCCCGCCATCCACGCCTCGCGCTCGTTCAGCGACTGGCCGGGGACGTGGAATTGTTTGGAGGTTATTTCGGCGGTGTCGCCGGTGCCCGATGGGCCGGCGCCGGCCAGCCACATCCCGGCCATGACCACCGCAAACAGCGCCATGCCGGCCACCGCCATGACCGCCTGCTGGCGGCGGCGCGCACGCGCCGGATCCGGCACCGCCAGCGGAGCGTCTGGCAAGGCCTCATGCTGTTCACTCATTCCGGCTACCTCTTTCATGCACCAGGAAGACCCGCGTCGACTGGCCGGGCGCGAGCACGGTGCGCTCCGGCGCGGCCGCCAGCAGGCCGGGGCGATAGAATTCCTGCGGCGTCATCACCAGCTCGGATCCCGAGGCGTTCACCAGGGTGTATGCCTCGCCGTGCAACGTCTCGCCGGCATATTCCCGCTCCAGTACGAAGCGCGCCTCCTTCCACAGCGGCACGGCGGTGTTGCGCTCGCGCACCTCATAGCCATCGGGCACGCCGTCCTTCGCCATCTGGCGTATCAGGGATTTGACCGCCTTCTGGTAGGCCTGAGCCTGCCGCAGGCTGCGCGCCGCCGGACGTGCCGCGCCGGCCGGCTTGATCAGCACGGTGTCGGCCGGGATGTCCGTGGGCACCAGCACCAGGGTATAGGTGCGCCCGGCGTCATCCACGACGAAGACATTGACCGGCGCCGCCGACGCCGGCGGCGCCAGGCGCACGAAGAGCTGGCCCTGCGCCTCGTCCTTTTCGATCAGGAGCCGCCCGTCGCTGCCGAACAGCTGGGCCACACGGCCGCCCGCCACCGCGATGCGCGTCACCTCCCGGGCGGACAGCTTGCCCGCCACGGTCACGCCATCGGCCGCCTCGATCACCTGGAGCGCGCGCGATTCAGCCGCCGGCAGCAGCAGCGCCGCCGCTAGAAACAGGCTCTTTCTTGCCAAAGGGGTCATCTGCTTTTACCTCGTCTGTAAACTCTGTTACCCGGATCTCCCCGGACTCCATGGCGAACCGGATACGGAACGTCTTGTCCTCGGACTTGACCTGTTTGTCGCCGATCAGCGTGACCAGGGTTCCCGATACGGTCGTCTGCATCCCCCGCTCATCGACGGTGATGCCCTTGCTCAGGTAGAACACCTGCGAGGCGTCGTTGCGCCGGAGGCGCGCGGTTTCGAGCGCCAGCCGGGTCTTCAGCGCGCCGCGGACGCGCGGGCTGGTATGGCGTAAAAAACGCTCGGCCTGATAATCCGCGCTCTCCGGCGAGACCGTCAGCCCGGTCTGGGCAAACCAGACCGACATCTCCTCCAGGTATTCGCGGGAAACCCGGTCGTTCTCGACCCAGAAGGTCTTGTGGATTTCCGGCGGGACGATCACCGTGCGCTCGTTGCCGGCGTTGAAGGCCAGCCCCGCAGCGAGCGCCAGATTCGACGCCAGCAGGATGGCCGCCGCGATCCGCCAGGCCTGGCGTTCGCCGATCGCGCCGATCAGCTGGGAGCGGTACGTGTCCGTTTTCATCCCACGAACTCGCGGATGTGCGACGGCGGGGTGCGCCGCAGGCCAAAAAGATGGCTGGCGGGCAGGTGCCAATAGATGACCCTGCGCAAATGGCCGGGGCCGCCGCCGGCCTTGAGGCGCGACAAGCCGTAGACGGCGGCGAAGCACAGCGCCGTGCCCAGCAGAAAAGAGCCGCTCAACGCGCCAAAGCCCATGGCGCAGGCACCCGCGATGAATGCATCGGCATCCCACCACAGCAACTTAGCGGACTCGTCGAGCCGCCGGGGGACGGCGTAATCCAGATCGTTCATTGCCACTGTTCCTCCAGTGAAGCGGCCCGGAGAAATGATCCGGGCCGCAGTTGACACCCGGCTCAGATGGTGGCCGAGATCATGCCGTTGAGGATGGCCGGGCCGACCATCACGAACAGGCCCAGCACCACGGCGCCTGCCGCCAGCGAGGGCTGCTGTTTGCCCGCGGCGACGAACGCGCCGTAGATCAGCGCGCCAAACACGATGGCGCGCCCGAGATAGCCGCCGAACGAGTTCGACAGCCAGTCGAAGGCGGGCTTGAACTCGGCGCCGGTGGTGCCGGCGATGGCCGCCGTCCCCATCAGGGCGGCAACGATCAACAGCAGCGGCAGGACGAGCCTGAGCATGTGCCGGGGATCGGCGCACGCGGCCCCCAAACGGTAATACCCCTGGGAAAAGGACTGCATCATAGGTTTTCTCCTTACTCTTTCATGACAACGGTGACAATCACCTCTACCCGCCGGTTGGCCGCACGGCCCTCCGGCGTCCTGTTCGAGGCGGCGTAGCAGCATTTGCCCTCCGCCTCGATACCGATCCGTCCGGCATCGACGCCGTAACCGATCAGGTATTCCCGCACCGCTTCCGCCCGGCGAAGGGCGAGACGGTCGTTATCCGGTTTGCCGCCCACGGCGTCGGTGCGCCCCCGCAGCGTGATGCGCTCCGCCGACCGCATATCCTCCATCAGCGCCCGGAGAGGGGCGAGGTCGCGGGCGGTCGGGTGGGCGCGCGCAAAGGCGAAGCGGACCGCCACGGAGCGGATCACGGCCATCTTTTCTACCCCCGGCCCAGGAGTCCGGGCCGGGGGTGCTGGCGGTGCTGGAGGTGGCAGTGGAATCGCCGCATCGAGCGTCTTCCGCGTTGGTTCCGGGCAGGGAACCTCGCCACCGCACAACGTGAATTTGGGTATGGCAGTCGTGGCGGCGGGCGCGGTCTGCGCGATGCGCACGATCGGGCCGCCGCCCGCTGGGACGGGGGCCGCATCCCGCGTCTTTGAGACGGTCATGGCGGACTCGGGCACGGCGGCGCACGCCGCCAGCGCCAGTGCCGTCAACGCCATCGAGAGGGCATGCCTCATGACGGACCCCCTTGGGCCAGATGGCGATAGACGCGATGGGCGTAGCGGCTGCGCTGGGCAAGGCAGGCGTCGCCCTTCAGTTGCGTGCATGCGGCGTTGTAGGCGCCGACCGCATTCCAGGTATAGCCGTGCCTGGCAAAAAGATTAGATAGGATCCACGCGCCGACATGGATGTTAGTGCACGCGTCATAGAGATCGGCCGCAGTAATCCCGTATTTCGCAAGCCGAGGAGTCCAGCGGCTGTTGATCTGCATCAGTCCGATATCCACGCTGCCGGTCACGGCCGCGTGCCTGCGGTTGACGGCGCGGGGATCGAGCGATGACTCGACCCGGGCGATGGCATAGAGCAGTTGCGGCGCGACGCCGTAGCGTGCACCGGCCTCCTGCCAGCAGTCGCCTCCTGCGGCGGCGCCCCGCGCGCACAGCGCTACCATCGCCGCCATCGCCATTTTCTTTCCCCATCCCCGTTTCATGAAGTCCTCTCCGGTTTCTCGGGCATCCCCTTAAAAAAGCCCGCGCCCCTGGGTGAGGGAATGGCGCGGGAACAGTGCCCACAGGCAGGGAAGCCGTTTGAAGTGGCTTCATCTTGTGGACGATCGATCCGGCTGGCAAGCGAAAACCCTGTTTTGGTGGCGCGGGGGTTTTTCCCCGTGAAGGGGACGATGCCGGTAAACCCCCTGCAAAGCAAAACAGGGTTTTGTGTTGTGTTCGGGCGGGCGCCTGCGCCATCGTGCATGCGGCGGAAGGACACTTTCTGCGGGGAACCCGCCACGCCCGTAAACACGACCACGACAATGCACGGCAATGAAAGAAGAGACCCTTGGAGAGACATTGATTGAATCGCGCCTCTACGCGGCGCTGACGAAGGGCGGCCTGCCCGGCTGGATCCCGGTGGTCGCGACCCTGGCGTTGCGTTTCCAGGGTCTCGAAGAGGTCATGGAACCGGACGACGCGCCGCCGCTGCACCAGCTGGCCCGGCTGGCGCGCGAGGCGGTCTCGTTCACCCCCGCGTGGCGGGAACGTCTGCTGTTCCACCGCCTGGCCCGGCTGCCGCTGTTCCACTGGCGCGCGGCCAACTCCTCCGGGAAGTGGGATCCGTTACACGAGTCCCTGCTGGAATTCATGGCGCGGGGTGAGACCGCCCTGTGGCAGGAGGAGACACCCAGCCCCCCGCCCGGGACGGTGGAACACTGGTTGCGCCATCAGTTGCGGAAGGACATCAAATGATTCCGTCATGGTGGCGCCGCGCCGGGCGCGGCAAGGACGGTGCGGCGGTACCCGCGGACCTCCTGCCGGTGCTGGAGTCCCGGGCGCTGCTCGCGCGCCCGGCGCGGCAGGCCAGGCTGCGCGAGCTGGCGCAGCTGGCGGCGGTCCCCGATGCCCATTTCGATGCGCTGTACCGGGCGGCGGTCGAGGTCTTCGCCCGCTTCGTGCAGCAGCTGCCCGCCTCGGAGTCCCACCACCACGCGGGACAGGGCGGCATGCTCGACCACACGCTGGAGGTGGTCGTGGCCGCCCTGTCCCTGCGCCGCGGACGCTTGCTTCCCGCCGGCGCCGAACCCGACGCGCTGGTGCGCAAGCAGGACGTGTGGACCTACGCTGTGTTCGCGGGCGCGTTGCTGCACGACATCGGCAAACCCGCCGTGGATCAGCATATCGCGCTGTTCGATGGCGATGGCCGCCCGCTCGGCCGCTGGGATCCGTGGGGCGGACCCATGATGCCGGGGGACTGGTATCGCGTCCATTTCAACCGAGAGCGCCACTATGGCCTGCACACGCGGGCGGCGCCCCTCCTGGCGCGCCTCATCCTGCCGCCGCAGGGGTTGTCATGGCTGGCGGCGGATCAGGACGCGCTGGCCACATGGCTTGCGGCCCTGAGCGGCGACCGGGAAGCGGCGGGGTCGCTGGGCGAGATCATCATGCGCGCCGACGGCGAGTCCGTGGCGCGCAATCTGGGGGCGGGCGACAGCGCCCGCTTTCCGGCGGCCAGCGCCGTCCCCCTGCACGAAAAACTGCTCACCGCGCTGCGCCATCTGCTGGGCGAGGGCGGTTTGCCGCTCAACCGCAACGGCGCCGCCGGCTGGCTGGCCGGGGACGATCTGTGGCTGGTCAGCAAGCGGGCGGTGGACGCGCTGCGCGAGCACCTGATCAAGGAAGGCCACGCGGGCATCCCGGCGCGCAACGACCGGATTTTCGATGTACTGCAGGAGCACAACATCCTGCTGCGCAACGGCGACCAGGCGATCTGGCGGGCTACGGTCGCGGGGGAGGGGTGGGCGCACGATCTCACCCTGCTGCGCTTGCCCGCCGGGCGGGTGTGGCCCGATCCCGGGGCGCGCCCTCCGGCCTTCGATGGCACGGTGACGCCGCTGTCGGGCGCGGTGCCGGAGGAGGAGCCTGCACAGGAAAACTTGCGCAACGATGGCCCTGTCCTGCCCGCACGCGTCACGCGCGGCGCGACAGGCAGTGCCGCCGCTGCGATGGAGGCAGCTCCGGAAGAATCCGATGGCGGCAAGGTGATATTCCTTCAGGAGCGCCTGGCCGAGCGAAGTGGCGAGACGGAAGACGATGACGGCAGGCGCTTCCTGGAATGGCTGCGCACGGAGGTGGCCGAATGGCGGATCAAGGTCAATCAGGCCGACGCGCGCATCCATATCGTGCCCGAAGGGGTGCTGCTGGTGAGTCCGGCGGTGTTCAAGGACTATGCCCGTGCGCACGGCGGCGAGTGGGAGCATGTCCAGAGGCGGTTCCTCAAGCTCAAGCTCCACCGGCTGGCGCCGGATGACACCAACATTTTTCAGTACGGGGTCGAACTCCCGGGCGGTAACCACGACAAGAAAACAGGGAAATCGGGGGGGGTCAAGGGCGTCGTCATTGCCGATCCCGCCGTGGTCTTTTCGGCGGCCGCGCCACCCGCCGCCAATCCGGTCTTGCGGCGCATAAATCCGGGATAGGAATCAGGGGTGGTGCACGGTGCACCACCTCATTGCGCCCTTCACGGTGATCACGGGCAGAAAGTGTGGGGGAATTGAAACCGCGGTGGAGGTAGATAAACGCAGGTGGGGCACCGTGCCCCACTTGAACCGCGAAGAGGAGGGAAGGTGGAAGTATGAGTCATCCGATCGACAACAGGCTGCGCCCCGCCGTGGAATTCATTCCCGCGGTGGTGTCCACCGGCTGCATGGCGCTGGCGCTTTCCGAACCCGGCATGTTTCTCATGCCGCCCATCGTTGCCACGGCCGCGGCAGCGGGCTTTACAGGCCTGGCGGCCTGGCGCGCCAGCCAGGGTCTGGACGTGCTGCGCTACCGCCGCAACCTGCGGCGCCTGCCGCGCTACAGCCTGGCGGCGCCCGGCATCCCCGTATCACGCAGCACCCTGTTCCTGGGACGCGGCTTCCGCTGGCATCAGACCCATACCCAGCGGGTATTTCAGGCGCGGGAGCCGGAATCCGCGCTGTGGGTGCGCCCCGGCAGGCTGTACCGCGCCGCCCGGCAACTGGAGATCGGGCTGGAAGATTCGCGCCTGCTGGGGCGGGTATGTGCGCTGACCTCCTGGGACAGTCCGCTGAATCCCATCCGCCCGCTGCCGCCGGTGGGCGGCGATCCCATGCTGCATGGCGTGGGCATGGAGGATGAGCAGGACGTGCACCTGCCGCTGGGCGAGCGCGTCGGCCACGCTCTGGTGCTGGGCACCACGCGCGTCGGCAAGACGCGGCTGGCGGAGCTGCTGATCACCCAGGACATCCGGCGCGGCGATGTGGTGATCGTGTTCGACCCCAAGGGCGACAAGGATTTGCTCAGACGCGTCTATGCCGAGGCAAAGCGTGCTGGCCGGCTGGATGAACTGTACATCTTCCATCTGGGGTACCCGGACATTTCCTGCCGCTACAACCCGGTGGGCGATTTCGGGCGCATCACCGAGGTGGCCGGGCGGACGACGGGGCCTTTGCCCGCCGAGGGCAGCTCGGCGGCGTTCAAGGCATTTGCGTGGCGCTTCACCAACTCGATCGCACGCGCCCTGGTGGCGCTCGGGCGCAAGCCCGATTACGGCCTGATCATGCGCTACGTGACCAACATCGAGGCGCTGTTCATCGAGTACGCCGAACACTGGCTGGATCGTAGCGGACCACAGGACTGGCGGGCTATGGTCCAGAAAATCGAGGGTGCGGTGGGAAAAAACCGGGATCTGCTCCAGACTTACAAGGGGCGAGGCCACCACGCCATCGCCCTGGCGGAGTACCTGCTCAGCATGAACCATTATGATCCCGTCCTGGACAGCCTGCGCGGGGCATTCACCTATGACCGCACCTACTTCGACAAGATCACCGCTTCACTGCTGCCGCTGCTGGAGAAACTCACCGCCGGCAGGACGGCCGAACTGCTGGCGCCGGATTATACGGATACCGGCGACGGGCGGCCCATCCTCGACTGGAAGCAGGTGATCCGCCGCCGCGGCATCGTCTATGTGGGGCTGGACGCCCTCTCCGACCCCGAAGTGGCCTCGGCGGTGGGCAACGCGATGTTCGCCGACCTCACCTCGGTCGCCGGCCATCTGTACAAGTTCGGACAGGAGCACGGCCTGCCGCCGCTGTCCGGCGATGCCAGCGGGGCGCTTCCCCGCCTAGCGATCCACGCCGACGAATTCAACGAGCTGGTCGGCGACGAATTCGTGCCGATGGTCAACAAGGCGGGCGGGGCAGGGTACCAGGTGACGGTCTACACTCAGACCATCTCCGACATCGAGGCGCGCTTCGGCAGCCGCGCCAAGGCGGGCCAGGTCATCGGCAATCTCGGCACCCTGATCATGCTCCGCGTCAAGAACGTCGAGACCGCCAGGATACTCACGGACCAGCTTCCCACGGTCCGGGTGATCAAGAAGATTGCCGCCAGCGGCACCACCGACAGCAACGACCCTTCGAGCAGTTCGGAGTTCACGTCGCGCAACGAGGACCGCCTGACGGAAACGGAGGCGGACATGCTGTCCCCGGCCGACCTCGTTCAGCTGCCCAAGGGGCAGGCCTTCGCCCTGCTGGAAGGCGGCCAGTTGTGGAAGCTGCGCATTCCGCTGGCGGACAACCGGGACGACCCCTGCTGGCCGCGGGATGTGGAGAGCATCGTGGCCGAACTGGCGCGGCGCTACCGGAGGGCCGCGTAATGGCGGGCGATACCCGCCGCGTGGACCGTGGCCTGCTCTGGATATTGCTGAAGTGGTTCCTGCTGTGGATCCCGCTGCTGGTGATCGTGGTAGATATGGTCTGTGTCTTCATGGTGTGGAAGCCGGACGGCGTGGCGCGGCTGCGCGGGGTCTTGGCGCAGGATCTGCAATACATCGGCGTGACGCTGGACGGCGCGGCGGCGGACCGGCCGGCGGAATTCGCGGTGAAGACGGCGGATACCTTGTACAGGGGGGCGTTCGTCGTTACCGGCATCGACGGCCTGGCGCGCCGCTATGCGACTCCGCCGGCGCCGGACGCCGAGACTGGAGAGCGCATATTCCGTCCTCTCTTCGTCGATGCCTGGCCGGTCATTGAAGCGCTGATGGTGATCGTGCAGCTGTATGGCGTGCGGCTGGCCGTGCTGGCGCTGTCCCTGCCGCTCTTTGCGCTGACCGCGGCCGCGGGCGCGGCGGACGGCGGCATGGCCTGGTATCTGCGCCGGGTTGGCGGAGGACGCGAATCGGCCTATCTGTATCATCGCTTCAAGCGCCTCATTTTACTGAGCCTTATCGGTGTGACGGGCATCTACCTCGTGGCGCCCATATCGCTCGATCCCCGCATGGTCATCCTGCCGTTCGCGGCGGCCTTCGGGATCGCGGCACGCATGAGCATCGCGTTGTTTAAGAAATACCTATAGTCGAATTCCCCTACACTTTCAGGTGGGGCACGGTGCCCCACTTGCCTGCTCCTGAGCAGTTTGCGAAGAGTCCCTTGTTGGTGCTCGGTTCCATACCATTGTCGTTATGGTCTTCACCGTCCGCGTCTTCAAGAATGGCGGGCAGGCGCTCAAGCAGTTGCGGCAAGGCTGTCTGCACCGTGTCCCACACAACATCCAGGTTGATGTCGAAGTAGCCGTGCGCGATGCGGTTGCGCATACCTTTCATGTTTCGCCATGGCACGTCCGGGTGCTGATCAAGGAACGTTTCGTGATCTTTCAAGAGTTTGGTCGCAGTCTCTCCAATGATGACGATGTTCAGGATCACGGCTTGTTGGGTGCGCTTGTCGGCAAGGAAGTCGTCCTTGCACATACCTTCAATGTAGCTTTATGCCTGCTGGGTGGCTTCCAGCATGTGGTTGAGGTAATCAGGGAGGCGGCACCCGCTCATACCGGGCTGGCCTCCGCAAGTATTTGGTCGCGGTACTTCGGCGGCAGGTCGCCAGGAGTCAGCAGATCGACTGGCACGCCAAGCAATTCTTCCAGTTCGACTTGCAGGCCACCAAGGTCGAACAGGGTAGTGCCGGGCAAAGCGTCCACCAGCAAATCAAGGTCACTGCCGTCGCGGTCGTCGCCGTGCAGAACGGAGCCGAACACACGCGGGTTTGCAGTGCGAAAGCGGCTTGCCGCATCGCGCACAGCATTGCGTTTCTGATCAAGGGCAACTGAAGGCTTCATGCGAGACTCCCACAACATAATCCGGTTTCATGATAGCGTGACGGCTGGGGCATTGCAAAATATGGGTGTCGGTTTTTTCTGCCACCCGCTGACCGCCCCCGATGTCTTGCTGAACGGTTTAACACAGGTTTCGGGCTGGCTGACTAACGCCATGACCCAAAGTACAAATGAAAAAACACAAGGAGGGGGTATGGATATTAGTGATCTTCAAGGGGCAACGATTTCCAGCTTGTCGGAAATCTTCCTCAGTGAAACGGTGTTGCGCCCACCGTCCATCCGGCAATACCGGCTGGTCGCCAAGCTCTTCATCGACGCGGAAGGCGACCTGCCGATCTCGAAGGTCGACCGTGCCGCAGTGATCCGCTTCAGGAATCAGGTACTGGCCCGCGCCTCTTCGGTGACCTTCAACAACTATCGCAGACATCTGCGCACGCTATGGAACTTCGCCATCCGCCACCAACTGCTCGCAACGAACCCATTCGCCGATGTGCGCCCCGCCCCGGAACCGCGCAAGCGAAAGAAAACGATCACCGCTGACGGTTTGAACTATGTGCTCGACTTTTTACGACAGGAAGCGTCCAAGCCGCTTTCCGATCAGAAACGTCTCAAGCCGGCCTGGTTCTGGCTGATCGTCGTGCAACTGCTGTATGCGACGGGCATCCGGCGGCGCCAGTTGGTCGAGCTGCGCTGGGGGCACCTCGATTTCGCCCAGGGCATCCTGCTGCTTGTCGCCGAGGGCAGCAAAAACTATCGGGAATGGTCGATTCCCATACCACAACACCTCATCGAGCCGTTGGCGATACTGCGGCGATGCACGATTGATCGAATCGGCACAAGCAACATCGGCGCGCACCAAATTTTCAATGTCACGCTGTTCAACCCAAAGTATCAGGGCGACCGGCTGACCGTGGATCATGTTCACGCATTTTTCAGGCACCTCTCAAAGGCGACGGGTGTATGTATCACGCCACACCGGCTGAGACACACCATTGCGACGAACCTGGCCAACCACCCTTGTGCCAACATGAGATCCGTGCAGGAACTGCTGGGGCACACCGATTTGCGCACCACGCTGGAATATTACGTGGAAACCGATGTGGAACATCTGCGCAAGATGATCGAGGAAGTCACCCAGAAAACAATCGCTCAAGAAAAGCTTGCGATTTGAGCGATACTCGTGTAAAAGTCACCGCATGGAATTTTTAAATGCCTGTGGGAGCGGGATTTGCTTTTTATGGCCCTTCCCTCGTCATCTTTTGAGACAACCTCTTAATCAGTAGGTCGTAGGTTCAAGTCCTACACGGCCCACCAATTTAATCAATAGGTTATAAAAATTGCCATTTTGCGGCAGAGGGATTAGTAGGAAAATAGTAGGAAGCAGGAACAAAATGCCCGACACTGGGCGGGAACATTTTCCCGACAACATGCTGCTAGAGTGTGTGGCGGTTTATCTTGATTGTTCGGCTTGACCGAACGCCGTAACAGGTAAAACCTGAATTTTGGCTTCCTCCCTTATGGCAGAATAAGCGCGTTGAAGTATCTTTCTGCACGTTCCGGGTCGAGCTTGCGTAGCGTCTGGTAAATCTCACGAACCTTGCCGCGATTACCCTGAATACTGTAGGAAAAACCGAGGAAGTACCAGGCCATCGTATGCTTCGGGTTGATGCGCAGCGCTTTACGGTAGGCATCAATCTCCTTGTCAGTTTGGTTGATCTGACCGTAGGTAATACCGAGGTAGTACCAGGTATTCACATCCTCCGGGTTGATGCGCAGCGCTTCAAGGTAAGCCGCAATCTCCTTGTCATATTGCTTAAGCTTACCGTAGGTAGCGCCGAGGTCGTACCAGACGTCCGCATGCTCCGGATCAATGCGCAGCGCCTCACGGTAGGCCTCAATCGCCTTGTCATATTGCTTGAGCTTACCGTAGGTAGCGCCGAGGTCGTACCAGACGTCCGAATGCTCCGGATCAATGCGCAGCGCCTCACGGTAGGCCTCAATCGCCTTGTCAGTTTGGTCGATCTGACTGTAGGTAGCGCCGAGGTCGTACCAGGCATTCACATCCTCCGGGTCGATGCGCAGCGCCTCCCGGTAGGCATCAATCGCCCTGTCATGCTGATTGAGCTTACCGTAGGCATTACCGAGGTAGTGCCAGGCATTCACATCCTCCGGGTCGATGCGCAGCGCCTCCCGGTAGGCATCAATCGCCCTGTCATGCTGATTGAGCTTACCGTAGGCATTACCGAGCCAGTACCAGGCATCCGCATCCCCCGGGCGGGCTTTTACCCATTTTTTGCTGTAAGCAAGCAGCCCTGGCCCGTCTTGCTTTTCCTCCAGCGCCCACGCTTTAGTCATCCACGCAATGACGCTATCGGTTGCGGGCTTGGCGGGTGCGGCCTGTTTGGGCAATGGGGCCACAGCGCGCTTGGGCAATTCGGCAATCCACGCCGCAGGCAGTGCAAAATTGAGATTTTGGCCTTCCGCAAAGTAGAAGGTGGTAATACCAATGAGTTGGCCGTTTTCATCAAACAGGCCACCGCCGCTGGAACCGGGAGAGATGGCCGCCGTGGTCTGGATGTACTGAGCGCCGTCCAAATCCCGCAGGCTGGAGATCAAGCCTTCGCTGATGGTGAGTTCAAGCCCCTGGGGCGCGCCGATGGCATACACGCGCTGGCCGGTTTTGAGCTTACTGATAGTGATGGTTGCAGGCAGGCCTTTAAACCCCGTGACGTCGAGTTGACACAAGTCCCGGTCAATATCCTGATAACGCAGCGAGGCGGGCTGGGGCTGATTACCCTTTTGATTGCTCTGGCGAATCGTGAAGGTCTTGCCGTCTTTGATGACATGGCAGTTGGTAATGACCTGGCCGGGGGCGATGATCACGCCGCTGCCAAAGCTGATGGCCTCACCCTTGGCCCCGGACACTTCGACCACCACGATGCTTGAAGCCACCTGGCGGAACACCTCTTCCGGCGAGCCTGCCATGAGAGGGGCACTGAAAGACATTCCGAGAGGTAAAACCAAAAGAATGGCGTGGCGTAGGCGCATACTCTTTTCCTGCATTATCGTTCCTGGTATGTGCAAGGAGTTCTACCGAGGGTGGCTTCTTCGTTGTGAAGAGCCATGTTATCAACACTGTAGCGCGGCCGGAAGAAATATTTATCGCCACCCGCCCCTTTTATCTTGACCAAACCCTGTAACGCGCCTGCGCGTATACGTCGGTTAATTCCCGTCTCTCGGCGTTATTCCCTGCACTGACCTTGCTGTAATCCTGCCGTCACGAAACTGCTTCAGATTGGCCAGCACCCTGGCTTTACCCTCAGGTGTTTTCGGGCCAGTGGACAACCCGCCGTGGAACTTGCACCGCTTTTTTCCGGGCAGGGGCTTGCACTGGCACGGCGTACCTTTGCGAGTTTTGGCGGCGCAGATCAGCTTGCCCTTGGCGTTCCTTGGTGGTGGTGGCTGCCCAAGGTGATGACGGCAATACCGTTTACCCGGTAACATGGATAACCGGCAGCGAAGGTTTCCGACGGTTTTTCCCCAGCAAGGCCACTTCATGTTCCAAACCTCAGGTCCTGCGCTCGCGGAATGTTTGTTAACCTGGGTGGTGGCGGACTCTCTGTTAACTCGCCTCGCGCGCGCAATTGGGCCGCCTGAACATTAACAAACCTTAGCATTTCTCAACAAGCGTAACTCACCGCGCGCGTGCAGTTGTGTTAGCTCTTCTTCGCCAGGCGATTCAACGCTTAAGCTGCTAACGCAGTGTCCCCGTTCCGTTGTCACCAATACACCGGCGACGGTGGTGCCGTGAATGCACAGGATGTCCCGGTTCTGTCTCACCCGTCCGGCAAAAACCTTCGCGTAAGCAGTTACGGTTTCCGGCGGAATGTCACCCGTTGCGATGTCCGCCAAATCATCGGCGGACAGCAGGGCGCGGAGCTTGCTGGTGGTTATGGGCAGGGTTTCGCGGGCTTGGGCAAGAATTGCGTCGACCTTCGCGGACTTTTGTAGTGCATCCACGATGCCGGGCTTATGTTCGCGGATGATCGGCAGCCAGCGGCTCACCGCCGCGCCGTCGCCAGTCGCCTTGATGGTGCCAGCAGGGGAAAGCGCCAGCCTCACCCCGTCCGCTTGCGCCTCTCGGATGATGGTCGCCGGGGTCATATTTCCACCTCCACCTGCCCGGTTTTTTCTTTGCTGGTTTCCGGGCTTCTATCCGCTACTCCGCTACCCGCCTTATTCCATGCGGGTTTCAGGGTAGCGGATGGGTTCTGGGTAGCGGCTACCTGATTTCTATCCGCTACCGTGGAAGCCGCACTACCATTGACATGTAGCGGGTAGCGGATGATTTCAGGGGGAAGGGCAGCAGAAAGATAACGCGAGAATGCTTCCTCAAATTGATTACTATCGAAGCCCTTCTTCACGTCACCATAACCAATTTTAAGATTTTTGGACTTGATACCGTACCCATCGAGCTTGCGCGCCAGTTGCCGGGGATTCATCGGCTTGCCACGGTTATACGTCGCCCACGGCTTTTCGTCATCGCCACACAAAGCCGTTATTAAATCCGCCGTAGTAATACGGGTCACTTGCTTGGTGTCAAACATTTCCTGAATATCCAGGAGCAATTCGGTGCCGATACTTTGAGCCGGGTTGTCCGCGCCAGACAGCTTAAGTGCCGCCTTGCGGGCAAGATCAGGCCATGCGCCACCTGCCACCTCCGCAATGGCAAGGAGCGGCTCCCAGTTGTCTTGTGCGCGGTCGTTGAGGCTTTCGGGTAAGGCAGGCCGTGCGCGTCTGACATCCTTGCAGTAGTCCTGCGCAAAACGCGCCAGCTTTGCCGCCAGGTCATCGAATAATCCCGGTTCCGCGTAGCGCAGTCGATCAGCCTGTTCATGGGGCAGCTTGCGCCGCAGCTCCAGCAAGATTGACCTATCCATGAGTGTATCTGCCAGATGGCCGATGCCTGCCAGCGCCTTCGCACCCCACACATTGAATTTCTTGGGGGTGAAATCCTCACCGACTGTTCGCACGATGTAGGCTGAATCCCGCGTGTGTCCGCAATTGAGCAAGCCGCGAAGTTCCTCGTTTTCGCGCATGAAACTATCGGCTTCATCCACCAGCAATGTAGGCTTCCAGGCATCTATCGCACGGAACAACGCTGCCGGGGATATGTTGCTGGCGGTTAGTGGGCGGCTTACCAGCCTGCCCAGCAAGAACAATAATTGCGACTTGCCACAGCGTTTCTCAGGGGCGGTAATGATGGCCAAGGGGGCGACTTGAACAACATCCATAAGCCAGGTCATGGCCGTCCACAAGGCAACGGCGTGTGACGTTTCCTCCTGACAAACGATGAATCGCCGCACCACGGCTGAAATGTCTGTCAGCAGTTGAGCGGGGGCGATGGGGTACGGCCAAGGTTCCACCTCATCAAATACTAAACCCGTGTCCACTTCGTCCTTGCGTGCCGCCGCTACCAACTTGTCCAAGGTGCCAGGGCGAATGCCCAAGGCTTCGGCTTCTTTCTTGCGCTCCCGGTCATATTGAACGGCGGGTAGAGCCGCAAGACGTTGGATAGCCGCATCGTCGTGGTTTTCCGTCCCGGTTGATGTTTTGGTATCACCCGTCACCGTTACGTCACTTGCTGGCGATTCTGGAAGGTTGATAGTGGGTAATGCCAAAATATCCGCCACCGTTGCGCCAGGGTTTACCTTTAACCAGTCCACCACGTCACCCTTAAGGGGAAGATTCAATGCCGCTGTGTCGATTACCCGCACCGTGCAATTCATCTGTAACAGGATGGAAGCCGCCGCATCGGCATAACGCCGCCCAGCCTCATCGTTGTCCGGCCAGATCGTCACGCATCGCCCAGCCATGATTGACCAGTCGGCTTTCTCTGCCGAATCCGCCGCGCCGCTGGTGGTGGCCAGTGCCCCGGTTTTCAGCAGGGCATCGGCGCACCATTCGCCTTCTACCACGATCACCACATCATCAGGCCGGGCTGCCAGATCGTGCAGGCGGTACAGCGGTTTGCCGTCTGGGTATTCCGGCTCGCCCAGCGTGTAGCCCGCGCCGTTCAGCTTCATGGGGCGAATCCACTTCTCACCAGTGAGGGGATTTTTCAGTCGAATGCGCCAGTACAGTGGGCCACCATCGCCGTCAGTGTATTCTTGCCAGCCGCCGGGCTGCATCTTTGAGGATCTCACTCATTGGTAAGCCCTCCATACCGGATCAACCACTCTGCGGCCTTCACAGGAAGCAATCCAGACAAAGCGAGCCTGAATATTATGTTCTTGGTTATGGCTTTCATCGTTCCACCTCCCAAGCGTCCAGCGCCTTCGCTGCTTCGATAAAGCGCAGGCTATGGCGTTTCATGTGGAAGGCCAGCACATCGCCGCCATGCGCCCCACAGACCATGCAGCGGTATCCGCCGGTATCCAACCGAACACGCAGACTTGGTTTGGTATCATCATGGAAAGGGCAAATGGCATTTTTCCATTCCCCGCCACCGAACAGTTTCAAGCCCTGTTCGTGGTAATACTCGGCGGGAATTGGCAGAAGGTTGCGATTGAAGCCAAAGGGTTTGCGGGTATTGCCCCGCGTGGGGTGCGCGTAGCTCATGGTCGTGCCCCTACGCTTTGTCTTGGCTGGTAGAGGTGACGCGGCGCTCATCCATCCATCGCTGAACATCCGCTATTTTGTAGCGCACGGCACGGGAGATTTTTGCGTAAGGGATACCATCGCCAGCCCATCTGGCCCGTTGAAACCACGCAAGTGACATACCGGTGATCGCCGATGCCTCTTTTTCGTCTATCCACCGGTCAGGTTGAAGCTCGAAGTCTCTGCGTTGATTTTGCTCTTTCATGATGCTGCCCTCTGTCATAAGAAACACAAGGACAGAATAATGCAGTTATTTATTTAAGCGCATGATTTTTAATTGTTTTACGCATAAGTCAGGCCTGACTTACACCCAAAAAGCGCAAGACTGGCCTGGTTGTCTTAAAGGCAGGTTATGACATTTATTTAAGCTTGGCTTTTACGCCTTTGGTGATGTCGCGAATGCGGGATAGGGAGTAAGGCTTTTTGCCATTGATAGTTACGTCGTGACGGTTGCCGTCATGTATCACGGTATCGCGGGTACCGCCGACGGTTATCTTTTTCCCCGTAGCCCACTTGTGAACATAGTCCACATGCTCGTCCACTGTTAAAAACGGATGCGCCTTGCAATGCTCAGTAAAAACGGCCGAGAATAATTTCTTTATGTCTGCTGCTCTTTTTTTATTACTCTCTTTTCCTTTCGGTCGCCCAAGCGCAAGGTTCTTTTTCTGTTGATTCAATTTCTCTTGTATTAGCCGGAATCTTGGTTCTAAAAATCTCGCATAGCTGGCTTCAACCTCACTAATTTTAGCCTTATAGCCATTCCGGAAAGTCAATTCGTGAGCAGCTCCACCGATGTCATTTTTTAAATCGTTGGCACAATCATGCAAAACCAGAGCCGCCAATATGTGTTCTTGAGAGATTTTGGAGAAGGAATCCAACAGGCGTGGGTACTCTTCTTTTTGAAGGTGGCAATAAAGATCATAGTGAGTTGTGATCCCCCAAAATTTAATACCATTCCAGTCCTCGTGTCCACCTGAGAAATAATCGTTTCGCAGCTTGGCGAAATGCGCCGCTCGCTGCATCCTGTCTTCCGGGATACCGTTTTCGGCGAACCACATGCAGAAAACGCTATCGAGAAGATCCCAGACCGCGCGTACATATTCTTCCGTTTGGCCTTTCAACGTGCGCCGTGCTTCATGCACGGCATAATATACCGTGTCGTAGATTAGATCGCCTGACATAGAAGCACGGAAAGAGGATAAACCCAAACCACGGCTTTCAAGTGAGCCGCTTAACCAACTCTCGGATAGTGAAGGTTGCTGTACCAGTGCAACAAGACCACTTGGCTTTGCCGCGTCGCTTTCCTTTATTTGCGTAGAATGTTCAGTCGTTTTGCGACTATTCATGGCGTCCCCTTTCACACTTCGCCCTTGAAATACGAGCCGCGCCAGCCGGGCAAGGGTGTCCCGGTTTTCGCCCCGTCGGGCTAGATGCGGCAAACCATCACGCCGCTTTGGTAAGCTCCGCCAGTTCCGCCGGGTCAATGCGCAAGGGCAGGTAGCCCGCCGCTTTCGCTTCCAGAATCGTGATTTCGGCGATGCCCTTTTCGCTATAGCCGATGTTCACATTCCAGCCATAGGATTCGTCCCGGACGATCTTGTCCTTGCTTAACTCGATATGAAGGGTGTCGTCTTCCGGGTAGTAGTGGATATTCATTTTGGTAACTCCTTGATCTTCCAATCGGTCATTACGGTTTTAACGATAATTGCTTGCGCGTCGACCGCCGCCACGCACAGCAGATTGTCATCCCTCTGGGGGATGTGCTTGTAAATCCACAGGTGTAAATCGTCCTTATAGTTGGTCTCGCCGGTCTCGATGATTTCCAGGACAAGCCCTTCATCAATGTCGCGCTTCGCCATGCTCTGGCGTGCATGATCCGTGAGCCGGATGTTTTTCTGAAACCGTTCGCTGAACACTCGCTACCCTGCCGTTTTCAGTTTCAACACATCGGCGCTCGGTTTGATGCCCGCGCATTTCAGGATGTAATCGGTGATTTTCTGCATGGGTTCCCGCAACTGTTCTATGTCGTGTTGAATATAGCCCGCCGTCACGTCATTGGATTTGTGGTTAAGCAGGCGCTTTATCGAGAAGTAGCTCAAGGAGTGGTCAAGGTTGTTGACGCAGGTGGCGAAGGTGCGCCGCAGATCGTGCAGGGTGAAAGTCACCCCCGATTCTCCAATCACCCGCGCCATCGGCGTGCGGGGTTCCACAAGATAGCCGCCCGCACCTCCTCCGGGGAACACATACGCACTCACGGCATTGGTGCGCCGCCGTTGAAGCAGGCCGAAGATGAAATCGGACAAGGGCAGGGTATGGTTCTGGTGGTTCTTGGTGTCGGTTACGGTCAGCGTCCTGGCCTTGAAGTCCACGTTGTCCCAGGTCAGTCTTGCCGCTTCCTGCCGCCTCAGTCCGGTAAACAGCAACAGAAGAAGGTAGTCGCGCACCGTGCCATTATCGAGACCCTGAACCGCCATGAACCAGGCGGGCAGTTCATGCGGCTTGATGTAACTGTCACGCCGCCTCATCCGATACCAGGCGCGGGTTTGTGACAGGCGTTTGACCGGGTTTTCGGCAATCAGCGAGCGGCCTTGTGCATCCTCGTAGCGGCCTGCCGCAAAGTTGAATAGTGCCCGCAGCAGTCTCATGGAGAGGTTGGCGTAGGCTTCCCCCTGATTTTTCCCCAGCAGGGTATGGCGCTCGGCCATTTTGTCCTTGGTAATCGACAGCAGGGGCTTGTCTTTCCAGTCGCCGAAAGCGATTTCTATCACCCGCCGGTAATCGTAGAGCGTTTTGGGCTTGAGCGTCTTGCGGGCTTTCAGGTAGTCATGGAAGACTTCATTCAGTGTAATGGCTCTGGCTTCCTGTTCCAGATCCTTGATTTTATTTTCCAGCCTAACGGCGTTCGGGTTAATTCTCCTGGCCATCAACCCAAGCAACTGCCGCGCCTCGTTTCTGGCTTGCTCCGCCGTAAACACCCCGTGCTTGCCGATGGTCACGCGCACCGTCTTGCCGTTGACCTTGGTCTCGGCGATATAGGTTTTGCCGGTAGTCCCGGCGCGTAATCCGAAACCTTTCAGGTCGTCATCCCAATAGAGTTTTTGACCTGCCTGGGTATAGGGAATTTTTTCCACCACGGTTTTAGTCAGCTTCATTTTTGCCCCCCGTCTTCCGCATTAGTAGGAAATTAGTAGGAAAGATAATTAAAACTCACGCATAGACCTTCTGACTTATTAACCAGAAGAATATATGATTAGAAAGGAATTTTCAAACTAATTAAAAATTAGTAGGAGGGTATAAAACCGGGTTTTCTATAACTCTTAATCAGTAGGTCGTAGGTTCAAGTCCTACACGGCCCACCACCTTTAGTTTTCCTGTGTAGCCATCTAAGAACCTGTTCACGATCTCGATCAAGGGATGTAGTGCAAGGCAAAATCGCACGAAAAAGCGGAGCATACACGGAGTATGTGAGCATTTTGAGTGTGATTTTAACGCCGCAATGCGCCCTTCAGCGAGATCGTGAACAGGTTCTAAAGTGGGTGGCCGCGCGCCAGCCCTATTTGCCCCAGGTGTTTTCTGAAGCGCTAAAAGAGCTGTCGTTGTTTTTGTCCCACCGCTTGGCGCCCGTTCCATCCAGTTCCAGCATCCCATCGCTTGCCTGGCTTGTTCCCGAGATCGGGGTGGCTCGCACGGTGTAGGTTGTTTGTGTCGCGGCCGAAATGGACAGATTGTATTGTTTCGATGTGCCATCCAGCGGAGCCTGGGCGGGAAAAATGGCGCCTGCTCCGCTGCCCAGGGCTGGGGCGGCGCCGCCTGGCGTATAGGTGTTGTTTTGCGTGAACACCCGTTCCATTGCATTGCCCAGAGATATCAGCGCCGCCTGCGCCGCTGCGCGCCGGGATTGTCTTACGCTGTCCTGGTAGGCGGGATAGGCTACGGCGGCAAGGATGCCGATGATGACCACGGTGACCATCAGCTCGATCAACGTGAATCCTGATGATTTATTTTTCATTACACATATACTCCATGGGTGAATAGGCTTGGTTCATGGTGCAGGCTGCCGGAAAAACGTGTCTTCCGGCAGCTTGCTATTCAGATCCTTATCGACGGATCTCTTTCCAGGACAGGCGGCCTGTATTGGCTGCTTTGCCGGTATTGACACGCCCTTCGTCGACGCTGGCGCCCGATTTGTCTCCGCTGTTCGCGGTGTATTGATAGTCGCCCAAAAAGGCCGATTCCGCAGCGATGGCATCCTGCTGCATTCTCCTGCCGGAAATTGCAACGGTGGTTGATATGGGGATGGGGCCGGTATTGCCGGAAGCGGCGCCAGTGGTGTTGCTGGTAACAGTGGTCGTCGTGACACCTCCGATGATGGTGGTGGTGGTGATCGTGGCAGAGGTGGTGACGACTTGGGTAGTGCCAGTGGCGGACAACTTGTCACTGTTATCAGCACTATTGTCATTGTTGAAGTCAAACACAGAGTCAGCGGGGCGTCCTCCGTTGACGAGTTTCGCGGCCATCAGCCATGACGATCCGCCAAAGGTGCATTCGGCGTTGTTGGGGGTCATGGTGTTGAAGAACACGTAGTCACCGCGCACCTTGGGGTTGACGACCACCCGCTCGCCGGTTGCCGCGCTGGCGCTGTCGAGGTCGATGTACCAGCCACGCTTTGTGCCGCTGTAATCCACGGGGTTATCACTGAGTACGCGGGCGCTCGACGAGAAGCCGGTGAGGAATGTTTGCGCCACGAGGTCGCTGCGTTGCAGTTCTTTATCTCCTTCGTCCCACACGCCATAGAAGGTCTGGGTGCCGGTGGTTGTTTTATCGCTATTAACCACATACTGGCCCGTGCCGAACATCACCAGCAGATTGGGTGCATTGGAAGGCGAGTTGCTGTTGGGTACGGTGGGGTGTCTTACCACCGAGGGTTTGGAGGTGATGGGCTGGGCGTTGTTCGCTGCACTTTTTGCGGTAAACAAGGGTTTTGGGGTGCTGCCCTGTGAGTAGGCGACCTTCCAGTTGGTGTCCTTGGCCGTATCGGATAGGTCAAACGCCCACATATTGCCTTGCAGGTCGCCGGCATAGACCCGGTCGACCGTTCCGTTGCCGTCGAGATCGACCGCCACCGGGGAGCTTAGCCCGTTCTGGCCCGGGCTGACTGCGCCAACGCCGGTGGTGATCCTGTAGTAATCGGCATTTGGAGACCCGCTTGTGCTTAGGGTCCATGTGCCGTCCAATCCACCATCGAGGTAAATGATGAAAAGCTGGGCCTGGCCGACGCCCGTGTCGTTGTAGCCATTACCGAAGATGGCTGCCCATCTGCCGTTATTCATGAGGCCAATCACCGGCTTACTGAATGTGTAGCCAAGATTAGCGTCGTTGGCATCCGTGAATTCCCACATCACCGTATTGTCAGGGGCCGTGCCAGTTTCAGAAAATGCGCTTGGGCTGGTGATGTCCAGGGCAAACAGGCCACGGCCGCCAGCCTCTTGGCCGCCAACGAGCACGGTTTTCCAGCCCACCGCACCGCTGGGGCTGGTCTTGACGAAAGCATCCGACACAGTGGGGCCTTGGTCTACATAATAAAGATGTCCGTAGGACTTTTCGGTCAGGGCGTGCAAGCCCTTTCCAATTGCGTTGGAAAACAGGTTGTGTGGAATGTAGGCCATCACTTCATCGCCGCTGATGGCGTCAAAGCCATGCAGCATCCCGTCATTGGCGCCGACATAAACAATGCCCTGGCGAGGAGTGCTTGTATAGGCGGCTTTAAATGTCGAGTACGGGACGGTGACGCCTGGCAACGTATCCGGGTAATTGAGGCTCGGTGGCCCGACATACACCGGGTTGGAGTGCACGATGTCGCCCAGCCGGCTGCCGCGCACGCGGAAGCTGGGTGTGGTGCCATCGCCTTCCTTGGAGCGGTCACCACGCAGGAAGGCAAGCCGGTCTGGTCCGTAGCTGTCCGCGGCGGTGGGTCCCATGTTCAGATCGTTTTGCTGTGCGGTCGACAGGGTCGACAGGCCCGTGGTATTCCAGCGGAAGGGGATGCCCACTTTTGTGACGGGATTGTACGTTAGTATGGTGCGGTCATTAACAGACAAATTCCGGGCATCAAGCATGGTTGCCGCATTCCAGGTGGGTGAGGCGGCGAGGTTGCCGGTGATGGGGTCCAGCGCGTATGAAAGCAGCTCGCCACTCCATAGCCCAGAATTGAATTTGGCCTGGTAAACCGCGCTGCTGGTGCCCAAGGTTGCCGTATTGAATGCGACGGCCGAGGCACTGCCAATCCGGGAAGCGATGTTCGAAACAATCTGTGCCAGGGCCTCTGTCAATGTATCGGCATTGGTTGCGGTAAAATACAGCCCTTTGCCGTAGCTCGCGGCGTCTTGCAGCATCTGGTTGTTGACGGCAAAGCCAATGGTGTAGGTGTTCAGGTTCTGTTTGGGGTAATTTGGGTCATCGAAACTGGTGCCGGTCAGGTCAGTGCCGAGCGTGGACGCGCTGGAACCGGTGGCTGGGGGATTTCTCCTCAGGTCAATGTCATTGCCAAATTTCGCCAGGTCATCAAGGTAAAGCGTGTATCCTTCGTCTGTCGTACTGCCCGACGGTTGAAATCCATCCGAGTATTGGGGGAAGTTGGGGTACATTGCTGTCGTCGTGGCGGGGGCGAGGTTGTCCCAGTTCGGAAGCGCGCGCGTTGTGTCGAGGATATCATCAGGGTCAACATTTGCTGAGGGAACGGAAGTGTCTTTGGTAGGGTAGCCGTCGGTGATAATAATGGTGAAATTTTTCTGGCAGCGGTATTGAATCGGGCTGGTATAGTTTGTTCCGCTGATATATTGGCTGCTTATGCCCCTGAAATAGCGCGTTATTTCGTAATACGCCTCGGCCAAGGGGGTCCATGTGTTGGCGCTGAGTCCGTTAATTGTACTTGTCAGCGTAGATGTTGAGCTACCGCAGACGGCGGCAATCGTCGCCCCCTGGCTGCTGGTGTTGAACGATGCGATACCAAAGCGTATGTTCGGGGTATTGGTGACGACATTGGTTGCCACTGCCTTGGCAACGGTAATGCGCGTGCCCAGGTTGACCGCGCTGACGATAGTGAGGTCGGTGTTGTTCGCATAAGTTTCGAACAGGTAATTGAGATAATTGCCGGAGTACATGGTATTGCCGCTGCCGACTGGGTCCGGCAACTTCAGGCACTTTGTGTTGGTGACGCCTGATATAACTCTAGTGCCATATTTATAACCGGAAGAGCATCCAGACCCACTGATGGATGAAAGTTTCACGTTGCTGCTAGTCGCGTTCCAGGTGGCGCCTCCCCAGTTGGGTTGGATGGTCGTGGTGGTGTAGCCCGTTGCCCAGGTAATGTTGTTCATGCTTCCTGAGTTGTCGATCAGCAACATGACATTGGGCTGCACCGGCGAGGTCAGGAACAGCGGTACGTTGGACAGTGTGCCGGGCGCGGCCTGTGCGAAGGGCGATGCGAAGACCAGCACATAGGCGAGCAAGGTGCTCCAGGCGGCGGATTTTTTGCCCCTAAGGGTATCTATGCCACTCGGGGTGTAAGTCAATGTTTGCGGTTTCATGATAGCTCTCCTAACACTGGGGTGTCAGTACAATTCAATGGGTTGATGAAATAGAATGTTGATTAATGGGCGTCAGAATTTCTTGCCGTAGTACTCCTGCAGAATTACCGTGGCGTTATCGGATCCGCCCGTCCCTCTGGTGGTGATGCGAAGATTGGTAACTGTGCCCGCGCCGGATGAGCATCCGTAGCAACTCTCAAGCTCCGCGCCAGAGTTTCCTGGAGCTGAAACGAGCTCTATGATGTAGCGTGGCTCGGTCTTCACGTTGGGGATGTCGCTCCCTTTGTAGACGATTGAAGCGGTGCCGCTCCAGGTGGTGTTGCTGCTGATATCCGGGGCCGCGGCGCTGGATATGTTGTAAAACCCCGATGTGCCATTGAATGCGGCGACTGACGCCATGCCCTCGATGTAGGCTTCGGCATCCCTCAAGCCCGCTTCGGCGGCCTGGAAGGCGAGGTTCTGGTCACGGCTGTTGCCCGCCATTTTCTCTTCTAATGTCGATGTGCTCATGGCGGTGATGCCGATGATGGTCAGCACCAGCAACATCAGCAGGCTGACAATGAGCACGGAACCGCGTTGGAATGGAGAGTTCATAATTACAGGCCTCTATTGCGTAACCGTATGGTCGTGGTGAAGACGCGCCGCAGGCGCCGGTCCGCCGGCGTGATGGCTGCCGCCCCGTTGAAGGTGTAGGGCTGCGGCTGTGCCGTGATGTTGTTTTCAGCGCTGCGCACCAGCAGGCTCAGGCGCACGCTGACCACGTTGGCCAGGACGAGCCCGGCTGCTCCGGCGGGAACATACCTGTTTGCCGAGCCATCCATCGGGCTATTCATGTCTTCCCCATAAAGGATCTGCATGTTCTCCACGTCTGCCGCCAGAGGTTGGGCGGCATCGCCCTGGTCTTGCCGATACAGCGTCGGAGCATTGTTGTTGGTTGCATCTGCCTGAATGAAATAGCGGCGCACTGTTGTCGTCATCAATTGTGCATCGCCTTGATAAATCTTCGACAGGCAGTGTGCATTGGCGCCGACACAGGCGCCGGGGTTGAAGTTGCCGGGGCTGGTCGCGTTGCCAGTGTTATGGACTATCGTTCCTGTGCCGCCGGGGTTAGCGTTCGATATCTGGAAGATATCCCCCGCCGTGCAATCGCTGACAATCACGATATCACCCTGTTGAAGAGTGTTGCCTGGACGCACTCCGATGTTGGCAGAGGCCAATGGCCCAAATGGCGACAGAAGCGTAAGGCCCGTCTGCTCCGCCATGCGCAACGTGATGGAGTCAGTGGATCCGTCGGTTCCCTCTATGCCGTTTGCGAAACCGTGCAGCGTGGGGTTATACCCCGCGCCCCCTGCGTTAAGATTATTGGTAAGGGCGGTTCTGTTTTTCAGGCAGCCCCAGTAATCCGCCATGCGGATATCGCTGGCAAGAAAATCCATCGCAAACCGCCCGTTTTCCTGTATTCTTGCCAGCGCGTCCTGGACGCGGTAGGTCTGCCGGCTGCTAATGAAAATTTGCATGACGCCCGCCAGCAGTATCAGGCTGATGGTGATGGCGACCATCACCTCCACCAGCGTGAGGCCGCGTTGAGAAATGCGATGAGTAACGGATGGCGCAGAGTGATTCATGGCTGGATACTCACGGAAAAACAGGTCAGGTCAACGGCCGGGTCTGCTCCGCAGGCGGTGCCGGTAGCGCCGGTGCGGGCGTCATCCCACATTACGGTGATGGTGAGGCGATTGGGGGCAACCCGTGTTACGGTGCCCTTGCCTGCGGGTAGCGCACTTCCGTTGGTGGTTTGCCATTCGTAGATGTCGTATTGCGCCATCTGGGCCGGGGTGCAGCCGCCGCCGCTGACGCAGATGTTATTTGATCCCGCGTTTGTGGTGTTGATGTTGTCGTAAGGTCCCCCAGCCACCGCCGCCAGGGTGTTGGCGCGTATGCGGTCGGCCATGTCGTTGGCCTGCTGGGTGGCAATGGTCCGCAGATAGGCGCTCTGATTGTTGCGCAGCCCCGCGGCCTGTAGTCCCGCCAGGCCGAGCAGGCCGATGGACAGCACCACGATTGCGATGAGGACTTCCAGCAATGAGAAACCGCGCGCCGTATTTGTTGAAAATGGTGTGAGTTGAGTGAGCGTTTTGTTCATACGGGAAGCTCCTAAGGGCAGGCAGTCCGGGTGGTGCCCACCCTGCCGGTAGAGGCCACATTGATGGCGCGGACTTCGTTTCCCGTACAGCCGGGGATCGATAAGGTAAATGTGCCTGCCGAGCCACTGATGAAGCCGGAGGGCTGGTACTGAACGCGTGTGGCGTTGGTAAAGCCGTTACTGGTCAGCGTGCTGCCGCCATCAAGCACCCCGCTCACTTTTAGCAGGGTGTCTCCCGCGTCGACGTTTCCAGTGCTGTTTACATCGACAAAGGCTATCCATCCGCTCGCCCAATTTGTGCCGGTGCAGGTTGCCTGATCGGTGCTGATGCATACGGTGACCCACAGGCCCCGTTTAACGGCCTCGCCGCGCGCCAGTTGCAGGGTCGAAACCAGTTCGTTGGCCTGGGTTGCAACGCGATTATTCTGTATTGTGGACCTGAAACTCGGCACGGCAAGCGTCGCCAAGATCGCAGCGATGGCGAGCACGACCATCAACTCAATTAGCGTGAATCCTGTGTGTTTTCTGTTCATGGCTTTGTTGTATCACCGCAAATTTTTACTGTCATTCTAAAACCGACGAGCTGTGCGGTTTCTCCGATGAATGGATTGTTAGAGCCTGTTTATCATCTCGATCAAGCGGTCATAGGGTGCGTGGGACGCATCTATATAGGTATTGGCGTTTTTAAATAGAGATAGAACAACGTCAAACCCTCAATAGGTTTATCGGCAGAGGATGTGGGATAATTAAGCCATGACAGATTGCTTGGTAATAGGTGGTGGCCTGATAGGCATGCTCACGGCGCGCGAGTTGCGGCTCGCCGGCGCTGAGGTGCGATTAGTGGAGCGTGGCGCGGCAGGGCAGGAGGCGTCGTGGGCGGGTGGCGGGATATTGTCGCCGCTCTATCCGTGGCGCTATCCGTCCCCGGTGACGGCATTGGCGCGCTGGAGCCAGCAGGCCTATGCGGGATTCTCCAGTGAGCTGGCAAACGAGACGGGCATTGATCCGGAATGGACGAAAAACGGGCTTTTGATTCTGGATGACAGTGAGAAGGCGATAGCGCGTGCCTGGGCTGTGGATGTGGGTGCCAGGCTTGATCTGATTGAGGCCGGTACGGTGCGCCAGTGTGAGCCTGGTCTGCGTGCCCCGTCCCAGGAAGCGCTATGGATGCCGGATGTGGCACAGATCCGTAACCCGCGCCTGCTGAATGCCTTGAAGGTCGATTTGCCGGCGTTGGGCGTGATCGTCGAAGAGCATGCCGAGATAACCGGCTTTGTTGTGAAAAATGACCGGGTTGAGGGTGTCGAGACTCGCCATGGGCGGATCACCGCTGGCAGGGTGGTGGTTGCCGCGGGCGCCTGGAGCGGCCAGTTGCTCGCGGGGCTGGGTTATGCCCTGGACGTGGCGCCAGTGCGCGGCCAGATGATTCTGTTCCGGGCGCGCCCCGGTGTGGTGTCGCGCATCGTGCTGAGCCACGGCCATTATCTTGTGCCACGTTGTGATGGGCGCGTTCTGGCGGGCAGTACGCTGGAGTATGTAGGTTTCGACAAAACCACCACGGAGGAGGCCCTTGCCGAGTTAAGCCGCGCCGCCATTGCCATGGTGCCGGCCCTGGCCGGTCATGAGATCGAGCGCCACTGGGCCGGACTGCGCCCCGGCTCACCCTGCGGCGTGCCCTATATCGGCGAACATCCGCGCGTGCAAGGCTTGTTTGTCAATGCCGGGCATTTCCGCAATGGCGTGGTGATGGGTCCGGCTTCGGCGCGCCTGCTGGCCGATATCCTGCTGCGGCGAAAACCCGTGCTCGATCCCGCGCCGTATGCCTTGGAGAACCGTGTAAGCATGGATTGTGGAGCGGAGGCGTTGCGCCGCAGGGACTCCCATTGCGGATTTATCCCGTAACTGGTAACGTGCTGTGGGATTGAATCTTTTCTGGCATCTTACGGTCATAATAGCCAACCCAAAAAAACAGCCTTTGGATTCCCTTGTCAATGCCTAGATTTGGATTTATCGCTTTACTGGCGTTGTTTATTGGCATCCTTCTCACATCTTTTTTGCCAATTACCACTTTTGCCGGGGATGTGCTGCTCACCGAAGATCAGGCTATCGCCCTTTTTTATCAGCGCAACCTTGACCTGATCGCGGCGCGTTACAATGTGGATGCGGCTCGGGCTCAACAGGTTATTGCCGCCGCCGTTCCCAATCCCGTGCTTTCGCTATACAGCCAGTCTCCCAACATCGCTAAGATAGGAAGGCACGGTGGCTTCGCTGGAGCGCAGTATGACACTATTGCGCGGCTGGATCAGCTTATTGAAACGGCGGGCAAGCGGGGGCTGCGCAAGGAAGGCAGCGGGTTTGCCACGCAGGCTTCAGAGAGCGACTTGCGTGATGCCCTGCGCGTGCTCAGCAATGAGGTGCGGCATGCCTATTACAATTTGCTGTTGAGCCAGAAAGTAGTTGATCTGGCCAGGGAAACCCTGGCGCGTTATGACGATATAGTGCGCACCAACAGTTTGAGGCTGGAGAGCGGGGATATCGCCGAATCGGATTTTTTGCGCGTGGAGGTGGAGCGTTTCAAGGCGCAGGGGGATCTGGACCAGGCGCTGCGTAGCCTTGCTGGCGCGCGAACGGGCTTGGCGGTGCTTCTTGCCTGGCCCGGTGACGCGATGAATTTTGCCGCGCAGGATGTCTCGCTCAAGCGCAGCGAAGTTGATGCGAAACAGCCCCCCGAGGCTTTTATTGACCAAGCCCTGATGCAACGGGCGGATCTGCAGGCTGCACGGTTGCGGGTAAATCAGGCAGAAAAAGCCCTTGCGCTGGCCCGCGCCAAGCGCATCCCGGATGTCACCATTGCGGTGCAGGATGAAGCGTGTCCTTTTTGTTATCCCAATGCCGACAATGCAATCGGTCTGGGGGTCAGTGTTCCTCTTCCGGTTTTTTACCGGAACCAGGGTGAAATCGCTCTGGCAGAGGTTAATCTCAACAACTTCAATCTGCAAGTCCAGCAACTTGAGCAGAATGTTCGCGCGGAGGTTTTGGGGGCGACCGTCGCCTGGCGTACCGCCGATGCCCAGGCACGCCGCTTCGAGGAGGATGTTATTGGCCGGGTCAAAACGGTTCGCCAGGCTGCGGAGCTTGCCTATAGCAAGGGCGCGACGGACATCCTGGACTTTATCGAGGCACAACGCAGCTACAAAAATAGTGTGCTCGAATATCAAAATGCACTTTACAGCCGGGCGGTTGCCTACGCTGATCTCGTCAAGGTGCTGGGCATAGAGCAAGTGCCGCTGTCCCCATAACTTACAGCAGAGAACCAGCACATGAAGTATTCCAAACGTATTCTACTATTGCCGGTCTTGTTGTTTTTTTGCGTCCCTGCCGCCCGGGCGGTGGAGCAACCCCAGGACGCAGGCGTGCTGCGCTATAAGCCTAATGCCCCGCAACTTTCCGCTCTAAATATCGCCGTGATTAACCCCCGCCTTCGTCCTCTGAGTGAACCGTTACCCGGCCGCATTGCATACGATGAAGATCATACTAGCCGCGTTAGCTCGCCCGTCGTCGGGCGTGTCACCCGCATCGGCGCCGAGCTTGGGGACACAGTGCGCAAGGGGCAGGCGCTGCTAGATCTGGATGCGCCGGAGCTGGGCGTGGCCCTTGCCGATGTCTCCAAGGCCGATGCCGATCTGTCACAGTACCGAGCGGCCTACGAGCGTGCGCGGACACTCTTCGAGGGGCAGGCCATCGCGCGCAAAAATCTGGAGCAGGCCGAGGCCGATCTGAGTAAGGCCGAGGCCGAGTCGCGCCGCGCCAAGATGCGCCTGCACAACCTGCTTCCTGAGGGCGGAAAATCCCCAGGGGAGACTTATACTTTACGCGCGCCAATCAGCGGGGTTGTTACCGAGCGTCACGTTAACCCTGGCATGGAGGTCCGCCCCGATCTGCAAGATCCGTTGTTTGTGATCAGCGATCCCACCCATCTCTGGGTGATCGTTGAATTGACCGAGCGCGATTTGGGCAAGTTGCACACTGGGCAATCGGTGGGGGTGAGTGTTGATGCTTATCCCGGCCAGACGTTCATGGCGCGGGTGGCAAACATTGCCGATGTGCTTGATCCTGTCACGCGCCGCGTCCGGGCGCGGGTGATTCTGGATAATCCCGAGCGCCGCCTGAAACCTGAGATGTTTGCGCGTGTGATGCCCTTGGCAGACAGAAGCCAGCCCGTGCTGGTGGTGCCCAACAGTGCCTTGGTGACGGAGGGCAGGCGTACCTTTGTATTTGTGGAAACGATACCTGGTGAATTGCATAAACGCGCTGTGCAACTGGGTTTGCAAACCCGCGACTTCAGTGTCGTGGAGAGCGGGTTAAGTGCCGGTGATCGCGTAGTCACCAGTGGCGCAGTGCTTTTGAATTCTGATTTGCAAAGATAACGATCAATAAAGTCCACTGCCAAACCAGATGCCGAGAGTACTAAACAATAGGAAGCGGCGTAATTCGCGCTTTGGGTGTTTCGGCGTTTCGACCGATGAAAAATCCAGGTTAGACCTCCATGCTCGATAAACTGATCACCTTTGCATTGAAGCAAAGGATTTTTGTTCTTGGCGTCGCCGTGGTGATATTGATTGCGGGCGTTCTGGCGGTGCAAAGGCTACCTATTCAGGCCTTTCCGGATGTGCAGGACGTGCAGGTATCGATCGTCACGCAAATGCTGGGGCAAGCACCGCCCGAGGTGGAGCGTAGCGTCTCGATGCCCATTGAGCGCGAAATGAATGGTATTCCCGGCCTTACCCAGGTGCGGTCCGTTTCCATTACCGGACTGTCGGTTGTCACGCTGACGTTTGCCGACAAGACCGATGATTACTTCGCCCGCCAGCAGGTGCTGGAAAAGCTCGCCAACGTCAACCTGCCGGCCGGTGTTCAACCTGGCCTTGCCCCATTGACTACCGCCGTGGGCGAGGTCTATCGCTATGTCCTCGAAACGCCAAAGGATATGCCGATGATCGAGGTGCGGGCGATTCAGGACTGGGTCATCCGCCCAGCTTTGCGTAGTGTGCCGGGAGTGGCTGATGTCGTGAGCTTCGGCGGCGCCATCAAGGAATATCAAGTGCGCGTCGACCCCTATAAACTGCGTAAGTACAACCTCACCCTGGATCAGTTGTCTAAGGCGCTCGCCAATAATAGTATGAATACTGGCGGTGGACTGATACGCCGTGGTGACGAGGCGCTGGTGGTGCGCGGCGTCGGTATTTTTACCAGCCTGGATAGCATCCGCCGTGTAGTTATCACAAGCATTAACGGTTCGCCGGTGTTTATCGATGACGTGGCCGACGTGGAGATCGGCCCGCGCACGCGCGCAGGTTATGTCGCTTACAATCAGCGGAACGATGTTGTGGAAGGCATCGTGCAAATGGTCAAGGGCCGCAATCCGGCGCTCGTCATCTCCGCCCTGAAGGACGAAATCAGCAAGCTTAACGCGCACAAATTGCCGGCTGGGGTGAAGTTGCACACAATCTATGATCGCACCCAGTTGATCGCGCATACCGTGCACACAGTGACGGAGAATCTTATTGCAGGCGCGCTGCTGGTGGTTGTCATCCTGATTGTCTTTTTGCGCAACTGGAAGGCGGCGCTGATTGTCGCAAGCGTGATTCCCTTGTCATTGCTGTTCGCCTTTATCGGCATGGACATAAAAGGGGTTTCGGCCAACCTGATTTCTCTGGGGGCGGTGGACTTCGGTATTATTGTGGATAGCGCCGTGGTACTGGTGGAAGCCTTGATGGTGCGCTTGGCGCTGGCCCAGGCGGATCAGGCTGAGCACCCCAGTCATGGCACAGTCTCCTGGCGCTGGAATGCCTTGAAGAGCACCACGCTTCAGGTGGGGAAGCCCGTGCTGTTCGCCAAGGCCATCATCATCTGCGCCTTTCTACCCATCTTCACTTTCGAGCGTGTGGAGGGAAAGATCTTCTCGCCCATGGCCTTCACTCTGAGTTTTGCTCTGCTCGGCGCGATTCTTCTGACGCTGACGCTGATTCCCGTGTTGCTCAGCTACACCCTCAAGAACAATAGCATGGCGGAACGCCATAGCGCCTGGATGCACGCTTTGCAGGGATATTATCAACGCCTCCTTGTCCGGGCGCTTCAGTATCGCAAGATTGTCGTGGGCCTTGCCGTTGGGGTTCTTGCGGTAAGCCTGGTTCTCGCGCCGCGCCTGGGCAGCGAATTTTTGCCCAAACTCGACGAGGGAAATATATGGCTAACTATTACACTGCCGCCCTCCACGGCGTTGGATAAAACCAAGGATGTGGAAGGGAAGATAAACAGCATTCTTCGCAGTTATAAAGAAGTGGACAGCGTTATTACCCACGTGGGCCGTCCCGATGACGGCACTGACCCCAAGGGTCCCAACAATATGGAGATCATGGCTAATTTGACGCCGCGTGATAACTGGCGTTTTCACAGCAAGGAGGATCTCATCGAAGACATGACCAAGCGTATGGAGACCATCCCCGGCATCCATACCAATTTCTCCCAGGTGATTCAGGATAATGTGGAGGAAGCGCTGAGCGGCGTGAAGGGAGAAATCGCCATCAAGATTTTTGGCCCTGATCTGGAAATACTTGAGGAAAAATCCGAGGAGACCGCTCGCGTGGTGAGCGCTATTCGTGGCGCGACAGACGTTGCGGCCATCAAGGTGGGGGGGTTAAGCCAGCTTAATATTGAAATCAATCGTGAGCAATTGGCGCGATATGGTCTCAGCGTCAGCGATGCGGCCGGCGCGATTCAGACCGCGCTGGCCGGGAGCGCAGCCAACAGCTTCTATGATGGCGAGCGGCGCTTCGATGTTACCTTGCGTCTGGACAAACCCTACCGCGACAACGTGGAAGCCATCAGTGGCCTGATGGTGAGCGTGCCAGGCAGCGATATCCAGTTGCCGCTCTCCACGCTTGCCGATATCAGCATACGCGAAGGCGCCGCCCGCATCAGCCGCGAGGATGGCGGGCGCAACGTGGCTGTAAAGGTTAACCTGCTGGAGCGCGACCAGGGCGGTTTCGTGGCCGAGGCCATGGAGAAGGTGCGCAAGGAAGTCAAACTGCCCCCAGGTTACGAGATGACATGGGGCGGGCAGTTCGAGAACCAGCAGCGCGCCACGAAACGCCTGGAAATCATCGTGCCAGTCAGCATCCTGCTTATTTTCATTTTGCTGTTCTGGGCCTTCCAGTCGGTAAAGAATGCACTGCTGGTGCTGCTCATGGTGCCCTTTTCCCTGATTGGCGGACTTGCGGGGCTGGGCATCACCGGGCTGCATCTATCAGTTTCTGCCGCAGTCGGTTTTATTGCCCTGGCGGGTATTTCTGTGCAAAACGGCGTGATCATGGTGGAGCAGATCAAGGAGCTTATCCGGGAAGGAAAAGATATGATGACTGCCACAGTGGAAGGCGCCGTGCGCCGTCTGCGCCCGGTGTTGATGACGGCGCTGATGGCGGGCATTGGTCTATTGCCCGCTGCGCTATCCCACGGCATAGGCTCGGAGACCCAGCGTCCCTTTGCCGTGGTGATCGTGGGAGGATTGGTTTCTGCCACGCTTTTAACGCTGTTGCTCCTGCCTATCTTGTTTCCCTATTTTAGCGATGAAAAGCAGCCCTGATATTGTGGTATATTTCAAAAAAATAGCCGCAGTAATTAAGGTATAAACCGATGACCGTTTATTCGGTTGACAAACTCATCGCAGAGGCGCGCCGCCTGTCCGCCGAATATCGCAAGGCGACAGGCAGGCCGCTGGGTGGCGTGAGCGGCGAAATCGCCGAGCACGATGCCGCGCGTCTGCTGGATCTGGATTTGTGCGATCCGAAACCGGGGGGGTATGATGCCATCGGGTGCGGCAGACGTGCGGGCAAGCGCATCCAGATCAAAGGCCGTGCTATTTTTGACGAAGGCAAGGCAGGCCAACGCATCGGGCAAATGAAAACCGACCAGGAATGGGACAGCGTCATGCTGGTGCTGATGGATGAGAATTTCGAGCCTTATGAAATCTACGAGGCGGAGCGTGACGATATCCTGCAAGCCATTGCCGACTCCGATGCAAGTAAACGTAACAAGCGTGGCGCAATGTCCGTGGCTAAATTTAAAATCATCAGCCAGTTGGTATGGACGCGTGAAACCGGTGCTGAAGAAGGGGAAGTTTGGGATAATCAAGCGGCACGCTAAAGTACAGTAACCGGAATTATTTCATCCCTGTTTTTTGAGGCCATATTCTTGCGCTACGCATAAATCAGGAGCTTCTCAATGCAATCCCCCGCTGAACTCCTTGGCTCTGATGGTCCGCTAGCGAAGCGTATCTCAGGCTTTGCGCCTCGTGCGGCGCAGCAGGAGATGGCGGAGGCCGTCGCGCAGGCGTTAGACGATCATGGCCTGTTGATCAGCGAGGCCGGCACAGGCACGGGCAAGACATACGCCTATTTGGTGCCCGCGATCCTGTCTGGCAAGAAGGTCATCATTTCCACTGGCACCAAAAATCTCCAGGACCAGCTCTTTCACCGCGACTTGCCCGTAATCCGCAATGCCTTGGGTGTGCCGTTGCGTGCCGCGCTGCTCAAAGGCCGCGCCAATTATTTGTGCTTGCATCGCCTGGAGCTGGCTGAGCTGGACGGGCGTGGCCATACGCGCGAGAACCGTGCGATGTTGCAACGGATCAAAGAGTGGGCGGGGCGTACCCGCAGCGGTGATGTCGCCGAGGTGGTGGATGTTCCGGAGGATTCGCCATTGTGGTTCCAGGTCACCTCCACAGCGGATAACTGCCTGGGCCAGGAGTGCCCTGTGTATTCGGATTGTCATATCATGAAGGCGCGGCGCGCGGCACAGGAGGCCGATCTGGTGGTGATCAATCATCATCTGCTGTTTGCCGACATGGCGCTCAAGGATGAGGGTTTTGGCGAGCTGTTGCCGGGCGCGAACGCATTTATTATTGACGAAGCGCACCAGCTCCCCGAGGTGGCGTCAAATTTCTTTGGCACCTCATTGAGCAGCCGTCAGATGCTGGAACTGGCGGACGATACCATTACGGAATATATGCGCGAAGCGGGCGACATGAGCGAATTGCCCGAGGCGGCGGATAAGCTGAAAAAGGCCGCGCTGGATTTGCGCCTGGCGCTGGGCCGCGATGCGTGCCGTACCGCATGGCGCGAGGTGGCGGCGCTCCCTGAAATAAGCACAGCCATGCAGCAATTGCGCGATGCGTTGACTCTATTGCAAAAACGGCTGGAACCGGCGGCGGTGCGCGGCAAGGGGCTGGAGAGCTGCCAGCGCCGCACTGGCGAGTTGCTGGCGCGGCTGGATAGTCTTGCTGGCGCGAGCCCGGCGAACCACGTCGTCTGGTTTGAAACGTTCACCAAGAGTTTCACCCTCAACAGCACGCCGCTCGATATCGCCGAAATCTTTCGCGCTCGCACGGATGCGCATAAATGCGCCTGGATATTTACCTCAGCCACGCTGGCGGTGGGTGGCAGCTTCGAACACTTTTCCTCGCGCCTGGGCCTGCACGGCGCCGTGACAAAGTGCTGGGACAGCCCCTTCAATTTCTCACGCAATGCCGTGTTCTATGCGCCTCCCGCCATGCCTGATCCCAGCAGCCAGAATTACATCGAGGCAGTGGTGGAGGCCGCCTTGCCGGTACTGGAGGCCAGCCGTGGACGCGCCTTTCTGCTGTTCACCAGCCACCGCGCCTTGCAAGAGGCGCATGAACGGCTACAGGGCAAAGTAGCCTATCCGCTGCTCGTGCAAGGCAGCGCCCCGCGTGGCGAACTGGTGGAACGTTTTCGCGCCATGGGTAACGCCATACTGCTCGGCACCAGTAGCTTCTGGGAGGGTGTCGATGTGCGCGGCCCGGCGCTGTCCTGCGTCATCATCGACAAACTGCCTTTCGCCTCGCCGGGCGATCCCGTCTTGCAAGCCAGGCTTGATGCCCTGCGCGCACAAGGCGGCAATCCCTTCATGGATTACCAGTTGCCCCACGCGGTGATCACCCTCAAGCAGGGGGTAGGGCGGTTGATCCGTGACGTAAACGATCGTGGTGTAATGATGCTATGCGACCCACGGCTGTTTTCAAAACCGTATGGACGTACCTTTATCAACAGCCTGCCGCCGATGATACGCACGCGCAAACTGGAAAATGTGCAACGTTTTTTTGAGTTGGAAATACAGAGCGCAGCCCCCATAGCAACAGTAGAAATCTAACTCGTCATATCCATCCACGAAAAAGGAGAAAGCATCATGCTGCAATCACACACCTATGGTTTTGGCAGGATCGTCAACGTGAGCGTGGAGGAGGCCGAGGCGCGTGTCACCGAAACCCTCAAGAGCAAGGGCTTCGGCATACTCACGCGCATCGATGTGGCCGCTACGCTCAAGCAAAAACTCGGCGCGGACATGCCGCCTTATGTGATTCTGGGGGCCTGCAACCCGCCGCTTGCTCATCAAGCCATCAGTGCGGAACCTGAAATCGGCCTGTTCTTGCCCTGTAACGTGATTGTTTATCAGGATGCCCAAGGGCAGGTGCACGTTTCGGCCATGGATCCGCAGCCGATGGTCGACATGATCAAAAATCCCCAGCTTGATTCCGTTGCAACGCAAGCGCGCCCCTTGTTGCAAGAGGCGTTGGAAGCAGTTTAACAGCAACGTGCTGCAAGGACGGCGAAGATGGACTCACCGAAGTTGGCCCCAGGGCATCTTCCCGTCCGTGACCTGCGGCGGCTGGCCCGTATCCTCCATGTGATGGTGGAGAAAGGCTGGGGCCATTATGTGGAGCGCCTGCGCCTGAAAGGCTATCTGCCCAAGGGTGCGGTGGAGCAGATATCTCCCATATTGAACGATGCCCAGCGTTTCCGTCTGATGCTGGAGGAGCTCGGTACCACGTTTATCAAGTTCGGGCAGATGCTCAGCGTGCGGCGCGATCTGCTGCCGGATGAGGTGCTCCGTGAATTGCAAAAACTGCAAGACACCGTGCCACAATTTCCCGCGGAGCAGGCGCGGCGGATTATAGAGGAAGATCTGCGGCAACCCGTGGCCCAGCTTTTCGCATCGTTTGATGATGAGCCGCTTGCCGCCGCCTCCATCGCCCAGGTACACACCGCAACGTTGCCCGATGGCGCAGCGGTCATCGTCAAGGTGCAACGTCCCGATATCGAACAGGCCATCCAGGCGGATCTGGAAATCCTCTTCTTCATTGCCAGGTTGCTGCACAAGCACGTTGCTGAAAGCCAACGTTATGATCCCGTCGGTCTGGTGGAGGAATTCTCGGAAACCATCCTGCTCGAAATGGACTTCCGCCGCGAGGGCCACAATGTGGAGCGCTTCCGTGACAACTTCAAGGATGCGAGTTCGGTTATCGTTCCAGAGGTATTTTGGGATCTGTCCAATAAGCGGGTACTGACTATGGCGCGGAGCATCGGGCGCAAGATCAGCGCGGAATATCCGTCAGAACCTGTGGCACGCCAGCGCTTGGCCGAACTGCTTGTGCATGTTTATCTCGTTCAGTTTTTTGAGCATGGTTTTTTTCATGGCGACCCCCATCCAGGCAATCTGTTTATCATGGAAGATGGGCGTCTGTGTTTTCACGACTTTGGCATCGTGGGTCACCTCACTAAACGGGACCGGAGCAATCTTGCGCAACTCTTTCTCGCCCTCGTTGCACGTGATGCGGAGTGGATGGCAGATATCTATCTGGATATGGGCGGCGGGGCGTCCGACGTGGACCGCGCCGCTTTTGCCAGGGATCTGGGCATATCCCTTGATGAGTATTATGCCGTGGCTGCGCAAGAGGCTTCCTTCTCCGAAGCCCTGTATCAGTTTATCCGGTTGATGGGCCGTCATCATATTCAAGTGCTCAGAGAGTTGTTGCTGGTCACAAAGGCGTTGATGACCATGGAGTCGGTGGTGCGCGCTCTCGATCCTCGCTTTGACATGATCGCCGCCTTGCAGGCCTATGCGCCGCGCATGATAGGCAAGCAATTACTGCCGGATTTGAATCGGACGGAGATTCTGGGGAAAAGCTATCGCACCCTAAGCGCAGTACGCATGGCAGTGTCCGGGTTCCCCCGCACACTCGCCAGGACTGTTCAGCAATTACAGCGGGGCGATTTGGCGCTCAAACTCCGCCATGAACAGCTGGAAGGACTGGAGCAGCATTTGGACCGTGCCAGCAATCGCCTGAGTCTGAGCATGATCATTGCCTCCATTGTGGTGGGGTCGTCGATAGTGATGAGCACAGACGTCGGCCCACATTATGGGGATGTCCCCTTATTGGGCCTGTTCGGATACCTGGTGGCAAGTTTTCTCGGCTTATGGTGGGTGGTGGCGATGCTGCGTTCAGGGAAATTCTGATCTGCCGCCAGTGGTGTGACTGTTTTACGCTAGGGTTTGGCGCATATGCTGTGGCTGGCCGTTAAAACACTCTTTCACGAGAAGGTGAGGCTGATCATAACCTTGATTGGGATCACTATCTCCACTGTGCTGACCCTCATGGAGGTAAGCATTTATCTAGGGGTGATGGGCGATGCCACCGCCGTTATCCGCAATACCGATGCTGACATTTGGATTGCCTCAAAGAACATCCAGTCCTTTGATTTTGCCCTGCCGTTTCCCGAGCACAGAATCAATCAGGTGCGCGCGCTCCCCGATGTTTTGTGGGCGCAAAAGCTCTTTCTCTCCTGGGGTTTTCTGAAATTGGCCAACGGCGGGCGCGAGCAGGCCCAAATCATAGCGTATAACCCGGACAATGGTATTGGGGCACCGTGGGCCATGCTGGAGGGGAGTGCGTCCGACGTCAAAGGCGGGCGCTACATCATCATGGATAAAACGTCGGAGCAACGCCTTGGCAAGCTGAACAGTGGAACGCTGTGGGAAATGACCGTTGGTAAAGATCAATATTCGTTTAAATTGGTAGGCCTCTCGCAGGGTATCAAGAGCTTCACCACAGTCCCGCTCGTCTTTATGTCATACAACCAATTCAAAACTCTTGCGCAGGAAATTGGCTGGGGAGATCAGACGTCTTTCATCGTCGCCAAACTCAGCGATCCAGCCAAGGCAGACGCGGTAGTGAAGGCGTTGAGGGCAACACTGCGGGACAACGATATTTTTACAAGGGATGAGTTTATCCACAAAACGGTGATGTACTGGACGGTACAGACCGGAATGGGAATGGCATTTTTTCTTACCGCGATACTCGCCGTCCTGATCGGCGGCGCCATAGTCGGGCAGGCGATTTTCGCCAGTACCATGGAGCATTTGCGGGAATATGGTACGTTGAAAGCCCTGGGCGCGAAGAACAGTGAGATTTACTTCGTCATCATAAGCCAGGCGGCGATCAGCGCCGCCATTGGTTATGCAATCGGTGTGATCGTCATCCTTCTGACGAGGGGCGGCATGGAGCAATCGGGGGTTTCCATATACCTGAGTCCGATCTTGTTTATCACAGTATTTTTTATCATCTTGCTGGTTTGCCTGCTATCCGCTTATTTCTCAGTGAGAAAAGTGCGGATGCTCGATCCGGTGACAGTCTTCAAAGGTTGATGATGCCATGAGTCCAGCCCTGGAGGTGAAAGAGGTCAGCAAGATATACGGAAAGGGTGAAAATAAAGTTGCCGCCGTGGATTCCGTGAGTCTTGCACTCAATCAGCGTGAGGTTCTGCTGATTATGGGGCCGTCAGGCTCAGGCAAGACCACACTGCTTTCAATGATGGGGTGTATTTTACGGCCTACGAGCGGCGAGGTGTTGATCGCAGGAAAGCTGGTCAGCATGCTAAGCGAAGACAAGCTTCCCGATATCAGGAAACATTATTTAGGATTCGTCTTTCAGTCCTTCAATCTGTTCCCATCCCTTACGGCAGTGGAAAATGTGGAATTGGTGTTAAGGCTCAAGGGATGTAATAAAGAAAATTTAAAGGCGCAGGCGATGGGGCTGTTGGATAGGGTCGGTCTTGTGAAAAGGGCCCACCTCTATCCCATGGATTTGAGTGGTGGCGAAAAACAGCGCACTGCCTTTGCCCGCGCTCTCGCGGGAGATCCTCCTCTCATTCTCGCCGATGAGCCCACCGCCAATCTCGACTCCAAAACCGGAAGAGATGTGCTTATGTTGTTGAGGGCGCTCGCCGAGGAATCGGCCAAGGCGATAGCTATCGTCAGCCATGACCCCAAGGCCGAAGAGCTGGCTCATCGCGTGGTCTTTCTGGAAGATGGAAGGTTGAAGGCATGAACAGGAAAATAGTCATTGCGTTAGGCGCAGTCTTGATTGCTGTGGCGGCCTATTTTCTGTTTGTACCCATGAATGAGGTTAATAAATCAACATTCGCGGCTACCCCAAAAAAGTATGTCGCAGCAGAAGGCAAGGTGGAGGCATTGCCAGGCATGGAAGTGGAAGTAGGTACTGGCCTGACCGCGCGCATAGAAAAGATGTTCGTAAAAGAAAATGACGCCGTGAAAAAAGGGCAGTTGATCGCGCAGCTTGAGAGCAAGGATATTCAGGCTAGATTGGATGAGGCGAAAAGCGAATGGGTTGTTGCCAGGGCCAAACTGAGTGAAGTGGCCTCGGGTTCACGCAAGGAAGAAATTCAAATGGCAGCGGCCACGCTGGATAGAGCTACGTCAGAGATGATGCTGGCGCGTAAGGAATATGAAAGACGCAAGGACCTTTATCAAAAAAGCATGATATCCGCCGCCAGCCTGGATGAAGGTGATAGTGTCTTTAAGGTTGCCTTAGCCAGGGTCAAAGAGGCGGATGAAGCAAAGCGGCTTCTGGAGAAGGGGCCCAAGCGCGAAACAATCACATTCTATGAAGACAGCGTGAAAAGTGCTGCTGCGTCGGTGGATTATTATCAGAAACTGCTGGACAAGACATTCATCACCGCGCCAATCTCCGGCAAAGTGATTCGCCGTTATCTTGACGAAGGTGAGGCCGTCAGGCCAGAGCTTGCCCTGGTGGCCATTGCCGATGTGGAGCATGTACGGATCAATGCCGAGATAGACGAAACCGATGTAGGCAGATTCCGGCTTGGCGATCCCGTCGAGGTAACGTCTTCCGCCTATCCGGGGGAAGTTTTCACAGGCAAGGTTCAAGAAATAGCCGATTACGTAGGCGCGAGAAATATCAAGCCCGACAACCCTGCGGTAAATCTGGGTTTAAAGGTGGTACAGGTAAAGATCGAGCTCCAGCAAAAAACGCCATTGAAACTGGGGATGAGCGTGGATGTACGGATAACGCCGAAAGAGAAGTAGGAAGAACAAACTCTAACCCGACCCTTCGAAGTAGATGCACTCTCGCGCACTTTCCGGTATTGTCTTAGTCTTCCCCTGGGTTATAGAAAAAGGATCACGCATGACCGATACATCACCCTTAATCGAGGCTCAACAACGTTTTGCTGCCGCAGTGCCATTTCGCACCTTGGGTGCGGAACACTGCGTGCTCTCTGAGTCGTTGGGGCGAACCTTATACTGCGATTTCGCCTCGCCAGAGGATGCTCCGCCTTATCATCGTGTCATCGTCGAGGGTTTTGTGGTCAATGCGGCGGATACCCGTGAGGCCTCCGAGTCCAATCCCGTGTCGTTTTCGATCATTGGAGAGGTGAAGCCGGGGGATAGCACCTGCCCTGCGATTGCGCCGGGCCAGGCACTGGCGGTATCCACCGGCAGCATTGTGTCCGATGGCGCATTCTCCGTTGTGCGGATGTGGGAGGCTACGCGGCAAGGCAATAGCTTCAGTATTACCCGTCCTTTCCCGCCGCGCTTTTTTATCGAAGATCAGGGCTGTGACATCAAAAAAGGTGCAGTGGTGCTGAGCGCCGGGACGGTGCTTGACCCCATGAATCTGGGAACGGTTGCCAGCCTCGGTATCAGCACCGTGGACGTGGCGCGCGCACCCAGGGTGGCGCTGTTTTCCTCCGGAGACGAGGTGATTCCCTATACTGAGCCCATGCCCCCCGGCGCAATCCGCGATAGCAATTCCGTGATGCTGGCGGCGGCGATTAGTCAGGCTGGGGGCGTTCCGGTGTTTGGCGGCATCATGCGGGACGATTTTGATGGTTTTGTTGCCGCCGCCAAGCAGGCATTGAAGGATGCCGACATGCTGGTGATCTCTGGCGGCACCGCGGTGGGCGGGCGTGATTTTATCTCGGATCTGGTGCGGGCGCTCGGGGAGCTGCTGGTGGACGGTGTGCCGATGCGTTCGGGACGACCCCTGATCATGGGCGTCGCCCAAGGCAAACCCATCGTCTGCGTGGCGGGCCATCCGCCCGAGGCGCTGCGTGGTTTCAAGCTGTTTGGCGTGGCCGCGATCAACAAACTGCTGGGCCGGACAGTTGATCTGCCGCTGGATGCCTAAAAGCATCTGAACCATATGTTTTGGCAATGGTCTCATTTGATGTAAACTTGCAAAGATATACAAAAACTGGAGCTGTAAATGAAAACCTCATTGAGTTTAGTGCTGGCCTTGGTGGCCGGAATTTTTCTGGCGGGCGGCGTAATTGATAGCGCCGAGGCCAAGCGTATGGGTGGTGGCAAGTCCTTTGGCGGCAAGAATAGCTACAGCCAGCCCTATCAAAATCGTCAGCAGTCCGCTGCCAGCCCTTCCAGCGCGCAACAGCAGACGCCTGCCCAAGCGCAAAACGCGGGTCAGCGCGCCTCATTAGCGAGCAAGGGCGGCCTGATGGGCATGCTGGGTGGTCTGGCATTGGGCGGGTTGCTCGGCGCACTCTTCTTCGGCGGAGCGTTTGAGAACATCAATTTCATGGATGTTGCAATTTTCGCCCTGGTTGCCTTTGTGCTGTATAAAATCTTTGCCGCGAGAAAGCGTGCATCCATGCCTTACGCGCAACCGGCGGTGGATTACAGCCCGGCGAACCGTGTAGAGCATGATGCGATTATGCCGCCCAGGGATGCGCAAGTGCCACAGGCGCAGGACGCGCGGCAGGAGCGCAGCAGCGCGTCTTTTGACACGGACCTGATGTTCAGGAAAGACAACCCCTCTGATGCCGGAACAACGGCTGGCACTGCCCAGGCGAACTTGCGTCCGTTGCCCGGCGCGATCCCCAGGGATTTCGATAGTGAAGGCTTCATGGAGGGCGCCAAGGCCGCCTATCAGCGCCTGCAAAAGGCTTGGGACGAGGGCGATCTGGCCGATTTGCGCCAGTTCACCACGGACAAAGTATTTGCCGAGTTGCAGGATCAGATTCGCGCGCGATCAGGTGAAAACCGCACCGAGCTGTTGAAAGTGGAAGGCGAACTGCTGGAAGTCCGGGAAGCGGGTAGCGACATCGAGGCCACTGTGCTGTTCGATGTGCTGATGCGCGAAATCGACGCGGAAGCCACGGACGACAAGCATGTCACTTCCGTGCGCGAGATCTGGCACTTTACCCGTCCTGCACGCAGCACCCAGCCTACATGGTATCTGGACGGTATTCAGCAGCTTGAGGGTTGAGATGCAAGGTGCGTTACGCCAAAGGGCGTAACGCACCCCCTATACTAATGCTTTTAAGTTAAGAGCCTGTCTGTAAACGCAGGCTGGGGCAAGGAGCGATAGTCTCCGTAGGGTGCGCCGCGCGCACCAATTCATTTGCCGGGCTAGGGTGTGCCTGGTGTACCCTACATTTTGAAGCGGGCAAGGAACAGCATGCTCCTGAATTAATCCTATACTGCTCACTGCAACTTGAATGGTGCCGGACACGCTGACCGTTGTCTGAGTGCTTCCTTCTTGCTTTCAGCGCGGCAGCTTAATCCTACTGTGTCACAAAGCGCTGAAGGGCGCATTGCGGCGTTAAAATAGGGCTCAAAATGCGGGGCCGGGAAGCGGCAGACTACGTGTAAACTGCGCTTTTTCGCCCGATTTTGCCTTGCACTGCATCCCTTGATCACTTTGTGACACAGTAGGATTAAGAGCCGGTCTGCAATCAGGTTTTCTTGCTATTTCATCTCCTCTAATCAACCTCAAGATAACACTAAAACGCATCTATGCAGCACATCCCGCGCAAACGCTTCGGCCAGAATTTCCTACATGATGACAGCGTAATTCAACGCATCGTCACTGTTATCAATCCCCGCCCTGATCAGCATATCGTCGAAATTGGCCCCGGCAAGGGCGCGCTCACTCAGCACCTTTTGCGTGAGACGGGCAGTCTGGATGTGGTGGAACTGGACCGCGATTTGATTCCAGTGCTGGAGCGCGTGTGCACCGGGCTGGGCGAGTTACGCATCCACGGCGCCGATGCCCTGCGTTTCGATTTCTCCGCTCTGGCCGCTGATGGCAGGCCGTTGCGGGTGGTGGGCAATCTGCCCTATAACATTTCCACGCCGCTGCTGTTTCACCTGATCGATCAGATTGGATGCGTTCAGGATATGCACTTCATGCTGCAAAAAGAGGTGGTGGAGCGCATGGCGGCGCTGCCGGGGGGGAAGGATTATGGGCGGCTCAGCGTCATGATCCAATATTATTGTGCTGTCGAGCTGCTGTTCATAGTAGGCCCCGGCGCATTTACTCCCGCGCCCAAGGTGGATTCGGCGATTGTACGTTTAATACCCCATGTGTCGCCGTTGGTGCATGTTGCCAATCAGGCGAATTTCGCCCGCTTGGTCAAGCAGGCGTTTTCACAGCGCCGCAAAACGCTGCGCAACACCCTCAAGGGGTTGTTGAGCGAAGAACAGATCCGCGCGCAAGGCATTGATCCTGCCCTGCGCGCGGAGACGCTGAGCCTGGAGGACTTCGCCAGGCTCAGCAATGTGCTGGATACAAACCCCGGTCTGCGTCCCTGATCTCTGACCCCGGCCCCTTCAAAGCCGTTTATCCTCGCGCAGCATCTCGGTCAACACCTCGCTGGGTTGCGGTTTGCTGAATAGGTAACCCTGCATCATGTCGCAACGCCGGGAACGCAAAAACCGTAACTGTTCCTTGGTCTCGACCCCTTCGGCGACCACCCGAAGACTCAGTGTATGCGCCAGCAGAATGATGGCAGTGGCGATTGCGGCGTCATCCGTGTTCGTGGTTACGTCACTCACGAAGGAACGATCTATCTTCAGGGTATGAATCGGGAAGCGCCGCAGATAACTGAGTGATGAATAGCCGGTGCCGAAATCATCGATGGCCAGCTTAACGCCCATCTTGTGCAAGAGGTTCAGGGTGTCAATGGCCGTCTCGATATTTTGCATGAGTATGCTTTCGGTGATCTCAAGCTCGAGAAGATGCGGTTTAAGGCCGGTTTCTGTCAGTATCCGGCCTATCAGATCCGCAAGATTCGGATCGCTGAATTGACGGCCTGAGAGATTAACGGATACACACACGGGGGAGGAGGCGATTGCCTGCCAGGCGTTGGCCTGGGCACAGGCGGTACGCAGCACCCACTCGCCGACGGCCACGATAAGGCCGGTGTCTTCCAGAAGAGGGATAAACTCCATCGGTGGAACCAGCCCTGCTTGGGGATGCCGCCAGCGGATCAGCGCCTCGACGCTGGTGATCCGGCCGGAGGCGATATCCGCCATGGGCTGGTAGTGCAACAGATATTCGTCGCGTTCCAGGGCGCGGCGCAGGCGGGTTTCCAGCGTCAGCCTTGTCAGGGCCTTGTCGTTCATGTCGACGGTATAGAATTGATAGGCGTTCTTGCCTTTCTCCTTGGCGCGATACATGGCGGTATCGGCATTTTTCAGCAGACTCTGCGCATCATCACCATCGCTGGGGTACAAGCTGATACCAATGCTGGGTGTGATGAACAGATCCTGGTCGCGGATAGTAAATGATTGCTGGAATGCCGCCAGGATTTTATTCACTACCCTGATGGTGTCCTCCGGCCCCACGATATCCGTGAGTATCATGCCAAATTCATCGCCGCCCAGGCGCGACACCGTGTCTTCCTCTTGCACACAACCTATCAGCCTCTTTGCCACGGCCTGCAACAGAAGGTCGCCACTGTCGTGTCCCAAGGTATCGTTGATGACCTTGAAGCGGTCCAGATCGAGAAATAATATCGCCATGTTTTGGTGATGCCTGGCTGCGTGGGCCAGCGCCTGGCACAGCCGGTCCTGGAATAGACTACGGTTGGGCAGGCCGGTGAGGTCATCAAAATTGACAAGGTAAGCGAGGCGCTCCCTGGCCTGTTTATGCTCGGTGATATCACGCACGACACCGATAAACAGGCGTTGCCCGCTAAGGCGTACCTCGCTGGTGGCGAGGTCCATGGGGAAGATCGTACCGTCCTTGCGCCGGCCCAACACCTCGCGCACCCCGAGGCCCAGGCACGCGGCCTGGTGAGTGGTTACGAACTGCTCCAAATAGGAATCGTGCTCGCTGTGATAAGGTTCGGGCATCAGCATTTTGACGTTCTGACCGATGGTTTCGTCCGCGCTGTAGCCGAAGATCCGTTGTGTCGAACGGTTGAAGGATTCGACGATGCCATGCTCATTGATGGTGATGATGCCGTCGATCACGTTGTCCATGATGGCGCGGACACGTTCATCGGATTCCGCCGTGGCGGCACGCAGTCGTTCCTCCTCGGTAAGGTCTTCCATGATCAGCAACAGCCGCGCCGCCCCTGGCAGGTATTCTCCCGCAGCGTTGAAGCGGGTGATGGCTACCCGCAGATATTTTTCCTCCCCTCCACACGTGATTTTAACGATGATGCCGTGTAATGGATTGCTTGCCGTCAGTGCCTGCTCTGCCATTTCTTTTACACCGGCACCCGCCAAAATCTCTTCCAGGTGCTTTCCGGTCAGTTCATCGGCGCCCAGGCCAAACAGTGTCTTGCACGGCAAGTTGGCGGAAATGATGCGTAGATCGGCGGAAAGAGTAAGCAGGCATAGCGGCAGGCTGGTGATGATATTCTCGGCGAACTCCTTCATCGCCCGGATGGTCTGGTGGTCGGCATGGATATAAGTATCGATGGCGAGTCCCATGTCGAGGAAGATGATCTTGATCAGGGCGCGCAACGCCGCCAGGGTCTTGTCAGCATCACCTTCGGTGATGCTCCACACCTCGGGCAACAGGCTCGTGAGGTATTTGCAGTAGGCGCCCAGGTACCACTTCGGGTCCAGCCCCACGCGCTGATGCACGATGCCCACGCGCAGACGGTCCTTCACATAGTCCCAGCCGTACTCTCCCATCGTGAGAGTGTCAAAATATTCGGACTGCTTTTGCTTGAGGCGCGGAAGCGTTTGTGCATCAGAAACCAGCGCCCGCGTGCCGTCGAACAGCATGAGGTGAGCATAGAAGTCATCTATGAAATAGGGGCGTGCCTCGCGCAGGCGTTCGTGCAGCTTTTTGAGCAGCGCTGCATCCTGCCCGGTGAACTCAAGATAGTCTTTGCGCAAAGAGGCTTCCGCAGTGTCGATGCCCATTTCCCTGATGATGTCATCGATGATCCCGTCTAGTGATCTCATCTTTTACCAGTCCTTTTAATCCCGCATTATTTTTATGGCAATTCTTGTGAAATGGTAAGTCTTATTGCCTCCGCATGGCGGCGCGTCCTCACCTTAGTGATGCGCTTTATGTTCGTTCTAAAATATTATTTCGGGTGATGTGCCGGGCACCACCGGGTTGAGTTCATAACCATATAAATATGTAGTGAATCATAGTCAAAATAGTATACGCAAGTAATTTGTGGTTATTTTGGGCTGGGGTGAAATTTAAGATGGGGGAGGGGGGCGAAACTGTATGGTTAGGATAGAGTGAAACTTGTGGGAAATCGCTCATCCGTGAGCGATTTCCCAGATGTGCCGGCTGCAAAAGTGTGAGGGGTTTATTTAGTTGCGCACGCCTTCGACTTCCAATGTGATCCCCATCTCATCACCCACTGCCGGCAGAGCGAACTTCACGCCGAAATCCGAGCGCTTGATTTTGGTGGTGGCGTCAAAGCCGCAGACGAATTTTTCTTTCTTCGGGTCCATGGGGTGGATGCCGCAGCTGATGCGCTGCACATCCAGTCTGACGGGCTTGGATACCCCGGCAATGGTCATCGTGCCATCCACGGTGGCCTTGGAAGGGCCGTTGAAGGTGATCTTGCTGGATTTGTAGGTGATTTCCGGGAATTCCGCAACGTTCAGAAAATCCGGCGAGCGCAGGTGGTCATCGCGCTTTTTGAATCCGGTATCAACCGAAGCTGCGTCAATTATGATGTCCACCGAGCTGGTGGTGCCGGTGCGGTCCATCACGATTTTACCCTTGGTGGTGTTGAAACGGCCGTGCATGGTGGAGAAACCCAGATGGCTGATTGTGAAGTGCGGATAGGTGTGGTCCGGGTCTATCGTGTAGTTCTCTGCCGCTGCGAATGCGGTGCAAGACAGTGTGGTTAGTGCGATTGCAAGTACGACTTTATGCATGGTGCTCTCCTTGGGTTGGTGGGTGAACAGGTTCTAAGACTATATGGGCGGCGCCCCGGCAATTTTCCATGCCATATAAATCGCGCCTGCCGCCGCAGGCGAGGTGGCGGCTACCAGTGCCAGCGCCTGCCCCCACAGCGGCAGGCGTTTGGGCAGGGGGATGCGCGCCAGCAGCGGTATCAACGCCAGGATAGGCAAGCTGTACCAAGGCAGTTTTGCATACACCAGCCCGCTCATGCCGATCAATCCGCCAAGCAGCGTCACCGGCAGCATCATTACGAAGCCCACCGGTAAGGCTTTCTTCATTATACTCAACAGCAGAAACGCACCGAGCGCGGCAGCCAGCGCCGACGCCAGTTGCCCGAGCAGGGCTGAGGCGCCGATCAGCACCGCGATGCCGGTACCCAGGTTCAGCGTCAACATAGCTGCGTCGGCACGCAAGGCGCGGCTGCGCAGACCATCCAGCGACAGCATCAGCCAGCTTACATAGGCGATGCCGCCTGCCGCGTGCAGCCAAAAGGCCTGTCCTTCCATGCGCATCAGCGGCGGCCAGATTACCCACAGCAGCGCGGTTGCCCCGATGATGGCGAGCAGAGGTAAAAGGTACTGCCGCTTGAGGGCGAAAAGGTCGAGCGCCAGGCCAACGGCCACGGCTATCATGCCCAGCAGCACCACTTTGCGGGTGCTGGTGAGCGGTGTGAACTCAAAGCCTGTGACCAGTGATACGCAGGCGTAAAAGCCCAGTATCACGGCCAGTCCTGCCCAATACCATCCCGCATATTTCAGCAGGAAACCGGCGACGAGCGCGACGAAGAAAGGTGCAACAGCGGCCTGGAATGCGGGGTTGGCTAATAACTCATCCATGTTCGTTCAGCAGTTTTGAAGAATTGGTGATAGGCTACACTAGGATTTTCTCCAGAGATAGCAAATAGTTTCGAAGCGTTAGTTCAATAAATTTGAATGTGTGTCTGCGCTGATTTCGCGCATCTTGTTTTCAATCCAGGCCTCCGCCTCCGCGTTGATCTGAGATGCTGAGCGCCCGTCGCCCGCAATAGGCGGACCAATGACGAGCCGGATGGTGCCGGGCCGTTTAATGAATCCCCGCCGCGGCCAGAACTCGCCGGCATTGTGTGCCACCGGCACCACAGGATAACCGGTGTGATGGGCCAGCATCGCGCCGCCAGGGGCATAGGGGCGTTTTTCGCCGGGCGCGACGCGCGTACCTTCCGGGAAAATAACCACCCAAAGGCCATCGGCCAGACGTCGCATACCCTGTTCCAGAAGTTGGCGCAAGGCCTTCCTGCCTGCTTTGCGGTCGATGGCGATGGGGTTGAGCATGGCCAGTCCCCAGCCGAAAAACGGCACCCACAGCAGTTCGCGTTTGAGCAGCCATACCTGTGGCGGAAAAACCCGCTGTAGCGCCAGCGTCTCCCAGGCGGACTGGTGCTTGCAAAGGATGATGCCGTTGGCCGGAGGGATGTTTTCCCGCCCCTCCACGGTGTAGCGCAGATGGCATGTTACCGCCAGCCACCATAGATTAAAACGCGACCATTGGGTGATGAAGGCATAGCGCTGCCGCAGCGGCAAAGGGAAAGTGAGCACGCTGAGCGGCGCAAAGACCAGCGTTGAGAGCGCCATGCCGAGGGAGAACAGGAGGGAGCGGAGGAAGAGCATGGAGTGCGCCGAAATATGAGCAGCCGTAGGGTGCGCCGCGCGCACCGTACGATTTATGTCGCCAATTTGGAAATGTCGGCTACGTGGTTCATCAACTCCGCGAGCTGTTTGAGCAGGGCGAGGCGGTTGGCGCGCAGTGTGGCATCATCCACCATGACCATGACCTTGTCGAAGAAGGTGTCGACGGGTTCACGCAAGCTGGCCAGGAGTTTCATGGCGCCCTCGTAATTTCCTCTTTCGAATAATGCTTTAACTTCACCGTTCAATCCATTGATTTTCATGAAGAGATCATGCTCGGCTCTTTCGCTGAGCAGAGGTTCATGAACGATTTCCGGTATCGCATCCTTGGCGGTGCGGAGAATGTTGACGATGCGTTTGTTCGCCGCCGCCAGGCTTTCGGCCTCGGGGAGGTCACGAAATGCTTTTACTGCGTGGACGCGGCGGTCGAAGTCGTAGGGGCGAGAGGGATCTTTCGCCAGCACTGCCTCGAATACATCCGGGCGGATGCCCTGCTCGTGGTAATAGGCGCGCAGGCGTTCCATCATGAAGTCATAGAGCTGCTTTTGTACGTCGGCGTTAATGCTACAGGGCAGGTTTGCCGCCGCGACGCCGATGAGCCCATTCAAGTGCAGATCCAGCCTGCATTCAATCAGGATGCGCAGCGCTCCCAAGGCGGCGCGACGCAGGCCGTAAGGGTCCTTGTCGCCATTCGGTGCCTGGCCGATAGCGAAGATGCCGGCCAGGGTATCGAGTCTGTCCGCAATCGCCACTGCCTGGCCGGGAAGGCTCTGCGGTAGTGCGTCGCCCGCATGACGCGGCAGGTAATGTTCCTCGATAGATTGCGCCACTTGCGCGTCTTTACCGTCATGTTCGGCATAGTAGCGCCCCATGACGCCCTGAAGTTCGGGAAATTCGCTGACCATATTTGTCAGCAGGTCACATTTGCAAAGCATTGCGGCAGTTTCGGCATGTGCTTTTGCGTTTGGCTGAAGTGGGTCCTTAGTCGATTCCACTATCGTGCCAGCCAGATGCTTGATACGCATGGTTTTGTCATAAAGCGTGCCGAGCTTTTCCTCGAACACCACCGACTTGAGTTTTTCGAGGCGGCTGAGCAGCGGATGTTTACGATCCTGATCCCAGAAAAACGCGGCATCGCTCAGGCGCGGACGGATTACGCGTTCGTTGCCGGCGCGCACCTTGTCCGGGTCGCGGCTTTCGATGTTGCAGATGGTGATGAAGCAGGGCAGCAGTTTGCCCGCCTCGTTCACTACATGGAAATACTTCTGGTTGCCCTTCATGGTGGAGATCAGCGCCTCCTGGGGTACACTCAGGAAGCGCGGCTCGAACTGGCCCAGCAGCGCCACCGGCCATTCCACCAGCGCAGTGACTTCGTCGAGCAGGGCGTCGTCGATCACCGCTGTGCCGCCGGCCGAGACGGCCTTCTCCTGCACCTGTCCATAGATCGCTTCGCGCCGCGCGGCAAAGTCCGGCATGACGCGGCCTTCGGTTTCCAGCAGCGGGGCGTAGGCGGCGGGTTCGGCCAGATACATGGAGACAGGGTGATGGAAGCGGTGCCCGCGCGTCTCGCGTCCGGTACGCACGCCGAGAATTTCGGCATCGACCACGTCATCGCCAAACAGCAGTACTACCCAATGCACCGGGCGAACGAATTCCACACGCGAGCTGCCCCAGCGCATGCGCTTGGGAATGGGTAAGGCGGCCAGTGCCTGTTCGATAATGGCGGGCAGCAATTCGGTGGTAGCACGGCCCACTTGGGTAGTGCGAAATGCCAGCCATGTGCCTTTTCCGATTTCCAGTTTTTCAAGCTGTTCCACTTCCACGCCACAGGAGCGGGCAAAGCCTTGGGTGGCTTTGGTAGGCAGGCCATTGTCGTCAAACGCGGCATTTAGCGCTGGGCCACGGCGTTCGATCTGGCGGTCGGGCTGTTGGGTGGCGACATTTCCCACGATGACGGCTAGTCGTCGCGGGGTGGCGTAATATTCGACACCCAAGAAGATCTCAGGGTCGTCGATTAGGTGGGGAGCTTGACTGGTAATTTTATGCCGACTTCTTGACGACTCTACGACTTTTTGTATGGGGATATTGAAATCCCGGATCTGGGCATCCCGAAGTCCTTGAGCTATGCCCCAGCAGAACGATTCAGCTAGCCGCAATAAGGCCTTGGGTGGCAATTCTTCCGTGCCGATTTCCACCAGCAGGTCACGATGCTGTGTCATGACGCACCTCCCGCAGTCGCGGTCTGCGCCCCAGCTTCCATCATGGGGAAACCCAGTGCCTCGCGGCGTTTGTAATAGGCCTCCGCCACAGCACGCGCCAGGGTGCGCACGCGCAGGATGTAACGTTGGCGTTCAGTCACGGAAATCGCGCGGCGCGCATCGAGCAGGTTGAAGGTGTGCGAGGCCTTGAGCACCATTTCATAGGCGGGCAGCGGCAATCCCGCCTCGATCAGTTTGCTGCTCTCGCGTTCACAGGTATCGAACCAGCCAAACAGCGATGCAACATCGGCATGTTCAAAATTGTAGGTGGACATCTCCACCTCGTTCTGATGAAACACATCCCCATAGGTCACTTTGCTGGCGCCGGGTCCGCCGGTCCACGTCAGATCAAACACGCTCTCCACACCTTGCAGGTACATGGCGATGCGCTCCAGCCCATAGGTGATCTCGCCGGTCACCGGCTGGCATTCCAGCCCGCCCACCTGCTGGAAATAGGTGAACTGCGTCACTTCCATGCCGTTCAGCCACACCTCCCAGCCCAGGCCCCACGCGCCCAGCGTCGGCGATTCCCAGTTGTCCTCGACAAAGCGGATGTCATGCACCAGCGGGTCGATGCCCAGCATCTTCAGCGAGCCGAGGTACAGATCCTGGATGTCGAGCGGCGACGGCTTGAGGATCACCTGAAACTGGTAATAGTGCTGCAGGCGGTTGGGGTTTTCGCCGTAGCGCCCATCGGTGGGGCGGCGCGAAGGCTGCACGTAAGCGGCACGCCACGGCTCGGGGCCGATGGCGCGCAGAAAAGTGGCGGAATGGAACGTGCCCGCTCCGACTTCCATATCGTAAGGCTGCAACAGCACGCAACCCTGCGCAGCCCAGTAATTCTGGAGCGCCAGGATCAGGCCCTGGAAGGTGGAGACGTCAGGGGACGGGACGTTGCCAGAAGGAGTGGTGTATGTCAAAACAAACCCTTTTATTCATAAATGGAGCGTGGCGCAAAGTATAGCCGGTACAGGCGGGTTTATGTAGTCTGGCAGGTCGGCCATGCGCGCTACGGCTTTGCCGGAGAGGAGGTTTGAGAACCTGTTCACGATCTCGCTGAAGGGCGCATCGCGGCGTTAAAAGTGGCCTCAAAATGCTCACATACTCCGTGTATGCTCCGCTTTTTCGGCCACTTTTGCCTTGCGCTGCATCCCTTGATCGAGAAATCCTTCATCCTCCGCAACGCTTCCCGCAGGTTGTCCATATGGGTGGCGAACGACAGGCGCATGTACCCCGGCGCGCCGAAGGCCGATCCCGGCACCAGGGCTACGCCGGTTTCATTGAGCAGGTATTCCGCCAGTTCCACGTCGCTGGTGATCCCGTCCAGGGCGTCGATTACACCCTGCATGCAGGGGAAGGCGTAAAACGCCCCTTGTGAGGGCAGGCATTTGACCCCATTAATCGTATTCAGCTCCGCCACCACGAAGTCATGGCGTTCCTTGAAGGCTGCAAGCATGGTCTGAATGCAGGACTGGTCGCCTTCCAGAGCGGCTTGCGCGGCCACCTGGGAAATAGAGGCGGGGTTGGAGGTGCTTTGTGACTGGACGTTGGTCATGGCCTCGATGAGCGAGGCCGGGCCTGCGGCATAGCCGATGCGCCACCCGGTCATGGAATAGGCCTTGGATACGCCATTCAGCATGATGGTGCGCTCATAGAGATCAGGGCAGGCGTTAAGGATGTTGCAGAAGGGCGCTTCGCTCCACAGGATATGCTCGTACATATCGTCATTGGCGATCAGCACCTGCGGATAATCGCGCAGCACTGCGCCCAAGGCCTCCAGTTCGGCGCGGGTGTAGGCAACGCCGGTGGGGTTGGAGGGGCTGTTGATGATAAACAGCCGGGTCTTGGGTGTAATGGCGGCGCGCAATTGTCCGGGAGTGATCTTGAAGCCTTGTTCGATGCCCGCATAAACAATGACAGGCTGGCCGTCGGCGAGCAGCACCATGTCGGGATAAGATACCCAATAAGGCGCGGGGATGATCACCTCGTCGCCAGGATTGAGCAGCGCCTGAGCCAGGTTATAGAAGCTCTGCTTGCCGCCACACGACACCAGGATCTGATTTGGCGCATAGTTAAGGCCGTTGTCGCGCGCAAACTTGGCTATAATGGCCTTCTTCAGGCCGGGGATGCCGCCCACGGCGGTATATTTGGTGAAGCCATTATGAATGGCCTGGATGGCGGCCTGTTTGATGTGCTCCGGCGTGTCGAAATCCGGTTCTCCCGCACCCAGGCCAATGATGTCGCGTCCCGCGGCTTTGAGCTGCGCTGCGCGCGCCGTGACGGCGAGGGTGGGTGATGGTTTGATGCGTTGGACGCGATTGGAAAGTTGAATGTTCAAGCCAGTGTTCCTGAATAGTCTGAATCTCAACCTTTAATAATACTTGAATAGCGGCATTACCAAAATCCCCATGAGCAAAACTTTTCATATCGATGTGCCCATGACGCCTGCGGGCGACCAGCCTGCGGCGATCAGCGCCCTGGTGGAAGGGGTGGAGGCCGGCCTGGCGCAGCAAACACTGCTGGGCGTGACCGGCTCGGGCAAGACCTTCACCATCGCCAATGTCATTCAGGCCGTGCAGCGGCCCACCTTGATCCTGGCCCCCAACAAGACATTGGCGGCCCAGCTTTATGGGGAAATGCGCGATTTCTTCCCAGGCAACGCTGTGGAATATTTCGTTTCCTATTACGACTACTACCAGCCCGAGGCCTATGTCCCTGCCTCGGATACCTATATAGAGAAGGATTCCTCGATCAACGAGCACATCGAGCAGATGCGCCTGTCTGCCACCAAGGCGCTGCTGCAACGCAGGGATTGCATCATCGTCGCCACCGTGTCCGCCATTTACGGCCTGGGTGATCCGCAGGCCTATCTGAGCATGGTGCTGCACGTGGTGCGCGGTGAAACGATCAATCAGCGTGACCTGCTGCGCCGCCTCGCCGATCTGCAATACACGCGCAACGACATCGAGCTGCACCGCGCCAATTATCGCGTGCGCGGCGAGGTGATCGACATCTTTCCCGCGGAATCCGACCGCGAGGCACTGCGTATCGAACTGTTCGACGATGAAGTCGAGTCCCTGGCTTGGTTTGATCCTCTGACGGGCGAGATCCTGCGCCGCGTGCCGCGCGTGACGATCTTTCCCAAGAGCCACTACGTGACGCCGCGCCAGACCTTGCTCGATGCCATAGAGCAGATCAAGGACGAGTTGCGCGAGCGGCTGGATTACCTGTACGCCCAGAACAAACTGGTCGAGGCGCAGCGTCTGGAGCAGCGCACGCGCTTTGATATCGAGATGATCATGGAGCTCGGTTATTGCTCGGGCATCGAAAACTACTCGCGCTACCTGTCGGGCCGCCCGGCAGGCGAGCCGCCGCCGACGCTGTTTGATTACCTGCCGAGTGGCGCGCTGCTGGTGATCGACGAAAGTCACGTCACCCTGCCGCAACTGGGCGCCATGTACAAAGGCGACCGCTCGCGCAAGGAAAACCTGGTGAATTACGGTTTCCGCATGCCATCGGCGCTGGATAATCGCCCACTGCGCTTCGAGGAATTCGAGCGCATCGCGCCGCAGACTATTTATGTCTCCGCCACGCCCAGCACGTATGAGCTGGAACACTCTGGGGCGGTAGTCGAGCAGGTGGTGCGTCCCACTGGCCTGGTCGATCCCGAAATCGAGATACGCCCGGTGGGCACGCAGGTGGATGATCTGCTGTCGGAGATCAAAAAGCGCGCCGCGATTAGCGAGCGCGTTCTGGTGACCACGCTTACCAAGCGCATGTCCGAGGATCTCACCGACTATCTCACCGACCACGGCGTTAAAGTGCGCTATCTGCACTCGGACATCGACACCGTGGAACGTGTCGAGATCATCCGCGACCTGCGGCTGGGCAAGTTTGACGTGCTGGTGGGCATCAACCTGCTGCGCGAGGGGCTGGATATTCCCGAGGTGTCGCTGGTGGCCATTCTTGATGCTGACAAAGAGGGCTTTTTACGCTCCGAGCGCTCCCTCATCCAGACCATCGGCCGTGCCGCACGTAATTTGCACGGCAGAGCGATACTCTATGCCGACCGGATCACCGGCTCCATGGAGCGCGCCATCGGCGAGACCGAGCGTCGCCGCAACAAACAGATCGCCTACAATGAAGCGCACGGCATTACCCCGCGCGGTGTGGAAAAAACCATTTCCGATATCATGGAAGGGGCCTATCCGGGCAGTCCCGGTTCGCCCAAGCAATATGCCCAGGTAGCCGATGAAATAGCGACGTATGCCGCGCTATCGCCCGAGAAGCTGATGCAAAAAATCAAGAAGCTGGAACAGCAAATGTACAAGCACGCACGTGACCTGGAGTTCGAAGAGGCGGGCCGCATCCGTGATGAGATTCACAAGATCCAGCAGTATGGATTGGGGATGCCGGATATGAAGGCGGGATGAATTTCGTGGGGGATAAAAAGCTGATATGCCACCGAAGGATTTCCTCGGCGGCATATCAGGTTAACGTTTTTTAGAAGGCAAAGAACAACCTCACGCTGGCATAATCCATTTTCTTGGAATCCACCGGTGCAGCACCCTCGACACCGGCCTTCTGCAACTCCTTCACATAGGCAGCGGTGAGCTTGATGTTCTGGTAGGGTGCATAGACAAGCGCAGCGGCTGCCTGCGACTCGATTGCATTGCTTGAATAACCATTGTCGGTGCGATCAAAACGCGCCATTACCATTCAGCTGCGCTGGATTTTGTACTCTCCCTGCAACGCAAAGCCGGTATCTGTATTGCTGTCGTCGTAATAGAGCTAAGATAGGCGAACAATATCAATTCAAGATTAAGGTGCTGCGAACAGCTTGCTGAACTTGGGGAGATGCGCGCGCAGCAATTATTCCCCAGCATCTCCGTCACGTTTGAGCAGTGTTGTTTGATTTTCTTGTCCTATAGAATAGGGTGATGTATTGCCTGTAGTTGCCTGGCGTTAATCTTGCTTTAAGCATAGCTGCGTAATATGCATCCCATAGCAAGGCATAGGGTCTTGCCGGTTTTTGAGACAGGGGGCGATCATGCATAGTGCAGGCAAAAATTTTCTAGCCAACCCGGCAACAGTGGGCGCATCGGTTGGCGTGCGCTCTTCCAGGTCACCAGCAGGTGAGGCTCGGACAATGAAATACAATAAATTGACACGCTGGCTGCATGCTGGTATTGCGCTGGGCGTTACCGTGCAGCTATCGCTCAGTTTGGTTATGGAAACACCAAGGCCTGGCCGTCCTTTTGGCGACCTGGAAGCCGCAGCTTTTGAATCTCACGAAGTGATTGGATTATTTGTCCTCGGCGTGTTGTTGTTGCACTGGCTTTTTCTATTGACTGGTCATGCCCGCCTGGGGAAGGAGCATTTGTTCCCGTGGTTTTCCCGGCAGCGCCGCAATGCCGTGATTGAAGAAATCAAACAGCAGTGGGCGCGGCGCCGCTTGGATGACACGCAACAAATCAGCGCCCTTGCCGGTGCAACTCATGGCCTCGGCCTGCTGGTGACGAGCATCATGGCGATAACCGGCGTCATCGTCTACTTCGGCATGGCGGAAAATGGTGCGATGCCGCCCGCCGTGGATTTCATCAAGGAAACGCACAGTTTTTTTGCAACGTTTATGTGGATCTATCTGATCGGTCATGCGGGCATTGGGATGATCCACCAGTGGCTGGGGCATCACACAGTTTCCGATATGTTTGATTTGCGAAAATAGCAGATTTGGAAGATGCGTTTACTGCTTGTGGAAGATGATTTAATGATAGGTGAAAGCATCCGCCAGGGAATGCGCCAGGACGGGTTCACCGTGGATTGGGTGCAGGACGGTAGAGCGGCGGATCTGGCATTGGCGAGTGAGCCCTACGACCTGATGTTGCTTGATCTGGGCCTGCCGCGTAAATCCGGTCTGGATATTCTCAAGGATGTGCGGCGGCGCGGTAATACACTGCCCATCCTGATTGTCACGGCGCGTGATTCCGTGGCGGACCGCGTGGCGGGTCTGGATAGCGGCGCGGATGATTATCTGGTCAAACCTTTTGATCTCGACGAGCTGGCGGCGCATATCCGCGCCTTGCTCAGGCGTCATGCCGGAAGGGTGCAGCCTCTGATCGTTCATGGTGAGTTGAGTCTCAATCCGGTGACCCACGAGGTCATTTTTCAGGGCCGCAACATCGTGCTCTCGGCGCGTGAGTTCGCATTACTCCATACTCTGATTGAAAAGCCAGGCGCGGTATTGTCACGCGCGCAACTCGAAGAAAAACTCTATGGCTGGGGAGAGGAAGTGGAAAGCAATGCCTTGGTCGCGCACATCCACAATTTGCGCAAGAAGCTCGGTGCGGATATGGTACGTAATGTGCGGGGCGTTGGGTACATGATCGCAGCGGCGCAATGATTTCAATCCGCCGCCGGTTGCTATTATGGCTTTTGTCGATAGTGGTTGTAATGGGGGCGGTTGCCAGTGTCGCCACTTATCTTGAAGCGCAAGAAGAGCTGGACGAGCTGTTTGATCATCAATTGCACCAGATTGGGTTAACCTTGCTGCGCCAATCGACCTTGTCTACCTTGCCCCCCTCCCGGCTTATTGTGGGTGACGAGCTGGAGAACAGCCCGATCGTGAGTCAGGTATGGGACAACAGTGGCAGGTTGGTGTACAGCTCGCATCCTGCCTCGGCCTTGCCGCACTTTTCTGTGCAGGGACTGGCGAGCATAGTCTGGAAGAATGAATCATGGCGCATCTTTACGACGGCAAGCCGTAGCCTGACTGTCCAAGTTGCCCAGCCCCTCATGGTGCGCCAAAAAATGTCCGCTGACATCGGTGTGCGGTTATTGATCCCAGTGCTGATACTGTTTCCCATGATGGCATTATTGGTGTGGGTAGCCATCGGGCGGGGCTTGTTGCCGTTGCGCCGCATAGCGGGCGGCAGCGATGGAAACTCTCAAGCTCGGCATTGCGCGTGCCATCCATCTGGTGCAACAGTTGCTGATCATGTCGCGTCTTGAGCCGGAGGCGATGCCGAGGCCCTACACCCTGGTTGAGCTTGAGCCTCTGGTGAAGCTCGTGCTGATCGAACACGCTCCGCTGGCGCAAAACAAGGGCATTGACCTCGGGTTGGTGCATGTAGAGTCCGCCAGTATCATGGGTGATGCTGATAACCTGCGCATTATGCTGGGCAACCTTATTGATAATGCCATTCGTTACACCCCCGGCGGCGGGCGAGTGGATCTCAGTCTCCGTACCCAGGCGGACTATGTTTTGCTGGAAGTGCAGGATAACGGCATCGGCATACCCGCAGAGGAGCGCCTGCGCGTGTTTGATCGTTTTTACCGGCAACTGGGGAGCGGCGAACAGGGTAGCGGCTTGGGGCTGGCTATCGTCAAAAGAATTGCCGATCACCATAAGGCCGAAATAATGCTGGATGAGGGGATTGATCGTACGGGACTGAAAGTTACCGTGCGCTTCCGGGGAGGGTGAGCGCTTTACACGTTCGGTCGTGCTGTCACCGAACCTGTTCGCGATCTCGCTGAAGGGCGCATTGCGGCGTTAAAATCACACTCAAAATGCTCACATACTCCGTGTATGCTCCGCTTTTTCGTTTGATTTTGCCTTGCAC
>LNEJ01000073.1 GCA_001464965.1 Gammaproteobacteria bacterium Ga0074134
AGAGCGTAGGCTCACCAACAGGCCGAATGTAGAGCCGCAGTCTGATTCTCATTCTGAATAAGGGTGCAGTTGCTTGACAGCAGGGGGAGTCCATGTAGCAAAGCTAAGCGGCGCACCGACAGGGGCGTCCGCTTGAGCGCCGGGTTATGCATTGCCACCACCGAGCACCGTTACAAGTGGTGGCAATGCCAAAAATGCGGCGAAAATATTTGCCTTATAGGTAGATCTGTTACGAAAATATTTCCTTGGCTTCATGCGTGCAATGCAACTCATGGGCGCTTACCAAATAAGTAGCCCATGGCAAGCGTGATTATAGGAATGGTAGTTGTCCAATAATCTGTGGCACTCAAAGAAGCGGGGATAAACGAGATTAATATGCCAGTAATTATGAGCAAGAAAATTAACAGGCCTGCAATATTTCCAGGGGAATGTGTTGGGGCACCAAAGAATTTTCCTAATACCCCAGACTCTAAGTCCATCTCTTTTGATCTGAGAAGGGCTTCAATGGCTTTTGGGTCTTTGTTATATTTTATATTTCCGGTCATTATTTCCCCTTAAAGCTACTTAGGCCGAGGCCAAACTTTGGAGAAAGAAGACCGAGCGCCGCTTGCGCGTGTTGCGAAACATAACCACAATTATCACAGGTTACTATTATGACTGGCATTGTTATTTTTGTTGGGGTAGATAACCCGGCCAAGCCAAGCAGGCCCCTTTCAAGAGGCGGTGGCGGGACAACGGATATTTCAGACTCACCAACCACACTAAAATCATTTGATGAACAACGCGGACACGGTTGGTTTACCTGTTTTTTATTTAATGCTTCTATTACTTCATTAAGTCGATTTCTATCCATGACCTATCCATTGTTGACGCATAACGCAAAGCTAAGGGGCGCGCCGGCCAGTAAGCTGACGAGCCCGATACCGTGAAAATATTACCCAACAATTTCAACAAAGCCTCGCTCCGGCGCGTCCCCTTGAGCGACGTGTTAGCCATTTTTTACGGTAATGACCAAAACCAAATTTCTTTTGACGAAAAATAACAGTGAGAGTTACAGGAATGCACCATGTTTGATGTCTCTATCAAATCTATGTGTCCGCCACCATAACCTGTAATTTTCCAAAATAAAATTACCCCCTTTTTTCCTCTAAGTTGAGCCATGGCATTATTGGGCAGGAGAATATCTGGCCTCCCAAATGCAGCTGGACGCGCCAACTGGTCTGCCAGGAGCTTCGCGCCAGGCTCGATCATTTTGCCCTTATGTGGGCCATCTTTAATCTTCACGCGACCGATGAAACTCACTCCAGATTTGATTAAGGCAAGGCTCATTCTTGTTGCGCATGTATTTTCATATGCTGGATTTTGTTTTATTAAATCATCTAAGTTGTATCCGATCTCCTTATAAACGTCCTCTCCTGATCTATAACTTGAATTTACTCGATCGGATGAGTAGTGCTTACTTTTCAGAAGAGCATAATTTACTTTCATTTTTTTCTCCCACAGGGATAGCGTTGACTCAGAATGGCCTCGATAACATTGGATGCGCGGCGATTAAGGTTGTTTTTATCTAGCTTCTTGAATTCTTCAAAAATACGCTCTCTTAATGTAATAGTTTTAAAAGTTCGATAGTCACACCATGACTGTCCTTCTGTCATATCCAATACACCAAGCAGATAAAGTTCAGCATTTTTTCGTTCGTTAGCATCGTTACTCATATATGATTTGAAAAAATGTTGAGCCGTCAAATTAACGCTATCAACTGTAATCCTATCTGTCTCTGGTGGTTGGGCAAATGCAGGCGCAGAGGTCATAGTGGGTAATAACGTAATAGCTATAGACAGAAGAGTAGTTTTACATTTTATAACTATGAGTTTATTCATCGTTTTCCTAGTGAAGACAGTTTTATTGGTGGCTAACGTTTGACATGAGGGGCGGGCGACAGCTGGCGAAGCCAGATGTGGCACGTCCCCTCGATGGAAGGGTTAGCCGCCATTCGCTGCGCCTCCGAGACCCTGAGTGATGCGAGCGGGCAACGAGAACAGGATCGTAGCTAGTGCAGATGCGAACTCAATGGAGCGCTTCGCATCTGCCTCATCCGGCAGCGTTGCTGCCTCATCAGCGTGACGCTGGTCGTTCGCGTCAAGGCGAACCTTGTGCGCCCATTTCGCCATGTCTTGGGTAATGAGGTGCTCGACCGCTGCTTTATCTATCCGTGTGTACAACGATCCCTCTGAATACCCCTTGGCTTTGAGCATTGCATCGACTGCGCTCGCCGTAAGCATGACCGCGCCTGCCGGTGCATGAACACTCGCGGCTGCTTGGCTTAGAAATGCCGCCGCTTTGGGCGGCAGGTCCGTAGGAATGGTCGACGGTACAGGAAAAATCTGACTCACTGGATTGTCGAAATTTGGAGCTGAAGCGGTGATGAGCCCTCCACACCGACTGCACGAATACACAACCCACCTGCGCAAATTCGCAGCGGCTTGGTCGCGAGTTTCGCCACGCCAGACTTGACCTAAGAGCGGCGTATCGACGCCGCAATGTGGGCAGCGGGCGAGTTGCAACTGCGGCGTCAGATTGGGCTGGTTTGTCATGTTGGTACCTATGGCGGCTAACGCCAAATTAAGGGGCACGCCAACGATGAGGCCGGAACAACACCACAACGTCGATGACACCCGTGAACCTAAAAATGCCTCGCCAAGGCGTGTCCCCTTGAATGACGTGTTAGGCGTGAATTTCCTGAGCACTATGTTAGTACCAACGCGCCCGAGAAAAAAGCCCTGTCAGTGCCTTGCGCTTGATGCTACCCACACAAAAACTCGCCAAGGAGAGCAAGCTAAAAAAGCTATCCAACGCTTGCCAGGTAACAACTCATTGCGGGGCGTGAGTGAGATTTCTCCGCGACCACTGTACTTGCCCACTGGCCGCACTCCTTGGCTGGAAATTGACTAAGCGCGTGATGCGACGTGTTACCCCTTTCTCTCCAAGGCCAGCTTGGCGCCAAAGTAGACAAAGAAACCTCCCACACTGCGGTGAAACCACGCACCGACTCCAGGACGCCGGCGCATCGGCTCGCTAAGCCACGCCGCCGAGCACGCAATCCCCAGGTTCCACAGTGTACCGATGAGATTGAAAAGCACCCCGAGGAACAGAAGACTCAGCGCTTGGTTCGGTGCATTGAGATCAATGAACTGCGGCAAAAACGCCACGAAGAATAAGGCGACCTTGGGGTTCAGCACGTTGGTGAGGAACCCCTGGCGGAACACCACGTGAAGTGGGCTCTGCTGGGCTGAGGCGAGGGAAATGCTCTTGGCCGTGTGCAAGGAAGACCAGATCAATGACAGCCCGACGTAGACCAAGTAGGCCGCGCCGACGAGCTTGAGCAAAAGGAAAGCTGCCGCCGAGGCAGCCAGGACTGCTGAGATGCCGACCGCGGCTGCAGCCGTGTGGATGAAGATACCGGCTCCCACTCCAAGCGCCGCCACAACGCCGGCTTTGGAGCCTTGAGCGGTAGTGCGGCCAACGATATACAGCGTGTCAGGGCCAGGGGTGATCGCCAGAAGTAGACTGGATACCGCAAACAACCACAGGTCGTGCACGCTGATCATGAGAGGGCTAACGTTAAATTAAGGGGCACGCCAACAATGAAGCCAGAACAACGCCCCTGCGCTGACGGCACCCGGCACCCAAAAATGCCTCGCCAAGGCGTGTCCCCTTGAATGCAATGTTAGAGCCTACCCCGTGACAGGAGTAAGCCCAAGGATGTTGAAGTTTTCAAGGTACTTTTGCGACTCAATGAAATCTCCAACGGTTTGCACATCTTGCTTCGACTTTCCCTGTGGCTTAAAACCAAGCGAGAGATGGTAACTCGTGCTGTTAGGAAACTTACTGCTGAAGTAATAGTGAAGCCCATTGGCTACAACTGAAGCAGGGAAAACGTGAACCGTTGGTTCTACTTCTTTGCTAGAAATGTCCACGCAGCATACGAAGCGCCTTTCAAGAGGGATGGTATCTTGCTCGGGGCTTGCATATTTGCTTTGTAGCACCCAACGGCGAGGATAAGAGGCGGTAGATTTGACTTCAATGAAGGCCACATTTCCTCTTTTATCGAAGGCAAGAATGTCATAGCTGATGGTGTTGCCCCACTGCAACGTGACCATGTAGCCGCGCTGTGCGAGACGCGACGCCACCAGAAATTCACCAGCGAGGCGGTGCAGGTTCTTCCTTTCGTTCGAAACTTTATCCATGGCGATCTAATGGCTCTAACGTTAAATTAAGGGGCACGCCAAGGATGAAGTCAGAACAGCGCCACTGCGCTGATGACACACGTGAACCCAAAAATGCCTCGCTAAGGCGTGTCCCCTTGAATGCAATGTTAGAGCTTTGTTTCCAGAGACTTGGATAGCTTCACAAATTCTGCGCGCAGTTTTCCGAGTTCCTCGACGATTGGATCATACGGGACATCTGTGTTCATATATGGCCGGAGATCAACGACTGAGGTTTCGGATATGGACTCGGAGCCTGACAGGTACGAGGCGGTTATTTGGAATACCAGTGGAGAGAGTTCTTCTGCATTCGTACTGCTGTAGAGGGTAGGGCCGTTACCCAACAGAAAAAGTAGTTGTCCGTCGGGTGGCAGGCTGTCGATGGCGCGCGAAAACGCGGCGTTGTTGGCAATATTGCGCTCCTCGCGTTTTTCACCTAGTTGATAAAAGTTCTTGTCTATAGAGAGCTTCAGATTAAGGGCTGCGGTCTTGCCTACGTTCTTGATCGAAAGATAGAGAAGCTGTGTTCCCATTCTCAGGTTCGCTGACACGAGAATGTAGGGGCGCATTGCGGCGTTCTGCTGGTCTCTCATCGTTGAAACCATGGCTTCGTTTGCACGAAGAATGTTGAGTGTTGCCCAAGCGTAGAACGCTGTGATGACAACAAGTGCAAGAGTGAACCAGTCGGTATTGGTCATAATTGGAAGTGTGGGCATAGCGGCCTGGAAGCTCTAACTAAAAGTAGACACCAATAAAATACCTAAAATTATGTCGACCGTCATCATATACGCCAACAAAGCAAATAAAATACTTAAAATTATGCCGGACTGTCGTCTAAATCTGGATTTAACTACATTTATTGTTTAAAATCAACGTAAACATTATTTTATTGGCGCCATTTCTATTTTTTAGCATATTCTCGGGTTTTTCCATGTCAAGCACTCAAAATTCACCTAAATTACTAGAGCAGGTCCAGGCGAGAATCCGGGTAAAGCATTACAGTATTCGCACCGAGCGCGCGTATCTCGACTGGGTTAGGCGCTATATTTTGTTTCATCAAAAAAAGCATCCAATGACGATGGGGGCGCGGGAGGTAGAGGCTTTTTTGTCGCACTTGGCCGTGGAGGGCAATGTTGCGGCTTCGACGCAGAATCAGGCGAAAAGTGCACTGCTGTTTTTGTACCGTGAGGTGCTGGAGATCGATCTGCCCTGGCTGGATAACGTCACAAAGGCCAGGGTGCCGCAGCGTTTGCCGGTGGTGTTGACTCATGTCGAAGTGAGGTCGCTTCTGGATCGGCTGGAAGGGTCGCAGTGGTTGATGGCGAGCCTTTTGTATGGCGCGGGGCTGCGGTTGTTGGAGTGTGTACGGCTGCGGGTAAAAGATGTTGAGTTTGAGCGCGGCGAATTGATTGTTCGTGATGGCAAGGGGCAAAAGGATCGCATGACGATGCTCCCAGCCAAGCTGATCGAACCGCTGCGGGCGCATATTGCGCGGGTAGAGAGGCTGCACGAGGAGGATCTGGCTGCGGGCTATGGCGAGGTGTATCTGCCCAACGCGCTTAATCGCAAATACCCCAATGGCGGGAAAATGTGGGGCTGGCAATATGTCTTTCCTTCAAGTCGGCTTTCCCTTGATCCGCGCTCGAATGTTACGCGGCGCCATCATACGGACGAGAAGGGTCTGCAAAGGGCGGTGAAGCGGGCGGTGCACGCTGCCGGGATCGTCAAGCCCGCTACACCGCATACCCTGCGCCATTCTTTCGCCACCCATTTGCTACAATCCGGCTATGATATCCGTACCGTTCAGGAGCTGCTCGGTCACAATGATGTGAGTACGACGATGATTTATACGCATGTGCTCAACAAAGGTGGCAAGTGTGTAAACAGTCCACTGGATTTGTTGTAATGCCCGCCGCCTGCCATATACGCCATTGAACAAGGCGCCTTCACAGCCCCCCTTGGAGTCCCTGCCCGTCACCGCCCTTAAAGGTGCCGGTCCGCGCATGGCGGAGCGCTTAGCGCGGCTTGGTCTTCGCACGGTGCAGGATGTGCTGTTTCACCTGCCGTTGCGTTATCAGGATCGCACTCGCGTGGTACCCATCGGCACCTTGAGGGTGAGCGATGAGGCGGTGATTGTGGGCGAGGTGCAGTTAAGCGAAATCAAGCTCGGCAGGCGCCGCATGTTGCTGGTGCGGGTCGCTGATGGTAGCGGCGGCATTCTGTTGCGGTTTTTCCATTTCTCGGCGCAGCAGCAGGCGGGACTGGCGCGAGGCGCGATGGTGCGCTGCTTTGGCGAGGTGCGCGCCGGGCCCGCAATGCTGGAGATGGTGCATCCCGAGTACCGAGTCATTGCTGACGCCGCACCCGATGCGCAAGGGTATGCGACAACGGCGGTGGATGAGTGCCTGACACCGGTTTATCCGGCTACCGAGGGCGTGCAGCAGTATACCTTGCGTGCGTTGAGCAGCGCCGCGCTGGATCTTGCCGCTGGCGAGCCGGGGCTGCAGGAGTTGTTGCCCGCTGAAATTCTTGCGCGTCTCAAGCTGCCGCCATTGCTGGATGCGCTGGCTTATGTCCACCGTCCGCCGCCGGATGCGTCTCTGACGATGTTGCAGGAAGGCAGCCACCCGGCGCAGCAACGCCTAGCCTTCGAGGAGCTGCTCGCCCATCACCTCAGTCTGCGTCTGCTGCGCAATAAAATACAAGCAAGCCGCGCGCCGCAACTGAATGCGCCGGGACGGTTGATGAACGTGCTGCTGGATAGCTTGCCGTTTGCACTAACCGGCGCACAGCGGCGCGTGACCGATGAAATCATGCGGGATCTGCGCCGCGCCAGCCCGATGCAGCGACTGGTGCAGGGCGATGTCGGGTCGGGTAAAACCATAGTCGCGGCACTGGCTGTGCTGCATGCAGTGGAGGCAGGATTCCAGGCTGCGGTGATGGCCCCGACCGAGTTGCTGGCTGAGCAGCATTTGCAAAACTTCACGCGCTGGCTGGCGCCGCTGGATCTGGAGATCGCCTGGCTATCGGGCAAGCAGCCGGGCAAGGCGCGCCGCACGATGCTGGAACGGCTCGCGTCGGGACAGGCCACTGTGGCGGTGGGCACCCATGCGCTGTTTCAGGAGGGCGTCGAGTTTGCCAGCCTGGGGCTGATCGTGGTGGATGAGCAACATCGCTTCGGTGTACACCAACGCCTCGCCTTGCGTGAGAAAGGCAATCAGTTGGGCCGACATCCCCATCAGTTGATCATGACCGCAACCCCGATCCCGCGCACGCTGGCGATGACCGCCTATGCCGACCTCGATAGTTCGATAATCGACGAGCTGCCGCCGGGACGCACACCGGTGGAAACGGTGGTGGTGCCGGATACGCGGCGCGCCGAGGTGGTGGAGCGCGTGCGCGGCGCCTGCCGGACCGGGCGGCAGGCCTATTGGGTATGCACGCTGATCGAAGAGTCGGAGACATTGCAGTGTCAGGCCGCCGCCGATACTGCGGTGCAGTTGACCGAGGCGCTGCCGGAGTTGCGAATTGGGCTGGTGCATGGGCGTTTAAAGACCAGCGAAAAGGCGCAGGTGATGGCCGCATTCAAGGCGGGCGAACTGGATCTTTTGGTGGCGACGACGGTGATCGAGGTGGGCGTGGATGTGCCTAATGCGAGCCTGATGATTATCGAGAACGCCGAGCGGTTGGGATTGGCGCAGCTCCATCAGTTGCGCGGCCGGGTGGGGCGCGGCGCGCAGAAAAGCAGTTGCATTTTGATGTATCATGGGCCACTTTCACGGGACGGCCGCGCGCGCCTTGCAGCGCTGCGTGAAACGAACGACGGTTTTGAAATCGCGCGCCGCGATTTGGCACTGCGCGGACCGGGCGAGGTGCTGGGCACACGCCAGAGCGGCATGCTGCAATTGCACATCGCCGACCTGGTGCGCGACCAGGCGTTGATCCCAAAAATCGAACAGGCTGCGGAGCTGTTATTGCAGCACTATCCCGAGCGCGTGCCGCTGTTGATTAGCCGCTGGCTGGGTGAGGCGGCGCGATATGGGGACGTTTGATTTCGGAACAATGTTGGATCCGCTTCGCTTGATCCGACCTACCTCTGAGAACCTGTGCACGATCTCGATCAAGGGAAGAGCGCAGCGAAGGGTTCTCAGCGCAAGGCAAAAGTGGCCGAAAAAGCGGAGCATACACGGAGTATGTGAGCACAAGAGGCCACTTTTAACGCCGCGATGTGCCCTTCAGCGAGATCGTGAACAGGTTCTGAGATGTCTTGGATTTCGTATGCCGCAATCAAGCATGACCTAACCAAAAAACGCTGGCGGAAAATTATTAAGTGGCGCCAATAAATTTAAAGATGCGAGAATTCGCTGTGGCATGGCGCCCACGACGCCATCTGCCACGAGGCATAGTGCCATCAAACTTGTCATCCTGGCTGTTCGATACAACCTCGCTGACACAGCGATTGCGGCAGGTGTGTCATGGGCGCTTTCAGGTGCGGGTGGTGAGCGAGGCACATGCCCGCCCGCTGCATGATGAGCGCGTAGCATTGAATATGCGCGATAATGAGGGCGCCGTGGTGCGCATGGTGTATTTGTTGTGCGACGGGAAGCCTTGGGTGTTCGCGCGCACGGTGATTCCGTTGCGTACCTTGAGCGGCCCACAGCGGCGTCTTACGCATCTGGGCAGCAAGCCGCTGGGAGAGTTGCTGTTCGCCGATAAAACCATGCGCCGCGGTGAGGTGGAGGTAGCGCGCCTTGCCGCCGGGAGCCCGGTATTCAGCATGGCCGCGCAGGCACTTAAACAAAAACCCGGCGAGATATGGGGCAGGCGTTCAGTATTTTATCTGCAAGGCAAACCATTGCTGGTAAGCGAGATGTTTTTGCCGGATCTTCTTGAAAATGAATCCTGATACCAAGGCGCGTCTCCACCAATATGTGCTCCTGACGCGGCTCAACCGGCCCATTGGCATCCTTTTGTTGCTGTGGCCTACGCTATGGGCATTGTGGATCGCGGGCGCGGGCCATCCCAACCCCCTGGTGTTCGTCGTGTTCGTGCTGGGTGTGGTGCTGATGCGTTCGGCGGGATGCGTGATCAACGATTACGCGGACCGGGACATTGACCCGCATGTGACCCGCACGCGTGACCGGCCTATCGCAGCCGGGCGTGTCTCGCCGCGGGAGGCGCTGCTGGTGTTTGCTGCGCTGTGCCTGACGGCCTTCGGGCTGGTGCTGCTGATGAACCGGCTAACCATCCTGTTGTCGCTGATTGGCGTGCTGCTCGCGGCGGTTTATCCGTTCATGAAGCGCTACACCCATCTGCCACAGGTGGTGCTGGGCATGGCGTTTGGCTGGGCGGTGCCAATGGTGTTCGCGGCTCAGACTGGCGAGATGCCCAAGGTCGCCTGGCTGCTGTTCACCGCCACCGTGCTGTGGGCCACCGCCTATGACACCATGTATGCCATGGTGGATCGTCCCGATGACCTGAAGATCGGCGTCAAATCCACCGCAATCCTGTTTGGCGACGCCGACCGCCTGATCATCGGCGCGATTCAGATTCTGTTCCTGCTTGCGATGTTGTTGATCGGCAGGCAACTGGAAATGGGACTGGCGTATTATATTGGCCTGGCCACCGCCGCCGGACTGGGCGTTTATCAGCAATACCTGATCAGAAACCGCGATGCGGCAGGGTGTTTCAAAGCGTTTCTCAACAACAACTGGTTCGGCGCGGCGATATTTTGTGGCATAGTGTTGGATTATCTTTTTCGAAGTTAATGGTTGCCATGGGGACGCAGCGAGCACAACCCAAAAAAATGCGTAGGGTGCGCCGCGCGCACCATTCATTTTCATGTGGTGCGTGGAACGCACCCTACCGCGCCTTTGTGGCAGAAAGGAAATTATTGAAATGACCTTAGAACCCGCATCGCAGGAAGCGCAAAAGTTGCAACGGCTCGGGCTGGCGGTGATCGAAACCGAGGCGCGGGCGGTGTCCGCGCTTGCCTCACGCATTGATGCCAGCTTCGTTCAGGCCTGTCAGTGCATGCTGGCCTGCGAGGGACGCATCGTGGTGCTCGGCATGGGCAAATCCGGCCATATCGGTGGCAAGATTGCGGCGACACTCGCCTCCACCGGCAGCCCGGCATTTTTCGTGCATCCCGGCGAGGCAAGCCACGGCGACCTGGGCATGATCACCGGCAAGGACGTGGTGCTAGCGCTGTCCAACTCCGGCGAAACCGAGGAGATCCTCACCATCCTGCCACTGATCAAGCGGCTTGGCGTGCCCTTGATCGCACTCACCGGCAACCCGCGCTCGACGCTGGCGCGCGCCGCGACGGTGCATGTCGATGTCAGCGTCGAACAGGAGGCCTGCCCGCTCGGCCTGGCCCCCACCTCCAGCACCACGGCGACGCTGGTGATGGGCGATGCGCTGGCTGTCGCACTGCTCGAAGCACGCGGTTTCACCGCCGAGGATTTCGCGCGCTCCCACCCCGGCGGGCGGCTGGGGCGGCGTCTGCTGCTGCTGATCAATGACATCATGCACACCGGAGATGCCATCCCCAAAGTGCGCGAGAGCGCGCCGCTCAAGGAAGCGCTGGTGGAGATGTCGCGCAAGGGGCTGGGCATGACGGCAATCGTCGACGAGCAAGGGCGCGCCATCGGCGTCTTCACCGACGGCGACCTGCGCCGCGCGCTGGATCACGAGCTGGACGTGCACAGCACCGGCATCGCCCAGGTGATGACCCGTAACGGCAAAACCGTGCGCGCCGACAAACTCGCTGCCGAAGCGCTGGCCATCATGGAAAGCTGCAAGATCAGCGCACTGCTGGTGGTGGATGAGAACGGCGCGCTAGTTGGCGCCTTGAATATGCACGACCTGCTGCGCGCGGGCGTGGTTTGATGAATTTAGCCCGCTTCCAGAAGCAGAACCGGTGCGCATTCTTTAACCCAAATAATCTATGGCACAAAACTGCGCCACTCCCGCGCAGGCGGGAATCCAGTGTAAATTAGGTCTCGGCAACCGCTCCATGCGTTCAGACGAAGAGACCTTCCTCAGAATGGATCTCTGGAAATTACTCGAATCGGGAGGTGGGAAAATTGATTTCAAATAGACACCAAAATAAATTGCCCTGCAACTTGCTGGTTTGCAATACTCGCCGCGCAATCATAACCCCACAACCTGCACTGGAGTGATGCTGTAATAAGGCTTGCCAGTGCCAAGCTGGCCCATGTTGTTCATTCCCCAGCATTTCATGGTTTTATCCGCCAGCACGGCACAGGTATGCCAGTTGCCGGTCACCAGTACCGAGACATTGCTAAGGCCGGTCACCGTGACGGGTGTTACGGAATTCGTCACGAAGTTCTTCTGGCGGGTGCCATTGCCGAGTTGCCCGTAGTCATTCATCCCCCAGCAGCGCACCGTCTGGTCTGTCAGCAAGGCACAGATATGCCATCCGTGCATTGCCAGCGCGCTGACATTGGCAAGCCCCTCTATCACCGTTGGCAGTGTATAGTCGCCGGGGAAGTACGCACCACCAAAACTGCCCGACCCCCAGCATTGCGCTGTGTGGTCCGTCAACATCGCACACGTCGCATGAACCCCTGCTGCCAACGAGATGGCATTGGAAAGGCCGCTCACAGTCACCGGCGTAGACGCGCTAATTGTGGTGCCATTCCCAAGCTGTCCATCTGCGTTGTTGCCCCAGCATTTCACGGTTTGATCGGTGAGTACTGCACAGGTGTGGCTTCCCCCCGCAGTCAGTGCGGTAACGCCTGCAAGGCCGTTCACTGCGACCGGCGTGGTGGTGTTTGCTTATAGTGCCGTCACCGATCTGGCCATCAGTATTCAACCCCCAACACTTAACGGTTTGGTTTGTTAGCAGAGCGCAAGTATGGCCACCCCCCGCCGCCAGTGCGGTGACATTGGAGAGGCCGATCACTGTCACCGGCGTTGACGAATTAGATTTACTGCCGTTGCCGAGTTGTCCGGCGCTATTATCTCCCCAACACTGTACAGTATGATCCACGAGCAAGGCGCAAATATGGCTTGAGCCTGATACCAAAACGCTGGTGTTACTAAGACCGCTTACCGTAACAGGTGTCTCAAATCTCGCGGCGGTTGGGTCAGGGTTAGAAACATCATATCCCCAGCATTTTGTTGTCCCGTCCTGTAACTTGGCACAAGTATGGAGCCAACCCGCTGCTGCCGCTACCGCATTGGTGATGCCACTCACCGCCTCGGGTGTGAGTGCATATCCCACGTAACCGTTACCGAGTTGGCCTAAAAATCCATTGCCCCAGCACTTGACGGTGGAGTCCTTCAGCAAGGCACAAGCACCTGTCAGCGCAACGACATCACCGAGGCCACTGAGCGGCGTTAACGTCGTGGCTTTCGTTAATGGATCAATCTGCCAGCATGTAAAGCTGTGATCCGCCCGCATGGCACAGTTACCACCCGCCAGGATGACATCATCAAGACCAGCAATTGCGGCCAGCACTGCGGATTTCGTTGAGAAATCATAACTCCAGCATTTGATGGTCCGATCTGCCAGCAAGACACAGGTGTCGGAGACCGGAGCGATAACATTGATCAGGCCACGCACGGCTACCGGTGTGATGGAGGCCTCTGTTGTCCCATCCCCAAGCTGTCCAGATGAGTTACCTCCCCAGCACTTGACGGTCTTGTCCGTCAACACGGCACATGTATGGCTGTAGCCAGCCATCAATGTGCTGACATTCGCCAGGCCGTTCACTACCACGGGCAGAGAGGATTTTGTTTTCGTCCCATTCCCGAGCTGGCCTTCTTCGTTGTTGCCCCAGCATTTAACCGTTCTATCCGCCAGCAAAGCGCATGTGTGGTACCCTCCCGCTGCCAACGTAATGACATCAGCCAGACTGTTCACCGTAACGGGCGTAAGGGAATCTGTTTCCGTTCCATCCCCAAGCTCGCCAGCTTGGTTGTAGCCCCAGCATTTCACGGTTTGATCTGTGAGTACCGCGCAGGTATGACCCGCCCCCGTACCAAAACCGTGGCATTGGAAACACCTCGCACCGCTACCGTCGTGGGAGCGTCCGTTGTGGTGCCATCGCCGAGCTGGCCCTGTGAATTATCTCCCCAGCACTTGACCGTCTTGTCAGGCAGAATGACGCAGGCGTGGCCTCCCATAGTAGAGATAGTAGGGAAAGTCATCGCCAACGGTGGGGTGGGGGTAGTTACAGCGGGCGGGGTAGAGGGCGGTGTGATTGTGGAAGGCGTGGGGCTATTGCCATCACCGCTATTACATGCCACAAGCAGGCATGTCCACAACAACAACAGAAAGCGGTCGATTCGGGCGGGCGTTATTTGCAGGGGGTGTTGATTCATGGCGCAGAGGACTCTAGGCAGTGTCGTCCTGAGATACGAAGCCACAGGACGAGACAACGAATCTGAATTGCGGCCAGAAAAGACGATAGCCGTTTCGCGTAGCGCGTCGCG
>LNEJ01000074.1 GCA_001464965.1 Gammaproteobacteria bacterium Ga0074134
CCATGTCAGATTACCCTTGTTGTTTCGGTAACCTTTAACTTGAGGCAACGATCCCTTTTCCTGACTACCTTGGGTAACTTTTATCTTGAGGCAATTCGTTCCCACAATAGGGGGCGGGGTGAAATGCTACTCAATATTCTGTATCTGCTCGCGCATTTGCTCAATAAGCACCTTCATCTCCACTGAGGCGCGGGTGGTTTCGATATCCGCCGATTTGGAGCCTAAGGTGTTGGCCTCGCGGTTGAGTTCCTGCATGAGGAAATCCAGGCGCCGCCCGACGGGTTCATTCTGGCTCAACGTCCGGCGCATTTCTTCGACGTGGCTGCCCAGCCGCTCCATTTCTTCGTCCACATCTATTTTTTGTGCCAGCAGCGCTATCTCCTGTTCCAGGCGCGCCGGGTCCAGCTCGGCCTTGATTTCGGCCAGGCGGCTGGAAAGCCGCTCACGAAATCGCGCCCTGATCTCCGGCAGACGCGCCCGCACTTGCGTCACCAGCGCCGACAGACCATCGCAGCGCTGCTCAAGCACCGCCTTAAGCCTGGCGCCTTCCCGGGCACGGGCCTCCGCCAGGCTTGCTAGCGTCTCATCCAGCAATAATAAGGCGGCCTCGCACACTGGCCCTAGGTCGATCTCGACCGCCTGTAGCGCGCCGGGCCAACGTAATATGTCCAGGGAATTGACGGGAGCGGAGCTGTACAGCAGACGATCCACCTCGCGGCTGGTTTGCACCAGGCGGCTGACAAATTCTTTGTTGAGCACAAGCTCGGCGGGTGCCTGGGACGCGGACTGGAAGCGCAGATGGCACTCTACCTTGCCACGATTGAGCCGGAGCGCAACGTGCTCCCTGACCTGTGGCTCGAGCGCGCGCAGCTCCTCGGGCAGGCGGATAGATATCTCAAGAAAACGGTGATTGATCGAGCGCAACTCCCACGCGAGGGTGCCCCATTCGGTCTTCCGCTCCTGGCGCGCGAAGGCGGTCATGCTGCGTATCATTTGACGGTTTCCTTGTTAGAGATAGATGCGCCTGTGTAGAGATTTTTTACAGCTCATCCCCTTAAATCATCCATAGATGAAGGAACGTGCAAGCCGCGCTTGCCTGACATTAATGATGTTTATTCCAATTCCGTACATGGTTGCCGAATGTAACGGCAGGCGTCAAGCTTGTTTATCCGTAGTTTCAAAAGAATCTCCGCTCAAGACACGGCTGCTGTGCGCCGTTGGATTTTCCGGATTATGCTACGCTTCTTGCTGACAGACTTCATCTGTAAATGCGATGGTAGACACTTTCTCACACGCGTGAAATTTTTCCCGGTTGAAAATATGAGCCTGCGCCATAGCTATACCCTGTTCGCCCCCTTCTACGATCTTATGATCGGCGCCGCAACCCGTCCTGCGCGCATGGCCAGTTTGCGCGCACTGGGCGATGCCACGGGGCAGACCATTCTCGTCGACGGCGTCGGCACCGGCCTGGATATCCCTTTGCTGCCATCGGGGGCTCACTATATCGGCGTGGACTACACGCCTGCCATGCTGCGCCGCGCTCGTGAAAAGTGTATAGGCAAAAACATCGCGCTGCATGCGGGTGATGCCATGGCATTGCCTTATGCCGGCGACACTTTCGATGCCATCATCATGCATCTTATCCTGGCCGTAGTGCCAAAACCGCAACGGGCATTGGCGGAGGCGGCGCGGGTACTCAAGCCGGGCGGCAGAATATTCATCCTCGACAAGTTCCTGCGCCCCGGCCAGGCCGCGCCGCTGCGGCGGTTGATCAGCCCGCTGCTGGGCCAGCTTGCCACGCGCACCGATGTGGTATTTGAAGACCTGCTGGCGGGGTGCCCTCAATTGGCGGTAGTCAGCGATACGCCGGCGATGGCGCAGGGCTGGTTCAGGTTCATTCTCTTGCAAAAAATCTAGCAACAGGCATTTTTCTCAAAAATGGTAAAATGCTTAAATTGACCACTTCGCTGGAATGTCAGCCATGAATCACCAAGACACCTTTGATGTCATCGTCGTCGGCGGCGGCCATGCGGGAACCGAGGCCGCCTTGGCCGCCGCGCGCATGGGCATGCGCACCCTGCTGTTGACCCACAACATCGAAACCGTGGGCCAAATGAGCTGCAACCCTGCCATAGGCGGCATTGGCAAAGGCCATCTGGTCAAGGAGATCGACGCGCTGGGCGGATTGATGGCCCGTGCCGCGGATCTCGCCGGCATCCAGTTCCGCATCCTCAACGCCAGCAAGGGTCCGGCGGTGCGCGCCACGCGCGCCCAGGCCGACCGCGTGCTCTACAGGCAGGCCGTGCGTGCGGCGGTCGAACAGCAGGTCAATCTGCGTGTGTTCCAGCAGGCGGTGGATGACCTGATTGTGGAGCATGGACGGGTGACTGGCGTGGTGACGCAGATGGGCTTGCGCTTCGCCGCGCGTGCCGTGGTGTTGACGGTGGGCACCTTCCTCGGCGGGCGCATCCATATCGGCCTGTCCAATTATGAAGGCGGACGCGCCGGCGACCCGCCCGCCAACGCGCTGTCACGGCGGCTGCGCGAGCTGCCGTTCCGCGTCGAACGCCTCAAGACCGGCACACCGCCGCGCATCGACGGGCGCAGCATCGACTACAGCAAACTTTCCGTCCAGCCCGGCGATGACCCGGCTCCCGTATTTTCCTATCTGGGATCGCCTTCCGAGCATCCGCGCCAGGTGCCGTGCCATATCACCGCCACCAACGAGCGCACCCACGAGATCATCCACGGCGGGTTGTCCCGTTCGCCGATGTATACCGGCGTGATCGAGGGCGTCGGCCCACGCTATTGCCCATCGGTGGAAGACAAAGTGGTGCGCTTTGCCGATAAGACCTCACACCAGATTTTTGTCGAACCCGAAGGACTGACCACGCACGAGGTCTATCCCAACGGCATCTCCACCAGCCTGCCGTTCGATGTGCAGCATGATCTGGTGCGCTCCATCCGTGGTTTCGAGAATGCGCACATCACACGCCCCGGCTACGCCATCGAATACGACTTCTTCGACCCGCGCGACCTCAAGCCCTCGCTTGAGACCAAACACCTCGCCGGACTATTCTTCGCCGGACAGATCAACGGCACCACCGGCTATGAAGAAGCCGCGGCGCAAGGACTGATCGCGGGCCTAAATGCCGCGCGGCAGGTGCAGGATCAAGAACCATGGTGCCCGCGCCGCAACGAGGCCTATGTTGGCGTGCTGATCGACGACCTGATCACGCGCGGCACCAGCGAGCCGTACCGCATGTTCACCAGCCGTGCCGAATACCGCCTGCTGCTGCGCGAAGATAACGCCGACCTGCGCCTCACCCCCGCCGGACGCGAACTGGGCCTGGTCGACGATGTGCGGTGGCGCGCCTTCGAGGAAAAACGTGTAGCCATTGAACGCGAAACACTGCGCCTGCAATCCACCTGGCTGCGGCCTGAAACGCTGCCGCAAGCCGATGCGGAACGGGTGATGGGCGGGCAGATTGCACGTGAATACCGCCTGATGGATCTGCTGCGCCGTCCGGAAGTGGACTATGACACCCTGATGACCCTGCCTGGGGCCGGACCCTCGGTGGCAGACGCCAAAGTGGCCGAGCAGGTAGAGATCCAGGCCAAATATTCCGGTTATATCGACCGCCAGTACGATGAAATCGAACGCAGCCGCCGCAATGAAGAAACTACCTTGCCCGAAGATATTGATTACAGCAAGGTGCGCGGCCTGTCCAACGAAGTGCGTCAGAAGTTCATCACGCAGCGCCCGGCCACGCTTGGCCACGCCGCGCGCATCCCCGGCGTCACACCGGCGGCGGTGTCATTGCTGCTGGTACATCTTAAAAAACGCTCAGCAAACCGTGGATAGCGGCCGGGGCAAGAGGCGTAACCACGTCCGGCAAACGGCTAGCTCAGGCTGATTTCCAGTTATTTTTGAAAGCCTCACGAATATGCCTGACAGCGGCGCCATATCTCATTTTATACTGGCTGGCGCCACTGTTACATGACGCTAGCCAATGATTATCTTGGCGAAGCGGCGCTTGCCCACCTGGACTATATAGGGCCCGCCAGCCTCAACAATAAGGCCGCGATCCTCGATACGCTCGCCATTGATGCGCACGGCGCCCTGCTGGATCATGCGCAGGGATTCCGATGTGCTGGCAGTCAATCCGGCATCCTTTAGCATCTGGACAACAGGCAGCCCAGCGCCCTGGCTGGCAGGCAGGCGGACCTCCGGCACATCTTCGGGGATCTCACCCTTGCGGAAACGCGCCACAAAGTTTTCATGGGCTTGCCCAGCCATGGGGGCACCATGGAAACGGCCGGTAATCTCCATGGCCAGCCGCACCTTGATGTCGCGCGGGTTGAGGCCTTCGCTTACCTCGCGCCGCCAGGCGGCAAGGGTCTCGGCAGACTCAAAACTCAATAATTCCAGGTAGCGCCACATCAAGTCGTCCGAAATGGACATAAGTTTTCCGAACATTTCGTCGGCAGGCTCGGTGATTCCTATGTAGTTGCCGAGGGATTTGGACATTTTCTGCACGCCATCCAACCCTTCCAGGATCGGCATGGTCAGCACCACCTGGGGCGGCTGGCCAAAGTGCTTCTGGAGTTCGCGCCCGACCAGCAGGTTGAACTTCTGGTCTGTGCCGCCCAGCTCGACGTCGGCACGCATTGCCACCGAGTCATACCCTTGAATCAGCGGGTAAAGAAATTCGTGGATGGCGATAGGCTGTCCGCCGGAGTAGCGCTTGTGAAAATCATCACGCTCGAGCATGCGCGCAACAGTGTGCTTGGCGGCAAGCTGGATCATATCTTCGGCGCGCATGGCGTTCATCCAGCTGGAGTTGAACATCACCAGTGTCTTTTCCGGATCGAGGATCTTATATATTTGCTGCTCGTAGGTGCGCGCGTTGTCGATCACGTCGTCACGCGATAAGGGTTTGCGTGTTACGTTCTTGCCGGTGGGGTCACCGATCATGCCGGTAAAGTCGCCGATCAGGAACAGAATCTCATGCCCCAAATTCTGAAACTGGCGCAGCTTGTTGAGCAATACCGTGTGCCCAAGGTGCAAGTCAGGCGCGGTGGGATCGAAACCCGCTTTGACGCGCAAAGGCTTGCCTGCCTTGAGCTTTTCCACTAGCTCATGCTCAACCAGAATTTCCTGCGCTCCGCGCCTGATCAGATCAAGCGCTTCTGTCACGGATGCCATGCAATACCCCTTAAAAATTCTTGAACTATATAATAAAATACAATAGATATTCTATGGTATTGATCCCTTGGGCTATTTAGGCTATGGTTAGGGTAGGAAAACGCACGGAAGAGGGATCCACGGTGGTCATCCAGCTACACCAGACTATAAATTTCAGGAAAACCGGCCGATAATGCCGAGCATGACGTTTAATAAATATTATGGTCCGCTCCTGCTGGCGGGCGTGGGGATGCTGGGTCTGGCGATTGGGTTTGCGCCGGACGACACCGCTGCCCGGCGCTTGCCCCAGGCAACGACGACCGACCTCTCGCCACAAGCAACGGCCCCGGCGCAAGATACAGTCCCACGTGGATTGGCCCAGACTCTTGCGGACAAGTGGTATTCCATCGAAATCAAACGCGGCGACAAGCTTGCTACTGTTTTTGAGCAAATCGGGGTGGGCGTGCACCAGGCGCAAAAAATCCTTGCGCTGGGCGGTGAGACCTCAGCCCTCTCTCGCCTTGATCCGGGCGATAAGCTGAAGATCAAGGTGGGTGCGGAGGGGCGGTTGCAGGAACTGCTCTACGACATTAACCCCGCGCGCACGCTGCATATTGTAAAAGAAGGGCCTGTGAGCGAGTTCCAGACCAATACCGTTGTGCATCCGCAGGAGCGGCGCGTCGCGCGCGTGTCCGGCACGGTAGGCCGTTCATTGCCGCTTGCGGGGAAAAAGGCAGGATTGCCTGAAAATTTAGCGAAGGAACTGCCTGCCATCTTTGATTCCGCGACCGGTGTCCGCCGCGGCGACCAGTTTGCCGTGCTCTACGAAGAATTCTACGCGCAGGGTGAGAAGGTACGGAACGGCGCCATCCTGGCGGCGGAACTTATCAATCGTGGCGAGACGCTGCGCGCGGTGCGCTTTACCGACGGTAAAGGACGCTCCAGTTATTACACGCCGGAAGGCAAGAGGATACGCAAGTCATTCCTCAGCGCGCCCGTCGAGTCCGCCCATCTCAGCTCCGGTTTCAGCCTTGGGCGACTGCACCCGATCCTGAACACAATCCGCGCCCACAAAGGGATCGACTATACCGCGCCCGTCGGGACGCCGGTGAAGGCGGCGAGCGATGGCTCGGTGGCCTTTATTGGCAACAAGTCCGGCTACGGTAAAACAGTTATCCTACAACACGGCAAGCAATATACAACGCTCTACGCACATCTGTCCCGTTACCCCAAGGATCTGACGCCGGGCGCGCAGGTAGAGCAGGGGCAGGTCATTGGCTATGTGGGACAATCAGGATTGGCGACCGGCCCCCACCTGCACTACGAATTCCGCGTCAACGATGTTTACCGCAACCCGCTCACGGCGAACATTGCGCGCGTCGAGTCCATCGAAAAACGGTATAAGGCGGATTTCGTCCGGCAGGCACAAGAATTGACGGCACAGCTCGAGTCATTCAAGCGCACAATCACTGCCAGCAGCCGCTAAGAGCCTGATCCATGACGCTGTTCATCGGCCTCATGTCGGGAACCAGCATGGATGCCGTTGATGCGGCGCTGGTGGACCTGACAGGAGATAACGTCAACATGCTGGCAAGCGCCGGGCTGCCCATTCAGCCCGCGTTACGCGGTGAATTACTCGATCTGTGCCACGGTGCAGCGAGCACGTTGGAGCGCGTGGCACGCCTCGACGTAGCGCTGGGCCGCCTGTTCGCCACCGCCGTACAAACCCTGCTAGGCCGCGCGGGTATCGACCCCTCACAAGTCACCGCTATCGGCAGCCACGGCCAGACCGTCTACCATCAACCCTTGGGGACCAGCCCCACCAGCGTGCAGCTCGGCGACCCCAATCTGATCGCCGAGCTGACCGGCATCACCACCGTGGCCGATTTCCGCCGCCGCGACATCGCTGCGGGTGGGCAAGGTGCGCCGCTGGTGCCCGCCTTTCACCGTGCGGTGTTTCATACCTCCGAAACAGAGCGGGTGGTGCTGAATATCGGCGGCATCGCCAACATCACTGTCTTGCCGCGTGCTTCTGGACAGCCCGTTACCGGTTTTGATACCGGCCCCGGCAATGCGCTGATGGATGCCTGGTCCATGGAGCACCTGGGGACGCCGCGCGACGACGATGGGTTCTGGGCTGCCAGCGGGACGATCCATGAGCCGCTGCTTGCCGCGTTGTTGAATGACCCTTATTTTGCACTCCCCCCCCCAAAAAGCACGGGGCGTGAATACTTCCATCCCGACTGGTTGCGCAAAGTGTTGCGGCATGGCGGGATGGAAGCCCTGCAGCCACAGGACATCCAGGCCACGCTGTGCGAACTGACCGCCGCCAGCATCACCCAGGCGATTGCTGCCTTTGCGCCGGATGCCCGGCAGGTACTGGTCTGTGGCGGAGGCGTGCATAATCCCACGCTGGTGCAGCGCTTGCGCTCGTTATCGAAGGATTATGAGGTGGTCTCCACGGCGGCTTACGGCATCGACCCCGACTGGGTAGAGGCTATTGCCTTTGCCTGGCTCGCAAAACAGACGCTGGAGAACAAGCCGGGCAACCTGCCGTCGGTTACGGGAGCGCGGCGGGCGGTGGCGCTGGGCGGCGTTTATCGGGCGTAACCCTAATCGCTCAAGCCAGCTGGCCGCGCCTCAAATCCAGAGACTTTATCTTGAAGACCCAAACCAAACGTAAAACCGGCCAGTTACGCATCATCGGCGGGGAATGGCGCGGCAGAAAACTCGCCTTCCCCGAGATTGAGGGCTTGCGGCCCACCCCGGACCGGGTGCGCGAAACGCTGTTTAACTGGCTGAGCGATATTATACCCGGCGCACGCTGCCTGGATTTGTTTGCGGGCAGCGGCGCGCTCGGCCTCGAAGCCCTGTCGCGCGGCGCGGCCCAGGCCATAATGGTAGACCAGGATGCCCATGCCGTGCGCCAGTTGCGTGAACATATTGTTACCCTCCACGCGCGCGGCGCTCAAGTGATACAGGCCGACGCGCTCGCCTATCTGCAGGGCGTGCCGCAACCGTTTGACGTGGTATTTCTTGATCCGCCCTACGTGCTTTTCGAACTGCTGGAAACCTGCTGCGAACGCCTGGACGCGGGCGGCTGGCTTGCGCCTCATGCCTGGATCTACATCGAAACAGAACGTGCGCGCGGCGTACCGCCCCTGCCCCACAACTGGCGTGTGGTGCGCAGCAAGCAGGCGGGACAGGTGGGATATCATCTGGTGGAGCGTCATGGTTAGACCCCTGCGCGCTTCCCTTTTAAAGCTGTCGCTACGGTTTTTTTCCCTGCTGCCGCTACGTGTTGCGCATGCGGCCGGGGCGCTGATCGGCGGCTGGGCTGCGCTATCGTCGAATAAATTACGCCACATCACACGCATCAATGTTGATCTGTGTTTTCCTGAGTGGGACGAGCGGGATCGCGCGCGCCTGGTGCGCCGCAGCCTGGTGGAAACCGGCAAGACCTTCACTGAGACGGGCGCGCTGTGGCTGCGGGACAAGAGCAGGGTATTGTCGCTGATCACCCAAGTCAGCGGTGAGCATTTAGTAAAAGACGCCCTCGCCCAAGGCAAGGGCATGATTCTCGCCGTGCCGCATCTCGGCGCGTGGGAAGCAGTCGGGTTGTATTGCTCGGCGCACTACCCTATCACCAGCCTCTACCGCCCGCCGCGCATGCGTGAGCTGGACGGCATGATCCGCCAGGCGCGGCAGCGTTTGGGGGCGACGCTGGTGCCTACCGATGCGGGCGGTATCCGTGCGCTGTACAAGGCGCTGGAAAAAGGCGAGATGATGGGCGTCCTGCCGGATCAGGAGCCCAGCGCGGGCAACGGCATCTTCGCCCCTTTTTTCGGCGTACCCGCCTGCACCATGGTACTGCTGTCACGGCTGGCGATGAAAACCAAGGCGCCTGTGGTGTTGGCCTATGCCGAACGGCTGCCGCACGGCGCGGGCTATCACCTGCATTTTCTGCCCACGCCACGGGCTATAAATGAAGGCCCGCTGGAAGAATCGGTGCGCTGCCTCAATACAGCGGTCGAAGAATGCGTGCGTGCATTGCCGGAGCAATACCAATGGAGCTACAAACGTTTTCGCACCCGTCCCACGGGAGAGTCACCGTATCAATAAAATTGGTGGATGTTAGTTTAACGCTTTAGCCATCTTCGGCAGATCCCCGCTCAGCCCCATGGCATGACGCACGATCAGATTCTTGACTGGCGTGGCGGCGTTGGTGAGATTCAATCCCGCGTTGCGCAGCAGCCGCAGCGGTGCAAGGTTGTTGCCGAACAGGCGTTTGAAACCGTCCATCGCCGCCATCATGGCGAGGTTGTCACCTTTGCGGCGGCGCTCGTAGCGGCGCAGTGTGGTGGGGGAGCTGATGTCTTTGCCGGCACGGTGCGCGTCAAGCACCACCTCGGCGAGTGTGGCGGCGTCGAGCAGGCCGAGATTGACGCCTTGTCCTGCGAGCGGGTGGATGGTGTGCGCGGCGTCGCCGATCAAGGCCAAGCGCGGGGCAGTATAGGCTGTGGCGTGCTGCAGACGCAACGGAAACGCGGCGCGTGGTCCAGGGCTTGCGATCATTCGTCCCAATTTGCCGGCAAAGGCCTCTTCCAGCCCGGCCAGGAATTGCGCTTCGGGCATGGCCAGCAACGCATCGGCCTGTTCCGGCGCCGTGGACCAGACGATGGAGCAACGGCCATCGCACAGCGGCAGAAAGGCCAAGGGACCCGTGGGCAGAAAGCGCTGCCAGGCGGTCTCGTGGTGCGAAAGCTCAGTCTTGACAGTGGTGACCAGCGCTTTCTGCGCGTATGTCCAGCCGCGCGTGGTAATTCCCGCCAGGTGCCGCACCTTCGATTCCGCGCCATCCGCTCCAACCAGCAGCCGCGCCTTTATATTGCGACCATCGTCAAGCTGTAGACACACGCTCTCAGGCCCAACGGTAAACGCCGTCAAGCTCGCCGGATTGATCAGATCGACCGTGTCGAAGTCGCGCATCCGCTCCAGGAGCGCAAGCTGGATGACCCGGTTTTCGATGATGTGGCCGAGGGTGTCCTCGCCGATCTCGGCGCTATCGAAATGGATCTCGCCTTCAATTCCGAGGGGGCCGCCTGCATCCCATACGTGCATTTCACGGAACGGGCTAACACGCCGCGCGGTCATGCCGTACCACGCACCCAGCGCGGTGAAGATGCGCTGCGAGGCGCGCGTGATGGCGGAGACGCGCAGATCGTAATCGTCTTGCGGGGTGATACCGCACGGCAACGGCTGTGCCTCAAGCACTGCCACGCGCAAGCCACTCGACCCCAGCGCGCAGGCCAGCGTGGCGCCCACCATGCCGGCACCCGCGATAACGACATCATAGCCGGTCATTGCACCGCTCATCGTATGCCAAGCTGCTCTATCACCGCCGCCAACCGTTCGAGGCGCTGTACCGGACTGTTGATCTGCAGCAGATATTGTTTTTGCGCAAGCCCAAGGGGCAGCAGCTCCGCCAACCGGCAGCCCACCCAGCCAGCGTCAGCGTATTTCTTGGGGATGGCGGTATAGTGGTGGCCAATCTGCTCGATCATCTGGCGCAGCAGATCCACCAGCGGCAGGTATTCCGCCGGGATATCCGCTTCCGGTTCGTTGGGGATCAACTCCACTTCGGCGACGGTGAGCTGATTGGGCTGAACCTGTTCGGAAAGGATGCGAAAACGCTGCTGGCCACAGCCGGTAATGGCGAGCAGGCCGTCATGGCCCATGTGCCAATAGGTAATCATCGCCAGCGTGCCGATATCGTAAGTTGTGGCGGCGCGGCCCACCTCGTTGCCGCTGCGGATCAGGCATACCCCGAAGCCACTACTCTGCCGGAGACAGGCACTGACCATATCCAGATAACGCGGCTCGAAGATGCGCAACGGCAGCGGCCCGCCGGGATAGAGCACGGTGTGCAGCGGAAACAGCGGTATGCGTAATTCATCAGTCATGGGCTTCCTCCCCCCAGCGCGGAATCAACGCGTGCTCGATATTGAGGTGATCCAGAATGCGCGCCACCACAAAATCCACCAGGTCTTCAACGCGTTGCGGACGATAATAAAATCCGGGATTGGCGGGCATGATGGTAACCCCAAGCCGTGCCAGGCCCAGCATGTTTTCCAGGTGTATGACGGAGAGCGGCATTTCGCGCGGCACCAGGATCAGCTTGCGCTGCTCCTTGATCATCACATCGGCGGCGCGTTCCAGCAGATTATTGCTGGCACCGTGGGCGATGGCCGACAGCGTGCCGCTGGTGCACGGACACACCACCATCGCTTGCGGCGCGCTGGTGCCGCTGGCCACCGGGGCAGTCCACTGATCCTTGCCGAACACGCGCAACTGTCCGGGCTTTGCCGCGAAATGCGCGGACAACACCTCCTGCATCTCGCCGGGCCGCCCGGGCAGATTCAGATCCGTCTCCATGGCGATCACCACCTGCCCCGGCGCCGACACCATCAGGTACACCTGCCGGTCGGCCTGCAGCAGGCATTCCAGCAGGCGCAACCCATAGGCCGCACCGGAGGCGCCGGTCATCGCCAGGGCTATCGCGTTACGGCTCATCTAGACTGCAGAGCCTCGATCAATTTGGTGTGTATTCCGCCAAAAGCGCCATTGCTCATGATCAGCACATGATCGCCCGGCCGCGCCAGCTGCGCCACATGCGCCACGATGGCAGGCACGGTGTCGAGCACAGCGGCACGCGGACCGGCGCTTGCCGCGACCGCCGCCACATCCCAGCCGATATCGGCGGGCTGATACAGAATCACCTCATCGGCCAGCGCCAGCGACGGAGCGAGCGTCTGTTGATGCACGCCCATGCGCATGGTGTTGGAGCGCGGCTCCAGTACGGCGATGATGCGCGCCTCGCCCACCCGCTTGCGCAGGCCTTCCAGCGTGGTGGCAATCGCCGTGGGGTGATGCGCGAAGTCATCGTATACCGTCACGCCATCCACCACCGCGCGCTGCTCCATGCGGCGCTTCACTCCTCGAAATTCCGCCATCGCCGCCACCGCATGCTGAAGCATCACGCCGGCATGGCGTGCGGCGGCGATGGCCGCCAGGGCGTTGTGCACATTATGCCGTCCGAGCAGCGGCCAGACGACCCGCCCAACATGATCATCGCCCCAATATACATCAAACTCGCTACCGTCCGCCGCTGCGTTGCGGGCGCTCCAGCCCGGCGTGCCTTCACTTTCGTCACCGGAATATTCCACCGGCGTCCAACACCCCTGTTCCAGTACATCGGCCAGATTGTCATCCTGAGAGGGGGCGATGATCAGCCCATTACCCGGCACGATGCGCACCAAATGATGAAATTGCCGTTTGATCGCCGCAAGATCAGGGAAAATATCGGCGTGATCGAACTCCAGATTGTTCATGATTAAAGTGCGCGGACGGTAGTGGACGAACTTTGAACGCTTGTCGAAAAACGCCGAGTCGTATTCATCCGCTTCTACTACAAAAAACGGCGCGTTGCCCAGCCGCGCCGAGATATCAAAGTTGCACGGCACGCCGCCAATCAGAAAACCTGGCGCGAGCCCCGCGTACTCCAGTATCCACGCCAGCATGGTGCTGGTAGTGGTCTTGCCGTGAGTACCCGCCACCGCTAACACCCAGCGGTCACGCAACAGGTGTTCGGCCAGAAAGGCGGGGCCGGAGGTGTAATTCAGGCCGCGATTGAGCACATATTCCACTGCTGCATTACCGCGCGACAGGGCGTTGCCGATCACCACGCAATCCGGCGCGGGGTCGAGGTGGGATGGATTATAACCCTCCATCAACTCGATACCTTGCTCCGCCAGTTGCGTGCTCATCGGCGGGTAAACATTGGCATCCGAACCGCTGACGCGATAACCAAGCTGGCGCGCCAGCACGGCGATACCACCCATGAACGTGCCGCAGATCCCCAGAATATGAATATGCATAATTTAAATACCAGAAAAAAACAGGATTTTTATGATGCTCAGTGAAACATACATGTAAACCGTTGCCAGCACGGAGCCCATCACCAGACTGGTGGAAAGCGCGTGGCGCAGGATATGACCAACCACCACCAGGTTCCAGAACAGCACCACTAGCAAAAACAGCGTGGGTACGATCACCAGGCTGCTCTCGGGACCAAACTGCTTCTGCCAGATCATCAGCGGCAAGGCCACCAGCTCCAGCACAGTACCGCTGCCCGCCAGCGCGATGCAGGTTTGCACCCAGCGATTGGCGAGCATTCTTGCCCATAGCAGAAAGAAGGATAGCCCCGCGAGCAGCGCAGTATCCATAAACGCCGCCAGCAGCGCCTTGACCAGCGACATCTGCACCACCGAAATCACAATGGAAAGCAGTGCGTACAACAACAACGTAGCTACCAACAGTGAACGCGAGGTAGGCAAATCTTGCGGCGCCGCCCGTAACCGGCAGACATCAAAAAACATCGAAAACAGCTTGTTCACTGTCCAATCCACATGGCTACGCCGCCCAAAATTACACAATCTTTACATGATACCCCCTCGCCGCCAAATCGAGTAGGGCAATCTTCTCATGAGCGCTGGGCAAGCGCTCCTTTGACCTTTCCCGTGACTTGCGGCAGCATAGCCCCACACATGATCAACCTTCGCAACTCTAAATACCAGTTCCCCAAGCGCAACGGCAACCAGTTCCGCCTGTTGATCGACGGTGGTCAATTCTATCCCGCCATGCTCGACGCCATCGGGTCGGCGCGCGCTTATGTCCTGATGGAGATTTATCTCTTCGAGTCCGGCGCGGTTGCCGACCGGTTTATCGATGCCCTCATCACCGCCGCAGCGCGGGGAGTGGCAGTATATCTGTTGCTCGATGATTTTGGGGCGAACGGCCTGCTCAAGCAGGACCGGCTGCGGCTTGAAGAGGGCAATATCCGGTTAAGCTATTACAACCCGGTACACTACCGCAGGCTGCACCACAACTTCTTCCGGGATCACCGCAAACTGCTGCTCGTCGATGGTGAAGTTGCATTTACCGGCGGGGCGGGGATCACCGACAACTTCGATCCGCCCCATAATCCAGCGCTACGCTGGCGCGAAACCATGATCGAGATCAGGGGCGCCATCGTTGCGGACTGGAAAACCCTGTTCGAGGAAAACTGGCGGCACTGCACGGATCTCATCCTTGTCTTACCGCACACCAGGGCGCAACATGCCATGGCGGATCAGCGTGGACAGGTCACCATAGCCAACGGCGCGACTCATGCCGAGATCAAGCGCTCTCTGCTGAACAAGGCACGCCACGCCCGCCACACTCTGTGGATCGCGACCGCCTATTTTGTACCTTCATGGAAGATCCGGCGCGCCTTGCGCGCAGCCGCCCGGCGCGGCGTCGACGTGCGGCTGCTATTGCCGGGCGAACACACCGATCACCCGGCAATACGCCACGCCGGCCGACGCTTTTACTACAATCTGCTAAGCCACGGGGTGCGCATCTTCGAATATCAACCGCGCTTCACGCACTCCAAGGTATTGCTGTGCGATGACTGGGTTTCCATTGGCTCCAGTAACATCGACCGCTGGAATTTTCACTGGAATCTCGAAGCCAACCAGGAGGTGGAAGATCCACAATTTGCGACTGTGGTGCACACCATGTTCATCGCCGATTTTGCATCGAGCCGGGAGTACCATCTCGAGGAGTGGCGCGCACGGCCCTGGTATCGCCGTCTGCTGGAGTGGTTCTGGGGCGGGGTGGATATTACGCTGGAGCGATTAGGTAAACGCCATCATTAATGAACGACGTGTCACCAGCCATAACTGAACCGCACCACCGCATAAGGCTTGTCATTATTGAAAGGTTTGACCGCACCACCCATTGCCGACCATTTGACGTTCAGATCGCGCATGTCCATATTCATGCTGGTATTAGGGTAGGATAGTGTCATATTGACGGTAAAACCGCGTTGCGCCGTAGTTATCTGATTTGGGTTGTAGTTTGCAAAATCGAAGCTGTCCTTGCGCATCCAGTATTTGGTCACAAACAGGCGCACCGCCACCCATGGGTTCACGGCAGGCGGCATCACCAGTTCCCTGTTATAAGAAGGTGCTGGCACATGAGGACACGATGGCACATCGTATGTGGCACTTGAGCAGTTAAAAGACCCGATAGTTGGCTTGGCAGACACCATTCCCGCGATTTCATCCGCCCCCGCACAATTGGCACAGAAAGCCCCCAGACCAACAAGCGTCAGCAGAATACCCTTGATAATACATCTGAAAGGCCACATATCCCTACTCCCGAAACACGAAAAAGCATTGTGTGCGTGGATAGTGTCCACTCTTTGTAAGGTAATTACTTTGACGTAGGTCACAAAACGGGAATATAAAGTTGCTGTGCATACCGTGCGGCGACATACCCTCTTGGCATTGGTATTGCAATACGTTTTACACTATGGATGCGTCAACATCATGACGCAAAACATTGCGGGCGAATGTGGGCCATTTCACATAAAATGAACGTAACCCACAGCGGCTACCGCCACGCTCGTATTGCAGGACGATCTACTTCAGAGACCGAAGATCAGGAGAAATTAAAGATGAATCCATTGGTGGATCTACAGAATTACGGACAAAGCCCCTGGTATGACAACATCCAGCGCGCCATGCTGCGCTCAGGGGAGCTGGAGCGGATGATCCGCGAAGATGGGCTGAAAGGGGTTACATCCAACCCCACCATTTTCGAAAAGGCCATTAACGGCAGCAAGGATTATGACGATGCGCTGGCGCATCTGCTCGAACAGAATCCTGCGCAGAGCAGCCGCGACTTGTTCTATTCATTGGCCATTGAAGATATCCAGCAGGCCGCCGACCTGTTGCGCCCCGTCTACGACAAGACAGGCGGCTGCGACGGCATGATCAGCCTTGAAGTATCACCCGATCTGGCGCACGACACCGCAAGCAGCGTCGCCGAAGCGCGCCGCCTCGCCGCGCGCGTGAACCGTCCCAACCTCATGATAAAGGTGCCTGCGACACGCGAGGGGCTGCCTGCCGTTAGCGCACTAATCGCCGACGGCATCAACGTCAACGTCACATTGCTGTTTTCGGTGCTGCGCTACGAAGAAGTCATCGAAGCCTACATCTCGGGCCTGGAGCAAGCGCTACAGAACGGCAAACCGCTCAACCGCATCGCGTCGGTCGCAAGCTTCTTCGTCAGCCGCGTCGACGCCCTGGTTGACAAGCTGCTGGACGAAAAAATCAAAGCCGCCGCCCCGGAACAGCAGGCGTTACTCGAAAAAGCGCAGGGCAAGGCCGCCATCGCCAACGCCAAGATCGCCTACCAATCCTATGAAAGACTGTTCTCGACCCCCCGTTTCGCCAAATTGCGCGAAGCCGGCGCGCACGCGCAACGCCTGCTGTGGGCCAGCACCGGCGTCAAGAATCCGAACTACAGCGACGTGCTATATATCGACACCCTGATCGGCCCCGACACCGTAAACACCATCCCTCCCGCCACCTACAAGGCGTTTAAGGAACACGGTAAGGCGGCTTCAACATTGCAAGAAAGTGTAGCTGATGCGCACGCCAGCATCGCACTGCTCGCAAAACTCGGCATCGACATGGATGCCGTCACCCAGCAACTCGAAGACGAGGGCGTGGAATCATTCATCAACTCCTTCAAAACGCTGCTCGGTGCCATTGAGACCAAGGCGGCTGTTATGAATGGTCAGGGGCGCGCTATGGCTTGACCGGGGATCAGGAGGAATATTCCAGGCAAGCCCCCTCTCCCTGCACGCTGTTAGGCAGACGTGACACAAGATGGCGAGACGCGCTAGAATTTCCGCATCAAATTTGAATGGTATCCAGGTCATGAACACACAACTTTTACAGCAAGCAAGTGCTCTCGACATTGACGAGCAGATTGAGTTGGCTGAGGCCATCTGGGACGGTATCGTTAGTCGCGGTGCCGCTCCATCGTTGACGGAAACGCAAAAAACGGAACTTGACCGCCGCCTCGCAGACCATCTTGCAAACCCTGGCGATGTAGTTCCGTGGAGTGAAGTAAAGGCAGCCGCTCTCACCAAAATCAGGCAATGAGCCTAGCCGTCACTTTTCACCGTGCCGCCAGCGCAGAGTTCATAGAAGCAAGTGCATGGTATGAAAGTAAGCGGCTTGGCCTTGCTCTTGAGTTCATGGCAGAAATTGAGCGCTGTGTATCACTCGCGTCTGAACACCCGCTCCAGCATCCAATTGTTCGGGAAGACGTTCGGCGCGTTGTGGCCAATCGTTTTCCATACAGCGTTTATTTTCGCACGGAGAATCACCGCATTGTTGTCTTGGCGGTATTCCATGGCAGCAGAGATCCCGCCATTTGGCAGACTAGACTCTAGCCCTGCGCTCAAGCGGGACTCCGCAAAAGTGCGCTATGGCTTGACCGGGGATCAGCAAGCTAACGCTCTCTCCCTGCAAGCGGGAAAATTGTAGGGCGCGCCCTACGCACCCTACACACGGCCTGATCGGATTAATGGCCCCGCAGGCCAAATACGCCAAAAAACCCTTGCAAGTGCACCACCAATACCGCACGATCATTCCCGCTCACCAAGAAATCATAACTCCGCATTGCCTCAAGATAAAAGGTTACCAAAGGGGGGGTCGTTTCCTCAAGCTCGGTGGTTACCGAAGAAGTTTGAAGATGGCTCTCAGTTTACGCTG
>LNEJ01000075.1 GCA_001464965.1 Gammaproteobacteria bacterium Ga0074134
CAGCGTAAACTGAGAGCCATCTTCAAACTTCTTCGGTAACCACCGAGCTTGAGGAAACGACCCCCCCTTTGGTAACCTTTTATCTTGAGGCAATGCGGGGGTCAGGGCATAAAAGCCATAAAAATTATGATATAACCACTGCACAACTGTGTCCCACCCCTAACAAAACAGGCCGCCAAGGTTACCCGAATGCGCTTTGACACTATTTTCAGACACGCCCCGTTCAGCATCCAGGTGTTCTCGCCGGATGGCGAGACCATCCTCACCAGTCCCGCGTGGGAGGAGCTATGGGGCACCTCACTGGAAAAAATGGGGGGTTATAACATCCTGCGCGACCCGCAACTGGTCGAAAAGGGGGTGATGCCTTATATATTGAAGGCTTTTGCGGGAGAAGCCACCGTGGTTCCCGCTATCTGGTACGACGTCCAAAGGATTGATCCTGACGGCGCACCACCACGCCGGGTACGTGCATTCATCTACCCCATCATGGACGGCGAGCGGATCACCGAGGTGGTCATCATGCACGAAGACCTCACAGCTCAAAAGCTGGCCGAGGATGAATTGCGCAACACACGCGATGAACTGGAGCAAAGGGTGCGCGAGCGCACCATCGAGCTTGAAAAAGCCAATGCCGCATTGCGGACTGAAATCGTGGAGCGCAAATTGGCCGAACAGGCATTGTTTGCAAGCGAAGAGCGCCTGGCACATTTTTTCACGGCCTCTTACGAGGGGCTACTGTTCCACGATAATGGCATCATTCTCGACATTAACCCCGCCATTATTGATATCCTCGGCACCCCCGCGGAAAAACTCATTGGCAGGCACATCCTGGAGTTTGTCGCACCGGAATCTCTCAAAAAGGTGACCGCCAACATGCAGGCCGGGGCAGAAGGACCCTATGAGGTGCTTGTCCAGAGGACCGACGGCTCAACTATCCTCGCAGAGGTGCGCGCCAAAAGTGTCGAGTATCAGGGCCGCACGATCCGGGTAGTGGCCGTACAGGACATCCGGGAACGCAAAAAAGCCGAAGAAAAACTGCGCCAAGCCGCCACGGTTTTCGACAATACCAGCGAAGCCATTGTCATTACCGATGCCGAACACGGTATCGTTGCCGTCAATCGGGCGTTCAGCGATATCACCGGCTATGAGGCGCCCGAAGTGCTCGGCAAGACCCCGCGCATCTATCAATCAGGCCGGCATAACAAAGCCGTGCTCGCCGAGCTGCAAAATTCGTTGGAAACCCACGGCCAGTGGCGAGGTGAAATATGGAACCGGCGCCAGAGCGGCGATGTCTATCCTGCCTGGGAATGCGTGACGGTAATAAAAGATGAGCATGGCCGTGTCACCAACACCGTGAGGGTGTTTTCGGACATAAGCGCCATGAAAGAGTCGGAAAAAAGGCTCCGTTACCTTGCCCACCACGACGCGCTCACCGGCCTTCCCAATCGCCTGCTGTTCCAGGAAACCCTCAATCAAGCGTTACGCCGCGCCAAGCGGCACAAGCAGCGCGTCGCGCTGCTGTTCCTGGACCTGGATCGCTTCAAGATCATCAACGACACCCTGGGACATGCCTGCGGCGACCGGCTGTTGCAAGAGACGGCCTTGCGCTTGCGCAAGGCCGTGCGGGCCGAAGACATCGTGGCACGGCTGGGAGGCGATGAGTTCACCATTATCCTGTCTGATATAGCTCACCCCGAAGACGCGGCGATACTCGCCAAGAAACTCATCAACGCCGTCGCCGAGCCCATCGCTACCGACGGACACGAGATCACCACCTCCACCAGCATGGGCATCAGCATCTACCCCGACGACGCCGAAGACAGCGAAGGGCTTGCCAAGGCGGCCGATGCGGCGATGTACCGCGCCAAGGAGCAGGGCAGGCACAATTATCAGTTCTACGCCGCGGAACTGACCACGAAGGCCTTCGAGCACCTCTCTCTTGAGCAAGGTCTGCGGCAGGCCCTGGCCCGGGATGAGTTCGTTCTGCATTATCAACCGCAATTCACGCTCAAGGACAACACCCTCTATGGCGTAGAAGCCTTGATCCGCTGGCAACACCCCAAACTCGGCTTGGTGCTGCCGAGCAAATTCATGCCTGTGGCCGAGGAAACCGGCCTTATCGAACCCATCGGCGAGTGGGTGCTGCGCACTGTCTGTAATGACGCCAAGGCATGGCGAGAGGCTGGCCTGCCGTGGTTACGGATCGCAGTCAATGTCGCGGGACGGCAAATTCTGCGTGGCAACATCCTGAACACGCTGAGTACCATCCAGGAAGACGCCGGACTGCGCCCCGGCGAGTTGCAGCTTGAACTGGAAATTACCGAGAGCGATCTTAAAGTCGCGGAGCACAGCATCGAGCTGCTAAGAAGTCTCAAATCGCTGGGCGTGACGCTCGCCATCGACGATTTCGGCACAGGCTATTCCTCCCTGAGCCGCCTCAAGCACCTGCCGATCGACACCCTCAAGATCGACCGCTCGTTTGTGCGGGACATCCCTCATGATGCCGACGATGTCGCCATCGCCAACGCGATTATCGCCATGGCCCACAGCCTGAAACTGAGCGTCGTTGCCGAAGGCGTGGAAACCGCCGAGCAGCTCGCATTCCTGCGGGCGCAGCAGTGCGATATCGTACAGGGGTATTTCTTCAACCAGCCGATGCCGGCCAGCGAAATACTGGCGCTGCTGTCGAATCCGGCTTCTACCCGGGAAGGTATGGGGTGGCCGTGAACGGCGGCGGGGTCACCTCGCCGAACGCCTCACCAGCAAAATCACCGGGATCAATCCCACCAACACCAGCGTCAGCGCGGGCAAGGCGGCGGCTTCCCATTCGCCCTCTGAGGTCATCTCGAAGATGCGGATCGCCAGCGTGTCCCAATCGAACGGGCGCAGCAGCAGGGTGGCGGGCAGCTCTTTCATTACGTCCACGAACACCAGCAGCGCGGCGGTGAGCAGGCCAGGGCGCAGCATGGGCAGGTAGATACGCCACAATATCTCGCGGTTACCCGCGCCCAGACTGCGGGCAGCTTGCTGGATGGAGGGGGTGATACGCTCCAGCCCGCTCTCCACCGGGCCATGCGCCACTGCGAGAAAGCGCACCAGATAGGCAAACAGCAGGGCGATGACGCTGCCGCTGAGCAGCAACCCGACCGGGGCGCCAAACCAGCGCTGCGCCAGCACATCAACACCCTGATCCGTCCAGGTGAAAAACAGCATGATGCCGACCGCCAGCACTGAGCCTGGCATGGCGTAGCCCAGCGTCGCCATGCGCACCGCCAGGCCGGTCATCTTGCCCGGCCAGAGCTTGTTCACATACCCAAGCAACAGCGCGCCGCTTGCAGTGAGTAGCGCGGCGAACACACCCAGCATCACGGTATGGGTTACAAATTCCCCGTAGCGCTCGTCCAGATCAGCAAGCGCGGTGCCCGACGCCCAGATCGCCAGTTGTACCACCGGGACCAGAAAGGCCAGCGCCAGCACCAGCGTGGCCGCCGCCGTGGCAGACCACGCGCGCACGCCTTTCAGCTTATAGCGGAACTCGGAGGCGCGCCTGCCGCTGCTGTAAAAACGCGCCCGGCCCCGCCAGCGCCGCTCGCCATACAGCGCAAGGGCGACAAACAGCAGCAGCAGGGTGGAAAGCTGCGCTGCGGCGTGGATATTGAATAAACCAAACCAGGCCTTGTAGATGGCGGTGGTGAAGGTATCGTAATTGAAGATGGCCACCGCGCCGAAATCCGCCAGCGTCTCCATCAAGGCCAATGCCACACCTGCGGCGATCGCCGGACGCGCCATGGGTAGACAGATGCGCAAGAACACCTGCCACGGTGTAAGACCGAGAATGCGCCCGCTCTCCAGCATGTTGCGCCCTTGGCCGAGAAAGGCCGCGCGCGCCAGCATGTACACATAGGGATACAGCGCCAGCGCCAGCACGGCGATTACCCCGCCTTCGGAGCGGATCGGCGGAAACCAGACGTTATCCGGCCCCAGCAGTTCTCGCAGGCCGCTCTGCACCGGGCCGCTGAAATCCAGCAGGCCCACCGCGACAAACGCCAGCACGTAGGTGGGGATGCCCAGCGGCAGCATCAGCGCCCAGTCGAAGACGCGGCGCCCCGGAAACTCGCACATTGCCGTCAGCCACGCCAAGCCCACGCCGAGCAGCAGCACACCAAGGCCGACGCCGATGACCAACACGGCGGTATTGCGCAGCAGCTCACCCAGCACCGTATCGGCCAGATGCCGCCACACCTCGCCTTCCGCCACCAGCCAGGCGGGCAACAGCGTCAGGAGGGGGATCGTTACCAGCGCCGCCACGGCCAGGCTGGCCAGCCGCCAGCCGCCGCCGCTGGCGGAAAACTTCACGGGTGCTCTGCCGTCATTTATACCCGGCACGGTCCATCAACATCACCGCCTTGGCCTGCAACTTGCCAGCTTCAGCAACGTTGATGCTGTCCTGCTTGAAGCTGCCCCAGGCCGCGACGAGCGGATCAGGTTTGACCTTGGGGTTCACCGGGAACTCCAGATTGGCATCGGCAAACAGGCTCTGCGCCTCAGCCGAAGATAGCCACTCCAGGAACTTCACCGCGGCTTCGTGATGTTTGGCATGCTTGGTCACACCAGCGCCCGACACGTTGACATGCACGCCCCGGTCATTCTGGTTGGGCCAGAAAATGCCCATCGGCACGTTGGGGTTCTTGCGCTTGAGACGGCCGTAGTAATAACTGTTGACGATGCCCACGTCGCACTGTCCCGCCGCCATGGCATCCAGCAGATTCTCATCGTCCGAGTAGGGAGCGGTAGCCAGATTTTTCACCCACGACTTCACGATCTCTTCGCTCTTCGCCTCACCCAGATCCGCGATCATCATCGCCACCAGCGACTGGTTATAAACCTTCTTGGAGCTGCGCAAACACAAGCGGCCTTTCCATTTGGTATCACCCAGCGCTTCATAGGTAGAAAGCTCGCCGGGCTTGACCTTCTTGGTGTTGTAGACAATCGTGCGGGCGCGCACGGACAGGCCGTACCACTGGCCATCCGGATCACGCAGATGCGCGGGGACGTTCTCGTTGAGGACTTTCGAGTCCACCTTCGCCAGCAGCCCGCTCTGTGCCGCCTGCCACAGATTGCCCGCATCCACCGTAATCAGCAGATCTGCGGGTGTCTTCGCCCCTTCGGCCTTGAGACGCTCCAACAACGGGCCTTCCTTACCGGCCAACAGCTTGATGTGTGTGCCGGTTTCTTTTTCATAGGCGCTTACCAGCGGCTTGAGCAGTTTTTCAATACGCGCGGAATACACCACCAGCTCCTCCGCGGCCTGCGCGGCTGGCTGGAAGGAAAACCACATACTCACCGCGAGGACGGTAAAAAAGGCGCTACGTTTAACTTGAAGCATTATCGGCTCTCCAGGGATTTCCACATTATCAGTGCGACTTATCATTCCCGGATAATGATAATGATTATCATTAGTAAGCGCAACTGATTTTGCGGCGCCGCGCATCCCAAGGATTACCCCGTTAAAGATGCGCGGCGCCCTGCCGATATCTCTCGAGCGAAGCTGGATTTTGATGGGAGACCTTTACCCCCGGAAAGCAAGGACCAGCGCAAACGTTTGTGGAGATTGAGAGATGCATAAAACCGTAAAAAAAATTATCGCCTTACTGTTGATGGCGGTCGCGCTGGCGGGATGCGGCGGGGGGGGCGACGCCTTTACCGGCAGCCCATCATCCACTACAACCACTCCCACGACGACGCCTACCACAGGCACACCGGCCACGCCATCCGCGCCCGTCGCCAGCCTGCAGCTTCTGGTCAGCAGCCCGCAACTGCTCTCCGCCGGCTCCCAGGATGTCATATTGACCGTGCTCGCCAAGGATGCCAGCAATAATTTTGTATCCGGGGCACCCGTGAAATTTGGCAGCTCATCCGGTGGCATCCAGGTAACCCAGGGCACTACCGATGACTCGGGTGCGGCCAGCGCCAAACTCTCCCTTGGCGGCGACCAGTCCAACCGCACCATCACCGTGGCAGCATCCACCGGCACCTTGATCGCCACCAACAAGGTTTCGGTCACCGGCACTGCCATCACCTTCAACGGCAGTAAATCCGTGGTGATGGGCAAAACCGCCAAATGGAGCATCTTCCTGAAAGATTCCGCAGGCAAAGGCATACCGAACGCGCCCGTGACGGTAGCCTCCGCCACAGGCAACACCCTCGCCCTCACCAGCACTGTGACGGACATGTCCAACAACCCGGTGACGGATGCCAATGGCGCGGTAACGCTGAATATAACTGCCGTGGCGGCAGGCGTGGATACGATTACCGCCACCGCCATGGGGTCCAGCGGCCAGTCTACCCTGACCGTGGATTCGTCGAGCTTTACCTTCTCCGCCCCAGCCAGCGCCACCGAGGTGCCGCTCGGCACCTCGCAAAACATCACCCTCAACTGGCTGGTGGGCGTCGTACCGCAAGCTGGTCAAACCATCGGCTTCAGCGCCAGCCGAGGCACGCTCAGCAGCACCACGGCCGTTACCGATGCCAGCGGCAACGCCACGGTCAGCATTTCTGCGCTCAGCGCCGGTCCGTCGGTGATTACCGCCAAGACTCCCGGCGGCACTGTCTCAACTGACCTGGCCATTGAGTTTGTCGCAACCACGGTGAACTCCATGACCGTGCAGGCCGATCCGGCAGTGATATCGACCAACGGCGACACCAGCACGATCACCGCCACGCTGCGTGACGCGAACAACAATCTGGTCAAAAACCAGATCGTCAGGTTTTCTGTATTCGATATAAGCGGCGGCAACATCTCGCCCAGTGAGGCGGTGACCGACAGTTTCGGCCGTGCTAGCACTACCTATACTAGCGGCCTTGCGCCAAGCGCCAAAGACGGTGTTGTGGTGACGGCGGCTGTAGACGGCACGAGTGTGAGCAACACCGCCAAGCTCACCGTCGGCTCCAAATCGCTTTTCATCGCGCTGGGCACGGGAAACCAGATTGCCGCCGAAGGTGCCACGCGTTACAGACTGCCATACTCAGTACTGGTAACCGACGCAGCAGGCAACCCGGTCAAAAATGCGGCGGTAACGTTGAGCTTGGTACCGTATGAGTATTACAAGGGCGTAAATGTTCGCGTCTATAATGGTAGTGGCGGTTTCGTATACTGGCAGGCGAACGTTAGCAGTCCTCCATGCGCCAATGAAGATGTGAACCTGAATGGGAGCTTTGAGTCGGCAATAGACAATGACGTAAATAGTAACGGCCGGCTCGAACCAGGTAATGTCGCCACCGTAACACCCAGGAATGCGACGACGGATGCAAACGGCTTTGCCTTGGTCGACATCATATATGCAAGAGAATATGCTCAATGGGTAACACTGTCACTGGAAGCCAGGGCATCGGTATCGGGTAGCGAGGCGTTGACACGGGCGAGGCTGACACTTCCTTTCCTTGCTGATGATTTCAACAAGGAAACGGTGCCGCCCCCGGGATATGAGAGCCCCTTTGGCACAGCTGCAACCTGCGCCGTCAATGAAATGCCATAATTAGGCCCAGCCTCCCGGCCAAGTAGCCCCATTCAGCCCCGGAGCCTCAAAAAGGCCTCGGGGCTGATGTTTTTTTGCTCTCTCCATCGGCGCTTCCAAAACCGGCCATCACCGCCCGGTTTTAGGGTACTATTTGCCCATGGTCAAATCCGACAACATATTCCTGATCGGCCCGATGGGCGCGGGCAAAACCACCATTGGGCGGCAGATCGCCAAGGACCTGGGCGTGGACTTCGTGGACAGCGACCATGAGATTGAGCAGCGCACCGGCGCGAGCATCCCCCTGATCTTTGAAATCGAGGGTGAAGAAGGTTTCCGCAGGCGCGAGCGCGAGGTAATCGACGACCTGACGCGCCGCAAGGGCATCGTGCTGGCCACCGGCGGAGGCGCCGTGCTGGACTCCGCCAACCGCAACCATCTGGCCGGGCGCGGCACAGTGATCTATCTGCGCGCCTCGCTGGATCACTTGCTCAAACGCACCGCACGGGATCGCAACCGCCCCTTGCTACAGACCGAAGACCCGCGCGCCCGGCTGGAGGGGATCATAAAAATGCGCGATCCCCTCTACCGCGAAATCGCCGATATAATCATCGACACCGACAGCAATACCGTGCGCGCTACGGTGCGGATGATTGAAGACCAGCTTCAGACGTCGAGCCATTGAACCTAAAAACGACGATTGGATTCACACATCATGAAAACATTACACGTTGAACTTGGGCCGCGCAGCTATCCGATCCATATCGGCAGCGGATTGCTGGGGCGCGCTGACCTGCTGAAGCCCTGCATCACCGGCAAACAGGTGATGGTTGTGACCAACGAGACGGTCGCGCCCTTATACCTGAACAAGGTGCTCGCCACTCTGAGTGGCTATCAGTGCGAATCGGTGATCCTGCCGGACGGCGAGCAATACAAGACCCTGGAGGTGCTGAACCGCATCTTCGACGCCCTGCTGCGCAAGCATCTCGACCGCCGCGTCACGCTGGTGGCGCTCGGCGGCGGGGTGATCGGCGACATGACGGGCTTTGCCGCCGCCTGCTATCAGCGCGGCGTGAATTTCATCCAGATTCCCACCACGCTGCTCTCACAGGTGGATTCCTCGGTGGGCGGCAAGACCGGCGTCAATCATCCGCTGGGCAAGAACATGATCGGTGCGTTTCATCAGCCGCGCTGCGTAATCGCCGACACCGGCACCCTTGACACGCTGCCAGACCGCGAACTGAGCGCGGGTCTTGCCGAGGTGATCAAATACGGCCTGATCCGCGACCCGGCCTTTTTCGACTGGCTGGAAGCGAATATGGAAAAGCTGCTGGCGCGCGAACCCGCAGCGCTGGCCTATGCCATCGAGCGCTCCTGCGCCAACAAGGCCGAGGTAGTCGCGCTCGATGAACGCGAGGGCGGCGTGCGCGCCACGCTCAACCTCGGCCATACCTTCGGCCACGCCATCGAAACCGGCATGGGTTACGGTGCATGGCTGCACGGCGAGGCGGTGGGTTGCGGCATGGTCATGGCGGCGCGTCTATCCGCGCGCCTGGGTTGGCTCAACGATGCCGATGTGACCCGCACCGAAGCGTTGATCCGGCAGGCCCGCCTGCCCATCCACGCGCCGCACGCGCTCGACACCCCGCGCTTCATCGAGCTGATGGGCGTGGACAAGAAGGTGCAGGACGGCAAGATCCGCCTGGTGTTGCTCAAGGCCATCGGCGAGGCGGTGGTAACCGATGATTTCCCGCCCGGCCTGCTGCGCGAGGTGATCGAGGCATGCACATCAATGTAGGGCGGGTTAGCGTATTTTGCGTAACCCGCCAGGTGTGCGAAGCACACAACATGCTTTTAATGGCCTGAGGATAAACCATGAACTCATCTCTCGATCTGGCCCCCTACGCCGCCCACCCCGCCCGTTCGCGTGGCCGCCGCTTCCCCGAGCCGTCACCCACCTATCGCAGCGAATACCAGCGCGACCGCGACCGCATCGTCCACTCCGCGGCGTTCCGGCGCCTTGAGTACAAGACCCAGGTGTTCGTCAACCACGAGGGTGACATGTTCCGTACCCGCTTGACGCATTCCATCGAAGTTGCGCAGATCGGCCGCTCCATCGCGCGCGTGCTGCGGCTCAACGAGGATCTCGTCGAGGCCATCGCTCTGGCGCACGACGTAGGCCACACCCCCTTCGGCCACGCCGGGCAGGACGCGCTCAATCATTGCATGAGCGCGCACGGCGGTTTCGAGCACAACCTGCAATCGTTGCGCGTGGTGGATGATCTGGAGGAAAAATACGCCGGATTTCCCGGCCTGAACCTCACCTTCGAAACGCGCGAGGGCATCCTCAAACACTGTTCGCCGCGCAAGGCCCTGGAGCTGGGGGAAGTCGGACAGCGTTTTCTGGATAAGCAGCAGCCGGGCCTGGAAGCGCAACTCGCCAATCTGGCGGATGAGATCGCCTACAACAATCACGATGTGGACGACGGGCTGCGCGCCGGGTTGATCGACGTGGCGCAGTTGTGCGAGGTAACAGCGTTCCGCGAGCAGTTTGAGGTTGTCAAAAATACCTATCCTGATTTGCCCGAGCGGCGCACCATACACGAGGTGGTGCGCCGCATGATCAACCGCCAGGTGATAGATCTCGTGGAAACCAGCCAGACACGGCTGGCAGCGGCGGCGCCCGCCGACATTGGCGCGGTACGCGCCTGGCCCACGCCGCTGATCGGCTTCAGCGACGACATGCGGGCGCAGAATCTCGAATTAAAGCAGTTTTTGCGCAAGGAGCTGTATCAACACTACCGCGTGCGTCGCATGACCGCCAAGGCCGCGCGCGTCATCAGCGAGCTGTTCGAGGTCTTCATGCGCGATCCGCGCCTCCTGCCGCCGGAACCTGCCCACAACACACAGGTTCTTGAAGAGGCCCAAGGCACGGCCGGCCGCGCCCGCGCGGTGGCAGACTACATCGCCGGCATGACCGACCGTTATGCAATCAAGGAATACAACAGGCTGTTCGACCCGTTGCAGCTTACGTAAACCTATAAAAAGCAGTCAGCCACAGAGGACGCGGTAAACCTTGCGTTCTCTGGCTCCCGCACACAGGGAGAGCGCTTATGGTGAGAGACTAACGCCCGCCGCGGGCCGGCGGCTCATCTGGCAGCACGACGCCTTTTTCCTTGGCGCGTTCCTTCATTTTCTCGTGATGTTCCCTGCGGAAGGCCTCGCGCTCCTCCGGCGTTTTCAGGCTGCGCATTTTGGTCCGGTGCTCGGCACGCTCTTCTGGTGTCATCAGCTGCCAACCGTATACTCGCTCCTGCTGCCTTGTCTGGGCCCGCTCCTGTGCCTGATCCGGGTCCGCCGCATTGACTGACGGTGTACCCGCTATGAGTGCTCCAGCAACCAGCACCACCGTGAATAATCCTTTCATAGGAATCTCCTTGGCATCAGCAAAACGGCGGCAAAATTACCGCAGCGTTCAACATATCAGATATTTTTCCGGCCGGCCTTGACCTAGATCAAGCTTGCTGGACTAATTTACGTGTGCATCAGCCGCGCACCTGAACCCCACATCGGTGCTGATCGTGGCGGGATCGGCGTGCGCACGGCGCGCCGCCCGGTAAAATGAACTCAAGGCGTAATGCCCCTCGCCCGCGCCGCCGCCACGCACCACCTTGTGGACCTCACCAAAGGCTTCATGCCTGTACGTGGCGCCGGGATAGGGCTGGTACCAGTCGTTCACCCACTCCGAGACATTGCCCGCCATGTCGTAAACGCCATAGGGCGATTTGTCCCCTGGATAGGAGCCAGGCGCGGCGGCCGCCTCGGCGCCCTCGCCATCCGCGCCCGTATTGGGCCGTTTGACATCCCACTGATTACCCCACGGATACTCAAACCCCTGCGCCCCGCGCGCGGCTTTTTCCCATTCCGCCTCGCTGGGCAGGCGCTTGCCCACCCGCTTGCAATAGCTGTAGGCATCGTCCCAGCTCACGCCCGTCACCGGCAGCCTGTCACGCTGCTTCTGTATCTTTTCCAGCTCTGCGAGCAACGTTTCACGCGTCATCGTGCTGGCATCTTTGTCGATCTTGAAGTAATCGGTGGCGATCCAGCGCAAATTCTCCAGGCTGGCGCCGCGCAGCTTGTCATCGCGCACGTTATAGCCGTTTTGTATCCAGGAGGGCGGATCAGGCGCCTTGGACTCCAGGATAAACGCCTTGTACTGCGCGTTGGTGACCTCATATTTGTCGATCATAAAGGCGGGGAGATCCACCTTGTGGGGGGGATGTTCATCCACGTAGAGCGGGTTCACAAAACCATATTCCTTCTGGAGGCCAGTGTCATCGGTCTTGTTGCTGCCCATCACAAATTGGCCGGCGGGGATAAGCACCATACCCTCCACTGCCGGTGCGGGCTTCACGCGCCCTTGAGGCGCATCCTCCTGCTTGCCGCAACCACACAGGACTAAGGCTAGCGCGACTGTTAGCGCACAGCTACGATTATTTATCATCTTTGGCGCAGCGGAAGCCGAAGCTGGCATTTTTCACCTTTGCATTAAAAAAAGCGCGATTGAACACGGGGGCGGAAATGCCGCATTTGTAAAACGAGCAATCCCACCACGAACCGCCCTTCAGGGTCTTGTACTGCTCACCATAATTCTCGCTGGCTTTCTTGTTGCCGGGATAGGCTCGGTACCAGGAACCCGTCCACTCCCACACATTGCCCGACACGTCATGAAGCCCATAAGGACTGGCTCCTTCCGGGAACGCGCCCACCGGCGTAGTGTCTCCTTCCACCTTGAGCTGCCCCCACCGCACCGGCGAGTTGACCTTGTTGATATCAAACTGATTACCCCAAGGGAACATCCTGCCATCCGTGCCGCGCGCCGCCTTTTCCCATTCCTCGTCGGTCGGCAGGCGCTTGCCGGCCCAGGCGCAGTAGGCCTTCGCATCATGCCAGGAGACAAAGGTCACCGGATGATCCACCTTGCCTGTGGGAAAGGTACGATTGATGAAATGATCCGGCGAGCGCCGTCCCGTAGCGGCCACAAACTGCTTGTATTGCAGATTGGTCACCTCGTACTTGTCGATCCAGTAGGACTTCACATGCACGATATGCTGTGGCCCTTCGTCCGACAGGCGTTCATCCGTGCCCATGATGAATTTCCCTGCCGGGACATGCACCATCTCGTTGGGCTGGGCACCGATGCGGGTGTTGTCGTAATACATCGGCATGGACAAGGTACGAGGCACACCCAAGCCCTGCCCCGCGGACATCCCAGGCTTATTCTCCGGCGCGGGGGAAGCCAGCGCTACCGGCGTGGCCCGCCCCTTAGCCGCGCGAGACGCATGGCAATCCACGCACCCGGCAGCCAGCGACGCTTTCATGAGCTGGCTGCCGTTCTCCTGATGGCAGGCAACACAGCCTTGCGCCTGCCGGTGATGAAAACCGGCGAGTTGCCGTCCATCGTCCGCGCAAGCGACCCCGGCGTAAGCGATCAAACCAATGAAAAATGAAGATAAAGTTAATTTATACGCCTTCAAAACAACCCCGCAAAAGCAAAACCGATGGCCTATTGTAATAGAGGACTTGCCGGTGCGGCACAAAAAATGGGAAGTATGACTTGACGCGCCATGCCTGACTTAGGTCTAATACGCGTTCCTCGCAAATCAGTGCGCCCCATTGGCCGGGGCAAGTCAAAAACGCGACGGCATCGCTAGGAAAGGCAAGCGCACATCATCACACGCCCAGGTAGCTCAGTCGGTAGAGCAGGGGATTGAAAATCCCCGTGTCGGCGGTTCGATTCCGTCCCTGGGCACCAATAAAATCAATATGTTACTGATTTCCGCTTGAGTCTAATTTTTTATTACTCTCGAAATGTAACCAGTATGTAACCACGTTTATTCAACGGCAAACGATAAACGAAAGATCAGGGCAATGATCGTGTTTTAGTTCACCGGTATCATCAGTTCGTGCCGAACTCTCGCCAGCAGCGCCAGCGTTTCGGCCATTTCCTCGCCATCAGCGCAGCATTTGACGGCGTGACTGGCTACACAATAACCAGCCAGTACCGTCGCGTCACACGGCTCAAGGTCGACCGAAGCCGATAACAGCAGGTCGACTGTTTGGTACCAGATAACCAATTCAGCTTGCCCAAGATAGTCGGGCGGCTCAATGTTCGGCACGGCTGTAGTGGCATAGTTAATTTGGCCACCTGATTATGGGTGATAACATCACCCTCAATATAAAACAGGTGACGAAATGGCAAAAAGCAGACGGACAT
>LNEJ01000076.1 GCA_001464965.1 Gammaproteobacteria bacterium Ga0074134
TTTGTATGGGTAACGAAGTATCGTTACAAGGTATTGAAAGGGGATGTGGCTGAGCGGGTTCGGGACTGGGTGCGGCAGACCTGTGAGGCTTTTGAGATAAGGATAGTAAAAGGTGTGGTAAGCCAAGATCATGTTCATATTTTGGTGAGCAGCCCCCCGGCATTGCCACCTTCATGGTGGAAATGGCACCGAGCGAAATCATGCGAAGGATCAAAGGGCGTACGGCAAGCAAGCTGTTTGAGGAGTTTCCGGCGCTGAAAAAGCGTTACTGGGGAAGGCATTTCTGGGCGCGCGGGTACTTTTGTGCCACGGTAGGCCAGCTGACAGAGGAGATGATCAAAGAGTATTTGGAGCATCATTTTGAACCTAATCCGAATGACAACTTTAGAATGGAACCCGAATAGACGCGTCGTTGAGTCGACGCGTATCCGGACTTTCAGTCCGCAACCCCAACCACCGGCTAAAGCCGGTGGTTGTTTATTTCAATAAAGAAAAAAATTCAGGTAAAAGTTCTCTCCTCTATGCGCAAGGTTATTGTAATCGGCATTATATTGGCGAGCGTTCTTGGGGCGTTCACTGTGTGGAAGTTTAGCGCCGCCGAGGGTGCGTTGGTCAAGACCGTTGTGGTGGAACAGGGACCAGTGTCGGTTTTTCTTACAGTCACCGGCAAGGTGATCAGCGGGCATGAGGTCAAGCTGACTTCCCGGGTGACGGGGCAGGTGACGGAGGTTTACGTTAAGGAAGGTCAGAGTGTTGCCACAGGGAAGATTCTGGCGCGGCTGGATGGCCGCGAGGCTGCTGCGCAGGCTGGCAGGGCAGAGGCGGCCTTGAAACTGGCTCAGGCCGAGGTGGCGCAGGTGGTGCGTTCCGTCGAGCGGCTGCGGTTGCTGACACCCGCCGGCATTGAGCCGCGACAGAAGCTGGAGGATGCTGAGGCGCAATTGGGCAGCGCGCAGGCCAAGGAGGGTGTGGCCGCGGCGGATCTGCGCCTGGCACAGGTTCAGCTTACAAAATTGAACGTGGTGGCGCCTTTTGACGGGCTGGTGACCACAAATCCGGCGCGGGTTGGACAGTGGATTGTGCCGCCTGAGACCCTGTTCACGCTGGCCGATCTTGGCAGCCGTGAGATTGAGGTGAAGGTCGATGCCGATGATAGTGCCAGCGTTGTGGCAGGGCAGGAAGTCATGGTATCGAGCGATGCGTTTCCGGGGCGGCAATGGCCGGAGAGGGTCATCCGCCTTGCGCCCGCCGTGGAAAAGGAAGAAGCCGCCAATATCGTCAATGTGCGCATCAGCCTCAGCCGCGCCGCCCCGTCGTTGCGTCTTGGGCAGCAGGTGGACGTGAAAATCCGCACCGCAGCGAAGGCCAGTACCCTCAAAGTGCCATTTGGCGCATTGATCAACAAGGATGATAAAACCTGGGTGGCGGTGATCGAGCAGGGACGCGCAAAGTTATTGCCCGTCATCACCGGCATGGAGGACTTGACCCATGCCGAGATACTGCAAGGACTCGCGCAGGGGCAACGGGTGATCCTCCCCGAAGGTGTCACCCTGAACGAGGGTGACCGGGTGCGGGTGGTTGACGGTAAGCCGCTCCCGGCGCGGCACTAGGGCATTTCTGTGCGTCGGTCGCTCCCAGCATTCTCGGCAACTGCTCCTTGCGTTGCCTTACCTCCTCGACAGCTGTTCCAGACACCGTTCTACCTCCTCCATTCGTGGAGTCCTGCATCCATGCAGTCGTGTCTCTCGCGATACTCGCAGAACCCTTCGCTGTCGCTCTTCCCTGTGCGTCGAAGAAGCCGTAATGATTGATCTGCGAGGCGTCAGCAAATCTTACCGTCTCGGCGAGGTGGCATTGCCGGTATTGAAGGGTATATCGTTGCATATCGGCGCGGGGGAGTTTGTCGCCATCATGGGGCCGTCCGGTTCGGGCAAGTCCACGCTGCTGAATATCATCGGCTGCCTGGATACCCTTGACGAAGGCAGTTATACGCTGGAGGGCGTGGCCATCGAGGCGGCTTCGGACGATGAGCTGGCGGCGATCCGCAACCGGCGCTTGGGATTCGTCTTCCAGTCGTTCAATCTCATCCCGCGCATCAACGCGCTGCGCAACGTGGAGCTGCCAATGATCTACAGCCGGGTTGCGCCCGCCGAGCGCCTGCGCCGAGCCCATGCGGCGCTGCAAAACGTTGGCCTGGAAGACCGTGCGGCACATTCACCCGCCAAACTGTCCGGCGGGCAGCAGCAGCGCGTGGCGATTGCACGTGCGCTGATCACCGAGCCCGACATCATCATCGCAGATGAACCTACCGGAAGCCTCGATTCCGCCTCCGGCCATGACATCATGCGTCTGTTTTCCCATCTGCATCGGCAGGGCAAAACCGTGGTGATGGTAACGCATGAGGACGAAATTTCCGCCTATGCGCAGCGCGTTATACGTCTGCGCGATGGCCTGATGGAAAAGGACGAGCGCCGATGATCGAACTCTTCGGCTATCTGCGCGACATCGCCAGCCAGGCATGGTTGGCGCTCAAGGACAACTGGCTGCGCAGCGTGCTGAGCATCCTGGGGATCGCGGTCGGGATCACCGCCGTCATGGCGGTTGGCACGATAAGCAAGGGTGGTCATTACCTGGTGTTTTCCGAGCTGGAGACCTTCGGCCTCAGATCGGTCTGGGTGTTCCGCGACCGGCAGGACAAAGACCCGCACCGCGTGGTGCGCAAGGGCACCGGCATCGACAATGACGATTACGCCACTGTCCGCGCCGGGTGTTGCCCGGCAGTGAGCCGCGTCAGCCCCCTCGTGTATGACTTCGGCAAGCGCCAGTTAATCCGCGCTGGCAACCGCTACAGCAACGCCAGTGTGGAAGGTGTCGGCAGCGAGTACACGGCAATCACCAACGACGCTCTGGTGATGGGCCGCTCCTTCCGCTTCGAGGACGAGGAGCGGCGTCGGCCCGTGGCCATCATCGGGCCGCAACCACACGCAGATCTGTTCGGCGTAAGTCAAAATCCGCTTGGCAAGGAGATTCGCATCGGGCAACAGAAATACACAGTGGTCGGCGTATTGAAGGCTAAAAGCCGTAGTTTTCTCGCCAGTATTGGGTCCGCAGGTGGCCAGGACGCCAACAATCGCATCCTGATACCCTACACGCTGTATCAGCAGCAGCTCGGCAAGAAAGAGATCAATTGGCTGCAGGCCGAGGCTGTTAGCCAGGATCAGGCCGACATCGCCATTACACAGCTCAGCGACACCCTCAAGCGCCGCCATGGTGAGCGGTTTTCCTATAAAGGCGAAACCATGGCCCAGTATATCGACACCGCCAGCCGCATCCTGCAAGGCGTGTCCTTGATCGGTGTGGTGGCGGCCTCTGTTTCGCTGCTGGTGGGAGGCTTGGGGATCATGAACATCATGAGTACATCGGTGCTGGAGCGCACCCGCGAGATCGGCCTGCGCAAGGCCATCGGCGCGCGCAGGCGGGACATTCTGCTACAGTTTCTCGCCGAGGCGGTATTCATTTCCACTATCGGCGGTGCGCTGGGTCTGCTGGTGGGTACGCTGGCGAGCTATGGTTTGGCGCTGGCCACAGGCTTCCCTCTGGCGCCTTCTGCGGCCATGGTGGTCATTGCTCTGATTGTCTCCATCGGCGTTGGCGTGCTCTCCGGCTACTACCCCGCGCGCCGCGCCGCAGCGATGCGGCCGGTGGTGGCGCTACGATATGAATAATCCTGAAAACGCTGTTTACCGGCGCAATTTATAGACCATTCTCATTATTGACTCATCCACACTGTAGTCACCTATTCTTGCAATCGGCACCCAGGCAAGATCCTTCGATTCGGCGCTGATCACCAGCGGTGCCTGACGATCCGCCTCGAACAGAAAACGCACGTCATGGTGAAGATGGGCGGGTTCTTTGGGTGTGGCGGGAATGGCGTGTATGTCGGTGTCATAGATGTCCTCCGATATGGGCTTGATTTCCTTCAAGCCAGACTCCTCGCGCGCTTCACGCCAGGCGACGTTCAGGATGTCGGGGTCGCCGTCGGCATGGCCTCCCAGTTGCAACCACCGATCCAGCTTGCGGTGATGGGTCAGCAGCACATGGGTTCTTTCCAGGTCGACAATCCACGCAGAACCTGTGATGTGGCCGATTTCCAGGGAGCGTTCGAAGCAGCGTGGATGGGCGTGTATAAATCGCTCAATCGCCGTCGCCATGCGTTTCTCGGCCTGATCGAACGCGGCATAGGCGTCAAGTTTTTCCAGTAATGGGTTTCTGTGCATGGTCTTTAGCCCTTGTTACGCTTTGCGCCACACCAAAGTGCGATTGTTGGCAGGCATGGCATAATCCTGTAGCAAAGACATGCCCGCCGTCCGCGCGAGTTCATCCAGTGATTCAAAATCGCGGATGCCGCTCAATGGGTCACGCGCTTTCAGCCACATGTCGAAGCGGGCGTTGCTGGGGCTGGTGTAGGTGCCGCCATAATTGAATGGCCCATACAAACAAAACACCCCGTTCTCCTGTAAAATGTGCCCGATACCTGCAAACAGCCGCTCTACTTGCGGCCAGGACATGATGTGTGCGGTATTGGCGCTGAAGACTGCGTCTATCTGCGCCGCTGGCCATGGATCGTCATCCACGTCGAGCGCCAGTGGTGGCAGCACATTCGGCAGCATGGCCTCGTCCAGCCAGGCGCGTATGCCCTCATGATATATCGCCACATCGCTGGTCTGCCAGGTCAGATGCGGGAGATGCCGCCCGAAATAGACTGCGTGCTGACCCGTGCCGCTGCCGATCTCCAGTACCCGGCGTGCATGAGCAAATTCCTTTTGGAGTAGGGCGAGAATCGGGTCTTTGTTTTGATCGCAGGATTCTGAATAGGGTTTGTATGTCATGATGGGCCGCGGCACTTTTGTGGGAATCATAATCCTAAGAACCTCAGTTGGAGTCATTCTCGCCACGACTCCAACTGAGGTTCTTAGGATTATGAGGCCCAAAACGGCGAAAGGCAAAAAACACTATGCGAGAAGCGAGCGGTGGTAGATGTCAGCCAGCACTGGAACCAAGAGACAGAAAGGTGTTGAATATGTGCCTGCGTTATAACAGGGTGAACTAAGTGCCTCACAATATCAGTCTGATAACAACCATTGCCTCCGCGCTGGGATTAGCGATGGTGCTGGGTTTTGTTGCGTCGCGTTTGAGGATGCCGCCGTTGGCCGGCTATCTCCTGGCGGGGATCGTGATCGGTCCGGCTACGCCAGGCTTTGTCGCGGATGTCGGACTTACCAGCCAACTCGCCGAAATAGGGGTGATGCTGCTGATGTTCGGTGTCGGGCTGCATTTCTCGCTAGACGACCTGCTTGCTGTCCGGCGCATCGCCATCCCAGGTGCATTAGTGCAGATTACCGTGGCCACCGCGCTGGGGATGGCGGCCGCCACATTTTGGGGGTGGGATGTTGGCGCCGCGCTTGTCTTCGGCCTCGCCTTGTCGGTTGCCAGCACAGTGGTGTTATTGCGCGCTCTGGAGGCCCGAGGCGTGCTGGAGTCGATGAATGGACGCATTGCCGTAGGTTGGCTGATTGTCGAGGATCTGGTGATGGTGCTGGTACTGGTGCTGTTGCCTCCGCTTGCGAGCCTGCTGGGCGGGAAGGCAGATGCCGTGGCGCATGCGACTCCTGGAGGTGATTTATGGCTGGCCGTTGGGATAACCCTTGCCAAGGTTGCTGCGTTCATTGCGCTGATGCTGGTGGTGGGGCGACGCGTGTTCCCTCGTGTGCTCTGGCTGGTGGCGCGCACCGGCTCACGAGAGCTGTTCACGTTGTGTGTGATCGCTGTGGCAGTTGGGGTGGCCTATGGCTCAGCGATATTGTTCGACGTGTCATTCGCGCTGGGCGCGTTCTTTGCCGGGATGATGATGCGCGAATCGGAGTTTAGTCACCGTGCCGCCGCCGAATCCTTGCCGCTGCGCGATGCGTTTTCTGTGCTGTTCTTTGTGTCGGTCGGCATGCTGTTTGATCCGCAGGTGCTGATTGAGCAACCCATCAAGGTGTTGGTGGTGGTGACCATCATTATGTTGGGTAAAACCCTTGCCGCCATTGCCTTGGTGCTGGCGTTCCGTTACCCGCTCAACACCGCGCTGACGGTTGGTGCGAGCCTGGCGCAGATTGGCGAGTTCTCATTCATCCTGGCCGGATTGGGTGTCGCGCTGGGTCTGCTGCCCATCGAGGGTTATAGCCTGATTCTTGCTGGAGCGCTGATCTCGATCGCGCTCAACTCGCTGGTATTCGCCGCCATCGAGCCAGCGCAGACCTGGATTCGTACCAAGTCGGCATTGGCCCGCCGCCTCGAACTGCGGGACGACCCTCTCGCAGAGCTGCCAATGTCGGTCGACAGGTCTTTCTTGGCCGGGCAGGTTGTTCTGGTTGGGTATGGCCGTGTCGGCCGCCGGATCGCTGAGGCATTGACTGAGCACAAAATTCCCTATGTGGTGGCTGAGCAGAATCGGGAGATCGTGGAGAAGTTGCGTGCGCGCAATATTCCAGCGGTCTCGGGGGATGCGTCTGAAGCGGCCGTGCTGATCCAGGCGCACATTGCGGAGGCCGACATGCTTGTCATCGCCACACCCGATACCTTCAGTGTCCGCAAGATGGTTAAGATCGCACGTACGCTTAATCCCTCCATCGAGGTTGTCGTTCGAACCCACAGCGAGGATGAGGCCGAACTGCTGTCGAAGGAGAAAATCGGCCATGTCTTTATGGGCGAACATGAGCTGGCGCTGGGCATGACGCGACATGTTCTCTCGCGGATGAGCAGCAGCTCGCAGGCGCCAGCCAGGGAAAGCGACGCGTAAGCGAGCGCAGGCTGGCAACCCCCGGATAGCCGCCTGTCTCTTGATCACAATGTGGCACGCGCGAGCTTGCTCATTTGATAGCCCTCAAGTCGCT
>LNEJ01000077.1 GCA_001464965.1 Gammaproteobacteria bacterium Ga0074134
CGCTCATCCGACAGAGATGCCGCTATCGTTACGGCTTACGCGACAGGAGGTTATTCATACCAACAGATTGCCGATTACTTCGGGGTGCATTTTACGACGGTGGGCAGAATTGTTCGGGGAGAGGCGTAGCGAGGGGGTGAAGCCGGGTGATGCGCATCGACTATAGACCTGACCCCGAGTCCTATGCGAGTCCTATGTGACCCCGAGTCCTATGTCCTATGACCCCGAGTCCTAGACCTGACCCCGAGTCCCGAGTCCAGTGACCCCAGGCCTGCATTGAAGAGTGGATGGTGAAATTTTATTTTATTGTGGATCATGAGGTATGTGTAATAGTGAACATTGTCTTGATGTGTTGGGCTTCGCGAACCCAGCCCAGCTTGCCGCGCTCAATGGAAAGGGACCTAGCTATGGTGTGTTTTTTCCTTTTTGATTTTATCCTTCGAAAACAGCATGACAAAATTTAAGAAGGGCCAGCGTATCGGAGCGTGGACACTGAGTCAATGCCTAGGAAAAGGTGGAAATGCTGCCGTTTGGCGTGCAATGAGCAATGGTGAGCACGTTGCTCTCAAAATTCTAACTGGGCATCATACTGAACAAAGTGAGCCTTTCCAGAGATTTCAATTTGAAGTGGGGTTATTAGAGCGCCTCAACGGGACGTTGGGAGTAATGCCTTTCAAAAGTGCTTTCTTACCTCCGTGGTCAGATGCAGAGACCCCCGCTTGGCTCGCTATGCCAATAGCGCATAAGCTAGAAGATCAACTTGAAAATGACTCGTCATTAAAGGTCATTGTTGAGGCTATCGCAGCCTATGCAGAAACCTTGGCGAAACTACATGAGCAACAGATATATCATCGAGACATAAAGCCAGAAAACCTTTTTTGGTTAGACGGGGATTGGATTATCGGAGACTTTGGAATTGCATCATTTCCCGATAAGCCTGAGTTAACGCCTATGGGGCGCAAGTTTGGTCCTCTGTTCTATCAGGCTCCTGAGTTACTCGGAGGTGCGCGGGATGCCGCTGGCGGTCCTGCGGATGTTTATTCACTCGCAAAGACTCTTTGGAAGCTGGGGACTGCGCAGTCATTTCCTATGCCGGGTACGCTACATTTGACAGTTCCTGCGCTGCGTCTTTCGACCTGGGTAGGGAAGCAAGCAGATTTGCTCGATTCTGTATTAGAGCGGGCAACCTTGCATGAACCAGGAGAGCGACTCACAATGGTCGAGTTCGAAGCGGAACTTCGTGCTTGGCTTAAACCCCTGCCGGAGAAACCTGATATGGAGAGTATTGATCAATATTTACGTGAAATTAATCTACGGCTCGAGTCTGATCGCAGGAATCAGGAGCGCCAGTTCATCAAGCAACGTGAATTCGAAGAACTTGAGCGACGTCTACAGCATGAAATGCAAAAAATCCAGAGGTGGTATGCCGCAATGGGGTCTCCCTCCGGAGTTGGTTTGGGCGATATAAATTTAATGGGGTTGATAGCAATCGCTCAGGAAGTTGAGCCCATTCCGCGTGAGCAAATACTCCTATCAAAAACAGTTGGATATATGACTGTTCTTAAAGGGGCTGGAGTTTATTCTGGCGTCGCATTACGTATTACTAACGATGCACATCTTGCCTTGACCGCTGCACACCTGTTCTCCGCTCCTGGCCACAACTCGGTACGCGAAATTATCTGGTCAGGCACGTCGCGGGTTCCGTATGGTGGGCCGCAACAGGAGATCGCGGTGCATAATCTTTTACGCAATTTAATCGCGTTTTTTCCGAAAGTGGTTGATCGAGTCCGGCGGCATCTTCAAGACCATGCGTAATCCGCTCAATGTGGCTGCCGCGCTAATGTTTAATGCATGCAATGAAAGCCAAGAGTTGAGGTATCCTGAATAAAACGGACGCTCTAAGAAATGCGGGGCCGCCAAGCAGCAGACTGCGTGTAAACTCTGCCGTGCAGGGATGTACGAATGCATCAACCGCTTATTCGCTTTGCCAGCACTTCTTGCTCGAATTTTTAGACGTGCCCGAAAAAAGTAACAAGCGGTAAGCAATAAAATGCAAGAATAAGAAGGCAGTGAAGGTTTTGTTTTCTTGAATTTCGTATTTTTGAGTCTGCCTTTATGTCCACCGACCATCTTCAAACCCGCATCGGTTTCACCAGCATCACAGGCAAGCGTGATACTAACCAGGATTATGTAGGCACCTATCTGGACAATACCCGTTCTAGCGCCCGGCGCAGCGTCGTTGCGGCGGTGGCGGATGGTGTGGGTGGCGCGAAGGGCGGGCGTGAGGCGGCGGAGACTACGGTTCGGGGATTCATTGAAGGTTATTATGGCCTGCCGGAAACCTTGGGGGTAGAGCGTGCCGCAGCGCGTGCCTTGGGTGCGATTAACCGCTGGGTCTATGTGCAGGGGCGGCAGGATCGCCGCCTCGAAGGCATGGCCACCACCTTGAGCGCACTCATTCTGCGTGGCCGCCAGGCGCATGTGGTACATGTGGGTGATTCGCGCATCTACCGCTTGCGCGGACAAAAGCTTGCCCGGCTGACCGAGGATCACACCCTTGCCCATCCCGATCTGAGCCATGTGCTGTTTCGCGCCGTGGGTATCGAGGAAAATTTGCGTATCGACTATTCGGCCCACAGCCTGGAATTGCACGACCGTTTTCTGCTGTGCAGTGATGGTGTGCATGGCGTGCTCTCTGATCGCCGTATTCTGGCTCTGTTGATGGCGCGTGCTGCGCCAGAAGAGGACGCCCAGGCCATCGTGCAGGCGGCGCAGGAGGCGGGCAGCCAGGACAACATCACCGCTCTGGTGATTGATGTCATCGGCCTGCCTGCGGCGGAGCAGTCCGATCTTGAAATGACCATTGATGCCTTGCCGATCCATGATTTGCCCAACGAGGGCGATGTGGTGGATGGTTTCCGTTTGGTGGAAAAGATTTCCGATGGTCATTACAGCCGATTATTCAAGGCCGAGGATACGCTTGAGTCGCGCACTGTGGCGCTCAAGTTTCCTCACCCCCGTGTTGCCAGTGAAGAGGCCTATCGCCGCGCGTTTGTGCGTGAAGCATGGATTGCGGCACGGGTGCGCAGCCCATGGATCGCGGGAGTCATTGAGCTACCATCGGGGCGGCAGACGCGGCTGTATTCGGTGATGCCCTATTATCAGGGTGTAACGCTTGAGGCGCGTCTACTGCTTCCTCCGAAGATATCCATCGATGAAGGCGTGGATATCGGCATCAAGCTCGCCAAGGCAGTGTATGCGCTCAACCGGCTGCGTATCATCCATCGCGACATCAAGCCTGACAATGTGTTGTTGCAGGAAGGTGGCGGCCTGAAGCTGCTGGATTTGGGTGTGGCGCGTCTACCCGGATTTGAGGAATTATCTCGCGCCGAGATTCCGGGTACGCCAAGCTATATGGCCCCGGAATTATTCGATGGCGAATTGGGCGACGAGCAATCCGATGTCTATGCTCTGGGCGCAACGCTTTATCGTATGTTCAGCGGCGGCCACTATCCTTATGGTGAGGTGGAACCTTTTTCACGGCCGCGCTTCACCAAGCGCACTGCTTTGACGCATCACCGTCCGGACTTGCCCGCGTGGCTGGATATGCAGCTTGCCCAAGCCACCGCCGTGGAGAAAGGCAGGCGTCTGGGTGATGCGATGGAGCTGGCGTTCGAACTGGAAAATGGCTTGGCGCGCGGCATTCGCACGGTGCCGGTCAAACAGCCGCTCTATTACCGCAATCCCGTTGTGTTCTGGCAGGTGATTTCGGCCATGCTTTTATTGGCATTGATTGCGGCGCTGGCACATTAGAGTCTATCCTCGCTCCGGGATGCCGGCGCACCAAGATGGATGCCCGCAAACGAAAGCGGCGCACATTAATGGTGCATTTCAGGCTGACGCAATTCCTGTGGGTATTAAACAGATCAGTCTTAACCCATTGCCATAAAAGAGATAGTTCTCACACCAAGATGAGGTGGCGCCTCTGGCACGCATATTGCCCTAACGGTTTAAAGAGGGCCCTCGGGGCTGATGGGCAAGATGTGAGGATTTGGCGATGAAAGAAAAACTGGTTTTGATCGGCAACGGCATGGCGGGTGTGCGCACCCTTGAAGAACTGCTGAAAATCGCGCCGGACAAATACGACATCACGGTATTCGGCGCCGAGCCCTATGGCAATTACAACCGCATCCTGCTTTCGCCGGTGCTCGCGGGCGAAAAGACCATCGACCAGATCATGCTCAATGACAAACAATGGTATGCAGACAACGGCATCACCCTGTATTGCGGCAAGGAAAAGGAAGTGGTGCAGATTGATCGCCGCAAGCGCAAGGTCATCACCTCCGATGGCACCACGGCGGAATACGATTTCCTGTTGCTGGCCACAGGTTCCAATCCCTTCATCGTGCCCGTGCCGGGCAACGACTTGCCAGGCGTGGTGACGTTCCGCGATATCCGCGATGTCGATCTCATGCTGGAGGCATCAAAACAGCATCAGCACGCGGTGGTGATCGGCGGCGGCCTGCTGGGCCTTGAAGCGGCCAATGGCCTGATGCGCCAGGGCATGAGCGTCACTGTGGTGCATATCCAGGACACGCTGATGGAGCGTCAGCTCGACAAGGCGGCGGGCGAGCTGTTGCGCAAGTCCCTGGAAGAGCGCGGCATGCACTTTTACATGCCGGCGCAGACCACCGCGATCATCGGCGAAGACCGCGTGCGTGGCGTGCGCTTCAAGGACGGCAGCGAGCTGTATGCTGACCTGGTAGTGATGGCGGTAGGCATTCGCCCCAATATCGAACTGGCCAAAAAATCCGGCATCCACTGTGAGCGCGGCATCGTGGCCAACGACACCTTGCAGACCTACGATCCGCGCGTCTATGCTGTCGGCGAGTGCGTGCAGCACCGTGGCCAGGCCTATGGCCTGGTGGCGCCGCTGTTCGAGCAGGCCAAGGTGTGCGCCAATCACCTGGCCCACTTGGGTTACGCACGCTACCAGGGCTCCATGACCTCCACCAAGCTTAAGGTCACGGGCATTGATCTGTTCTCCGCAGGAGATTTCACTGGCGACGAAACCACGGAAGAGATCGTGATCAAGGATGCCGCGCGCGGCATGTACAAAAAAATCGTGCTGAAAGACAACCGCATCCATGGCGCGGTGATGTACGGTGATACCGTCGACGGCGCGTGGTACTTCCAGTTGATGCGCGATGGCACCGATGTCTCGGCGTTCCGCGATCATCTGATGTTTGGCGAATCGCACCTGGGTGACGCCGGCCATGGCGGGCAGAACAAGGCCGCCAGCATGAGTGACAGCATGGAGGTATGCGGCTGTAACGGTGTGTGCAAGGGCGCTATCGTCAAGGCAATCACCGATAAGGGTTTGTTTACCCTCGATGAGGTGCGCACGCACACCAAGGCCTCGTCATCATGCGGCTCCTGCACGGGATTAGTGGAGCAGATCATGTCTTCGGTGCTGGGTGGCGGCTATTCCGCCGCGCCCAAGGAAAAGCCGGTGTGCAAATGCACCGATCACACCCACGACGAAGTGCGCAAGGTGATACGTCAGCAGCATCTGCTTAGCATACCCGATGTGATGCATTACCTTGAGTGGCGCACCCCGAATGGATGCCACTCGTGCCGCCCCGCGCTTAATTACTATCTGCTGTGCGCCTGGCCTGCTGAATACAAGGATGACGCGCAGTCGCGCTTTATCAACGAGCGCGTCCACGCCAACATCCAGAAGGATGGCACCTACTCCGTCGTGCCGCGCATGTGGGGTGGCGTCACTACACCCGACGAGCTGCGCACCATAGCGGATGTCGCGGACAAATATAAAATCCCTACCGTGAAAGTGACAGGCGGTCAGCGTATCGACCTGCTGGGTGTCAAGAAGGAGGATCTGCCCGATGTATGGCGTGATCTGAACAAAGGCGGAATGGTGTCGGGACACGCCTATGCGAAGGGATTGCGCACCGTCAAAACCTGTGTCGGCAAGGAATGGTGCCGCTTTGGCACGCAGGATTCCACCGCGATGGGTATTCAGCTGGAAAAACGCACCTGGGGATCGTGGATGCCGCACAAGTTTAAAATGGCGGTATCAGGCTGTCCGCGCAACTGCGCCGAGGCTACCATCAAGGACTTCGGCATCGTGGCGGTGGAGTCGGGCTGGGAGTTGCATGTTGGTGGCAACGGCGGCGTTAAAGTGCGTGCCACTGATTTGCTGTGCAAGGTTACCACCGATGCCGAGGTGGAGGAATATTGCTATGCCTTCATTCAGCTTTACCGTGAAGAGGCGTATTATCTGGATCGCACCGCACCGTGGATCGAGCGTGTTGGGTTGGAATATGTCAAACAACGCATCGTGGAAGATGCAGAAGGCCGCAAGGCACTGTGTGAACGCTTTGTCGAATCACAGAAATATGCCCAGATAGATCCGTGGGAAGAGCGCGCAAGCCATGATGTGGAACGGCATGAATTTGTTCCGCTTAAATTGGTTGGCTAGAACGAAATGTAGGGTGCGTTTTTCGCACCATGGTTTGGTGCTAAAAAATACTATGAACGCTCAACTGCAAGAGAAATGATTGAAACAATGACTGACTGGATTGAAATCGGGACACTTGAGGATATCCCGCGCCTGGGTTCGCGCGTGGTGCGTACCACGCAGGGCGACATTGCAATCTTTCGCACGGCGGAAGATGAAGTGTTTGCATTGAATGATTCCTGTCCGCACAAAGGCGGCCCTTTGTCGCAAGGCATCGTACACGGCAAGCGCGTCACCTGCCCGTTGCACAACTGGGTGCTCGAACTGAGCAGCGGCACCGCCGTGGCGCCGGACCAGGGCCATACGGCCTGTTTCCCGGTCAAGGTTGAAGATGGCATGGTACGACTTTCATTACAACCTCAAGCCTGAAGTAATGGCTATGGTCATCGAGGCTGGCTCGCCTGTAAAAACCACGTGTCCGTATTGTGGCGTGGGTTGCGGTGTGCTCGCTAGTGTTGCGCAAGACGGGAGTGTGGAAGTCCGCGGTGACGAACAGCACCCATCCAACTACGGGCGCTTATGCTCCAAGGGCTCCGCGCTGGGTGAGACGGTTGATCTCAACGGACGTCTGCTGTATCCCGAGATACGCGGCAAGCGTGTCGCTTGGGATGCCGCGCTTACTGCCGTGGCTGATGGCTTCACGCGCATCATCCGCGAGCATGGGCCGGATGCGGTGGCGTTTTATGTTTCCGGGCAGCTTCTTACCGAAGACTATTACGTTGCCAACAAGTTGATGAAGGGCTTCATTGGTTCGGCCAACATCGACACTAATTCACGATTGTGCATGGCCTCCTCTGTTGCTGGGCATAAGCGCGCCTTTGGCTCGGATACTGTGCCAGGCAATTACACCGATCTGGAGCTGGCGAATCTGATCGTACTGGTGGGTTCCAATACCGCATGGTGCCATCCCGTGATTTTTCAGCGCATCACCCAGGCAAAAAAGCACAATCCCGATTTAAAAATTGTTGTCATCGACCCGCGCCGCACCCAGACCTGCGATATCGCGGATCTGCATCTTGCCATCAAGCCGGGTATGGATACGGTGCTGTTTAATGGGCTGCTCACCTATCTAAACAGTAATGGCGATGCCAACTCCCACTTCATCGCCACGCATACCGAAGGCCTGGACGCCGCGCTGGACGCGGCTATAACCAGTGCGGCTTCCGTTGAGGCAGTGGCTCAACGCTGTGGCCTGACCGCGACCGATGTCGCGCAATTTTACCGCTGGTTTTCGCGCACAGAGAAGGTGGTAAGCGCCTATTCACAGGGCGTAAATCAGTCTTCGTGTGGCACCGACAAGGTCAATGCCATTATCAATTGTCATTTGCTGACAGGGCGCATTGGGCGGCCCGGCATGGGGCCGTTTTCCATTACCGGCCAGCCCAATGCGATGGGCGGGCGCGAAGTGGGCGGGCTTGCCAACCAGCTGGCAGTGCATATGGAGCTTGAGAATCCACAGCACCGGCAGATCGTGCAGCGCTTCTGGAGCGCGCCAGTGATCGCGGACAAGGCCGGCCTCAAGGCAGTGGATTTGTTTCAGGCCATCGGCGACGGCCGCGTCAAAGCGGTGTGGATCATCGCCACTAATCCGGTGGACAGCCTGCCCGACGCCGACGCAGTAGGGCGCGCCTTGCAGGGCTGCGAACTGGTGGTGGTTTCGGATTGTATCCGCAACACCGACACCACGGCATGGGCGCACATCCTGCTGCCTGCTACGGGTTGGGGTGAGAAAGACGGCACCGTCACCAATTCGGAACGGCGCATCTCGCGCCAACGTTCATTCCTGCCCTTGCCTGGCGAAGCCAAACCCGATTGGTGGATCATCAACGAGGTTGCCCGGCGTATGGGATTTGGCGAGGCCTTTCATCACGAATCCCCAGCGCAGATCTTCCGTGAGTACGCTGCATTATCCGGCGTGGACAACGCGGGCAGCCGCGATTTTGATATCAGCGGCTTGGCGCTTAACAGTGATGCCGAATATGACGCGATGGCGTCCGTGCAATGGCCGGTGAATGCAAAGCAACCCCGTGGCACCGAACGTATGTTTGGTGACGGGCGGTTTTTTACATCCAGTGGGCGGGCGCGTTTTATTGCCATCACACCGCGCCCGCCACGCAATGAAACCAATGTTGAATATCCGTTAATTCTCAATACTGGCCGTGTGCGCGATCAATGGCATACCATGACGCGCACCGGCAAATCGCCACGCCTGTCAGTACACATTACCGAACCCTATGCCGAACTGCATCCTGAGGATGCCGTGCAGATCGGCGCAAAAGACGGTGGCCTGGCACATCTCAATAGTCGCTGGGGCTCGATGATCGCGCGTGTCAAAGTCACGCCGGATCAGCAGCGTGGCAGCGTCTTCGTGCCTATGCACTGGAACGGCCAGTTCGCCAGCAGCGGGCGTGTCGATGCGCTGGTCAACCCTGTCGCCGACCCCATCTCCGGCCAACCCGAACTCAAGCACACACCGGTGCACGTTGAACCCTACACCCCCGTCTGGCATGGTTTCCTGCTGTCGCGGCGAAGTCTGGTGTTCGAGGGTGTTGACTATTGGGTCAGCGCTGCGGGCAAGGGCTTCTGGCGCTATGAGCTGGCGGGTGAACACAAGCCAGATGAGTGGGCGCGCTGGGCGCGGAGCTTGCTGTGCGCCGCCGATGACAAGGTGGAATGGATCGAATACATGGACAAGGCCGCCGGACGCTATCGCGGCGCGCGCATCGTCAACAATCGCCTGGAAAGCTGCGTGTTCGTCGCCCCCGGCTTTGATCTGCCGCCACGTACCTGGCTGGCCAGCCTGTTCGCCGAAGAAGAGTTATCACCCGAAGTACGCCCCAGCCTCCTCGCAGGCCGTCCCGGCAAAGGCCAAGCCGACGCAGGCCGCATTGTCTGCGCCTGTTTCAGCGTAGGCATCAACACCCTCGTCGAAGCAATACGCAAAGACCACCTCATCACCACCGAGTCCATCGGACTAGCGCTCAAGGCAGGTACCAACTGTGGCTCCTGCATACCAGAGTTGAAGGCGTTGATCGCTGCGGAATCGCTCGCCTAAAGAAGCTGTAGAAAACCCCGGTTCTGAACACCCAGTCCAGCTTCGGGGGTGATTTTTTTAAAATACGCATCCATCACAGCCGCGCTCCATTTTATGGAAGTCTGTAAGCAAGTAGCCTGGGTTAAGCGAAAGCGAAACCCAGGATTCACAGCATCCGTGACACTAAGGCCCCGGGTTTCGTTGCACTCCACCCAGGCTACTTGCTATCAATACCCAGAATCCGGCGTGAATATAGACCTGTCTAGAATCTGGTGGTGGGTCAGCTGAAGTTTATTAAGGAGATGCTGGAACGGCTAGGAGGTGATGGCGTTACTGTCGAAACGACCAAGGCGATCCTGAAAGGGCTGAGGGGAGTGGAGGGAGCGAATCCATGGTTGCAAACCAGGTGCCGCCGCCAAAACCGAAAGGTGGTGGTAATATTGGGCGGAAGATGCCGGCGTAATAATTCATAGGAAGCAAGCCATGGCGCACGTAAAAATCTTCCTCTCCACCGTCAGCGCGGAATTCCGCAGCTACCGTGACGCGCTGCGCCACGACCTTGATCGCCCGAATGTCACGGTCAAGGTGCAGGAGGACTTCATTGCCACCGGCACCGAGACGCTGGACAAGCTCGACGAATACATTCGACCGTGCGATGCGGTGATCCACCTGGTGGGCGACATGACCGGCGCGTTGGCGCAGGCAACGGCGGTGGGGGCGATCCGGCAACACTATCCGGACCTCGCCGAGCGCCTGCCGGTGCTGGGCCCCTTCCTGGAATCCGGTGCACCGGCGCTCTCCTACACCCAGTGGGAAGCCTGGCTGGCGCTCTATCACGGCAAGGTGCTGATTATCGCCACGCCGCAGGACGGCGCCCCGCGGGATGCGCGCTACCAGCTCGACGAAGCCCAACGCGCCGCCCAGCAAGCGCACCTGGAACGTTTACGAATGCTTGGCCGCTACCCGGAAATCCATTTCGCCAACGCCGACCGCTTGGCGGTGGACATGCTGCGTTCGAAACTGCACGACATCCTCGCATTGGCCGGGCCGGCGCAAAGGCCCAGTAATCTGCCGTATATGAGCATCGGTGATCTGTTCAAAGGCCGCGAGGCAATGCTCGACAACCTCATCGCAAGCTTCGGTCCCGTTCCCGCTTCTGCCCCCGATTCTAAAAGCGCCGCCACGCCCGTCGTCGCGCGGGTGGTTAACGGCCTGGGCGGCATCGGCAAGACGCGGCTGGCGCTGGAGTATGCCTGGCGCCGCGCCGACGAGTATGCGGCGCTGTTGTTCGTCGGTGCCGACAGCCCCGAGGCGTTGCAGCGCAACTTGGCAGCCCTGTGCGGGCACGCCATCCTCAACCTGCCCGAGCAGGGGGAAACCGACGAAGGCAAGCAGCGCGACGCGGTGGCGGCGTGGCTGCGGCAGCACCCCGGCTGGCTGCTCATCCTCGACAACATCGATTCGGAAGATGGCGCCGCAGCGGTCGAAGCCCTGCTGCCGCAACTCACCGGCGGCCATGCCCTGCTCACCAGCCGGCTTGCCAACTGGAGCGGCAGCATCACGGCGCTGCCGCTCGGCGTGCTCTCGCCCGAAGCCGCCACCGCGTTCCTGCTGGCGCGCACCGCAGACAAACGCCGCAAACAGGCCGACGACCTCGCAGCGGCGCAAGCCCTGGCCGAAGAACTCGGCCACCTCGCCCTCGCCCTGGAACAGGCGGGCGCCTACATCGCCCAGCGCCGCCTCGACTTCGCAGGCTATCTCAAAGAATGGCAGGATCAGCGGGACAAGGTGCTGGCGTGGTACGACCCGCGCCTGATGCAGTACCCGAAGAGCGTGGCCGTCACCTGGCAGACCTCCTTCGCATGCCTCAGCGAACCCGCCCGGCGGTGGCTGCAACGCCTCGCCTGGCTGGCGCCGGAGCCGATTCCGGAATCCCTGCTGGACGTGCCGGTGCCGGGGAGTGATGACGCTGAATCCGATCCTTGTGCCGCCCTGGCCGAACTGGAGTCCTATTCCCTGGTGACCCGCGCCGCCAACACACCCACCTTCAGCGTGCATCGTCTGGTGCAGGAGGTGAGCCGCCGCAGCCAGCGCGGCGACACCGCCCACACCGCCCTCACCGAAGCGCTACGCTGGATAAACGCCGCCTTCGTGGGCAACACAGAGGACGTGCGCAATTGGCAGGTGCTCGACCCGCTGGCGCCTCACGCGCGGGCGGTCTCTGAATGCGCCGCTGCGTCCGGCATCACCGATCCCACCACCCGGCTGCTGAACCAGACCGGGGCGCTGCTCTTCGCGAAGGCCCAGTACGCCGATGCCGAGCCGCTGATGCGCCGCGCGCTGGCCAGCGACGAGGCGAGCTACGGCGCGCATCACCCCAACATCGCCATCCACCTCAACAACCTGGCCCAACTGCTCCAAGCCACCAACCGTCTGGCGGAGGCCGAGCCCCTGATGCGCCGCGTGCTGGCCATCGACGAGGCAAGCTACGGCGCGCATCACCCCAACGTCGCCATCGACCTCAACAACCTGGCCCTACTGCTGAAGGCCACCAACCGCCTGGCCGAGGCCGAGCCGCTGATGCGCCGCGCGCTGGCCATCGACGAGGCGAGCTACGGCGCGGATCACCCCGATGTCGCCATCGACCTAAACAACCTCGCCCAACTGCTCCAGGCCACCAACCGCCTGGCCGAGGCCGAGCCCCTGATGCACCGCGCGCTGGCCATCGACGAGGCAAGCTACGGCGTGGATCACCCAAGGGTCGCCATCCGCCTCAACAACCTGGCCCAACTGCTCCAGGACACCAACCGCCTGGCGGAGGCCGAGCCGCTGATGCGCCGCGCGCTGGCCATCGACGAGGCGAGCTACGGCGCGCATCACCCCGATGTCGCCATCGACCTCAACAACCTGGCCCGACTGCTGAAGGCCACCAACCACCTGGCCGAGGCCGAGCCGCTGATGCGCCGCGCGCTGGCCATCGACGAGGTGAGCTATGGCGCGCATCACCCCAACGTCGCTATCCACCTCAACAACTTGGCCCAACTGCTCCAGGCCACCAACCGCCTGGTCGAAGCCGAGCCGCTGATGCGCCGCGCGCTGGCCATCGACGAGGCGAGCTACGGCGTGGATCACCCAAGGGTCGCCATCCGCCTCAACAACCTGGCCCAACTGCTCCAGGACACCAACCGCCTGGCGGAGGCCGAGCCGCTAATGCGCCGCGCGCTGGCCATCGACGAGGCGAGCTACGGCGCGGAGCACCCCAACGTCGCCCGCGACCTCAACAATCTGGCTCTACTGCTCCAGGCCACCAACCGCCTGGTGGAGGCCGAGCCGCTGATGCGCCGCGCGCTGGCCATCGACGAGGCGAGCTACGGCGCGCATCACCCCAACGTCGCCATCCGCCTCAACAACCTGGCCCAACTGCTCCAGGCCACCAACCGCCTGGCGGAGGCCGAGCCGCTGATGCGCCGCGCGCTGGAGACCTTCATCGGCAGTCTGGGCATGCAACACCCGAGCTCGCTCACCGTCGCAGAGAACTATACCGGTCTTCTGCAGGCAATGGGCAGGACGGAAGACGAAATCGAGGGACGTCTCCTCGAAATTGTGGGGATACCCATCAATGAGTAACAAGCCTGCGCCGCGGCGTGTGCCGTAGCATCGTGCGGCTTGTGGATGGTTACCATGCTGGTGCATGGCGCCTGGATATGCTCTACGCGCGACGGGGTCTACCATCGTATTTAGCAGTGGGTAGCCTGGGTTAAGCGAAAGCGAACCCAGGATTCACAGCATCCGTGGCACTAAGGCCCCGGGTTCCACATCAGGCTACTTGCTGGCATCATAAGCCAGGCGCTTCATGGGGTCGGAAAGGACGCCGTAGCGAAGTTGATTACTTTGCGAGCCTTTTCAGCGTGCGGATCACCCTGATTTTTATCGGGGCGAAGAGATTAAAGCAAAGGCTTACACTAGAGGCCATCATCATACCTACCTACTTGCCCGATACATTTTAATCACATGCACCGGCATAAGCAGCATACAAGGTATCTGTCCTATCGTTTTACCTTCACAACAGATAAAAGGCCGTAGGGGGTGTTGCCACAGCTCACTAAATCGCAACCTTCAACAGCCACGGCCCGTTCCTGGCCTCAAAGTAAAATCCAGATCAGGCGTACCGCCTTTGCAGAAGCTATAGCTGCCTCCGCCGTTATCCCAAACGGTGAAGAGAAAAGAACCCCCGCCAGTATAAGTATAAATCACATTGGTGTTTGCGCCGTTCCCGGAAACCGCCCATGACCCTAGCGTTTTCGTTGGATCAACCTTGTCGCTGGGGCCCTTCTTATAATCCTTAAGCACACCGCCCGCATGATGCTCTTCCTGCCAGCGATCGTTCCCCCGAACAGCACAAACTGTATTACCGCTCAGTAAAGTGGTAAGCGCGTTATCTTTAACTTGGCTGGCCGCCGGAGGAGAACAGGCCGCCATCGCTCCTTCGGCTGAAAATACAAAGACGACTGCGCATGCAATGATTGTTAGTTTCATAGCCATCTACCCTCGTTTTTGGACTCAACAACCACCGGCTAAAGCCGGTGGGTTGGAATTACGGACTGAAAGTCCGGATACGCGTCGACTGAACGACGCGTCTATTCGGGTTCCATTCTAAAGTTGTCATTCGGATTAGGTTCAAAATGATGCTCCAAATACTCTTTGATCATCTCCTCTGTCATCTGGCCTACCGTGGCACAAAAGTACCCGCGCGCCCAAAAATGCCTTCCCCAGTAACGCTTTTTCAGCACCGGAAACTCCTCAAACAGCTTACTTGCCGTACGACCTTTGATCCTTCGCATGATCTCGCTCGGTGC
>LNEJ01000078.1 GCA_001464965.1 Gammaproteobacteria bacterium Ga0074134
ACCATCGGCTGTTGGAACCCTTGGGGTATATCCCTCCGGCAGAAGCTGAGGCAAACTACTATAGGCAACGCAACCGTCAGGCCGCCGTTGCGGCATGATTTAAACCAACCAGCCTCCGCGATTCACGGGGCGGTTCAGTCCAGCGCCACACCGGACCTACGGTGTGGATCACCCACTTCGCCGGCAGGTGGTAACCGGGCATGATTTTGGCTTGGCCGGTTTCGCAGCCGTCGAGTCTACGGCATTCCGCCAGCAATTCCGGCCCGACGATGCGGTGAATGGCACCGTCCACACAGCCACCGCTCAGCAAGGACTTGTTAGCCGCGTTGACGATGGCGTCAACTGACAGAATAGTTATGTCACCCCGGATGACCGTGATGTGTGCGCTTGGTATGTCGCTCATGAACACACCAGCGCCATGTACCCAGATCCGCCTCACGGGTGTCTCTTACGCGTGATGCAGGCGGGAATAACCCATCACACCCAATCCGACAAACACCAGCAATAGGATATTCGGTTCCGGGACACTCAGTGCGGCGAACATGCCATCTGCTAGGACCCGATGCATGCTCGCGGAGGGATGGATGCCGTCCCAGAATAGGTAGCTGCCGGGATTGGCGCAAACCGCTCCACCGCCAGTGAATGTGAGATCGTCTCCGGTATAACAGCGGTCGGTGACATTGTTCAGTCCATAGGCGGCAGGATTGGCGACCACGTCCTCGAGGATGGAAAAGGTATCGAATCGGGTGATGTCGATGCCGAGACTGAGCTCCAGGCCATTGAGCCTTAACTCCAATTCATTGTTGAATAATGTCGCCAGGCTGGTGGCGAGGAACGACAGCCCGGGAGCACCCAGCTCACTTATGCGCGGTACCCGAGCAAGGTTTGGCGTATTCGGCACCAGAAATTTGGCTGCACCGTCGGTCGCGAGACTCGTCACGGCGATGGCAATATTGTTGGCGGCTGTCAACGCCATGTTTCGGCCGGCGGCAAAGCCGCCCGTCGCACTGGCCATGATCGCGTCCTGAATGTCGTTGGCACCGCCGAACACCACATACAAGGCATTCGGGTCGGCGCTCGACGTGGCGCTGGTATAACCATCTACCTGACCCAGGATACTGAACTGCTGCCCGAGAAAATGCGAACCCGTTCGTGCGCCACCAAAGGCGTAGTCAGCACCGCCGGGAAGTAGTGATGGCCCGTTGGTCAGTCCCAATCGTGCGGCCAGGCCGTCGGCATAGGTCGGGCCATTGGTGAAGCGACCATTGTTGTAAGGCGCACCCGGGATGGCGCCCCGAGTGGCAGCTGACACGTTACCGGCATCGGACAGGCTATCGCCGAAAACATACATGCCGCTGTAGGGTATTGCCAAAACGCTGGTAGGTACAAATATGGCGAGCAACAACAGCCGGACGAGAATGTGGGTCATTATTCTTCCCTTCAGTGTAATGAATGATGTTGTGCAAGTGCCTGCACATACAACAGCAACGATAACAGGCAAGATGTGGATTTTCCAGTCAAATAAAATCCACATATATTTTATGGCGTTAACCAGCGAGCGCGCTGCCACGATATCTACCGGAACCTCATTGATTTTTATCCTGGCCCGAATAATTCACAAAAAGAAGGCGAATATCGTTTAACCAATGGATATAATTGGCGTTTCGCCAAGAACGCTTCGGGGAAGCAAAACGAGATCGCCCATGACGGATTCTAACAGTTTTCAGCTTCATTTCCCTGCTATTGCGGGTTTTTCAGTACGAGCCGCCTTCGATGGCGGCGCCCTTGCAGGTGTTGATCTTCCAATAGCTTCAATTATGCGTGCTAAGTACGGGAGGTATGATGAATATCATACTTCTCTTGGACGCCAGCCAGGGAAAGCGACGTGTAAGCGAGCGCAGGCTGGCAACCCCCGGATAGCCGCCTGTCTCTTGATCACATTTCATCTGAGAGCTATCTTGTAACCCTCTGGGACAAAAGGAGCGTTCGGTTGCAATGATAGCCAAGGATGAGATGGAATGG
>LNEJ01000079.1 GCA_001464965.1 Gammaproteobacteria bacterium Ga0074134
CGCGACGCGCTACGCGAAACGGCTATCGTCTTTTCTGGCCGCAATTCAGATTCGTTGTCTCGTCCTGTGGCTTCGTATCTCGTGACGACACTGCCTAGGTATGTTGAGTTATATTTTTATGCTGCGGGGGGTAAGCCGACGATTAGAATTCTTGACGCAGAGTATCAGTCGGCTGAATTAGACGTCAATCGGTTTGGAGATAGGTTGTCACTTCATGTTTGTAGCGGGAGGGCAAACAGCAGCAACGACATTAACGATTACCGAACCCGCAGTGAGTCCCATGTATTATCACGCCTATAGCTTTCCCTTCCCCAAACCTACAACAACACCCGCTCAATCCCCCCCTGCTTCGTTTTTTCGACAAATACCTGCTGCCAGTTTTCGCCGAGTAGTCTATTGGCAAGCTCCACCACGATGTAATCGGTCTGCATGCCGGTGTCGTCTGTGTAGCGCGACAGGCCTTGCTGGCAGGCGGGGCAGGAGGTGAGCATTTTGACTTCGTCGTGTTCCACGGTTTCCGCGCCGGTGAGTGCCTTGATGCCCTTGTGCAGTTCTTCCTGTTTGCGGAAGCGCACCTGGGTGGCGATGTCGGGGCGGGCGACGGCGAAGGTGCCGGCTTCGCCGCAGCAGCGTTCGGAGAGTTGCACGCCCTGACCCATCAGGTTGGAGGCCACGCTGATCGGGTTGTGGGTTTTCATCGGCGTGTGGCAGGGGTCGTGATAGATGTATTTCACGCCGGGCACGCCATTCAGGCTTATGCCCTTTTCCATCAGGTATTCGTGGATATCGAGCAGGCGGCAGCCGGGGAAGATAGACTCGAATTCGTATTTGAGGAGCTGGTCCATGCAGGTGCCGCAGGAGACGATCACGGTTTTGATGTCCAGATAGCTCAGGGTGTTGGCCATGCGGTGGAACAGCACGCGGTTTTCGGTGCTGATCTGGCGGCCTTTGGCTTCGTCACCGCTGGATGTCTGCGGATAGCCGCAGCACAGGTAACCCGGCGGCAGCACCGTCTGCGCGCCTACCTCGTGGAGCATGGCGAGGGTGGCGAGTCCAACCTGGCTGAACAGCCGTTCCGAGCCGCAGCCGGGGAAATAAAATACCGCATCGGAATCGTCGTTGACCTTGGCAGGGTCACGCAAGATAGGGATCATGCCTTTGTCTTCCACGCCGAGCTGGGCGCGGGTGGTCTTGGCGGGCAGGGCGCCGGGCAGCGGCTTTTTCACGAATTGAATCACCTGCGCCGCGATCTTGGGTTTGCCGGTGGTGGCGGCGGGGCGCTCCTGCTTTTTGCCGAGCAGTCCCATGCGCTTGGCCAGGTTATGCCCCAGGCGCTGGCCGGCATAACCCCAACCGATCATGGTCTTGCGCATCAGCTTGATGGTGGACGGATCGGTGACGTTCAGGAAGGCCATCGAGACAGCCGTTCCAGGGCTTGCATGGCGCTGGCCGCGTTGTTTCAGAATGCGGCGCATGCGCACGGTGACATCGCCGAAGTCGATGTTGACGGGGCAGGGATTAAGGCATTTGTGGCAGACCGTGCAGTGGTCGGCGACATCGTTCATCTCGTCGAAATGACGGATCGAGATGCCGCGCCGGGTCTGTTCTTCGTAAAGAAAGGCCTCGATGATCAGGCCGGTGGCGAGGATCTTGTTGCGCGGCGAGTAGGACAGGTTGGCGCGCGGCACATGGGTGTTGCACACCGGTTTGCACTTGCCGCAGCGCAGGCAGTGGCGGATATCGTCGTTGAGCGCGCCAAGCTCGCTCTGTTCCAGGATCAACGCCTCCTGTTGCACCAGCCGCAGCGAGGGCGTGTAGGCATTGTGCAGACCGGAACCGGCCAGCAGCTTGCCGCGATTGAAACGGCCATGGGGGTCGATCTTCTGCTTGTAGCCGGTGAAGGCCGCCACCGCCTCGGGTTCCAGGTAGTGCATCTTGGTGATGCCGATGCCGTGCTCGCCGGAGATTACTCCGCCCAGCGCCACGGCCAGCGCCATGACGCGATCAACGATGCGGTCGGCCTCTTGCAGCATTTCGTAATCGTTTGAGTTGACCGGGATGTTGGTGTGCACGTTGCCGTCGCCAGCGTGCATGTGGGTCGCCACGAACAACCTGCTGGAGCGGATGCGGGTGTGGATCTCGTCGAAGCGTGTGTGGAATTTCTCCAGTTCGCGGCCGGCGAAGATGGCCTTCAGCGACCGCTCCACCTCTTGGCGGTATGATATGCGCAATTCACGGCGCTGCAGCAGATCGAACAGGGTATCGCCTACACGCACTTTGGCCCGTGTCTCGGTATCGAGCAGGGTTGGGGATAGCGAAGCGGGGGCATCCAGATAATCCAGGATGGCCGTCCACTGTTGCTGGATCTTGAGCAAATAGTCACGGGCAGCGCTGATCTTGTTGGTGATGATCGCATCGCTCTCGGCGCTGGTTTGATAATCGGCGCTGCGGCGCAATTCCGTCAAATCGCCGCCCAGATACTCCAGCAGCGCCGTTACCAGGCGCAACTTGTTGTGCATCGACTGCTCGATGTTAATGCGCTCGATGCCCAGCGTGTACTCGGCGAGGCGCTCCAGTGGGATCACCACGTCTTCGTTGATCTTGAAAGCATTGGTGTGGGCGGCGATGGCGGCGGTGCGGGCGCGGTCGGCCCAGAAACGGCTGCGCGCCTCGGGACTCACCGCGATGAAGCCCTCCGCCTCGCGGGCGTTGGCCAGCCGCACCACCTGGGAGACGACTTGCGCCACCGCATTTTCCTCGTCACCCGCCACGTCGATGATCAACACCATCTTGGGACGCTCGCGGCGCGGCGCCTTGGTGCTGTAATTCACCGCGCGCACATAACGCTCGTCCAGATGTTCCATGCCCGCCAGCAATACACCGGGCACGGTATCTATATAATTCTTGATCTCCACGATAGCCGGCACGGCGCGGGACAGGTCGGCGCCGAAAAACTCCAGGCACACGGTGCGGGTAAAACGCGGCTCGCGGTGCAGAATAAATACCCCGGAGGTGATCAGGCCGTCACAACCCTCCTTTTGGACACCGGGCAACCCGCCCAGGAATTTGTTGGTAACATCCTTACCCAGGCCCTCTTTGCGCAATTCCGGGCCGGGGATGCGCAGAATTTCGGAGACGCCGGTCGGCGTCTTGCCGTCGGCGCGGTAATGGGTGACGCGGAACTCGGCGAACGCTACCTCGTGGATCTTGCCCAGATTGTGGTTGAGGCGTTCCACCTCCAGCCATTGCGCATCGGGGGTAACCATGCGCCACGACACCAGATTGTCCAGGCACGTGCCCCACAGCACGGCCTTTTTGCCGCCCGCATTCATGGCGATATTGCCACCGATGGTGGAGGCGTCCTGCGAGGTGGGATCGACAGCAAACACGTGACCGGCGGCATAGGCCAGTTCCGAGACGCGCTTGGTGATCACGCCGGCTTCGGCGCGTACCGTGGCGACCTGTTGCGGCACGCCAGGCAAGGTGCGGAACTCCACCGCTCCCAGTCCTTCCAGTTTTTCGGTGTTGAGCACGGCGCTGTCCGGATGCAGCGGCACCGCGCCGCCGGTATAGCCGGTGCCGCCACCGCGCGGGATGATGGTCAGCCCCAGCTCGATACAGGCCTGCACTACACCCGCCATCTCCTCCTCGCTGTCGGGTGCGACCACCACGAACGGGTATTCCACGCGCCAGTCAGTGGCGTCAGTGACATGGGAGACGCGCGCCAGGCCGCTGAAATCAATGTTGTCGCGCCGGGTGACCTTGGTGAGGCGTTTGAGCGTCTTTTTGCGCAAGTCATACTGGCTGGAAAACCAGGTTTGAAACTCCTGCACCGCATTGTGCGCCGCGTGCTCCAGCTCCAGTGCCAAGGGATTTTCTCCGGCACGGGTGCGGATCTGATCCAGGCGTTGCAGCAGGGTAGTAATCAGTGACGCACGACGCTTGGGGTTTTCCAGTAAATCATCCTGGATATAGGGATTGCGCGTCACGATCCACATATCCCCCAGCACTTCGAACAACAGGCGCGCCGAATGCCCGGTGCGGCGTGTGCCACGCAGCTCGTTCAACACCTCCCACATGCGCTCGCCCAGAAAGCGGATCACGATCTCGCGGTCGGAGAACGAGGTATAGTTATACGGAATTTCACGGATGCGGGGGGTACTGCTCATAGAGAGATAACCGGTACTATGTATGAAAGTACAGGCATTTTAACACGCGCCGAGCGGATAATTCAGAAGCAGTTGCTAGGGGATTTGGATCAGCTGTTATGGCTGTAACGGCTATGCAGACTCAGCACGCGGCTGACGTACTGGGTGGTCTCCGGGTAAGGAGGGATGCCGCCGAAGCGCAGCACGGCGTTTTCCCCGGCGTTATAGGCCGCCACTGCCAGACGCTTGTTCTGACCGAACATTTGCAGCAGGTCACGCAGATAACGCACCCCGCCAGTGATGTTCTGGGAGGGGTCGAAAATATCGCGCACCCCATAACGGCGCGCGGTATCAGGCATGAGCTGCATCAGGCCAGACGCGCCCTTGGGAGACACGGCGCGCGGATTGAAGCCGGATTCGGCATGAATCACGGCGTGCACCAAAGCGGGATCGACTTGATAGTCCTGAGCCGCTCTGCTGACCATGCCGTCAAGCCCCGGCGGCCTCTTCGCCACACGCAACGACCGTAACGACCCAGTGGAATAAACGCGGCGCGGCGCGCTTTTCGGCTCTCTGTGAATCACCTTGTAGCGCGCATCGTAGCTCGGCACATTGGTGATGTTGAGCACACCGTTCTCGTCGGTAAAGGCATAGAGGTCCGCCCGGGTCCAAGCGCTGGCGGTAAGCATGATAAACAGCAGGGTGAGCCTGACAGCCATGCGGAATCCTCGTCTTTTTAACCTTATAACCGCTCCCCGCTGCAAAATCCGTGAACCAAGTCACAAATACGCGGAGGTGACCCTAGCATATCGAACAGGCTAGGATGCAAAGCTCTTCTATTTCTGTCAAATAGCCTTGGCAGCCTGATCTACACAATAACTACTTCGGCTTCCGGCGAGCTTATCTTTAGCGGCGACCACGGTCTGGCAAAAAAAACATGCCGATTAAACCCAAGGCCGACTGCTAATCAGATTTTTTTGTCCGGCCAATGATAAAAGCCGAGACCAAGCCTACAACTGTTGTTCCGCCGATGATGCTGGCAACCGTTTCTGACCCCAGATAAAGAGCAAGGACGGATGCGATCAGGGCAGTGAGTCCGAGACTAAACCCAAACAACTGACCACGTCGAACCTCTTTTTCCGCTGCCTGTAGCGCAGCCATTTCTATCTCACGCTGGTGCCTGGCATCAGCTTCAGCCATGGAGATTATGCGCTCAGCCGCGCCCGGAACAATTTGGTTATACCCATCCAAGATGGTGGGCAGAGGAAGCGGCCCGGAAAAACTGGTTTGTTGTATTTGTATTGCGGATGGGGCGGAGTGATTATTTGTATTTGGAGATCGCGACTGCTTAGCTGGACTGTTTTTTGACGATTTGCTCATGCTGATAGGTGGTTATGGCCCGCTGTAATGAGTTGCCCACTCGCTTCCAATGACCACTCATGCGCTCATTAGCTGTCTGCACGGGGATAAACTTCCGGAAATCTGCAGATGGAAAAATGTCGACGACACTACCGACACCGCGCAAGAATCTTTTTGCTCGAATGTTCATGTTTTTATGATAGCACCAATAAATAAATATTAGCAAACGCAATAATAATTTTATTAAGCGCAAACCTTTTGCAATCTATATATGGCAATTTTTAACGAAAAAATACCTATATATTGTTTCACTCGCAATATATAAGCTTGTTTTTGCATCTTACAAACTAAGCTGATGTTAACTCGCCAAGTTACGAAACACTTAGATCAACTATCGGCACACAAAGATATTTTCTTTAGGAGGGTGCCAAAGTAAGGCTGGCGCGCAGCACCAGCCTTACGTGATACCTTTTTAGCTCCCCGCCTTCCCCGCCACCTTCTGACTCCTGCGCAGCCTTGAAAGCAACCGCCGCGCCATTTCACCAAACATTTCGGTTTGGGTGGGGTGAGGGTGGATGGCGTGTGCCACTTGCTCCAGGGTCATGTTGCCGCTGACCATCATCACCGCTTCGCCGATCAGCGTATCCGCGTGGTCGGCGAGGAAGTGTACGCCGATGATGCGGTGGCTGGCCTTGTCGGCGACGATTTTGATCATGCCTTGAGTTTCGGCGGTGATCATGGCTTTGGCGTCGATGCTCATCGGCATCTTCACTTCAGCGGCGTCGATGCCCTTGGTCTTGGCTTGTTCCACCGACAGACCGACGAAGGCGGCCTCGGGGCGGGTGAAAATCACGCCGCAGTCTTTGTCCTGGTCGTATTTGGCGTCCTCGCCCAGGATATTTTCCGCCGCAACACGTCCCTGATGGCCGGCGGTGTGGGCGAGCATGTAGCCGCCGATCACATCGCCGACGGCGAAGATGTGTGGCACGGAGGTACGGCCACGTGCATCGGCCTTGATCACGCTGCCGTCCAGCGCCACGCCAGCGGCCTCCAGCTTGAGCGGGCCGGTGACTGGACGCTTGCCAGTGGCCATCAGGACGTATTCACAGCCTAGCGACTGGGCACCGCCCTGGCCGTCTTCATAGATGACGGTCATATCACCCGCCGCGCCCTTGATCTCCTTGATCTTGACCGAGGTGTGAACGGTCAGGCGCGGATCGTCATTGAGGATCGCGGTGAGGTTTTTGGCGATTTCCGGCTCGACCTCAAACAGGATACGGTCGCGGCCTTCCAGCAGCACCACTTCGGTGCCGAAATCCTGGAAGATTTGCGCCATTTCCAGGCCAATAGCGCCACCACCGATGATGCCGAGGCGTTTGGGCGCCTTGGTCAGGCCCCACACGGTGTCGGATGTCAGCACGCCACCGCTCTTCAGGCCGCTATCGGCCCCCGGAATGGGTGGCACGAAGGGTGGCGCGCCGGTGGCTATGACTGCACAGCCAAAGGTGATGTGCTCACCCTTGGAGCCGTCACCCAACGGGGCACGGGCATGAGGATCTTTGCTGTTGCCCGAGGTATCAACAAACAGGCGATGATCGGACTCGAACCAGGCAAAACCCTGGATGACCTTGATCTTCACGCCGGTGTCGGTCTTGAGCGCCATTTCACCACGGGTTTCCAGCACATGGCGGCGGGTCTTCTCCAAGGCATCCCAGTTGAGGGTGGCCTTGGTCGTACCTTCCACGCCCAGGTGCGCGTCATGGGCGCGGTCACGGATGCGATCCGCCGCCGCGCGCCACGCCTTGGAGGGGATACAGCCGCGCCACAGGCATTCACCACCGGGGAACGGCGAATCGTTAATCATCGCCACCTTGATGCCATGTTCGGCCAGGTCGCGGGCGCAGTCTTCACCGCCCGGCCCACCGCCGATCACCACCACGTCATAATCCCAGTTACCTTCGGGAATAGCGGGGCCAACGTAGCCGATCCACTCTTCCGGGTGTTCGATGTGTTGCTTGAGGGTGTTCAGGTACATAGCCGTCTCGGCGCCGTTGACCACGCGGTGGTCAGCGGTGATGGTGAGCGGCATACCCTGGTCACCCGCCGTGGCGATGGCCAGGATGGCTGCCGTGCCGGGGGTGGGGATGGCGTCGAAATAACTGACCCCCAGCATGCCCATGTTGGATACCATGAAGGTGGGGTTGGCGTATTCCTCGGGCTTGAGACGGCGCACGCGGGCGCGTGCCACCAGATCCTTCCACGACGTATCCAGCTCTTCCAGGCTGCGTGATTCGCAATGGCGCAGCACCGGTACCACCAGGCCGCCGCCATCGGCGGAAACCGCCATGCCGATATCGACAACATCGCGCTCCACCAGCTTGTCCACCGGCTGGTAGGCCCAGTTCATGGTGGGATGCTTCTTCATCGCCAGCGCGCAGGCCTTGGCAATCGCCACGGTGACGGAGACGCCCTTCTTCTTGGCGGCCTTGATCAGCGCCTCGGGGCGGGCATTGATGGTGACATGGAAGGTCGGCATGGTCAGCGAGGCCGTCATCGACTGGCTCACCGCGCGCTCCATGGCGGACATGGCCCGGCCATGTCCAGGCACCTGTACTTCGGGCAGAATATGCGCCGCAGGCAGCGCCGCAACCTCCGTGGGCCGTTCGATGGGCTGGGCGCGCAGCACGTCGTCACCGACGATCACACTGCCTGCCCCTGTGCCTCTAAGGGTATTCAAATTCACATGCAGTGCCCCCGCCAGTTTACGGGCATAAGGGGTGGCCTGTTTATTGCCAGGGCGGGGCGCGGGCAAGGTGCCAGCCGCCACTGTTGGGGCGCTCACAGGGCGGGATGCCGCCGCAGGAGCGTGAGAGGTACTTGCAGCAACAGCCGTTTGCGTAGCGCTGCCCGCGGCGACGCCTGTAACCACTTGTCCAGCCTGTTCCACCAGATAGGCTAATGCACCACCCACCGGCACCATGGCGTCCACCGCGGCGAGCGGGCCGGAGAGATAGCCTTCGCGGAACACTTCGACATCCATGATCGCCTTGTCGGTCTCAACCTGCGCCACGATGTCACCGCGCTCGATCTTGTCGCCGGGATTCTTGCTCCAGCTCACCACCATACCTTCGGTCATGGTGTCGGAGAGCTGGGGCATTTTGATGACGTGCGTGACACCCGCAGGCTCATCCGGCACCGCAGGGGCGCTAGGTGCGGGGTTGGCAACAGTGGCTTGGGGAGCTGCTGTTGCAGGGGTGCGCGCGGGTGCCGCTGTGCTTGCGACTTCTTCAGCCGTTGCCACGATATAGGCAATCGCCCCGCCTACCTCCACCACGCTGTCCACCGCGGCAAGTGGGCCGGAGAGATAGCCCTCGCGGAACACCTCGACATCCATGATCGCCTTGTCGGTCTCGACGGTGGCAACAATGTCACCGCGCTCGATCTTGTCGCCAATCTGCTTTTCCCAGCTCACGATGACTCCTTCGGTCATGGTGTCGGAAAGCTGGGGCATTTTTACTGCATAGGACTCTGCCATGGTTTATTTCCCAAACATCTTCAGCACGGCATGGACGATATCCTTGGCGCTGGGAATGGCGGCCTTTTCCAGTTTGTGGTTATAGGGGATGGGGACATTCCTGGCGGACACGCGCAGCGGCGCGGCATCCAGCTCAAAGAAACATTCCTCGTTGATGATCGCTATCACCTCCGAACCCACGCCGACGGGCGCTTCCGCCTCTTCGGCAATCACGGCGCGGTGGGTCTTGCTCACCGAGGCTTTGATCCCGGCGCGGTCCAGCGGGCTCAGGGTAAAGAGATCCACCACCTCGCAGTCGATGCCATGATGGGTAGCAAGAAACTCCGCCGCCTCCAGGCACCAGTGCACCGAGATGTTGTAGCCGAACAGGGTCACGTCGCGGCCTGGGCGGGCGACTTCGGAACCCTCCAGAGGATGGAAATAATCGCCGTCCGGCACCTCGCCCTTCATGTTGTACATCAATTCGTGTTCGTTGATGAACACCGGGTCGTTGCAGCGTATTGCGGCTTTGAGCATGCCATAGGCCTGCTTCGGGGTGGAGGGCGTCACCACGCGCAGACCGGCGATGCCCATGAATACCTTCTCCATGCGCGCCGAATGCTGTGCGCCCAACTGGTGGGCCGTGCCGCCCGGCGAACGGATCACCACGGGCGCGGTGAGCTGGCCGCCAGACATGTAACGCACTTTGGCGGCGGAATTGAAGATCTGATCCATCGCCAGCCAGGCGAAGTTGACCGACATGATCTCGATTACGGGCCGCACGCCAATGAAGGAAGCACCGATGGCAAGCCCGGTGAAGCCGTTTTCCGAGATCGGGGTGTCGATCACCCGCTCCGCGCCGTATTTGTCATACAGGCCTTTGGTGGCCTTGTAGGTGCCCCCCGCCACGCCGACATCTTCACCCATCACGATCACCAGCGGATCGCGCGCCATCTCTTCATCCTGGGCGCGCTGCAGCGCTTCCCAATACATTATTGCCGCCATTAACGTGCCCCCCCGCGGACATAAGGATCATTGTCCGCCAGTACATATTTTTCTAGTTCATTCACCGAAGGTTCCGGTGATTCTTCCGCGAACTTGATGATCTCGCCCTCGATTTGGTGAAGGATTCCGGCATCCATCGCCTTGTAGTCATCAAGGCTGATCTCACCCGCCTCAACCAGCCGGTCGCGCAGCATGATAATGGGGTCGCGCTTGCTCCACATACGCTCCTCGTCCTTGGCGCGATAGGCGTTGGAATCGGACATCGAATGGCCGCGGTAGCGGTAGGTCATCAGCTCCAGGAAATATGGCCCTTTGCCGGAACGTACATGATCGACGGCGATCTTGGCGGCCTGGTACACCACCTCCACATCCTGTCCGTCCACCTGCACGGCGGGAATGTCATAGCCGGACACACGCTTGTATTGATCGACCACCGCCGTAGAGCGGTCGATGCGCGTGCCGATGCCGTAGAGATTGTTTTCGCACACATACAGCACCGGCAGATTCCACACCTTGGCCATGTTCAGCGACTCGTGGAAGGTGCCCTGATTGTTCGCGGCATCCCCCAGGAAGCAGATGGAAATCGCGTCCGAGCCCTTCATTTTGAGCGCCTTGGCGATGCCGGCCGCAAGCGGGAACGGCCCGCCCACCAGCGCGTAGCCCCCCATGAAATGGTGCTCCACGTCGAAGATGTGCATGGAGCCGCCGCGCCCCTTGCTGGAGCCGGTCTCCTTGCCATAAAGCTCCGCCATCACGGCCTTGGGATCAGCGCCGCACTTGATGGCATGGATGTGGTCGCGATAGCCGGTGATCACGTAATCATGACCGGGCCGCGCCGCTTCCATCACACCCTGGGCGCATGCCTCCTGTCCAGGATAAAGGTGGAGAAAACCACCGATCTTGCGTTCCACATAGGCTTCGTAGCAGCGCTCCTCGAAGCGGCGCGCGAAAAGCATCTCGCGCAGCACCCGTTTTTTGTCAGCGGGGGTCATGGGACTCCTTTTACAGTACCTGAAAATGAATAAGCACGATATGATCAGTGTTTTGGCGCATCAGGTCAAGGAAAGTCATGACTTTTTAAGGGGGTTCTCAGTGGAAAAATTCAACATAAAACAACATAAAGGCCTGCCGGATGAGGCCCGCGTCGACACATCAGGCAATCTGGTGATCGTGGTGCCCGACACCAAGGGCGAGTGGCCGCTGTTCCCCTATGCCGACGTACTCAAACAGCGCTGGGCGCGCAGCAAGGAGAAAGATGACACTTCGCCGCTGACCACCGACCTGCCCAATGCGGCGGGCACGCGCGTGACACTGGCACGCATCAAATCGGATATTTCCCCTTTCGATTTGCTGACCCTGGCGCGCAAGCTGTGCGCTATTCATTTTGAGCAAAACCCGGCGGAAATATCCCTCCTCATGCCGGGGCTGGAGGATGCACTGGCCGGGCGCGTCGCCGAGGCAATGGCCGCCGCCCTGCTTGCGGGCAGCCACGCCATGCCCTCGCTAAAAAGCAAGCCCGCCCCGGACAAGCGGCTCGCCGCTCTCCATATCCATGGCGTCAATGGCAAACTCGATTTCTCGCGCACCCTGGCCGCCGCCGAGGGCAACAACCTGGCGCGCCACCTCACCGCCCTGCCGCCCAACCAGCTGACCCCCGCACATTATCTTGAGCGCATCACCGAACTGGCGGAGGAGAATGGCTGGAACGTCCATCTCTTCGACATCAAGACCCTGCGCCGCCAGGGCGCCGGGGCGTTTCTCGCCGTTGCCCAGGGTAGCGCCGATGACGATGCCTGCATCGTGCAGTTGTGCTACTCGCCCAAAAACCGTGGTGCCAATGCAAAACGGGGGTCTGAAAAAGCCACCAAAAAAAGGCTCGCCCTGGTCGGCAAAGGCATCTGCTACGACACCGGCGGCAACAACCTAAAGCCCGCCAAGAGCATGTTCGGCATGCACGAAGATATGGAAGGCAGCGCCGTGGCGCTCGGCACCCTGCTGGCGCTGACACGGCTCAAGGCGGATTTTTCCGTGCACTGCTGGCTGGCGCTGGCGCAAAACCACATCGGCCCCAAGGCCTACAAACAGAATGACGTAGTCACCGCCAGCAACGGCACCACTATTGAAGTGGTGCATACCGATGCCGAAGGCCGCATGATTCTCGCCGACACCCTGGCCATGGCCAGCGCCGAACACCCCAGCCTGATCATCGACTACGCCACCCTCACCGGCGCTTGCGTCTACGCCTTGGGCACACGCTACAGCGGCGCCTTCACCAACCGCGCTGCACTGATCCCGGACATCATTGAGGCCGGACGCCAAAGCGGCGAGCGCGTCTGGCCCTTCCCCACCGATGCCGACTATGACAAGGAGCTGGAAAGTGACATCGCCGACATCAAGCAATGCACCCTCACCGGCGAAGCCGACCACATCCTCGCCGCACGCTTCCTGAGCCGCTTCGTCAAGGATGATATCCCCTGGCTGCACATCGACCTCGCGGCAGGAAACAGCAAGGGCGGCCTGGCGCATATTCCTACCGACATCACCGGGTTTGGGGTGAGGTTTACGCTGGATTTGTTGCTGGATAAGGGGGTGATGGAGAAGGGGTGAGGCCAACTTCGGCTTATGGGCGGTAGCGCCCTATTTTTCCGCTCGGGCACAGTGATGGACTCATCAAACAGATGAGTCCATGTATTATCCTAAAAACGGTCAAGCGCGCCGTTCCAGGCTCAAGATTCCGCTGCTTCCCCTGCCTCATAGGGTTCGGCATAGCCACATTCCTTTTGCGGACAGACCTTTTCCGTGCCGCGGCGCTTGGTGGTTTTGATGGTCATCACCGGCCATTGGCATTTTGGGCAGGGCTCGTTGAGGGGCTCGTTCCACACGGCGTAGTTGCAGTCCGGGTAGGTGGAGCAGGAGTAGAAGATCTTGCCGTAGCGTGACTTGCGCTTGAGCAGGGTGCCCTTGTGGCACTGCGGGCATTCCACGCCAGTGTCGGCGGGCTTCTCCAGAGGTTCGATGTGCTTGCAGGCAGGGTAATTGCTGCAGCCGATGAACTTGCCGTAGCGGCCCTGGCGGAAGATAAGCGGAGAGTCGCACTTGGGGCAGGTGCGGCCTTCCACGACCTCGGGCTCTGCCACAGCACCCGCTTCTTCATTGAGATTGCGGGTGTAATCGCACTCCGGGTAGCTGGTGCAGCCGATGAACCGCCCGCGTTTTCCGAGGCGGATCGAGAGCGGTTTGCCGCATTTAGGGCAGGCTTCGTCCAGCGCCTCCTGGGTGACATCCTGGCGCTTGACGTTCTCCTCAGTAGTATCGACCTGAGCCTTGAAAGGTGACCAGAAGTCGCGCATGAGAGGAATCCAGTCTTTTTCACCGCGCGACACCGCGTCGAGCTCGTCTTCGAGATGGGCGGTGAAGTCGTAATCCACATAACGCGTGAAATATTCGGTGAGGAACTTGTTGACGATGCGCCCCACGTCGGTAGGTTTAAAGCGCCGCTTGTCCAGCTCCACATATTCGCGCTGCTGGAGCGTGGAGATGATGCTCGCATAGGTGGAGGGGCGGCCGATGCCGTGTTCTTCAAGCGCCTTGATCAGACTGGCTTCGCCATAACGCGGCGGTGGCTCGGTGAAGTGCTGTTCCGGCTGGATGCCAAGCAGATCAATCTTTTCACCGGCCAGCAGTACGGGAAGGCGGCGCTCATCTTCTCCTTCCTTCTCGCCTTCCTTGCCTTCTTCCTTACTGTCGTCCACGCCCTCCTGATACACCGCCATGAAGCCGGGGTGGACTATGGTGGAGCCGTTGGCGCGGAACAGATTGCCTTCGCCAGCGCTCATGTCGACGCTCACGGTATCGAGGGTGGCATGGATCATCTGGCAGGCGATGGTGCGTTTCCAGATCAGGTCATACAGCTTGTACTGATCGGCGGTCAGGCTGTCCTTGATCGACTCCGGGACGCGCTCCGCGGCAGTGGGACGTATCGCCTCGTGGGCCTCCTGGGCGTTTTTGGATTTTGTTTTGTAAAAATGCGGCTCTTTCGGCACGTTGTCGCTGCCGAAACGGCTGGCGATGAGCTCGCGGATCTCGTCCAGCGCCTCGCGCGCCAGACTCACCGAGTCGGTACGCATGTAGCTGATCAAGCCCACCGCGCCACCGCCGATGTCGATACCTTCATAGAGCTGCTGGGCGAGGCGCATAGTGCGCTGGGCGGTAAAGCCCAGTTTGCGCGATGCCTCCTGTTGCAATGTCGAGGTGGTGAACGGCGGTGAAGGATTGCGTTTGCGCTGCTTTTTGTCCACCTTGGCGACCACCAGGGCGCCCGCTGCGGCGCGCAGCAATTCCTCCTCGATCTTGGCGGCCTGCTCGCCATCGGTGACGCTGAACTGGCTGATTTTTTCGCCTTGATACTGGATGAGTTTGGCGCTGAAGCGGTCGCCCTTTTTGGCGAGACTGGCCAGGATCGTCCAGTATTCGCGCGTGACGAATTTTTCGATCTCTTCCTCGCGCTCGACAATCATGCGCAGTGCCGGGCTTTGTACACGCCCGGCGGAGAGGCCGCGGCGGATTTTCTTCCACAGCAGCGGGGAGAGGTTGAAGCCCACCAGGTAATCCAGCGCGCGGCGTGCCTGTTGGGCATTAACCAGCTCCATGGACACCTCGCGCGGGTTCGCCACGGCCTCGTTCACGGCGCGTTTGGTGATCTCATAGAAAACCACGCGATGCACGGGCTTGTCCTTGAGCAGTTTCTTTTCCTTGAGTATTTCCAGGAGATGCCAGGAAATGGCCTCGCCCTCACGGTCCGGATCGGTCGCCAGATAGAGCACGTCGGCCTTTTTCATGGCGCTGGCGATGGCATCGACGTGTTTTGCATTCTTTTCGATGGTCTGGTATTTCATGGCGAAGTCATGTTGCGGATCGACAGCGCCCTCTTTGGGCAGCAGGTCGCGCACATGGCCGTAGGAAGCGAGGATATCGAAGTCCTTGCCTAGGTACTTTTTCAAGGTCTTGGCCTTGGCGGGCGATTCTACGATAAGGAGATTTTTGGGCATAAATTATGTGGCCATGGATAACAGCCGCAAAAAGCCACAGGCAGCAAGCGATGGCCGAAACCCGCGCTTGCCGCCTGTAACGTGCGGCATGCTAGTGTGATTAGTGTAAATTATTGGGCATCTCGTCGAACACGAGGTCTTCCATCCAGGCGAAAGCCGCCTCCTGGCCGGGCTGGTTGAACAACACCATGAGGATGACCCACTTGAGCTGGGCGAGGTCGATTTCCTCGCTCTCCAGGGCCATAACGCGGTCGATTACGAGCTCGCGGTTGGCGGGATCAAGCACGCCGAGCTGTTCCAGAAACAGCAGAAAACCACGGCACTCCAGGTCGAGCCGGTTCGCCTCGTGATGGGTGAAGACGCGGATCGAGTGGCTGGTGGTGAGCATGGTCGGTACGGCGTTTTCCCGCATCTGCGCCATGCCTTCCAGCCAGGTGAAGGCCTTGTCGATCTCGCCATAATGGAAGCCGGCCTCGATGAGCTCCTTTTTCAGCGCCTCCTGGTCAGGGGCGGTTTCCAGCTCGCCGTCGAGGTAATTCTCGAAAAGGTACATCAGGACATCCAACACATTTTCTTTCATTTCAGGACCTCCTGCGCTTAGCCTTTAACCCGGCGGGTGTAGCATCCGCCCGATGCCGATTCAACTATATTATGCAATTCCAATACCAAAAGCATGGAGGAAACCTGCTCCGGCGTCAATCCACTGCGCTCCACCAGCGCATCTATGGAGGTGGGGGCAAAGTCAATGCAATCAAGTAATTTCAATGAGTTATCGTCAAGATTAAGTCCAGTGTCAGCGCGTTCACCGGAACATAATACAGTGTTATAGACCACGTCCGATACTATTGGACTCAGTTCTTCAAGGATATCCTGAACGTTTTCGACCAGTTTTGCTCCTGATCGAATCAGGGAATGGCAGCCGCGCGCCAGGGGGTTATGGATGGAGCCGGGAATGGCGAACACCTCGCGGCCCTGCTCCGCCGCCAGGCGCGCGGTGATTAGCGAGCCGCTGGCGAGCGCGGCCTCCACTACCAATGTGCCCAGGCTCAGGCCGCTGATGATTCGATTGCGGCGCGGGAAGTGTTCGGCCAGTGGCGGGGTGCCGGGCGCAAATTCGGAGACCAGCGCGCCACGCTGGGCGATGTGGTGCGCCAGATCGCGGTGCCGGGCCGGGTAGACGCGGTCCAGGCCAGTGCCGGTGACGGCGACGGTGAGGCCCTCCGCATCGAGCGCGCCCTGGTGGCTGGCGGCATCGACGCCCAGCGCCAGGCCGCTGGTGATGGTGAGTCCCGCGCCGCACAGGTGTCTTGCAAAGTCGTGAGCGATCTCCCGCCCGGCGGCAGAGGGGTTACGGCTGCCCACCAGCGCCAATTGCGGCGTTGCCAGCACCGCCGGGTCGCCGTGCACGAACAGGATCGGCGGCGGGCTGGCGATTTCGCGCAGTTGTGCAGGGTAAGCAGGATCATGGAGCGTGAGTATGTGGTTGTCCGGCAGCTCCCCCCAGGCAAGGTCTTTTTCCACTGCGGCCCAATCGGGTTTGCGCAGGTAGCTGGCGAGCGCCGCTGCGTCGCGTATGCCGCATGACGCCACTTGCTCTGGGGCGGCCTCGAAAATGGCACGGGGCGTCGAATAATGGTCGAGCAACGTCAGGAATGTGGCGGGACCTACGCCCGGCGCCTTCAGCAGGGCCAGCCAATAGCCTAGGTTGTTGTTGTCATGAGTCATAGGCTGGTAGTCCCTGCCATTTGTTGCTCTTCAGGATCAGAGCACCCCACCATCGCTGGCTACGGATTTTTCACCATATCATACAGCCGGATATCCCGTTCCGCCTGCATGACCAGGGCGTAGCTCACACGCTCGAAGGTGCGAAACACCATGAGCAGGCCGGCACGCTCGTCAGGCAGCCGTACCATATTATTCGCGCCCGGCTTGATCATATCGCGTACGGTGGCGCCGGACTGTAGCACGGCCAGCACATGGCCAGGCTCCATGCTATCCCGCGCGCCTACGTTGAGCACTACCACCTGGTACCGGCCGATTTTGGATACACCGTCCGTTACCGCAATGATATTCCCGGTGATGGGTTTTTCCGGTGCGTGCGGGAAAAAATCCCGGCTGGCGTCCTTGTCCTCTTGCGGGAACAAATTATCGCCAATCAAAGTCTCACGATAGGCTTTGGTGATGCGTAATGTCGTGGGATCGCCCGCGCGCTCCACGCTAGCCTCGGCGGCCTGGATGGCCTCGTAACCCAGGATGTCTTCTTTTTTGGCGCCGGGGTTGCGGTATGCCTTGCCGCGGTGAAAGATGCTAAAACGGGTGGTGGTTGCATCCGCCATCCTGCGCGCATATATCTTGCTCCCCGTGCCGGTCGCCAGGCGGCCTTCCTCGAAAGCCACGACATAAGGCGCGTTCTCGGTTTCGCTTGCGCTGACCACGCGTACGCGCAACAGGAAGGGTTCAATGGCATCCATAGCGATGGCTGGGATGGCATTGTTCATGCCGGAAACCCGGATCTGGGGAGTCAGCTTTACCGTCGGCAGGTTTGATGGCATGTCCGCCGGTTGTGGAGCGCGTTCGATCTGCAGCACCGGCTTTCCGTCCTGCATGCGTAGCACGATCACGTCGTCTGGATAGATCAAGTGCGGGTTTTTGATCTCCGGGTTGATATGCCATACATCCGGCCAGCGCCAAGGGTCACGCAGGAAGCGTGCGGAGATGTCCCACAGCGTATCGCCCTTGACCACCTTGTAGCGGTTGGGATGATCGGGGTTGAGCGCCACGGTATCCGCCAGCGCGGCTGGCACGGCGGCGGTCCAGGCCAGGAGCGCGAAACACAGGCCCGCCAAGGTCTTTTTGGTAAACATAATCGTCCTTATTGAGTGTGGCGCATAGAACGCCTATCTATTATGATCACTTACTTATATCGGACTCATATTGCATTAAGTTAATGGTTATCTGATGGCTATTCTTCCAATCCTGCATTATCCCGATCCGCGGCTGCGCAACAAGGCTGCCCCGGTCGCCAAGGTTGATGGTAAACTCCGCGCCTTGATCAACGATATGTTCGAGACCATGTATCAGGCGCCGGGCATTGGCCTGGCGGCGCCCCAGGTTAATGTCGCCCTGCGTGTGCTCGTCATTGATATTTCGGAACAGCGTGATGCGCCGCTATGTCTGGTCAACCCGGAAATCCTGCACAAGGAAGGCGTAGAGCAGATGGAGGAAGGCTGTCTCTCGGTGCCGGGGATTTACGAACCTGTGCAGCGTGCCAAGTTCATCAGGGTGCGCGCGTTGGACCGCGATGGCGCATCATTTGAGATGGAAGCCAACGATCTGCTGGCCGTGTGCATTCAGCACGAGATGGATCACCTGGACGGCAAGTTGTTTGTCGATTATTTGTCGGAGTTAAAACGGCAGCGTCTCCGCAAAAAGCTGGAAAAAGTGCGCCGCCAGACGTTATAGCAGATGTTGCGCACGCCCAATAGGAAGGTGCAGTCCACGAAAGACACGAAAGGCACGAAAAAACTTCATGGCACAATCTGTTCGACTGTTGTTCCCAGATGCCAGTATTAGGCCCAGGCGTATTTCTGTGCCAGCAACCCCCCCATTTTTTCGTGCCTTTCGTGCCTTTCGTGCCTTTCGTGCCTTTCGTGCCTTTCGTGCCTTTCGTGCCTTTCGTGTCTTTCGTGGACGATACATAGCATCAAATCATTAAGTAGAAAACATTGAAATCCAAGCTCAACATCATCTTTGCCGGTACCCCTGAATTCGCCGTCGCACCGTTACGGGCATTGCTCGCGACGAAGCATACGGTGTGCGCGGTATATACCCAGCCGGATCGCCCGGCAGGCCGGGGCCGCAAACTCACTGCCAGCCCGGTCAAACAGCTGGCGCTTGAGCACGGTATTCCGGTGCACCAGCCAGCCAGCCTCAAGTCCGCGGAAGAGCAGGCGCGGCTGCAAGGCTTGCAGGCTGATTTGATGGTGGTGGTCGCCTATGGCCTGATACTGCCACCTCCAGTGCTGGAGGCGCCGCGCCTGGGCTGCGTGAACATACACGCCTCGCTGCTGCCGCGCTGGCGCGGTGCGGCGCCGCTCCAGCGCGCTATCCTGGCGGGCGATACCGAGACCGGCATTACCATCATGCAAATGGATGCGGGCCTGGACACCGGTGCCATGCTGGCGCGCGTATCCTGCCCCATCCTGCCGGATGACACCACGCAAACCCTGCACGACCGGCTGGCGGCGCTGGGCGCGCAGACGCTGCTGCCGGTGCTGGAACAGCTTGAGAATGGCACGGCGCAAGCAACGAAGCAGGATGACAGCCTGGCCTGTTATGCCGCCAAGATTGACAAGGCTGAGGCGGTGATTGATTGGTCGCGGCCCGCCGTGGAGCTGGAACGCAAGGTGCGCGCATTCAATCCCTGGCCGGTGGCGCGCAGCCAGTTGGGTGAGACGCCGCTGCATGTCTGGGCGGCGCGGGTGGTGGCAGGCGATGCCGGTCAACAATCCCCTGGCACTATCTTGTCCGCCGGAAAGGAGGGCATTGATGTCGCCACAGGCAGCGGCATTCTGCGCTTGCTCCAGCTCCAGGTGCCAGGAGGCCGTCCCATGCCGGTTGCCGATTTTTTGAACGCCCATCGTGATTGGGTCACCACAGGCATTTTGTTTAAACCTAAAAACGGCAGTTGACCGCTTCTCTGGACGGCTAGCAATATGTTTCTAATAAATTTTATTCTGCCCTGCAGGCTCACTCGTTTGGTGAGTCCGCTACGGGGCGGATTGCACGATTTTCAGTGCGCATGGCAGCGTTGCAACTCCTTGGAATGGAACAACCATTCCGCGTCGTTGCGCACTCCACCCCGTCCAACTGCCGTTTTTAGGTTAAATGAAATCAAGAACCGCCGCCGCGAAGGTATTGGCCCAGGTATTGGGCAAAGGGCGTTCGCTGGGGGGGGTTCTTGCGCCCGCTCTTGCCCAGCTGCGTCAGGACGGGGAACGCGCATTGGCGCAGGAAATGTGTTACGGCGTGTTGCGCTGGTATCCGCGGCTGGCCGCGATATTGGAGCGGCTGTTGAGCAAGCCGCTGAAAGAGCGCGATGCGGATGTGCGCGGCTTGCTGCTGCTGGGCTTGTATCAGATTATCTACATGCGCGTGCCGGATCATGCTGCGGTGGCCGAGACGGTGGCAGCGGCCAGGGGCTTGGGTAAGCCGTGGGCGGGCGGGCTGGTGAACGCCGTATTGCGCAATTATTTGCGCGATAGCGCCCATCTGCTGGAAGAGGTGGACCAAAACGAAGCGGCGGCGCTGGCCCATCCCGCATGGTTGCTGGAATTGATCAAGAATGCCTGGCCGCGCGACTGGCAGGCTATCGTCACGGCCAATAACCAGCGTCCGCCGATGGCGCTGCGCGTCAACGCCCGCCATAGGGAGCGCGACGCCTATCTGCGCGTGCTGATAGATGCCGGCATTGCCGCGTGCCCTGCGCCGCATACACCGCACGGGATTACTCTGGAGCAACCCATCGATGTTGAACGCCTGCCCGGATTCAGCGAGGGATGGGTGTCGGTGCAGGACAGCGCGGCCCAGCTCGCAGCAACGTTGCTCGATGTCCAGCCCGGCCAGCGTGTGCTCGATGCCTGCGCGGCGCCGGGTGGCAAGGCGGCGCATATCCTGGAGTCGCAGCCCGGCATTGATCTCACGGCACTGGATAGCGATGCCGCACGCCTGAAGCGCGTGAACGAAAATTTGCGGCGCCTGCATTTGCAGGCTCGCCTGATCGAGGGCGATGCCGCCCAGCCTGCCGCGTGGTGGGATGGCGTCATGTACGACCGCATTCTGCTCGATGCGCCATGCTCGGCGACGGGCGTGATACGCCGTCATCCCGATATCAAGGTCCTGCGCAGGCCAGGTGATATCGCGGCACTGGCTGAATTGCAAGGGCGCATGCTGCAGGCACTATGGCCCTTGCTGAAGCGGGGGGGGATGTTTTTGTACGCCACCTGTTCCATACTGCCACAGGAAAATGAGCAACAGATAACGCACTTTCTGACGGCGCAAACGGATGCGTGCGAAAAGGCTATCGATGCTTCATGGGGAAATCCAAGGGAAGCCGGGCGGCAGATCCTGCCTGGTGAGAACGGCATGGACGGGTTTTATTATGCGTGTTTGCAAAAGCCATAGGACTTCGTTGTTAAGGGGCTTATGAAAAACCGGCACGGCAATCCCTACTTATCAACGCTGGTCGTGTTCATGATCGGCCTGATGTGCTTCGGCACCGCTTTGGCCGAAAACTCGAACGGCGAATTTACCGTGCGCGGCGTGGAGACGGAGCTGGTCGACAAGGTATACCGGCTCGACGCCCGCATCGACTATCAGCTCAGCGACCGCATGCTGGATGCGCTGCACAAAGGTATACCGCTGACCATCGCGATGGACATCGAGGTGTGGCGTAAACGGCAATATCTCTGGAACGAGCAAATAGCCGCCGTAACACAACGCTATCAGATTTCCTATCACGCACTGACGCGTCAATACCAGATCAAGAACCTCAATACCGGCATACAAAACGGTTTTCCAACGCTGCACGTGGCCCTGGACGTGCTGGGCGCGATTGATGATTTTCCAATGCTCGACCAGCAATTGCTCAGAGCCGGTGAAGCATACGAGGCGCGGTTGCGCACTCGCCTGGATATCGAGGCGCTGCCGGTGCCGATCCGTTTGTTGGCCTATATCTACGCCGGATGGCGCGTAAGCAGTGAGTGGTATACATGGCCATTGCGGCTCTGAAACGCACTGGATCGGGCATTGTGCCGGTGATTCTGCTGTTTGTGCTGCTGCTTGTGTCGCTTTACATGATGAGCAGCGCGACGCAGAATTCGGCGGATTTTGGCCGTCTCTATTCCGTCCTGCTGGCGATCAACGTCCTGGAGCTGGTGATCCTGGTGGGCTTGATTGCCGCCAATCTGTACCGCTTGGTGCGCCAGTACCGGGCCGGAGTGGTGGGGTCGCGGCTCACCGCGCGGCTGGTGGTCATATTCGTGATCCTCTCCGTGGTGCCGGTATCGCTGGTGTATTATTTCTCGCTGGATTTTTTACGGCGCGGGATTGATAGCTGGTTTGACGTGCGCATCGAAAAGGCCCTGGGTGACGCGCTGGAATTGAGCCGCACTACGCTCGATGCACGTATGAGCGACCAGTTGCGGCAAACCGAATTGATGGCTCGTGAAATGGAGGGTGTCTCCAATGGACAAGCTATTTTCGATTTGGATAAATTGCGCCAGCGCAGCGGGGCTTCGGATCTTACTTTGCTGACTCCGCACGGCCACATTCTCGCCATTAGCAGCGATGACCCAACCATGGCCGCCCCTACTCAGCCCAGTGAGGCGATATTGCAGAGGGTGCGGCAGGGAATCACCTATGTTGGACTCGATCCGATCCGCGACACCGGCCTTTATGTGCGGGCGGTGGTGCCAGTACCTAGCCTCGATCCCGGTACTTCGCCGCGCCTGCTGCAGGGGCTGTTCCCGGTCGCTGGGCGCATGAGTGAGCTGGCCGAGGGTGTGCAATCCGTTTATGCCCGGTACCAGGAGCTGGGCTATATGCGCGAACCGCTCAAGCTCAGCTTTACCCTGACCTTGTCGCTGGTGTTGTGGCTCAGTGTGCTGATGGCGGTTTGGGCCGCATTCTTTTCGGCGCGGCGTTTGACGGAGCCGGTGCGGGTGCTGGCGCTGGGTACGCGCGCGGTAGCGGCGGGCGATTATGACCAGCGGCTGCCGTCGCTGCCCAGCCATGACGAGCTGGGTTTTCTAGTACAGTCATTCAACGATATGACGCACAAAATCTCGCTCGCCCGAGACGAGGCTCAGCGCAGCCATCAACAGGCCGAAACACAGCGCGCCTATCTGGAAGCGGTGCTGGACCGGCTGTCTTCCGGTGTGCTGACATTGGATGGGCAACATATTCCGCGCACGGCAAACATTGCCGCAAGCCAGATTCTTGGCGCGGATCTCGACAATAATATTATTGGCGAACCTCTCGATCAGCTTGGTGGTGTCTATCCTCATCTTAGCGGTTTTGCCAAGGCGCTTGCGCCGCATTTGACGGGCATGCCGCGGGAATGGCGCGAGGAAGTGGTGTTGTTCGGCGCGGGTGGACGGCAGGTATTGATGTGCCGCGGCGCACCGCTGTCCGACACAGAAGGCGAGACGGGAGGGCATGTGATCGTGTTCGATGACATCACAAATTTGATCCAGGCCCAGCGTGATGCGGCATGGGGTGAAGTGGCACGGCGCCTGGCGCACGAGATCAAAAACCCGCTCACGCCTATCCAGCTTTCCGCCGAGCGTCTGCGGCATAAGTACCTCAAAACCATGAACGCAGATGACGCGGATGTGCTGGACCGCTCCACCCATACCATCATCCAGCAGGTGCAGGCCATGCAGGAAATGGTCAAGGCCTTTTCCGATTATGCGCGCGCGCCAAAACTGATGTTGCATCCGCTGGATCTGAATCGCCTCATCAACGAGGTGCTGGATCTCTATCGTGGTGATGCACGGATACGGACCAAGGCACAGCTTGATCCGCATCTGCCGCGCATCGAGGCCGATGCCGGGCGCTTCCGGCAATTGCTGCACAACCTCATCAAAAACGCCCTCGATGCCATCGGTGAAAACGCCGGTTGTTGCGTTACCATTACCACGCAATGGCTGCACGAGCCGGATATTCAGAGCGTCGAACTGCGCGTGCAGGACAATGGCCCAGGCATCACACCGGAGATTCTTGCCCGGCTTTTCGAGCCCGGCGTGAGCAGCAAAGCCAAGGGCGGCGGGCTGGGGCTGGCGATTGTGAAAAAAATCGTTGAAGAACATGGCGGCGTGGTGTGGGCGGAAAATGTCCCCGGCGATGGCGCCTGTATCGTGGTGCGTCTCCCGCTGCAAAGCGCTGGAGCAACCACTAATGATGGCACACAGGATACGAGGAAGAGCGGCGCATGAGTATGGCTTATGTCCTGGTAGTGGACGACGAGCGCGACATTCGCGAACTGGTCAAGGAAATCATGGTTGACGAAGGATACGAGGTCGCTATCGCGGAAAACGGCGAGGCGGCGCGGCGCGCGCGGCGCGAACGCCGTCCCGATCTGGTGTTGCTGGACATCTGGATGCCGGACATCGACGGCATCTCGCTGCTCAAGGAGTGGGGGGCCGAAGAAGGCGATGCGTTGCCGCCAGTCATCATGATGTCCGGACACGGCACGGTGGAAACCGCAGTGGAGGCTACCCGTCTGGGCGCCTACGATTTTCTGGAAAAGCCATTGTCGATGGCCAAGCTGCTGCTGACCATCAAGCGCGCGCTGGAGGCCGACAGGCTACGCCGGGAAAACCTCGGCTTGCGGCGCCACGATCAGACGGTAACAGAACCCGTGGGCCACAGTACGGTAATGCACCAGCTGCGCGAACAGGCCAAACGTATTGCCCAGCATGACGCCTGGGTGCTGATCACTGGCGAACCGGGCAGCGGCAAGGAGCTGTTTGCCCGTTATCTGCACGCCAACAGCATGCGCCGCGATGGTCCGTTTATTGATGCTGGTGTTCCGCAGGGCAATCCAGCCATCGAATTGTTTGGCAGTGAAGAAGGCGGAAAGATTCATTACGGGCGCTTTGAGCAAGCCAATGGTGGCACTCTATTCCTGGATGAGATCGGTGATATGGATGCCGCGCTGCAAGCGCGCCTGCTGCGCACCCTGCAAAGCCGCTCTTTCATGCGGGTGGGCGGCAGCGAGCCGGTGAAGCTCGACGCGCGCGTTCTGGCCGCCACGCACCACGATCTGGCGCAGGATGTCCAGGCCAAGCGCTTCCGTGAAGACCTTTATTACCAGTTGAATGTGGTGCCGTTACGCGTGCCCCCGTTACGCGAACATTGCGAAGACGTTCCCGAATTACTCAACTATTACATGAATGTCTTCGTCAGCCAGGACAATTTGCCCTACCGCCGTTTCAGCATGGCGGCGCAAAACCGCCTGCGCAATTATCCATGGCCAGGCAACGTCCGCGAATTGAAAAACCTGGTGCAGCGTCTGCTGATTCTCGGGACAGGCGCCGAAATCGGCGCCGATGAAGTGGAGGCCGCATTGGGCGAAGCGCCTGCCAGTGTAACCGCGACATCAACACTGGGCTTTGATTTGCCCTTGCGCGAGGCGCGCGACCGCTTTGAAAAGGCCTATCTGGAATATCAACTGCGCGAGACGGGTGGCAACATTACCAAGGTGGCTAAACTGGCGGGTATGGAGCGCACCCATCTGTATCGCAAAATGCGGGCGCTGGGGATCAGTATCGGCGATGTACAAGAAGCGGTGGATCAGTGATAAGATTGCCGGCCTTGTTTTCGGATTTTAGCCTGACATGAAAATCATCATCCTCGGCGCAGGCCAGGTAGGTTCGTCGGTAGCCGCCAATCTGGTCAGCGAGGCCAACGATATCACGGTGGTGGATACCAACCAGGATCTCCTGCAAAACCTCCAGGACCGTTTTGACCTGCGCACCGTGTGCGGCGAGGCCTCCCATCCCGAGATGCTGCGGCGCGCGGGAGCTGAGGATGCGGACATGATCCTCGCCGTCACCAACAGCGATGAAACCAATATGGTGGCGTGCCAGGTGGCATACACGCTGTTCCGTACTCCCACCAAGATAGCGCGCGTGCGCTCCAACGAATATCTCAATCATCCCCAATTATTCGCCAATGACGCGCTTCCCGTCGACTTCCTGATCAGCCCCGACCAGGCGGTGACGGATTATATCCAACGCCTGATCGAATACCCAGGCGCGCTCCAGGTGCTCGATTTTGCGCACGGCAAGGTGCGGCTGGTGGCGGTGCGCGCCTACCATGATGGGCCGCTGGTGGGGCGAGAGCTACGCACTCTGCGCGAACACATGCCAGGTGTTCAGACGCGTGTTGCCGCCATCTTCCGCCGCGATGCGCCTATCGTTCCCGAGGGCAACACCGTTATCGAGGTGGATGACGAAGTGTTTTTCATCGCCGCCCGCAAGGACATCCGTGCGGTGATGGGGGAACTGCGGCGGCTGGATAGCCCCATCAAGCGCGTGATGATCGCGGGTGGCGGCAATATCGGAAAACGCCTGGCCAGGGCGCTGGAAAATGATTACCAGATCAAGGTCATCGAACATAACCAAAAACGCGCCCGCGCCCTGTCCGAAGAGCTGAAAAAGGCCATCGTCCTGCTCGGCGATGCCACCGATGAAGATCTGTTACGCGAAGAAAATATCGAGGCCACCGATGTATTTTGCGCGCTGACCAATGACGACGAGGATAATATTCTCTCCGCCATGCTCGCCAAGCGCCTGGGCGCGCGCAAAGTGATGGCGTTGATCAACCGCTCCGCTTATGTCGATCTGGTGGAAAGCGGCACGATCGATATCGCAATATCACCTCACCAGGCGATGATCGGCAGTCTGCTGGCCCATGTGCGGCGCGGCGATGTCGCGGCGGTTCACTCGTTGCGGCGCGGCGCGGCGGAGGCTCTGGAGGCCGTGGCGCACGGTGACCGCAAATCATCAAAAGTGGTGGGGCGCGCCATTCAGGACATCAAACTGCCGCCAGGCGCCGGCATTGGCGCCATCCTGCGCGGTGACGAGGTCATTATCGCCCATCACGACACCGTGATCGAAGCGGAAGATCACGTCATCCTGTTTCTGGTCGACAAAACCCGTATCCGTGACGTGGAGCGGATGTTCCAGGTAAGCGCGACGTTTCTTTAAGCCCGAAAAACTTGGTTATCCACGAAACTCACGAAAAAACACGAGAATATTAAAAGTGTATATCACTATTCCACTAATCCCCCATCTGGTGAATTGCTGAGGCAATCCATCTTTTGCTTTATTTCGTGAATTTCGTGTTATTTGTGAAAATGAAAGGGGTTTCAAGGTTGAAAGTAACGATAATCAAAAATGATGAGGCATAGTATGGCGTTCCACCGGTTTTCTGGTTTGCTTTTTGTGTATTAGCTGCTGAAAAATGCAACTCTCCGCCATACAGCGAATACTCGGTCTTTTGTTGATGCTGTTCAGCATTACCATGCTGCCGCCGGTGGCGGTGTCATTCTGGTACGACGACCACACCGCACAATCCTTTCTTCTGGGCTTCGCGTTGACGCTGCTGGCAGGCTTTCTATGCTGGCTGCCGGTGCGTTCCTACCGTAAGGAGCTACGTCTGCGCGACGGCTTTCTGATCGTGGTGATTTTCTGGACGGCGTTGAGTATGGTCAGCGCCCTGCCGTTCATGCTCGCCGAACATCCGCACATGTCGTTCACCGACTCTGTTTTTGAATCAGTATCGGGCTTCACTACCACCGGCGCAACAGTGATGGTCGGTCTCGATCACATGCCGCAATCCATCCTCTACTACCGGCAGCAACTGCAATTTCTCGGTGGGATGGGTATCGTGGTTCTGGCGGTGGCCATTTTCCCCATGCTCGGCATTGGCGGCATGCAGCTCTATCGCGCCGAAACGCCGGGACCTATGAAAGACAACAAGCTCACCCCCCGCATTACCGAAACGGCGCGCGCCTTGTGGTACATCTATCTAGGTTTGACGGTGGCCTGCGCGCTGGCTTACTGGCTGGCCGGGATGAGCCTGTTCGATGCCATCGGCCACAGCTTCGCCACCATTTCCACTGGCGGTTTCTCCACCCATGACGCCAGTCTTGGCCACTTCAACAGTGCGCTCATTGACGCTATTGCTACCGTGTTCATGCTGCTCGGCGGGTTCAACTTCGCGGTGCATTTCATGGCATGGCGGGAGCGGGATATCCGCCACTATTGGCGCGACGCCGAGGCGCTCGCCTTCATCGGCATCGTCACCGCGATAATAGCGATAGTCGTCGTGGTCTTGATGACCACGCAAAAGTATCCGGACATATGGAGCGCATTGCGCTATGGTTCCCTCCAGGTGGTCACCATGATTACCAGTACCGGTTTTCTGACGGCGGACTTCGCATCCTGGCCGTTGTTCCTGCCCGCATTGCTGATTGCCATCGGCTTCATCGGCGGCTGCGCCGGTTCGACCGCAGGCGGGATGAAAGTGGTGCGCATCATGCTGCTCTACAAGCAGGGCACCCGCGAGATCCTGCGCCTGATCCATCCCAACGCCATCATACCCGTCAAAATCGGCGAGCGTTCGCTGCCGGACCGTATCGTTGAAGCCGTATGGGGATTCTCCGTCCTTTACATCACCAGCTTTGTCATTCTGTCGCTGGCCCTGATGGGCACCGGGCTGGACATAGTCACCGCCTTCTCCGGCGTCGCCACCTGCCTCAACCTCGGCGGCCCCGGCCTCGGCGCAGTGACGATGAATTTCACCATCGTCAATGATGTCGGCATCTGGATACTGAGCTTCGCCATGCTCCTGGGACGCCTTGAGGTGTTCACGCTACTGGTGCTGCTGACCCCGGCGTTTTGGAGGAAGTAGGAGCCAGTGAGTCGGAACTTGTCCTGATGTAAATCATCCTGCGGATTCAGACGAGCAAAGCGGTGAGCGTTACCGGGTATTGCCCATGTAAGCCAATGGGTTTTGTTCATTCCCAGCAAGTATTTTCCAATCCAGACATGAGCCTGAGCGAGGGTATGGGTGAGATATTGCTCAGGCGGCGCGATGTTGGGCTTTGTTAATCAATAGGGTGATGTTATCACCCTCAATCAGGTGGCCAAATTAACTATGCCACTACATTGTCGTTCGAGTGGTAGGGGCGTGAGCGAGTGAACTTGATGGGTTGCTTGTGGCTTTGGAAATAGCGTAGCAAATGCCAGGTCAAGAATTCAGAGCCTGAACGGCCTTGATTTGCGTCATTACACCCTCTGCGCCCTTGTTCCAGGTTGCCCGACACTCGGTCCAACCGGTGCAGATATCGGTCATGGTTAAACTCCACACGAAGTTTCCCGCCAGACTGTCACCGCAATGCGCCACCGTGTCGGCCTCAATGAAGCCGGGCTGGGTTATATCCCAAACCCCGGCCTGTATGGGAATATGCTTCTTGAGCAACGTGCCCGGTTTGGTGCCAGACAACCCACGGCGCCCGGTCTTGGCGCGAATTGGCTTGAGCAAACGGTCGATGGTTGCCGCTGATATGGAGTCCAGCATGGCGTGCGTATCCACTGACAGCGGATGGAAGCTCGCCTCGTAGTGCGGTAGCCATAACGGCAATGCCGCCTTGAGCCGTTTGCTGCACAACTGGTCAGATGCCATCCAGATCGTGCGCCGTGTCTCAACCAGCTCAGGCGTGTCATAGCGCGAGGCCGGGCCGGGTTTGCGCGCCGCCTTCTTGGTGCGCTTGTGCTGGGCTCCCAGCAGGCGTAATGCGTATTTGCGGTGATAACCACATACGGCGCAGAATTCGTTGAGGATCGCACTTTTACCCGCTTTGCGGGCACGCCGGTAGCGTGCCCTTATCGCCTCAAGATAGGCGCGTCGTTCGTGCTTCCCCATGTCAGATTACCCTTGTTGTTTCGGTAACCTTTAACTTGAGGCAACGATCCCTTTTCCTGACTACCTTGGGTAACTTTTATCTTGAGGCAATTCG
>LNEJ01000080.1 GCA_001464965.1 Gammaproteobacteria bacterium Ga0074134
GTGGAACCCGAATAGACGCGTCGTTCAGCCGACGCGTATCCGGACTTTCAGTCCGTAATTCCAACCCACCGGCTTTAGCCGGTGGTTGTTGAGTTTTCAAATCCTCTTTAATTGCCGTTGCAGGCGAGAGGAACTTCCCAAAGGACGGCGGTTCGGCCAAGCTTCGAGGTATTTTCTACAGGGGAATGATGGGCGCACAGTTTTGGTGCGATCGCCCGCACATATCATCCACAATTGGTGCATAGGCTTTTTTAACCTTTCGCATTTATTTTTCAAGATATTGTTTATTATAAATAATATCTCCATGGCATGGGATCTGCAAATAACCAGGCGAACGCGGATCATATGACGTTTTCTCGTTATTTTTCTCAATAACCACAGCCCGGCCCCGTCCGGAAACAGTAAGGGGAGATCATGAACACATTCAAAAATACGTTTTTTGCCGTCAGCCTGCTTGCCGGCGTTCCCGTGCTCGCGGCAGAAGAAAAAATGCCGGACAAGCCGGGCGTGCCTAGCCTGGGTCAGATCATGGGGGCGTCAGGTATCAATGTGTCGGGGTATATTGATACTTCATATACCAGCCTGTCAGGGACTGGCGCATTCACCAGTGGCGTAGCCAACCGCGTCTTCGACACCACGCGCAACAGCTTCAACCTGCAAATGATCGACGTGACAGTATCCAAGCTGCCTTCCAACGGGTTTGGCGGATTAGTCAATCTCAACTTCGGGCCGGATGCCGACGTGGTCGCCGCCGCCGGCCCCGGCAACACCAAGGAAGTGCAACAGGCCTACGTTCACTATGCCAACGGCCCGCTGATGGTGATTGCCGGCAAATTTGTCACTATGGCGGGCGCCGAGGTAATCAAAAGCCCCAGCAACCTGAACTTCTCGCGCTCCATCCTGTTCGGCTACGCCATCCCCTTCGCCCATACGGGCGCGCGGATGACCTACACCGTCAGCGACCAGCTATCGCTGATGGCCGGCGTCAACAACGGCTGGGATGCGCAAAAAGACAACAACCAGAACAAGACCCTGGAAGTCGGCTTCTCGGCCGCCCCCGTCAAGCCATTACTCCTGGCTGGCTCGCTCCACAGCGGCAGGGAATATGCCAACAACGCATTGGGCACGGGCGATCTTGGCATGCGCAACCTGGTCGACTTGGTCGCCACCTGGAACGTCACCGACGCCCTGAGCTTCATCCTCAACTACGACTACGCCACCCAGGAAAATGCCGTGACGCTGGGCGAGAAAGCGAAGTGGTGGGGTGTGGCTGGTTATGCCAATTACAAATTCAGTGACACATGGCGCGTGGCACTGCGTGCTGAAACCTTCGACGACAAGAACGGCTACCGCACTGGTGTCACGCAGAAGTGGGACGAGGCCACGCTGACGCTGGCCCACATACCGACCGAAAACGTGGAATTGCGGGCGGAAGTGCGCGCCGACAAGTCTGACAAGAAGAGCTTCCTGAAGAGCGACGGCACGTTCACAGACAATCAATTCTCCACCGCTCTTCAAGCCATCTACAAGTTTTAATTCCCATGCAGGGGGCGTTTCTTGTAGCCCCCTGCCTCATTAATGAGGTCATCGTATGAAACTGGTCACAGCCATTATCAAACCCTTCAAGCTCGACGATGTGCGTGAGGCATTGTCCGAGGTGGGGGTGCAGGGTATCACCGTCACCGAGGTCAAGGGGTTTGGCCGGCAAAAGGGGCATACAGAGCTGTACCGTGGCGCGGAGTATGTAGTGGACTTCTTGCCCAAGGTGAAGCTCGAAGTCGCGGTGGGCGACGACCTTCTTGACCGCGTGATCGAGGCCATCGCCAAGGCCGCCAATACCGGCAAGATTGGCGATGGCAAGATCTTCGTGTTCAACCTGGAGCAGGCCATCCGCATCCGCACCGGCGAGACTGGTCCCGACGCGCTGTAACATGCGGAGGAATATATACATGACACGCACCACAAAAAATAAAACCGTAATGACGGGACTGCTATCACTGTTCGCGGCGTTTTTGCCCGCCCTGGCCGTGGCCGATGCCGCCGCACCGCCCGTTGCCAATACCGGCGATACTGCCTGGATGATGACCTCAACGGCATTGGTGCTGCTGATGACCATTCCCGGCCTGGCATTGTTCTACGCTGGCATGGTGCGCAGCAAAAACGTGCTGTCGGTGATGATGCAATGTTTCGCCATCACATCTCTAGTCACAGTGCTGTGGATGATGTTTGGCTACAGCATGGCCTTCGACGTTACCGGCATGGAAAAGGGCGTCACCAACCTCAACTCTTTTATTGGAGGATTGAGCAAGGCGTTCCTGTCGGGCGTGACGGTGGAGAGCCTCACCCTCACCGTGCCTGAAACAGTATTCATGACCTTTCAGATGACGTTTGCCATCATCACCCCTGCATTGATCGTCGGCGCATTCGCCGAACGCATGAAGTTCTCCGCCATGCTGTGGTTCATGGCCATCTGGGTGACCATCGTTTATGTGCCGATTGCCCACATGGTATGGAGCGGCGATGGTGGCTTCTTCTGGGACATGGGCGTGCTGGACTTCGCCGGCGGCACGGTGGTACACATCAACGCTGGCATTGCAGGCCTGGTAGCCGCACTGGTGCTGGGCAAGCGTAAGGGCTTCCCGATCACTGCTATGCCCCCGCACAATCTCACCATGACTCTGGTGGGCGCCTCTCTGCTGTGGGTGGGCTGGTTCGGCTTTAACGCAGGCAGTGCGGTTGGCGCCAATGGTACCGCGGGCATGGCCATGGCCGTCACCCAGATCGCCACCGGCGCCGCCGCCTTGGCCTGGATGTTAAGCGAGTGGCTGACACACGGCAAACCCAGCGTGCTGGGCATCGCCTCCGGTGCGGTGGCGGGCCTGGTCGCCATCACTCCGGCCTCCGGCTTCGTCGGCCCCACTGGCGCTCTGGTGATTGGCCTGGCGGCAGGCGTGCTGTGCTTCATCGCCTCCACCAAGATCAAACGCGCCTTCGGCTATGACGATTCGCTGGACGCCTTCGGCGTGCATGCCATCGGCGGCATCGTCGGTGCGCTGCTGACTGGCGTGTTCGCCGCCGCCAGCCTGGGCGGGTCCAAGGCCGACCTGGATATCGCCGCTCAGCTATTGATCCAATTCAAGGGTGTTGCCATCACCATAACTTATTGCGCGGTAGCCACCTTTATCATCCTCAAGGTGCTGGATGCGGTAATCGGCCTGCGCGTGAGCGAAGAACAGGAAACCGAAGGGCTGGATCTTACCCAGCACAACGAGCGCGGCTACAACCTGTAAACGTCTTTTCCGAGTAGGTGAGTGTCTGCGGGCGCGCAATGCGCCCGCTTTTTTTGGTACGCAGGGCTCCTCCCTCATTAAAATTTAGCTGTTAGAACGGCATCCATGAAGCCAGAATCCCACCCTGCAAGTTTTCTCATTCTTTTCAAGCTGACCCGGGGATAGTCTTTCTTCACCAGACGCAACGTGTTCAGTACCGCCTTTTTGATCATCGCGATGTTCATCGGGGCGTTCCCCTTCCTAATACGGCTTTGATCATCCCCGAAGCAGACATCAAGCACCCAGTGCAGCTTGTTTTCAATACCCCAATGCTGGCGCACTGCGTTAAGCGCGGCCTGGGGATGCGCCGCAAGGCTGCTGATGTAGTAGCGCTTGTCCACGCAGACCTGGCCTTTAATGTCACGGATCCCTTCAATCTCAACGATGCTGCGCAATTGAGTCCATTGAGGATGACGATCTCTTAGCCATTGAATATCGTCGGTCACGGTGCATTTTCGTGTCTCGATACGGCCATGTCCTTTATCCAATTCTTCCCAAAAAGAAAACGTCATGACCGCAGGTTTTTCTTCAAACAATAAACGTACATCATCGTTCAAGTAGCCCTGG